>JBGPPL010000025.1:0-54175 GCA_041488495.1 Terriglobia bacterium
GATACCGCTTCGAGTCCGGTAAGCTTTTGGTTACGTGGCTATCACACTTTATAGCCCCGCTTTCCAGCGGGTTCACCTAGCCTCCGGATTGGTAACTCTACTCATGCGGTCCTACAACCCCGCCGTGCATGCACGACGGTTTGGGCTCTTCCGATTTCGCTCGCCGCTACTTTCGGAATCTCTTTTGATTTATTTTCCACCAGGTACTGAGATGGTTCACTTCCCTGGGTTGACTCGCACCCGCCTATGTATTCAGCGGGCCGTAACGTGAGTTCATCACGTTGGGTTTCCCCATTCGGACATCCCCGGATCAAAGCCTGCTTGCGGCTCACCGAGGCTTATCGCAGCTTGCCACGTCCTTCATCGTCTTCTGGCGCCAAGGCATCCACCGTACGCCCTTAGTAGCTTAACCATAAAACTTACCCAACACGTCGTTTATCCAAAGCCCCGGCAACGCCGGGGCGAAGGACTTCTCCGCCCCTAAACGGGAACGAAGAACACGGATGTCGAGCAAGCTCGCCTTTCCACAAATTGCTCTGCTCGAGCAGAATTTGCAGATCACACATCACGTTGTACATTCGTGCGAATGCCCAGCGCGATGCGTAATGCCAGCCTATTCAGTTGTCAAAGAACTTTGTATCCGGCCCGGCCGGACCGCCCCGCTCCTGGCGGGACGTTCGCTCTAGACTGCGAAACAATAAAAAACCCGGCGTCGAGCGCCGGGCCAAACCGTCCGCACATATCCGGACGGGTTCGCGCGATGCTCGACTGTTTGCTATCCTGAGTCCGTAACCGACCTCACTTCCGGCAGGCTTTCTGGTTCCGAAAGTCTGATCGCCCCTGACACCACTGCTATTCGTCAGACGAATCGAGAGTATATCAGAACCCTTTGGTTCGTCAAGCGCTGCTTTTAGATTTGCGTGACCAGACTGTGAATTTCTCGCGGCCCCGCGCCAAATACGGCGCATCGCGCCGCAGCCGGGAAAAATCCCGCATAAAAAGACGGAATCGCTACTTCTTGACGATCACGCCGCAGGCGATGCGGTCGCCTGCGTTCCCGGCGGGATCGTTCTTCATGTCATCCGCCTTTGCGTGGATCACCAGCGCCGTTCCGCCGTTGGTGAAAACCGAATGACTGTCGTCCCCGAGCGTGACTCCGGGCGCGACGAGCGTACCTTTCAAGTCACCATGCGGTCCAGCGGTGAAATTCGGCATATCACCCGCGTGCGGGCCTTCCGGATTTTGCAGACCATGATGCTTTCCATCCGGATTGAAATGCGGCCCTGCGGATGTGAACGCCGGCCCCTCGCACTTCGCCACCGTGTGCACGTGAAGCGCGTGCTCGCCCGGAGGAAGATTCTTGAGGTTGAGGTGAATGTTCACGCCTTGCGGCGACGCCGGCGAAAGCTCCGCCGTGCCGACGCTCTTCCCCTGCGCATCGCTCAGGTCGACCTTGACGGTAGCCTGCTGCGCTGCGGCAGAAAAGGCGAATGAAACGACAAGTGATCCTGCCATAGCTAGAATGTTGTGTAGTCGCATGTCCGTATTATACCGCAATCCTGGCGCAATAAGCTTTTCAAAATGGCCACGCCGGTTCTGCGATTTCAATGTTCGCACCGGCCTCGATCGCTGAGTAAGGGCAAACGGAGGGAAAGACAAAATCTCCCACCGCTCGAAAAACCGCGAGTGGTGGGGCACCCGCTACCCCGGAGTTCGCACACCCTTAAAGCGCGCCCACCCGCCTGTTGAACCTACTTGGCACACAAACACAAAGCAGCCGGCCCGACAGGGTCGGACCGGCCGCTTCGGTTTCGGAGGAGTCTTGCTTACTGTTGTGGGGCCTTGTCGCCGACGGGTTTCGAATCCGCGGAAATTGCGCCGGGAACCGCCGAGGTGTTGCTGGTGGTACTGAAGCGGGTCAGGTAGAGCATGAACGGCGTAACTTCGAACGGCATCTTCTCGCGTTCGGCCACTGCGCCAACCGGCTTGGACTTCAGCATTTCGAGCTTGTCGCCCCACGGGTCCATCTTGATGCGCCCGCCGAGCGGCAGCGCGACAATTTGAGACTGCGCTTTCGACGGATCGGCCGCATTCTGTGACGACGGCGCCGCCGAGGTCGCGAGCGTCAAATTGACGAAGACGCGATCGCCCAGGTGCGGGCTGATCAGGTTCGGGATGTCCTTCTGCCGGCTCTGCAGAGCGTCGAGGAAGAGCTTCGCTGTAGTGAGCTGGTCCTTGTATGGTGAATTCTTGAGCAACTCGTTCGCCTTGGTGTTGGCCGCTTCTTCTTCCGCCTGCGTGCGTGAGAAGCCGAAGTGGCGGAACGTGTCCTTCTCGTCGAACAGCAGGCGATCGAAGAAGGCGTACTGGCCGTCGATCCGGTGGTCGAGAACGACGTGAGATACTTCGTGTGCGACCATCGCAGCCAGGCTGGGCTCATCCGGTAACACGTCGATCAAGCCGCGGCTGAACACGATGGTGTGGCCGATGGTGAACGATTCCAGGGTCGAAGTGAGCAACACACGGCAGCGCACTTCGGGTTGAATATCGAGGTTATTGGTCACCTCGAGGTTGTTCACAACCGTCTCGAGAACCTTGTCCACTTCGCCCTTTGGCGCCAATAGGCCGAGCCGTTCCAGCCGGTCGACTACGTTATCTTCGGCCTGGCGGTCCCAGCTGCGTTGCGCCATCACAGGGTTGAAGTCATTGGATGTGGTGGTCTGATCCTTCACTGGAGTCTGCGACTCGATGAGGATCTTGCTGAGTTCCTGCTCCTGTGACGAGTGGCCGAGGTTGTATCCCCAGAGCCGCGTTTGCGCCTTGAACGACAGCCGCTTCGCCAGGGAATAGTTCAGGTCCGACTCTTCGCTATAGATGAATGCCGGCAGCCACAGGTTCGGCCCGGAATTCACGCGCCAGCTGTCGAAATGGAAGTAGTAGCTGGTGCGCGAGCTGCCGCTGTAGGCACCATTGAACCGGACGATGTGGAAGTCCTGGTCTTCGACCCAGATGCGCCCGACGAAACGGCCTTTGCCCGCTTTGGGCAGAGGCGTCACGTCCAACACGAGGCAGCGCACCTCGCCGAGGAATTCGCGGCGAACGTAGTCAAACTTATAGTTCGACTTGTCAAATCCATTCGTGTCCAGATAGATCATCTGCAAGAAGCCGCGCGGCAGATACTCCATCGAGAGGGAGAACATGCTGCCGAGACCGCCAAAGATCTTCTTCTTGACCCCGCCACTGCTATCCCCCCCGTCGGTCAGTGGCTCAAGATCGACACCTTTCGCCAGAATCGCGCGGCCCATGAAATACTTGTCACCGGCCGGAACGGCGCCCAGATCTTTATCGCCTTTGAGATTCTGGATGTATGTTTCCACCAGCGGGGAATACGCACGGAGCGAATTCATCTCCGTCTGCTCCTGGCTGATGATGCGGTCCACCACCTGGCCCAATGCGCCATCTTGCTGAGCTGCCGCACGCAGAGGCAGAGCACTTAGCGCCAGGACCACCAATACCGTCTTCAGAATGCGCATATCTCCTCCGAACCTTTAGTTAAACGTCAGAACGCCATTTGAAACACAATGTGAATCACTGCCGGGAAATCGACCGGATGCCCGTTCGAAAGCGCGGGTTTGAACTTGATTTGCTCGGCAGCCCTCATCGCCGATTCATCCAGCCCGTGTCCAAGACCCTTGACTATCCGATTGACATGAACCTCACCGCCCGATGCCGGGAAGATCACATCCAGCAGGACTTCTCCTTCGATGTTCAGCTTGAGCGCTTCCGCCGAGTACAACGGCTTCGGTTTAGCCAAAATCACGACCGGCTCGACAGCCGGGGCGTCGTTCGCCTTCTTCTTTGGCGTCTCAACGACTTGATCATTCTGGTTGGCAAATCCGGTTGATTGCACGGACCCGCTTCGCCGCCCTCCGCCCGTTGGCGGGATCGCTACGCCGTTGCCAAATCCCGTGCTGGCGACGGTTCCTCTCGCTCCGTTAGCTCCACCAGTACCGTTTCCATGCCCGGGACCCGATGGCAGAGCCGGATCCCCGAACTGCGCAATATTGGCACGCTTGTTCGGATTACCCGGACCGGACAGGCCATTGGGATCGCCAAACCCGCCCGTCTGGACTTTGTCGAGCGGCTTATCGATCGTCGCAGGAGCGGAACTGCCCCCGGTGATCATGCCGGTTTTCACCGGCTCGCGCGGCCGGGCCGGCTGGTTATTCGCCAGTTCCAGCTTCAACGGCTGAAATGTCTCGTTCACCTTCGGAAGATCGGCTTCCACCTGGCGCAGCTTTGGCTTGGGCGCCAGAATCTTCGGAGGGGCGAAGAACTTGACCACCTCTGGCTTTGGAGCAGGCCGCTCGACTGGAGGAGGCGGTTGAACCTTGACCTTCGCCACAGGAGGCTTGGGCGGAGGCGGAGCGGGAATATCCAGTGGCGGCCCCACTAATTCCGTCACCATATACATGGTTCTCGGAATCATCTTCTGGGGAAACAGCAGCGGAACAATCACCAGGAACACCGCCAAGGCAATTTGGACTACCAGACTGGTTCCCAGCGCGCTCAAGCGCGGCTTGGTATTGGGCAAAAGGTCAAAACGCGCGCTGACCGGCTTATTCCCAACCATAGCCTTCCACGCCTCGGGATTCGTGCCGCCCGCACCACCGGTCCGGGATCGGAGTCGAAGACTCCCGTGCGTTAGTTGTTCTGCCGTCGTAGTCATGTCGTCACGTCGCCTATCTAAGGATTCCGAGCGCGCAGAGATAGCTGTCCGCCTTTGGAGATCACAACCGAGGCTGGCGCTGCCGCGTGCGTTACAAATGTACTGGGACTAGCTGAGGGGCCGAATAGGACTATTGTACTACTGTTTCCTAAACGCCACCTGAGCGTTACCCGGCTGCAAAACCCGCTGTGGAGGCGGCTGCAAGAGCGGTTTGAAGACGGCAGGACCATCGAACGCTCAAACGAGATTCACCAAATGAGGGCGGGAGGGTACTGCAAAGTGTAGCATTCAAGCTCTCGCCAGACAGAACTTTATTTCTTGCCAAGGGTTGCTTTTCAAACCTGCTCTCCACAGCCCGGCTCCCCGAAGCACAGCGGTCGAAACTGGCCGAATTAGACTGGAGGGCGCCTCCTCCGGGATCCTGGGAGGCGAGGAACCCGCCGAATGGCCTGACTGGCTGCTTGGATACGTGAATTTACAACCCAGACTTGTTCCCATTTTCTTGCGTTTCAAGCTAGGATAATCCCGCCCCGATGCTGCCGATCGCCATCCACGCCGACCGCGCGCTCACCCCGTTCGAAGAGTTTTCCGACGCCGTCGTGGTCATTCAGGGAAGCAAGATCTCCGCTGTCGGCCAGCGGGGAAAAGTCGTGGTGCCGCGGGGCGCGCGTGAAATCGTTACCAGGGGAAAAACTGTTGTCCCTGGCTTTGTGGACGTGCATATCCACGGCGCGGGCGGCCGCGACGTGATGGAAGCTACACCCGAGGCGCTTGAAATCATCGCGGCAACGGTCGCGGGGCATGGCACCACTTCATTGGTGGCGACCACCGTGACTGCCAGCGAAATCGAAACCTGCCGGAGCGTCGCAGGTATCGCCCGCTTCATCCTTGCTGCAGGACTCTCCCCAGCGCGTGAGCTCACGGCTGAAATCCTCGGGATTCACTTCGAAGGCCCGTTCATCAGCCATGCCCGGCGAGGCGTACATCCGGCCGAGTGGATTGCCGACCCTTCGACCGCGCTGCTATCACACTTTCTTGAAGAAGCCCGCGGCACGGGGCAAATCCTGACGCTTGCGCCGGAGCTGCCCGGCGCACTGGAACTGATCGCGGCAGCCCGCCGGGCCGGACTCGTGGTGTCGCTCGGACATACCAACGCGAACCACGAACAAGCCCAGGCCGCGATAGTGGCGGGGGCGCGTCACGCCGCCCACGTCTTCAACGCCATGCGTCCATTCTCCCACCGGGAAACCGGGGTAATCGGCGCCGTTTTGACTTCACCCGATGTGAGCGCCGAGCTGATCGCCGACGGGGTCCACGTGGACGCAGCAGCGATGCGTATGCTCCTGGAACTCAAGACCCCGGAGCGCGTGATTCTGGTCAGCGACGGTACGGCAGCCACCGGAATGCCCGACGGGAAGTATCAGCTTGGAACTTTCGAAATGACGGTCTCGGGAGGAGTGTGCCGCAATGCGGAAGGCAAGCTTGCCGGCAGCACGCTCACGCTCGACCGCGCGCTGCGCAACATCGTTGCTCTGGGCGTCCCGCTGGCCTCAGCTCTCCGCATGGTGACCGCAAATCCCGCACGGCAAATCGGGCTTGGCTCGCGCAAGGGCGTGCTCGCCGCAGGTGCGGACGCCGATCTCGTTTTCCTCGATGCCAATCTTGAAATTTCGGGTGTGATGACTCGGGGCGCAGGTCTGGCCTTGTCGAATTAAGCTTGCGCAGGCTTTTGCCACCAGTACCAGTTTGACAGCGGCACAATGCTTGTTTCGCGGGCGTTACTTATTGAGCGGGATGTTCAGTTCAGAAGAAAGCTGGTGAGGGTCAAAGGGACTGCAGGCAAAAAAACGTTCGCCAACTTTGATCGTTGGCACTTTCCGGAGTCCGTCGTTCACTCGCAGAACGAGTTCCTCAGCGTCGGGCTCCTCGTCGATATTCACTTCCGAGAAGGCAAGACCGCGTTCCTTGAGAAACTGCTTTGCGCGGCGGCAATCCACGCACCAACTCGTGCTGTAAATCGTTATCTCTTCCATGGAGGATTTGATGTTACCGCGTCCCGGAGTGATTCCAGCGCAGATTTAGGATGCCGCGTGACCAGAACCAGCAACACGCGTGCGGGTTCTACTTTTACGCTGAACGCTTCAAGTGAAGCGTGGAGCCCGCCAGACGGGTGCGGGCTCTACTTGGAGCCCGCCAGAATGGAAGGCACGCCGGCTTTCGCGGCCACCTGCAATCGCACCTGTGCACGTTCCAGCCCCTCTTCCGCGCGTTTCCAATCCACGCTGGGGTCGTTTGGCGTTGCGAGGCGCTTCCGGGCGCGGTCGCCAGCGGCTTGCGCGCGAGGCACGTCAATCTCTTCCGCACGCTCTGCGCGGTCCGCGAGTACGATGACGCGATCGCCCAGCACTTCCACGACCCCGCCTATCGCCGTACACGAATACACGCGGTTGCCGGCGTGATAGCTCAGTTCGCCGATTCCCATCTCAGCGAGCAGCGGAGTGTGTCCGGGGAGCACACCGATATATCCGCCTCGCACGGGGATCTGCGCCTCGCTCACCGTTTCGCGTACGACCAGGCGTGTCGGTGTGACAACTTCGAGAGTTAAAGTGTCAGAAGCCATGTATTTCCGTGCCCTCGTTTCGTGATCCGTGAATTGTGATTCGTGACTCGTGCGCCAAATCTGACCGTAATCCTCAACGTCAGGATTTCACGAATCACCAGTCACCGCACTACGCCGTCGCCGCCATTTTCTCGGCCTTCTCGCGCACCTCTTCGATTGTGCCGACCATGTAGAACGCTTGTTCCGGCAAATCATCGTGCTTGCCTTCAACGATTTCCTTGAACCCGCGCACGTTGTCGGCGATCTTCACGTACTTGCCTTCGAGACCCGTGAACTGCTGCGCGACGAACATGGGCTGCGAGAGGAACTTCTCGATCTTTCTCGCACGCGCCACGGCCTGTTTGTCTTCATCCGAGAGTTCTTCGATGCCGAGAATCGCGATGATGTCCTGCAGGTCCTTGTAGCGCTGCAATACGCCCTTTACGGCGCGCGCCACGTTGTAGTGCTCCTCGCCGACGATGCGCGGGTCGAGAATGCGCGAATAGCTGGCCAGCGGGTCAACCGCCGGATAAATGCCGCGCTCGACGATCTGCCGGCTGAGGTTCGTGGTCGCATCGAGGTGCGAGAAGGTTGCCGCCGGCGCCGGGTCCGTGTAGTCATCGGCGGGCACGTAAATCGCCTGCACCGACGTAATCGACCCGTGCTTGGTCGAAGTGATGCGCTCCTGCAACTCGCCGATTTCCGTGTTCAGGTTCGGCTGGTATCCCACGGCCGAAGGCATGCGGCCCAGCAACGCGGACACTTCCGAGCCCGCTTGCACGAACCGGAAAATGTTGTCGATGAACAGCAGCACGTCCAGCCCTTCTTCATCGCGGAAATATTCCGCAACGGTCAGGCCGGTCAATCCCACGCGCAAGCGCGCGCCGGGCGGTTCCGTCATCTGTCCGTAGATTAAAGCCGCGCGTGATTTTTCCGAATTGCCGGGCACCACAACGCCCGATTCCTGCATTTCGAGCCAGAGATCATTGCCCTCGCGCGTGCGCTCGCCCACACCGGCGAAGACCGACACGCCGCCGTGCTTCATCGCGACGTTATGGATCAACTCCTGAATCAGAACCGTCTTGCCCACACCCGCCCCGCCGAACAGGCCGATCTTGCCGCCCTTTAAGTACGGTTCGAACAGGTCCACGACCTTGATGCCCGTCTCAAACATTTCGAGGGTCGTCGATTGGTCCTCGAGCGACGGAGCCGGCCGATGAATCGGATAGCGCTTTTCCGTTTGGATCGGCCCCAGGCCATCCACGGGTTCCCCAAGCACGTTCATGACACGCCCAAGCGTTGCGCGGCCGACCGGCACGGAAATCGGTCCGCCCAGATCTACCGCCTTCATGCCACGCACGACACCCTCTGTCGCCGTCATCGCCACCGTCCGGACGCGCCCTTCGCCCAAGTGTTGGGCGACTTCAGCAACGATATTAATGGGCTCGGGACCCTCGAATCCTTCGCTGGTAAGCCGCACTGCGTTATGAATCTCGGGCAGGTGATGCTCTGGAAATTGCACGTCGATAACCGGACCGATGACCTGCACGACGTGCCCTATGTTTCCTGTCTCATGTTGCGCCATCTGTGGCTCCTTGTATCCCCGTGACTGGTGACTAGTGATTGGTGACTGGTGATTCAAGACCCGGTCCCAATCGTCGTTTCAACGAACTGCCAAGCGCGTTGATCAACTGTCCGACGCCGTTGCAATGCTGACCAATGTTTTCGCAACCTTGCGAAGTGATGTAGCCAAGATCGCCGCTCGGCAAAACAAAATAGCGTGTCTCCTCAAGTTCTCCGCGCACAATTTGCAGGCAGCGCAGCAACTCCCGCGTGGTCGCCCGGCCAAATCCTTCTGCAATATTTGCTGAACCCGAAGCAGCCGACCGTCTCAACTGTGAAACGATCCCGGATTGCTCTGACCGAGGAAATTTTCCGGTCAGCCGGTAAGTCTCAAGCGTCAGCTTGTGCGCTCTTAGCCATACCGTCAAGTCTGAAAAGCGGTTAATCTTCACTGCGCTTACCGCACAAGACACGAATCACAAATCACGAGTCACGAATCACAGCTCTACCCTGCCGATGCCGCGCCGCTCACCACCTCGATGATCTCCCGCGTAATCGCCGCCTGCCGGACCTTGTTCATGTGCAGCGTCAGGGCGTCGATCACATCCGAGGCGTTCCTTGTTGCTGAATCCATCGCCGTCATGCGCGCGGCGTGTTCCGCCGCGGAGGTTTCGGCCAGCATGCGGTAAATCTGCATCTCGACGTAGCGTGGCACCAGCTTGCTGAAGATTTCGGCGGCCGGCTGCTCGTAGATGTAGTCCACCACGCCGGCCGAAGATGCCGGCGGAGCATTCTTATCCCGCTCACCTAATGCTGCACGCTCAAGCGGCAGCAGTTTTTCGACCCGGAGGGTCTGCATCATGACGTTCTTGAACTCGTTGTAGATCAGATAGACTGAATCCGCTTGGTGGCTCTCGTAAATCTTCATTATCTCGGCGGCAATTTCCCCGGCTTTCCCGAGGTCGGCGCGCGTGGTGACGTCCACGTATTCGGCGGCAATTTTCCAGGAACGTTTGCGGAAGGCATCGCGGCTTTTCTTTGCGATGGCAATCACTTCCGCCGTCTTGCCATTTTTCTCGCGCAAAAATTCAAACGCGCGCCGCAGCACGTTCGCGTTGAAAGCGCCGCACAGGCCGCGCTCGCCGGAGGTCACCAGCACCAGGACGCGTTCTTCGGGGCGCTGCGCCAGCAGCGGAAACTGCTCTGGATTTTCAATCCGCGACATCGCCGAGCGCAGCACTTCGCGAATTCCCGCGGCATAGGGCCGCAGCGAAACGGCCGTTTCCTGCGCCCGCCGGAGCCGCGCCGCCGCGATAAATTTCATCGCGCGAGTAATCTGCTGCGTATTCTTCACCGAACGAATGCGCCGCCGGAAATCGAGAAGTGTGGGCATCGGAAGGTTCTGGTCGCCGGACTAGGCGCGGGCTGTTGCCGCTCCGGCCTGGAACCTCTCCTTGAATTCCCCGATCGCACGCTTGAGATCCGCGCGCGCGTCGTCGGTAATCTGCTTCTTCTGCGCGATCTGCGCCAGGAGCCCGCCATGGAGGGTGCGCATGAATTCGACCAGGTCGTGTTGGAACCTTTGGACGTCACCCACGGCGACATCGTCGATCAAACCGCTCGTGCCTGCGAAGATCACGAGCACCTGCTCTTCCACCGAGAGCGGCGAGAACTGCCCCTGCTTGAGAATTTCCGTCAGCCGTTGCCCTCGCGCGAGCTGTGCCTGAGTGGCCTTGTCGAGCTGATCTGAGCCGAACTGCGCGAATGCCGCGAGTTCGCGGTACTGGGCCAGATCGAGCCGCAAAGAGCCGGCCACCTGCCGCATGGCTTTGATCTGCGCGTTGCCGCCGACGCGGCTTACCGACAGACCCACATTAATCGCGGGCCGAATGCCGCTATTGAACAAGTCGGCTTCGAGATAAATCTGTCCGTCGGTAATCGAAATCACGTTCGTAGGAATGTACGCAGAGACGTCGCCTGCCTGCGTCTCGATCACAGGAAGGGCGGTGAGAGAACCCGCGCCCAGCTTGTCGTTCAGTTTTGCGGCGCGCTCGAGCAAACGCGAGTGGAGATAGAACACGTCGCCCGGGAACGCTTCGCGGCCCGGAGGGCGGCGCAGCAGCAGTGAAATTTCGCGGTAGGCCTGCGCGTGTTTCGAAAGGTCGTCGTAGAAGCAGACGGCGTGCCGGCCGGAATCGCGGAAAAACTCGCCCATCGCGCAAGCTGCGTACGGCGCGATGTATTGCAATGTTGCAGGCTCGGTGGCCGATGCCGCGACGACGATGGTGTAGTCCATCGCGCCCGCGTCGGTCAGGACCTTCACCACCTGCGCGATGGTCGAGCGCTTTTGCCCGATCGCGCAGTAGATACAAATCATGTCGCCGCCCTTTTGGTTCAGGATCGTGTCCAGAACGATGGCGGTCTTGCCTGTCTGGCGGTCGCCGATGATCAATTCGCGCTGCCCGCGGCCGATCGGGATCATCGAATCGATGGACTTGATGCCCGTCTGCAGCGGCTCGCGTACCGGTTGCCGGTCCACGACGCCCGGGGCGATGCGCTCAATCGGGATACGCTTGTCCGTCGCGATCGGCCCCTTGCCGTCAAGCGGCAATCCCAACGGGCTGACGACGCGGCCCACCATCGCTTCGCCTACAGGAGCCGACATGATCGTGCCCGTGCGCTTGACTGTATCGCCTTCCTGAACCAGCGTGTACTCGCCGAGCAGCACCGCGCCGACCTGATCTTCTTCGAGGTTGAGCGCGATGCCGAACACGTCATGCGGGAACGCCAGCATTTCGCCGGACATCGCCTTTTCCAGGCCATAGATGCGCGCGATGCCATCGCCCACTGAGATCACGGTGCCGACTTCTTCCACGGCGACAGCCTGCTCGTAGTTGGCGATCTGCGCCTTCAGTATCTTTGTGATTTCATCTGCTTTGATCGAAGCCATCCCTGCTCCTATTCCGAAATCATCCGGGCGCGCAGGCGGTCCAGTTGCGCGCGCACCGATCCGTCATAAATCGTCGAACCGATCCTCACCACAGCGCCGCCGATGAGCGCCGAATCCGTTTTGAATTGCGCCTGAACTTTCCGCCCGGTGAGTTTCGCCAGGACAGCATCCAATTCGGCGCGCTCCAGGTCCGTCAAATCCGCCGCGGAGGTCACCGTGGCTTGCGTGATCCCTTGGCGTGCGTCGAGCAACGCGCTGAAGGCCTGCTCGATTTCAGGAAGCATCCCCGCGCGCCGCTGGTCGACGATCACGAAAAGATAATTGCGCAGCGTCCGGCTCGCGCCCATCCGTACGACCAACTGCTCGATCGCGGCATGCTTGCTCGCCCGCGCAATCGAAGGATTCGACAGGAACGCATGCAACTCGGCCGATTCACGGACCATCGCCGCAAACGCCGCGAGTTCCTGTTTCACCTGGCCGGCTTGCTTGTTCTCGATCGCGACGTCGACCAGCGCGCCCGCATACCGTTCCGCCAGCGCCTTCAATTCGCGTTCCTTCCGAGTTCCCCCAGGAATGAGTGGAAAATCCTCGCGCGGATTTCCCCGTTCAGCCGGGAACTCACCAGCGTCCCGGCGCGCTCCACCGCCATGGACGCCGCAAGCGCCCGCAACTCCTGCTGAGCGGCGCGTTCGGAGGCAACCAACTCTCCGCGCGCGGCCTGACTGATCTTTTCGATCTCGGCGCGCCCCGAAGTCCGCAGCCGATCCGCTTCGGCAGCCGAATCCCGCCGTGCCGCTTCGCGCAAATCCGCTACTTCCTGGCCGATCCGCGCAATCTTCGCCTCGACCTCGCGCAGTTCGCGGTCCGCCTCGGCTTTCGCCGCTGAGGCTTCGGTGATGCTTGCCGCGATGGCCTTCGCGTTGGATTGGAAGAAGGCCCCGCCGTGCTTCGCGAGAAGATAGCCGATGCCGCCGAAAACAAGGATGAAATTGAGCCAGCGGAAAACGAGTCCCGTCGTGGACGCAGCCGGATCTTCTTCGGCAGCTTCGGCGGCCAGCGTAGGAAGCGCCCTGAGGAAGAGAATCAGGAACCCGCCCGCGAAGAACGACAACGCGCGCCGCCAGGATTTCATCGAGCCTCCCCGCGGCGGGAACTGCCCGGGCCGGAATGCCCGCCTGCCGGACCGGAAGGTCCTCCAGCAAGGATGGCTTCGGCAATTTCGGCGGCCAGGGCGCCGCTCGATTGTTCGAGCTGCCCGCGGGCCGCTTCCACATCCGCGGCGAGCTCCTTCTTCGCCGCCTGCAACTCCTGTTGCGCAGCCAGGCGCGCCGCGCTGACGGCAGCCTGGCGTTCATCCAGGACGCGACGGCGGGCCGCTTCCTGCTCGGCAAAGATTTCTCCGCGCGCCTTGCGCAGCGCTTCGGTATACGCGCGCAGCTTCTCCTGCGCGGCCGCGTGGCTTGCTTCCGCTTCCTGCCGCGCGCCCTCGGCACGTTTGTGGCGCTCGGCGAGAACGCGCTCCATCGGGGCGAAGAAGCTCCAGCGCAGGAACAGATAAAAAAGGAAAACAAGGATGACAGTCGGCACAGCCGCCAGGAACAACTCGCCGAGTTGGTTGAAAATTTCCACCGATTATTTTAGGGGCATACGACCATGCCCGCCTGTATATCTTCTCCGGACAACCTGAGGCACACGCCTATCCTGCAGGCTATTCCTAGTCTGGACAAAGGAGTGATTTTATAACATTTGGAGGGCGTTTCGCGCAAGTCCCGCCGGTTGAATCTTAATATGAAACGCCCTCTCGTGCGACCGAAGGGCCTGCCGTCTGTCGGCGATGCTTGCTGGCGCCGGAGAAGGGGCGCTAGAATGAGTCGCGCGACGGGCCCGGCCACTCCATCCCAAATTGGGCTTGCCCCGCCAGCGTCTTCTCTCAGGGGGAAAACCACAAGGAGAACCTGATGCCCGCATTTCCCGGCGTGGATTTCCTGGACTTCGATTCGCTGTTGAACGACGAAGAGTTGCTGGCGCGGAGGACGGCGCGGCAATTCGTCGATGAACAGGTAATCCCCATCATCGAGAAACACAATCGCGAAGCGGCGTTCCCGATGGATTTGGTGCCGCAATTGGGCGAGCTGGGATTCTTCGGCGCGAACCTGAAGGGCTACGGCTGCGCGGAGATGTCCAACGTCGCCTACGGCCTAGTGATGCAGGAACTCGAGCGCGGAGACTCGGCCCTGCGCAGCTTCGTTTCCGTGCAGAGCGCCCTGGTGATGTATCCCATCCACGCGTACGGTTCATCAGAGCAAAAGGATAAGTGGCTGCCGCGCTTGCAAAGCGGGAAAGCTCTCGGCTGCTTTGGCCTGACCGAACCGCAATTCGGCTCGAACCCAGGCGGAATGCTGACGCGCGCCGTGCGCCGCGGCGACCGCTACATCCTCAATGGCGAAAAAATGTGGATCACCAACGGTTCGATCGCGGATTTCGCCATCGTCTGGGCGAAATGCGAAGACGATCGCGTGCGCGGCTTCCTGGTTGAAAAGGGTACGAAGGGTTTCAAGACGTGGGATGTGCACGGCAAGATGTCGCTGCGCGCCTCGGTCACCTCCGGCCTCGCGATGAACGATTGCGAAATTCCCGCGGAAAATGTCCTGCCCGGAGTGGCCGGATTGAAAGGCCCGCTGACTTGCCTGATGCAGGCGCGCTACGGCATTGGCTGGGGCGCTATCGGCGCGGCGATGGCTTGCTACGACACGGCCCTGCAATACGCGAAGGCACGGAAGCAATTTCAGAACAAGCCGATTGCTTCACACCAGCTCGTGCAGGACAAACTGGTGTTCATGATTACGGAAATTTCCAAAGCGCAGTTGCTGGCGCTGCACGTCGGCAAATTAAAAGATCAAAACCGCCTGGACCCCACGCACGTCTCCATGCTGAAAATGAATAATGTGTGGATCGCGATGGAAACGGCGCGCAAGGCCCGCGACATCCTGGGCGCCAACGGAATCGTGGACGATTACTGCATCATGCGCCACATGAACAACCTCGAATCGGTTTACACGTACGAGGGTACGCATGATATTCATCGCCTGATTATCGGAGAGCGCATTACGGGCATTCCCGCCTACTTTTGATGACCACGGGTGCGGGCTCCGCTTGGAGCCCGCCGAAATGAGGAGGGTCTGATGTTTCGCAACACCGGCTGGTCCTTTGCAATCCTGGGAATGATCTCGCAAGCCATTTTCCTGGGAGCCTTTTTATTTGCGGCCGCCGTCGCGCCCGCATCCGGAGCGGAGAAACCCAAAGTCCGCACGATCACCGCGTTTATCCGCCTGGACACCAGCCAGTACAAACAGCAGGTCGCGGATACCTTGACGATGTTGCGCAATGCAAAGGCCCGATTCGAACTGGCAGGCTACGAAGTGGAGACGATCCGCATTTCCACGCAGCCGTTTCCTGAATACACGCGCGGCATGTCGAAGCAGGCCATCCTGGCGTTTTTCCACGATCTCGACAATCTCGCGAAGCAGGAAAGCTTCATGGCCGGCATCGGCCCAGCGCTGATGTCCGAAAAAGATGATCCCGGGCAGGCGCAGGTCCTGGCCGAGATTCTGGGCCTCACCAGCGCCTTGCACGGCAGCATCGTGGTGGCCGGGGACGATGGCGTCCATTGGAAGGCAGTTCATGCGGCAGCCGACGTCATGAAATATCTCGAAGACCACACCGACCACAGCCTCGGCAACTTCCGTTTCGCGGCGATTGCCAACGTCGCTGCCTACACGCCGTTTTATCCCGCGTCGTATCACCAGGGCCTGGGACATCAATTTGCCGTCGCGCTCGAATCTGCCAATGTCGTCGCGGCCGTGATGGCTGTGCAGCGCGACCCGGAGGCCACACGACAGGCGCTGGTCGCCGAACTGGGAATGCACGCCCGCGCGGTTCAGGATCTCGCGAGCAAGATCGACCAGGACACCGGATGGGCGTACATGGGTCTCGATCTCTCCCCCGCCCCGATGAAGGACGTCTCCATCGGATCGGCTACAGCAGGATTCACCGGCGGCCGATTTGGCACCAGCGGCACGCTGACCGCGGCTGCCACCATCACTTCAGCCCTGCGCGATATTGCCGTCAAGAAAGTAGGCTACTCGGGGCTGATGATGCCGGTACTCGAAGACACACGGCTCTCGCAGCTCTGGAGTGAAGGCGCGCTCTCGATGGACCAGCTTCTCGCTTATTCGTCCGTGTGCGGCACCGGACTCGACACGATTCCGCTGCCAGGGGACGTCACGGCCGAACAACTTGCGCGCATCATCGGCGACGTCGCCAGCCTCTCGGTGAAGTTGTCGAAGCCGCTGAGCGCCCGCCTCCTGCCGGTCGCGGGAGCAAAACCCGGGGATCGGACCACGTTCGATGATCCAAATCTGGTGAACACGGTCATCCAGCCGCTGCCGTAGCGCAGTCAAGAACCGATTTCTTGCTGTAGGGGCACGGCATGCCGTGCCCCTACAAACTCTATAGCTTCTCCAATCGAAGGAAGAATTTTTGAGCACAGGCGGAAGATTGCGCCACTAGGTGTGCGGCGCCGGTTGGTTTAGGATAGGGCCTGTCTTTGCTGGTATCGTGCGCGTGACCTGTTTCCGAACGCACGCCGAATCCAAAATCACTCGGGGTGTGTAGCGCCCGTCTTCAGGCGGGCACGTGCTCGAATCTAAGATGCCCCGACAGGGTCGGGGGCGCTACAAAAACGCTCCAAGAGCGACCGGGAGATCTGATGGAAATCGAACTGAGTCTGGAATTCTTGCGCGTCGTCGAAAAAGCAGCAATTGCATCCGCAAAGACGATGGGGCTCGGCGACGGGCACAAGGCCGATCAGGCAGCCGTCGAGTCCATGCGAAAGGTGATGGACGAAGTGCCGATGGATGGAACGATCGTCATCGGCGAGGGCGAGCGGGACGAAGCGCCTATGCTCTTTATCGGCGAAAAGATCGGCGCCGCGCAGCACGTCCGGGGCTTTAATTTCCCGGCCGTGGACATCGCCGTCGATCCGCTCGAAGGCACCAACCTCTGCGCCACCGGCGCGCCCGGCTCGATTACGGTATTGGCCGCGAGCGAAAAAGGCGGCCTGCTCCACGCCCCCGACATTTATATGGAGAAGATTGTGGTGGGACCATCGTGCAAGGGCGCCGTGGATCTGGACGCTCCGGTGGCCGACAATCTGCGCTCTCTCGCCAAGCGCCTGGACCGGGACGTTGAGGACCTCGTCGTCATCGTGCTGGATCGGCCGCGGCACGAGAAGCTAATCGCGGACATTCGCGCGACCGGCGCTCGCATACGCCTGATCGGTGACGGCGATCTATCTGCGGGCATTTCCGCTGCTGTGATCGGGACCGGGGTACACGCCGTGATGGGCACTGGAGGCGCACCTGAAGGGGTGCTAACCGCGGCTGCGCTGCGCTGCCTGAACGGCGAGATTCTGGCGCGTCTGGTCGTGTCAAAGCCCGAGCACGAGGAGCGGCTGGCAAAGATGGGCATCAAGGACGGCAAGCGCATCTATAAGACCGAAGACCTGGCGCCGGGGAAAAAAATTATCTTCGCGTGCACAGGCGTGACCGACGGAAACCTTTTGCGCGGCGTGCGGTTCTTCGGCGAAGGAATCCGCACACAGTCGCTGATCGTCACGCTAGATGAGCGGCAGGTTCGCTTCGTCGACACCGTGACCCTCGATAAACGTCCCGACGTCAAAGTGCGCTTCTCGTAGAGCGCGCTTCGGGTGCGGGCTCTGCCGGGAGCGGGCTTTACTTGAAGCCCGCCGGAATTTCGAGCCTGCCGGAATATTATGACCGCTCCGTAGGAATTGCGGACCACCCGGCTGCTGCTGCGTTCGTTCGAACCCAAAGACATCCCAGCCATCGCGCGCCTTGCCGGAGCGCGCGGAATCGCCGCCATGACCCTAAACATTCCACATCCCTACACAGAGGACGACGCGGCGGGAAAACAAGCGCGTGAGGGCGCGAACTCTCCCTGCCGGGAAAGTTCGCGCCATCTCGAGCAAATTCTTGCTTGATTAGCTACCTGTGGCCCATCGCGGCTGGATGAATCCGTCGCGCCAACTGCTCCACTCGTGCCGGCTGAGGCGGTGCTAGAGGACGCACCAACCCGTTGCCGCTGGAGACGTGGTCGCTGATCGCGGCCAGGCGCTTCAGGATCGATTGCCATTGTTCCCAGTCGAGCTGCCGCAGGAACGGCCGCAATCCCTGGATGAATGGATCCTCCAGCAGGGCTTCGCCGTTCGATTCGGGAATGAAGAAGCGGCTCAAGCCGACGCCAAGCGCTTCGGAAATTTTCTCGAGCGTTCCGAGGCTGGGCGTCATCTGGCCGCTTTCGATCCGCGACAGATACGACCGGGAAACGCGCGAGCGCGCCTGGAGCTGGCTCTGCGTCATCCCGCGCGATTCGCGCAACTGCCGGATGCGCTGCCCGATATTCTCCACCGTCTCGCGGTTCGGCCATTTCTCGAAGAGTTGCCGGTCGTCGCCCGGAAGCTCCTGCGGCTCTGGAGGCGGAATCAGAAACTCCACCTTAGGAGGCAGCAGGCGCAGGCACCGGCGGCAATTCCCCGTGCGGGTGCGATACTGCACGAGCCCGCAGGTCTTGCAACGGATCACTTCGCGGTCAAGGTCCACATCCATCGTGGCCTTGTTGCCGTTTGTGCTGTTCATACCATTCGTTTGTTCCGACACCGGTGCTCCTCGCAGACTATTCCGGCATGCGGATGAGAGGAACTACGATCGAGGGGAAGGCAGAAGCTGGCGCGACCGACATATTGCGGGTTCCCACCTCCGGTGTCAAGTACTTTCTCCATTCGATCAACAAATCGGTAAAATCTAGGATTCCATTAGAACTATTTTCTCGCAAACTGGGACTCAAGGGTAAAGAACCAGAACGGAACACGGGGGTTGCGGTATCCTAACCCTTGTAGGAATCATGGGCGGGTGCGGGCTCCGCCGGGCGCGGGCTTTACTTGAAGCCCGCCAAAAGCTGGAGCCCGCCAGAAAGCGGGTGCGGGCTCCGCTTGGAGCCCGCCAGAAAGAGGACACGATGCCGGCCTTGCCAACGAGGGATGACGCCTGGGCTCTGCTGTGTGAATACACGCAAAACGAAAGCCTGCGCAAACACGCTCTGGCCGTCGAGGCCTGCGTGCGCTCCTACGCGCGCAAGACCGGCGCCGACGAGGAACTCTGGAGCATCACCGCCCTGCTGCACGACTTCGACTACGAACGCTGGCCCAACGACGCGCACAGCCCTGCGGAAGAACACCCCGCGGGCGGCTCAGCGATCCTGCGGCAACACGGTTATTCTGAAGAGATGATCCGCGCGATCCTCTCCCACGCGGATTACAGCGGCGTCCCGCGCGAGACTCCACTCGAACACACATTGTTTGCGTGCGACGAACTCGCCGGATTCCTCACCGCGTGCGCACTGGTCAAGCCCGGCAAAAGCATCTTCGAGGTCGAGCCCGATTCCGTGAAGCGCAAGCTGAAGGATAAAGCGTTCGCCCGCGGCGTCAATCGCGAAGATGTGCGCAAGGGCGCCGAAGAGTTAGGCGTCCCCATCGAAGAGCACATCGCCTTCTGCATCGCCGCCATGCGCTCCGTCGCAGACGCCCTCGGGCTGCGCGGAAATCAGGCGGCAAGCGTGCGTTAGCGCAGAATAGGATATTGTTAAACTTGGCGGGACGCGTTTCACATCGCGAGTCGCCATCGTCTTGCCGGCTTTGGGGCTACCGCTAGATTCGATGCTAAGAGGTCTCTTGACGACGCGCTGTTGTAGAAGCTTCTTTAATTCCTCGCCTGCTTTTCAAGTTGCGAAATAATGGCTGAGTCGCCGTTGGCCATTACGCACCTCTTGTCACAAAGAGCTACACCTTACAATATTCGTGCTGTGCGAAGCAAAGCTTCTGGACACTAACCTGTTTTGCGGTGCGGTTGCGGGCTGTTATTATAAGGAAGGTTACAACAAAAGGCCCATGCAGATATTCCCCATTACGCGGCGGAAGACGGTTGGCGTCAAGGTCGGCCACATTCAAGTGGGCGGCGGAGCGCCGGTGGTCGTGCAGTCGATGACCAACACCGATACGGCGAACATCGCCGGGACGGTGGCGCAGTGCAAGGAACTGGCCGAGGCCGGCTCGGAGCTGGTGCGCATCACGGTGAACATGCCGGAATCGGCGGCGGCAGTGGGGGAGATTGTCGCGCGGCTGCGCGATGCCGGCTGCGTCGCGCCGATCATCGGCGATTTTCACTACAACGGGCACATCCTGCTGACCAAATATCCTGACTGCGCGCGGGCGCTCGACAAGTACCGTATCAATCCCGGGAATGTGGGCGCGGGCGCGCGCCGTGACGAGCAGTTCGCGACGATCTGCAAGGTGGCGGTCGATAACGGCAAGCCCGTGCGCATCGGCGTCAACGGCGGCTCGCTCAATCAAGAGCTGGTCATGCGCAAGATGCAGGAAAACACCGACCGCGATCTCGGTCTCGACTCCGAAGAGATCATCAACAACTGCATGGTGCTCTCCGCGATCGAATCGACCGAGCTGGCGCTCGAATGCGGCTTGCGCGGCGACCAGATCATTATTTCGTGCAAGGTCTCAAAGCCGCAGAACCTCATCCAAGTTTACCGCCACCTTTCCCGCAAGACCGAGCAGCCTTTGCACCTGGGCCTGACCGAAGCGGGGATGGGCACCAAGGGCACGGTGTGGTCCGCGGCAGCCATCGGCATTTTGCTGCAGGAAGGCATTGGCGACACGATTCGCATCTCGCTGACGCCGCGGCCCGGCGGCGACCGCCGCGAGGAAGTCTACGCCGCGTGTGAACTGCTCCAGGCGCTCGGCTTGCGTTCGTTCGCGCCGAGCGTGACGGCCTGTCCCGGCTGCGGGCGCACCACCAGCACGACGTTTCAGGAGCTGGCCGAGCGCATACAGGGATACATCCGCGACAAAATGCCGGAGTGGAAACAGCAGTACGAGGGCGTCGAGGAAATGACGCTCGCCGTGATGGGCTGCATCGTCAACGGCCCCGGCGAATCGAAAGCCGCCAACATCGGCATCAGCCTGCCCGGCACCGGCGAAGAGCCAAGCTGCCCCGTCTACATCGACGGGAAAAAATACATCACGCTGCACGGCAACTACGACGAACTCTCCGCCGCGTTCCGCAAGCTGGTGGACGATTACATCCGCACGAAGTACGCGCCGCGCGCCGCCGCGGTCTCCATCGTCCGGCCTTGAAATTTTTCGTAGCGCCCGTCTTCAGGCGGGCATGTGCTTGATTCGCAGATGCCACCCTCCCGACCGAGTCGGGACAGGTTCCGGGTGGCGCTGCAAAGACATTTCTGATCCAAGTTGCCGCGCAAACTCTCGCGCCGCCTAAAAACCACGTTTGATAGTTTCTTGCCGCAGCCTGCATAGGTGTACACTCTGGTTGTCCCCGCCCCGGAGGAACTATGCGTTACTCTTTTCCCTTAGCGGTCATCCTCTCTTTAGCGGCAGCACTTCCATCGCGTGCGGCAGAGAAGCCACGTCCTACACAGGTCAATCAAACCAAACGAGTCTGGACGAACGACGACATGGATCAACTGCGCGCGCGGGGACTGATATCCACTTTCACTCTGGCGCCTGAAGCAACGGCGCAAGCCCCTGCTGCGCCTTCCGCACCTGCGACGTACGCGTCGAGGCTCGAAGATCCGGATTGGTACGCCCAGAAAGCAGCCGATCTTCAAGCAGAACTGGACGCGCGTACCGCGGCGCTTCAAGAAGCCCAGGCGAACCTCGCAAAAGCTGCGGACGGAATAACACAACCGGGCATCGCCATGGACAAGAAAAGTGTAGGCGTCACACCCGATGCGGGCATCGCCATACTGGACGCGCAGGTGCGCGAAGTCCAAAGCCAGCTCGATGAACTGAGCGACCTAGCTCGGCAAAACAATATTCCCCCAGGCGTGTTGCGCGGCTGAGTTCTCAGCGTCTCTTTTTCAGCAGTCGGGACACCATGAAATTCACCCTCGCAGGAAGGTTGCGCGACCCGTCTTCAGTAAAGGCTTAGCACCGACCACTTGGTTTACGCGCGGTGCCAGCTTCTTGGGACGGCAAGCTCTGTGGGTTCGGCACCGGATATGGCGTCGTGCCCGCTAGGTTCGCTGTACATTCCTGGATGATCTGCAGACTTGCCGAGAGCGTGGATGGCAGATTCGGAACGGACTGATCTGGCGCTGCAAAGTTAAATGCGCTGGTGAGGTCGCCGACCGCGGCACGGCGCCAAGCGCTTAGATTGGGCACCTCAGCGCCAAATCGGGCCTCCAGAAATCGCAATATCGAGGTGTGATCGAAGAGATCCGATGATACAAAACCACCGCGGCTGAACGGGGAGAGGATGAGCATTGGCACACGAAAACCCAATCCAATGGGACCGGGGATGTTGCCGACCACTGTTGGGTCTGGCACGGCAGGTGCCGTGACGTATTCACCTGGTGTGCCGGGTGGCGCTGTGACCGGGGGGACGTGATCAAAAAAACCGCCATTTTCGTCGTAGGTTACGAAGAGGACCGTCTTTGCCCATTGTGCTGGATTGGCAGTCAAGGCGGCCAGAATCGCTGACAACGTACTTTCACCAAAAAGTGAGGGGGCTGGGGGATGGTCGGAGTCAAGTAGGGACGCTAGCACCCAAGAGACCTGCGGCAGGTTTCCGGACAAGGCATCCGCCAGAAAACCAACGGGAAACTGTGGTACGAAAGCGTTTTGATAGAGCGGCGACGCGGGATCCTGAAAATTCTTGAAGTACGACAGAACATTGTCCGAGAAAATGGTGTTAAGAATGTTCGAGTCAGGCGACGAATAAACCTTCCAGGAAATACCGCGAGCCTGAAGCTGTTCCGGCATCGTGGTGTATGTCAATTGCCCAAAGAATGAGGAACGATTTACGCCGAGGGTTTGAAGTAAAGGTCCGCCGTTCTTCCCGTCGGGGTCAATCGAAGCCGCCATGGTGTAAAGGCGGTTCGGATCCGTGGGGCCCATAACTGAACAGAAATAGTTATCACAGATCGTGAATGCATCAGCGACGGCATAGAAGTAGGGAATGTCCGCGCGAGTGTAGTAGCCCATGGCCAGGACGGCGTCATTGGAGTCGATAGGTAGACGAGAGCTCACAAACCCGTCCATTACGCCGTTGTGCCAGCTCTGATGCTGCGGCACCCAAGCATGGGTTATGTCATGAGTGCACGCCGCATTCGTCGTGGCAGTGTTGAGATGGAATGGCAACAATACTCCGGCCGGTGAGTTCGTCGTGTTCGCCAGGTCAGGCTGCTGGAACGCAAGATTTTGGTCCGCGAATCCGCGCACGCCGCGATAGTTCCCAAAATAGTGATCAAAGGACCGATTTTCCTGGATGAAGATGACCACATGTTCGATATCTGTCAATTTACTGCAAACGGAAAGACCCGGAGGAAGAATAGAACTACCACCACCGCAACCATGTAAGAGCAGAGCCCCCAGTTCGGCGGCGGCCGTGGCCCCACCTAGTTTCAGCACTTCCCGGCGCGTAACATTTCGAAGATGCATGCGGAACTTTTCTGAATTCCCGGGCAGGGAATGACAGTATACCTTATACCTTGAAGCGGGGGTGGGCGAAGTCCGAAATCAATTCGATGAACTCAGCGGTAGTGTGTCAGTTTCCGAGAAGAGGACTTCTCGGAACTTGGCCGACTTGACCGACGGCCTACAAAACTAGAATATACTGCAAGAAAACTCGGCCAGATCGTTCAAGGCATGAACTAACTAAGGCACGCAACGAAGAGTGGAAGCCTCACAGCCAATATAGACTGCCCTGTTTGGGTGCACTTTTAGGCCTAAACCGGAACAATAACCGAGCCGTTCCTGACGTTCAGGCACCCGGAAGCGACAACGCTTTCAAGAGAAAGCCCGGCCGATCAGCGCGACGAAGAACGATCAGCTTAACGAAACCGTCCACTGAGTCGGATCAGGCCCATCGACTGCCTTTTGTGTCCATTCAGAACCTTGGTTACTGCGCGACCCATTTGTCGATGCGCGAGGCATACAAGTTGGCAAGATAGACGGCCTTCTCATCCGGGCATGCTATCCCGTGAACGGAGTCAATGGTGCCGGCCATGCGACCGGGGCGGCCGAAGGCGCCCAGGATCTTGCCGGTGAGATCCATCTTGTAGACCCGGCCCACGCTGCCCACGAACATCACCTGAGTGGGTCCATTGGTGAGGCAGAGCGCCCAGGGCGCGGTCGGCATGTTCCAAACCGCTTTCCGATTGCCCTCAGTGTCGAAAACCTGGATGCGGCTGTTGCCGCGGTCGGCGACATAGATGACGTCGTTATTGTCCACCACAAGACTGTGAGGGGTGTTGAAGTCGCCCGGCTGGCCGCCA
The DNA here is from genome assembly GCA_041488495.1 of Terriglobia bacterium. Lineage (GTDB taxonomy): Bacteria > Acidobacteriota > Terriglobia > Acidiferrales > UBA7541 > Palsa-360. Next base: position 24,286 of record JBGPPL010000025.1, read on the forward strand.
CGCTCACCCCAGGCCTTTACGAAGTTGCCGTCCTTGTCGAACTTGGCAACCCGCGAATTGCCGTATCCATCGGAGACGAACATGCTGCCATCCTTGGTCCAGCCGATATCCGTCTCCTGATAGAAGGCGGCCTTGCCGGGCACGGCGTGCTCAATCACGTGCGTCAGCCAGGTCCAAGGCTCCGGGTTTGTTCCTAACGTGCCCACGGTGCGGCCTTCGGAGTCGAAGCGGTAAATGATGTTATCGGCGGCATCCACATACCAGAGATTGCCTTGCGGATCGAAGCGCACGGCATGGGCGCCTACGAACATCCCGGAGCCCTCGCCCCAGGAGCGCACGAAGGTGCCGTCCGACTTGAACTCCAGCACGGGGTGATAGCCGCGATTGAGCGCGACGATATTGCCCGTGGGACCGACCGCGATGCCGCTCATGCGGCCCACGACAGAGTTGGCGGGATAGTGGAAAAAGTTCTCCACCAGATGGAATGGCAGTTGCGGTATCGGCACTGCGCCCCCGCCGCCGCCCTGCGCGTTCATCGGCGCAACGGCGCAAAGCGAAATCGCCGCGGCGCAAACCGCTGACATCAAGAAGCGTTTCTTCATTAAAGCCTCCCCAAGCGTTTGTTATGGGCGCAATCTTAGGCCCGGTTCCCAGATCTGGCAAGCACGGCGCAATTGCCTTCAGCAGGACGGCAGCGCGTTGCCACAATGTTACCAAGACGGAGGTCGGTTCGAGCAGAGTCCCGGGGACGCGAGTAGACGCGTTCAGAGTCCTAAGCCGGGATTTCCGATTTAGATTTCTGTCTCGCACATCCTACACTTCTCCTGCCCTTGATATTACGAATTTAACTAGAATTTCCGTTTTGGTCTCCCGGCCGACCGATCATCTATGCCTAACCGCCTCAGTGTGCAATACTCCAGCCGGGTTCTTGGCTGCATAGCCTTTTCGGCGGCCACGGCAAAGTCCCAAAGCCAAAAATTGGCCACTCTCCTGACCTTGACACAACGAACCTGCCATCAGAGCAGCCCCAGTTAGAACTAGGTGAATAGGCCAAGTCCTGATAAACGGTCTTCTCGGAAACTGACCCACCACGAACTCAGCGGCCACGCCCGGGTCAACGGCATTCCACCGGGCGTGTTGCGCGGCTGAGGTCTGAGCCTCTGTTTTCAGCAGTCTGCAGCTAGGCCGCGGGTGCGACAATCTAATTTTGGCTATTCCTGGCCTGGTTTTGCGGCTAGACCGCTGGGGGGAGCGCAACCCTTTGGCTCAGATGATTTGCCGTAGGCAATTCCCTTGTCTCCATTTTTATTTGATGAGGTACTGAGGATGTCGAGGGTTGCTGGAGAAATTGGTTTGCGCCACCTATTTCCGGCAGGCATTTCAGTGCGCTTCGTTAAGAGATCACATCGCTTTAGTTGTGGTACTGGTTGAAGTCAGAGTTGCCGGAACTACCATCGGTAGCGTTGTAACCGGTTCTCGGATCACCAAAGGAACCGATGCCGCTCCAGCCCGAGGGATAATATGGGTAAGGTCCGCAATAACCGCTCCATGCCAAGCCGGGTCTCCCGAAACTCGCGCCAGCACCACAAGCCGGCCAAACCGGGGCCTGGTCAAATCCGAAGCTCCAGCCAAATCCGCCTCGACCAAAACCGGAGTCACTGCCAGCAAAGCCGCCCTGGCCGAATCCGTTTGAGCCTAGTCCGAAACCAAACGAGCGCGCAGCCAACGAAAGTGCGTTCACTCCGAGGATGCCCCCTCCTCCGAAGACCGATGTGCCCAAGCTAAGCAAACCCCCGAAGAGTAAGCTCGGGATCAGCGACACATTCGACCCGATGAACGAATTGGAGAAGCCCGAACTGCCGAAGGCCGAGTTTCCAAAATCGGAACTGCCGAAGCCCGAGTTCCCGAAGCGAGAGCTTCCGAAATTCGCCATCGAGCGGCCGGAAGAAAATGACGAGAACGATGAGAACCTTGACGATCCCGGAATATTTCTCGAGAAGCGATTCGAGCTGAATCCCAGGCGAGGGGCGTGTGTGTTCGTTGCCGTTGCGCGGGTCGCCCCGAAAGACGAGAATCCTGAAACATTCGAGCCATAGGAAGCATTTCTTGAATTTCCAAACGAATGCCACTCGCCGTCAGCTCGTACATTGTTCCCATAGCCGCGAGACATTTCCGCCCCGCCACCATGGCTCAAGTTGCCGAATGAATGCCACCCGCCGCCCATCGCGTTCCCCGAGGTGCGAGCCGACGCGGGCATCGACCGACCGGCCGAGTTTCCAAACGAATGCCACTCGCCCATGGTGCTACGGGAATCTCGCGCCGCCGGTTGCGAAACTCGGGAGCGACCGAAATTGCGAGAGGCTACCGATGAGCCGAAACTTCCGCCTCCGAAGGTAGAATTGCGCGCGAAATTGCCAGACGGACGAGAAGAAAATCCTCCGGGCCTCGCGTACGAGCCGCCACTCATTCGTCCGCCGCTCACGTGCCCCCCGCCCATGTGAGCGGACGAGACGGGCGCCCCGCCGCGAGAGCCGCGGTAAGAATGTCCGCCACCGCTGAAGCTAGAGTGCCCGCCGCCGTGGAAGCTGCCGCCTCCGTGAGAGCTTCCTCCATGGGAGCCTCCGCCCCCGTGGGAACCTCCGCCCCTGTGAGAGGCCCCGCCCCCGTGAGAGCCTCCGCCGCGCCGAGCAGACGCAGGCTTCGGCACACAAGCAAGGACAAGTGCTGCGACAAGCGTAAGTACGACTTTCGAGAAGGCAGGTTTCGTCATTTCAGTCCCTCCACTCGGCGATTGCGTAGACCTGGGGATGGATCCAGGGGCCTATGGCCATCTCTATCTATTTGGTCTGGTTCCATTCGTATGTCCCGGGTTGCGCTTAGCCAAGCAATCACAGCCGTGATGGCCCGTAGTCCAGAGCCCACGCTACCCCCGTTCCGTTCTTCGGTGTCAACGTACCGGCTCCGCGCGATAGAGCTTCGCCGTGTTGCGGATCGTCGAAACAATCAGCATGAGGGCCATACCCGCGATAGCGACAATGCCTCCCACATCAAAGACGCGATAGTATGAGCCGAAGACGCGCGTTGCTGGATTGACCCACAAGGCCATATTTCCGATCGCCAGCAGAATCCGAATTTCAGTGGGTCCGAATTTTGCAAACGAGAGCCGGAACGTCCCCAGCGTGTAGGCCGCCAGATAGACTTCCACGGAGAGCATCAGGAACGCGACAAACATCCCGAGAGCAATGCGCCAGTCAACAATGCCCGAAATCGCCAGGCCGCCCATCAAAAAAAGCCCTCCCAGCGTGTCAATCATGTGATCGACATAGAAACCGTACCGGGGCCGTTGCTGGTTCCGAATGCGCGCAAGGGTTCCGTCGAGGCTGTCCCCGATCCAATTGAGCGCCAGAAACAGGGTAGCCAGGATCAGCCCTGCGCGGTTCGTGCGCGCGAGCGCGTAGCTCGCGCCCGCCAAAAACATGGAGATGAAACCGAGGACCGTCAGGTGATCGGGATTGACCCACAGAGGCAGGCGCGCCGCGAGCCACACGAGCGCTTCGCGCTCCGCGCAAGCCGTGAAGCTTTCCTGCAAGCGGATCGCATCCACAAACGGAATTGATTTCCATGTCTTTCGCGTTGAAATTGCCTGCGCGGCAAAGGGCGTGACATTCAGTTGAGTTCCTTCCTCTGTCATAGGCGGTCTCCTCTTGAAAAGATCGAGCGCGTTCTATTGCGAAGCATGCACACTTCCGCGCAGGACACCGGTGCGCGTGGACCGCATAGTGAATTCGAGTGATTCTCTCGGAATGCTCTCGATGAATGGTCCGATCAGCCAATTGAGACCGGCGGGAATGTCGCGCGTCAGAGAGATGGCTTCGCATTGAACGTATACGCCGTGATCCGTCTCAAAAAATCGCCAGTAAGAATAGAGACGCCACAGGAAACCGTTATCTTGTCCCGGAGTCTTTTGAAGCTCACTTGTTTCGCCCGGATGCTCGACTTCGACGATGCGCGTGCTGTAGGAACGGCTCTGGGCGCGTGTGGCGTCGAGCTGCTGGTAATGAACGTCGTATTCGGTATCGAGGACGACGGTGACGATTTTCTTGCGCTTCAGCCGAAGATAAACCTTGAAATCGTTTCCTGTGTGCTCCAGCGTTTTCGATTTCACTACGTCGGGGCTGTAACACTCCACGTGGTGGTTGTAATCTTGGAGCAACGTCAGAACTTGCTGCAGCGAAGCGCCGGGGATGAACACGGTTCCGACCCAGTGGTGAATCAAAGCGCCGGGCGTGTGGAATTGGCCCGAGGAATCCCGAATGTCGATCCGGCTGGTTACGACTTCACCGCGCTGCAGCCGCGCGTACGCATCGATTCGACGCGCCTCGGGCAAGCCGTCCGCCCAGAGAAAACCGCCGCCCGGCAGAAATTCCGTCTGCATGCGCTGTCCGGTGAGATGGACGTAGCGATCGAATCCTTGCACGGCTTCCGGTTTCAGCTCCGCCGCCTCGGCGGGTCCGGGTATGGCCAACAGGCAAGCGACCAAACCGGCTTGAAGGGCAACAATCGTTCTGTTTCGAATGGCCGCCTCCCAATGCGCCGGTAGAGTGAAGCAAACCCTCATAAGTTTGCAATGCACAACGGCTCAGTTTTAATCAAGCCTGGATCAATCGGTAAACGCAAGAAAATCAGAAGCTTATTGGCATACATCAACTAGAATAGGCAGCTAATCCCCGGGGAGTCTAAGACTGTGCCGGAAACTCCGAACCAGAATCGCCTTTTTCGCTTCGGAATATATGAGCTGGATGGCAGCACGGGAGAGTTGCGAAAGGACGGAAAGAGCCGGCCGCGCCTTCAGGGGCAGCCGCTCGAGGTTCTCCTCCACCTTCTTGATCGTCCGGGAGAGGTGGTGACGCGCGAAGAGCTGCGGCAGCGGCTCTGGCCTGCGGACACTTTTGTGGATTACGACCACAGCCTGAATACGGCGGTGAACAAGCTGCGCGAGGCGTTAAGCGACTCCGCCGAAAATCCACGGTTCATACAGACAATTCCTCGGCGAGGCTATCGATTCATTGCCTCCATAGAGGCCGTTGAGAGCGCCCCTGGTTCCGGCAAGCCTGAGGAAAACCTGAACTCCAGCGTTGCGCCAGCCGGCGACGGCGAGAGCCGCGCCGGCATGTTGAGCGATCCTCGCGAACTGCCTGCTGTCCCGCGCGCCATGGTGCGGCTGCTTTTTTCTCTCATCCAAGTAATGTATCTCTGCTTCTACGTAGCTTCCCTGGCGTACCTGCACCGGCTGGAGGCATTGCTCTCTCAAGCGTTGCAACATCCCGCGTGGCTCTTCGTGCTGTTGCTTGTGACCGCGTTGGCCGGCATTCCCATTCGGCTTTATTTGCTTTCCGCGACCCTGTTCGGATACAGCGGCCTGAGCGGCCGATTCCTCAAACTGTTCCCCGTGTTGTTTCCTTTGGATGAGTTCTGGGCCTTGGCACCTTTTCTGCTCATGGACCAGATTGGAGTGGGTCTTGCGCTGGCCGCCACCGCCGCGCTTCTCTACGTCCCATTTTCGCAGCGCAGTCTATTGTTGATGGGCGAAGGCGATCGCAAACGGAGCAGAAATCCCTGAAGGTATTCGTGCCAGACGTATGGCCAGTTGTCTAAATTTGCGCTAGACAGTTCGGGGTTTTTCTGTGATAGACTCCCGGCCATGCGGCGCCGTCAGTTCCTCGTTCTTTCCGCAGCGAGTATTGGCGGGGTATTGGTGTACTCGCTGGACCGCCGGGCATCCCGCCTCTTCGCGCAAGAGAAATCATCTCAATCCGTTCGAATTCCGCTGCGCTTTTTCACGGAGGCAGAAGCCCTCATCGTGGCGGCCGCGGTGTCGCGAATCTTTCCCAGCGACGACAGCGGTCCCGGAGCGCGCGAAGCTGGCGTGGTGATTTTCATAGACCGCCAGCTCGGCGGACCCTGGGGACGCGACCGCCACCGTTACACGCACGAGCCGTTTGACGAAGGTGCCGCGCCGGAATTCGGCTATCAGGGCGCAGCCCCGCCCATTGAGATCTATCGGCAGGGGCTGAAAAATCTGAAAGGCTTCGACAAGCTCACGCCTTCCGAGCAGGATGAGAAGCTGAAACAGATCGAAAACAGCGTGTTTTTCAATTTGCTGCGCCGCAACACCATTGAGGGCATGTTCTGCGACCCGCAGCACGGCGGCAACGTGGACATGGTCGGCTGGCAACTGATCGGCTTCCCAGGTCCGCGCATGAGCAACCTCAGCGAAATCGAGAAGTATCGCGGCGAGGCGTTCCGGCCGAAACCGGTGAGCCTCGCCCAAGTGACGACGCATCCCAATCGCCCCAGCGAGGATGAATCGTGAGAAGCGCGAGCACCGGCGAGCGCCGGAAAGAAGTCCACGCATGAAGACCCTGCCGAAGACTGACGTGGTCGTTATCGGGGGCGGCTGGACCGGCCTGCTGATAGCCAAGGAGGTGGCCGCGCGCAGTTCCGTCAAGGTGGTAGTGCTCGAGCGTGGCGCCCCACGCCACACAAGAGACTATGCCGGCGGAATGGACGAGCTCGACTACAACGTCCGCTTCCGTATGATGCAGGACTATTCGCTCCAGACGTTCACGCTGCGCTATACCCTCCGCGACCGCGCCATTCCGATCCGCCAGCTCGGTTCGTTTCTGCCGGGCCAGGGCACCGGCGGCGCCGGCGAACACTGGGGCGCCACTTTCCCCCGCCATCTTCCTGACGTTTTCGAACTGCTCAAGAGCACCAAGGAAAAGTACGGAGTGAAGAAGCTCCCGGAAGACCACGCGGTCGTAGACTGGGGCATCACCTGGAAAGAGATCGAACCCTACTACACTCGGGCCGACAAGCTGGTGGGCGTTTCCGGTAAGGCCGGCAACATCCGCGGCAAGTTGATCGACGGCGGCAACCCCTTTGAAGGCCCGCGCAGCGAGGAATACCCCACGCCGCCGACAAAGCTTCCGTACTATGCTACGCTCTTCGAAGGCGCGGCCAAGTCCCTCGGCTATCATCCGTACCCCAATCCCGGCGCGACGATCAGCACCGCTTACACGAATCCCGACGGCGTCTCGCGGCCCGGCTGCGTCTACTGCGGTTTCTGTCACAACTTCGGGTGCATGATCGGCGCCAAGGCCCAGCCGACGAATACGCTGTTGCCGCTCGTCGAGAAGCAACCGAGCATCAAGCTTCAGAATGGCTGCTACGTCCGGCGCATCGTTTATGAAAAAGGGCCGAATGGTGTCGGGCGCGCAACCGGGGTGAGTTACATCGATGCGAGCGGCGAGGAGGTGTTCCAGCCCGCCGATCTGGTCTTCCTCGGCTCGTTTACGTTCAACAACACGCGCCTGCTGCTGCTCTCCGGCATCGGCGAGCGCTACGACCCCGCGACTGGAAAGGGCGTCGTCGGCCGCAACCTCACGCACCAGGTCAGCTTCAGTGCCGCGCAGGCGTTTTTTGAGAAACCACTCAACCGTTTCATGGGTGCTTCGCCCTCCGGGATTCGCATCGGTGACTTTGACGGCGACGTGGCCGACCACAGCAATCTGCCCTTCCTGCGCGGTGGAACATTCGGCGGCATCGGTCAGGGCACTCAACCGATCACGGGCTTCGGCGCCCTGCCACCTTCCGTGAAGGCGCGCTGGGGCGCGGAGTGGAAGAAAGCGTCCGTCTACTGGTACGACCGAGTGGGTTCAGTGGCCTTCGCGGGCGAGCACATCCCCTACAAAGACCACTACATGGACCTCGACCCTACGTACAAGGACAACTTGGGCGATCCGCTGCTGCGGCTAACAATCGACTGGCGCGAAAACGAGCACAAGATGGTCGAGTTCGCCATCGCCAAGGGCGTGGAGCTGGCCCGCGCTATGGGCGCGAAAGAGATCGCTCCCGGCTCTCCGTACGGCCACTATGACACGCGCCGCTACCAGTCCACGCACGTGCAGGGCGGCACGATCATGGGCACATCGCCCGAACATTCCGTTGTGAATACCTACGGGCAGCACTGGCAAGCGCCGAATCTTTTCGTGCTTGGCGGGTCCATGTTCCCTAACAACGGCTCGGCAAATCCCACGCCGACGGTTCTCGCTTTCGCCTACCGCACCGCCGACGCCATCATCGACCGGTACTTGAAAAAACCGGCGCCGTTGGCTTAGATAATCTTCTAGTAGGTCAGTGTTCTGCTTGCTTTTTCTCGATCCCTTTAATGCGCGACTGGAGTTCAGCGGCTTTTGCATCTTCTTGCAGTTTAAGCAGAAGGTCAGCGTAAGAAGAAAGTGTGGATAGCGATTGCGGATTGGTGGGTCCCAGATTGGCTTCTTCAATTTTCAGAGCCCGCTCGTAGAGAGGTTCGGCTTGCTTATATTTGCCTTCCTGCTTGTATAACTCTGTAAGCGTCTCGAGCGTTCGGGCCACGTCGGTGCTCGATTCTCCGACGAATTTTTCCTGGAGTTCGAGCGCGTGTTGGATGATAGGCTCCAGTTCGTTGAGGCGGCCCTCTTTTCGATAAAGATCCATTAACCCCGAAAAGTTGAAAGAGAGGACGAAAATCGGATTCTCGGAGGCTTTTGCTTCCTGCGATGCAATCGCTTTCTTGTAAGACTCCTCCGCAAGTTCGTTCCGGCCCTGCTTCTCAAGGACTCGGCCGATCCCGTCGTATTCCATCGGGAGCATACTTGTCAGGTCCGCGGGTATTTTCCCTCCAGTCCACCTTGGGTGCGCTTCAATCCAGGCTGCAGCTTGCCGGTACGTGTGTTCAGCCTCCACATAGAGTCCGTCTTTCTCGTACTGCCGTGCAGATTTATTAAGGGCATCCAGTTCGGGTGGAAAGTCGGCGTCCATGTTGCTGGCAGACAGTTGGCCGGCATCGACGGTTCTGCCTTCACCGCGGTAGACCTCCGCAAGCGTTCTTTGAAGAGACTCACAGGGTCCGGGCAATAGCGACACCGAAGCGCAGATCTTCAAGCCTTGCTCCGCCAAAGGCTCGGCGTCGTACCAGCGTTGCTCGGCTTGATAGAGGGCTGCAAGATTGCCTAGGATCGCGGCCATTGTGTCAGGAGCTGGTTTCGGATTCTGGAGCGCTAGGTCAAGGGCTTGTTTAAGAAGCTGCTCTTTTCCCTCGTTTTTTCCAGGGCCAAGCGTGCTTGCAACATTCATAAGATCGCGCAGGCTGCGGCTGTCACCAGGTCCGAACGCTGATCGGTCGATCTCGAGGAGGCGTTTATAGATGGCGTGGGCATCCGAGTCCTGTCGCTTTATGCGGGAAATCATCGCGAGCAAGTTTAGGTACGGTACCAGTTGCGGGCTGTTTGGTTCGGCTTGTTCAATGGCGTGGATTCGATCGTTGAGAATCTTTTCGGCGTCGGCGAGTCGGCCCTCCTGTTGGGCTTTCCTCGCGGACCGAAAGACCGGGTCCCTAGACGGGGGATTATTCTGGGGCCACACCACAGACGGCAACAGAATCAAGAGAAGCGTGAAAGGAGGGATGTTCCGAGCCAGTTTCATCTGCGCACCTGCGCCGATCGCATCCCGGGGGCCGATTGCTCGAAGAGTGCCCCAAGTGTACACCCAACAGGCGCGATTCGGAATCAGGGTCCGTCCATCCTACGTCAACCATCCTCGCCCTCACCTATCGCACCGCCGGCGCCATCGTGGACCGGTATCTGAAGAACCGAACGCCGCTCCCAGTGGAACCTGAATCCAGAATTTGTTTTTCCCGCTCCAACTCTGGCCTGTGGGCTTCTCACTCAGCGTTCCCGTCGGCCCGACGCTATCGCCGGAAGGGCCGCGCGGCTGTGTTAAAATCTCCAGCCTGGAAAGAACATGAAAATCACTAGGGAAGATGTGTTGAAAGTAGCGGCGCTGGCGAATCTGGAGCTGACAGACGCCGAAGTCGAGACGTATCGCGGCCAGCTCGACGACATTCTCACCTACATCGACAAACTGAATGAGATCGACACTTCGAGCGTCGAGCCGATGGCGCAGGTGCTCGCTGCCTCGGCGGATGACTCAGCGCTTCGTGAAGACATCGTCGTGCGCTCGGACGTGATCACTGAGGTGCTTCGCGGCGCGCCCGATCCTGCCCAGCTCTATTTCCGTGTGCCTCGGGTGATCGAAAAGTGAGCGCCGCGACGGCATGGACAATTCCGGAGGTTCGGGCGGCGCTGGACGCCAGGAAAATCTCCGCGCGCGAACTGGTGAAGGAATACTACGCGCGCATCGAGCAGCGCAATCCCGAGCTGAACGCTTATCTCGCGCTTTCACCCGAACGCGCTTATGCCCAGGCCGGCCGCATCGACGCCGCCATCGCGCGCGGTGAGGCGCTGCCGCCGCTAGCGGGCGTGCCGCTGGCGGTGAAGGACGTCATCAGCACGCATGGCATTCCCACCACGTGCGGTTCGCGCATTCTGGAGGGTTACAAGCCCCCCTACGACGCCACGGCGGTCACACGCCTCGAACACGCCGGCGCGATCATTCTCGGCAAGACCAACTGCGATGAGTTCGCCATGGGCAGTTCGACCGAAAACTCCGCCTACGGCCCGGTGCGCAACCCTGTCGCCACCGACCGCGTTCCCGGCGGGTCGAGTGGCGGGTCGGGCGCAGCGGTTGCTGCAGGGCTGGCTGTAGTGGCTCTGGGCACTGATACGGGCGGGTCAATTCGCCAGCCCGGCTCGTTTTGCGGCGTCGCGGCGCTGAATCCAAGCTACGGCCGCGTTTCGCGCTACGGCCTGATTGCCTACGCGTCGTCGCTCGACCGCATTGGCCCATTCGCGCGTACTGTCCGCGATGCTGCCATCGTGATGTCCGTGATCGCTGGGCGCGATCCCCTGGATTCGACTTCCGCAGCCGTGCCGGTGCCCGATTACGCCGCCGCGCTGGGTCGTCCGCTGGCCGGGCTGCGCATTGGCATCCCCGACGACTACTTCGCCGAAGGCATCGATCCCGAAGTGCGGCAGAAAGTCGAGGCGGGGATTCGGCTGCTTGAGAAACTCGGTTGCCGGCGCGTGTCAATCCGCATGCCGAATACCGACTATGCCATTGCGGCGTATTACATCATCGCCACCGCCGAGGCTAGTTCGAATCTGGCCCGCTACGACGGCGTCCGCTACGGCCCGCGTGTTCCGGGCGCGACGCTCATCGAGATGTATCAAAAGACGCGTGGACGTGGCTTCGGCGCCGAAGTGAAGCGCCGCATCGTCTTGGGGACGTACATCCTCTCGGCGGGCTACTACGACGCGTACTACCTGAAGGGACAAAAAGTCCGCTCGCTCATCGCGCGCGATTTCCGCGAAGCGTTCGAAAAAGTGGACGCCATCATTACGCCTACCTCGCCCGTTCCCCCGTTCCGTCTGGGCGAACGCACCTCAAACCCCCTTCAGATGTATCTTGCTGATATTTATACGGTTACAGGATCGCTCGCGGGGGTTCCAGGCATTTCGATTCCCAGCGGCAAAACCGCCGAGGGCCTGCCCGTCGGTCTGCAAATTTATGGCCCCGCCTTCGGCGAGGAACGAGTATTCCAGCTAGCCCATGCCTTCGAACAGGCTGGTGGTGCGGAGCTGTAAACGAACATCGGGTGCGGGCTCCACTTGGAGCCCGCCGGAATGATCGGGTGCGAGCTCTACTTGGAGCCCGCCAACAAGATAGTTGCGTACCGCTGGTTGCGCCTTTCGTTCCAGGGCGTTGCGTGCGGCAACCCAGCAGGGCTATGCTCACACCATAAAGGAAGACCTATTCGGTCGAACTAGCATCGTAGAATCAGAGCAAGAGCCATGCGACACAAAGGCACACGGGAGCGGGCTGCACTTGCAGCCCGCCGAAAAATAAACCGCACGGCGCCAATCGCGATTGCATTCGCGGCGCTGCTCGCCGTGGCGCCAAAGATTCGGAGCATCCCTCAGGTTGCCCAGAATGCGGATTCGAAGCCCGGGCAGGCGCAAGGGGCGATTCGCGTCCCGCTGCCCAAAGGGAAAAAACTTGTGCTGGCCGACGGAACCTTCCAGCTTGTGCGCGAATATTCGGTGCAGGGCGACCGCGTCCGGTACTGGAGCGTCGAGCGCTCCGCCTGGGAAGAGATTCCGACGAAACTGGTGGACTGGGACGCAACCCAAAAGGCCGAAGCCGAGCAATCTCGGCAAGACATGGAATTGAAAGCAAGAATCCATGCGACCGAAGTGGCCGAACGCACCAAAGACATCAACGTGGACCGCAGCCTCGAAATCAAGCCGGGGCTGTTTCTGCCGGATGGAGTCGGATTCTACTCCCTCGAAGACAAGCTGATTTATGAAATGAAGCAGAGCCGGGCGACTTCCAAGCTGTCGAAAGGCCGCGAAGCCGAGAGGATCCTAAGCGGCGTGCCGCTTATCCCGCGCAAGATGACGCTAGAAATCTCCGACGCACATGCGGCATTGCGCCTTACCACAGCCGAGCCCGAATTCTTCATGCGTCCCGCCGATGAGCGCGAGCCGCGCTTCAGGCTTCTTCGGGCGCAGGTCAAGGGCGATCACCGGGTGCTCGAAAACATCAGCATCCACATGTCTGGCCAAGAAACCCACCAAACAACGGACATCGAGTTTCAAACCTGGACGCCCGCGCGCGGCGTCTTCCGCTACACCGTCGACCAGCGCCTCGAACCGGGCGAATACGCGTTCGTCGAAATGACCAGCGAAGGCATCAACTCCTACGTCTGGGATTTCGGCATCGACCCGCCGGGTACAAAATCCCAGAAATAGCACTCGGAATGCCGCGTTTTCAGGTGCTCGGAAACTGGGGAGCACGTCAGAAGGAAAAGACCCAGCCTTCAAAAACCGAAGGCCGTGGCACCCGAAAGTACGCGTTTGCGGGAAGTGCCAAGCCCCGCAGGGGCGACACATCCTCTTGCCAGTCCCGCCAGGGACGAAAGATCGTAGCCCACCGCGCTTGCCCTGAACGAAGTGAAGGGGTAGCGGTGGGTACGCGTTTGCGAGAAGCGCCAAGCCCCCCAGGGGCGACATATAGCTAACCAAAAATATATTTGGGGTCGTAATCCACGCCATGCTTCCGAAGCAGTGCGCGAAATTCGTCCTCGAAACTGGTCTTCCGGTGGTGAGCCTCTTGGTTCTCGATATATCGGGTTACCTGGTCGAGGTTCGATGAACTGACGCTGAATGCTCCGTATCCTTCCTGCCATGAAAAATCTCTTCCCCGTTCGCCCATCCATTTCGACGAATTCGCTTTCAGCAGAAGCACAGCCTTGGCCAGCGCGAGCTTCGGCGGCAGATGCAACAAGATGTGTATTTGGTTCTCCGTCCCGCCGACCGCCAGGGCAATCATCTCGTGATTCTTACAAATCCCGGCCAGGTAAGCCCACAATCGCGGCTGCCATTCTTTCGCAATGGTTTTGCGGCGGTCCTTGGTGCTGAAGACCAAATGGACGTGGTTCCGGGAAAAGGAATGTGCCTCGGGTGCGGGCTCTACTTGGAGCCCGCCTGAACAAACTGTTTCGCCCCTTCGGGGCTCTATATTATCGTACTCCATCCCCCACCGCGCTTGCCCTGAACGAAGTGAAGGGTCCGCGGTGGGCTACGGTGTTCCATCCCTAGCAGGACTGGCAGCAACCCGCCAAACCCTAGCCGCGTGCGCGTCAGAAAGAAGAGCCCAGCCTTCAAAAGCCGAAGGCCGGCGCACCTGACAGGTCAAAATCGTTCAAAGGCTGCCGCCAAGCACAAGTTGAAACTCGTGTCAGTCAAGAGTGCGTTGGACTGAAACCGTAGCGGGCAACCATGCCTATAATGATAAGCGTGATGCCCGCGATAACCATCACCAAGAGCATAAGGACCGGCCATGCTGACCATCCGTGCTTGGCTCGGACCCTAAGATACTCGCTGTAGTTGAAAGTCCCCCCTCGAAGGAAAATCCATTTGGATCCAATACTCTTCATTCTCAGCCGGACGAAGGTGTCCAATATAAGGAACCCACAGAGTAGAAGCCCGCCCAAGAATTGATAGATCATAATCCCTGCCGTTCTATTTGGAGGAGCTGTTCTTCGGCTGGAGGACCGCGGCGGGAGAAAGAGATTCGCTGAGCAGTGAAAGCAAATCCGCGATGCGGAAGGGCTTCTGGAGAAAGCGGCTGCCTTGGTGGCCGACTTGTTCGTTTGCAGCGGAGTCTACGAGATCGCCGGTCATGAAGATGAAGGGCGGCTGTGCTGCGGAACGGGACGCCAAATTCTCAATAATGCGGTCGTGAACTTCGAAGCCGGATACGGCCAGGCCCGACTCGGATTCCAAATTTAGATCGCAGAGGATCGCGTCGTAGGTGTGCCGGGCAGCGAGTTCCAGAGCCTGCTCGGAGGAAGCGGCGCAGTCCACGGGAATGCCGCGGGCACCCAGGCTATCTGCCACGAGTTCGCGGATGCCTGCCTCATCGTCCACGACCAGGATTCGTTTTCCCGTGAGCGGAGCCGCAGCGGTTGCCGGCGCTTCCGTGCGGCTGAGCGGAGCGGGATTCGTTTCGGCGACCAAAACCGCCTGCGTGCAGACGGGCAGCGACACGGTGAAGACCGAGCCGCCATCGGGCAGCGGCTGCGCCGAAATGTCGCCGTTATGTTCGCGGATGATCGCCATGCAGATGCTGAGACCGAGTCCGGTGCCGCGCCCCGGACGCTTGGTGGTAAAGAACGGATCGAATATTCGCGGCAAAGTCTCCCGGCGGATGCCGACGCCGTCATCCTGGAACGTGATCAACACACGGTCGCCGACGACACCCAAGCGAATGCGGAGCGTGCCCTGGTCCCGAATCTCCCGGACAGCCTGCTCGGCGTTCACGATCAAATTCAGGAAGACTTGCGTCAACTGATTCGAATCGCCGAGCACGGTGGGAAGGTCCGGCCGCGCCGCGAGATCCACCTGAATGTGGTTGGACCGCAGGGAATGTTCGTGGAGCTGGAGCGTGCGCTGCAGCAGGTCACCCAGGTGGAGCAGGGTGTTGCGCGGCTTCGCGGGACGCGAAAAGACGAGCAGACTCTGGACAATGTGCGCGGCGCGGCGCGCCTGGCGGTGCGCCAGATCGAGCTGGCGGCGCGAAGTTTCGTCGGCCGTCTGATCGCGCATCAATTCCGTGACCCCCAGGATGGCCGTGAGAGGATTGTTGAGCTCGTGCGCGACTCCGGCGATCATCTGACCCATGGCCACGAGCCGCTCGGACTGAATCAACTGCTGCTGGAGCCGCTGCTGGTCGGTGATATCGCGCGCCGAGGCGATGATCCCCGTGGTGCGGCCCGTTTCATCCTGGAGAGGCCGCGCGGAGGCGCGGAACAGCCGCCATGTGCCGTTCTTGTGCTGCGTGCGATATTCGATCTGGCCATTCGAGCGGCGTCCGGAGATCAAATCATTGAACAGTTCCAGCATGGCGGCGCGGTCCTGCGGATCGGTGTGGCCGCCAAGTTTCTTTCCGATCAGATCCTCGGGCTGATAGCCGAGAGCATCCAGAAGCTGAGGGCTTGCGAAGGTGTATTGCGCTTCGGTATCGAGCGCGACAACGACGTCGGGGAAGCTATCCATCAGGCGGCGCGCGAACTCCTGTTCGCGATGCAGGCGGCGCTCCATTTCACGCTGCTCGGTGACGTCCACAAACGTGCCTTGATACCGCACAAACTTGCCCGAGGGATCGCGGACGGCTGCGGTCGTGTGCAACGCAACGACTTCACGGCCATCCTGCCGGTGTTTTAGAGTGATATCGCGGGCGCGAAGGAATCCAAGTTCGTCCAGTTTGGCGCGTTCCCCGGCGCGATCCGCCGCGTTCTGGTAGAACGACGAAAGCTCCAAATTGAGGATATCTTCCTTGCCCGCGAACCCAAGCATATGCGCCAGGGCCGGGTTCACCTCGGTGATGCGGTCATCGGCCGAGGCCAGATAGACGCCTTCCTGGAGCGTTTCAAACAGGTCCGTGAAACGTGTTTCGTTTTCGCGCTCGCGGGTGATGTCACGGGCAAAACCGCTGATGCCATGGACTACATCGTCACGAACAATCGCATGGAAAACACAATCAAAATAATGCGTCGAGCCCCGTTGCTTCGCTTTCGCTCGGACGACCCCTGTCCAATGGCGGTGCTCCAGGAAACGTGGCAGCCATTGCTCCACAGCATTGCGGCCGCCGGAGTCGGGAAATTCGAGAAACTCATCCAACGGACGGCCAACCACATCGGCGAAAGTCAGGTTCAGCAGATTGGCAAAGCTTCGGTTTACGGTAAGAATCTTGCCATCGAGCGTGACGGAGAACAGCAGGTCCTCGAAGGTATCGATCAGATCGCGGTAGCCCTGCTGAGACCTGGAGATCAGTGAAAAGAGCTGGTCGAGCTGCTCATTATTATGCCCGGAGCTGGCGCGGTGTTCGATCCCGCGGACAAGCCCCCGCAACTCCGAGATTTCGTGCGTCTTGCTCCACGCGTAAGCGACAAACAAGGCCACCAGAACAACCAAGCCCACTGGTAGCGCCTCGAGATTATAAGGCATCGCGCGGATTAGGTCCCACGAAGTGACCGCCAGGGCAATCGCCAGGGTGCCGAGCAGCAGTAACGCCAAACGCCAAACTCCCCGCTCCCGGAGAGTTAGCCGGTCACGGTCCAAGGTGACCGAAGGCGATTCGGCCGAGTCTCCCGCGCGTGGCGTGGACGTCTTGGTCATCAATCTTGTGTTGGAAGGCGCCTTCCATCCGGCGAAGGAGCAGGAGGAGGACCTTGCCAAAGAATTATGGGATGAACCGCGCGGCGGAGCAACGAAAGTGCAAGAGGAGCATGGCGAAGTTGTTAACAGGGTCTGGCAGGATGGTTGCTTGCAAGACTTTGCACGAAAGAAATGATGCCACGATCGGGTTGAAGTGGCGGCTTCTCTGCTCGCGCTCTAAGGTATTGATTCCCAATATAAACGGGCGTCCCGGCCTGCCGGGACGCCCGTGGTGTTCTACTCGATATTGGTGGCCGCTTAGTCCGAACCTTCCGCCAGCGCGTCGGTATCCTTGCGCAGGAATTCGAGCGCTGCAGCCTCCTCGGGGGAGAGTTCGGCCGGAGGAATCATCGCTTCCTGCGGCGGCATCGGAGGAACTTCGGTCAACAGCTCGATGTTGCGGTATCGCTCGAGCCCTGTACCCGCCGGGATCAGGCGGCCCATGATGACGTTTTCCTTGAGGCCGCGCAGGTAATCCACCTTGCCGGCGACGGCGGCCTCGGTGAGAACGCGCGTGGTCTCCTGGAAGCTGGCTGCGGAGATGAACGAATCGGTCGAGAGCGACGCTTTTGTGATGCCGAGCAGCAGCGGCCGCCCGGTAGCCGGCCGGCTGCCTTCGCTGATAATGCGATCGTTCTCCTCGCGGAAGCGGAACTTGTCCACCTGCTCCTCGAGGAGGAAGCCGGTGTCGCCCACGTCCTCGACTTTGACCCAGCGCATCATCTGGCGAACGATTGTCTCGATGTGCTTGTCATTGATGTTGACGCCCTGCAGACGGTAAACCTCCTGGATCGAATTGACCAGATAGGCCTGGGTATACTTTTCGCCGAGGACGGCGAGCAGGTCGTGCGGGTTGAGCGGCCCGTCGATCAAAGGCTCGCCGGCCTTGACGTGTTCGCCTTCCTGCACGTTGATATGGACGCCGCGGATGATGGAATACTCCTTCTGCGTCTTGCCATCCTCGCTTTCGACGTAGATCTTGCGCAAGCCCTTGCTGATCTCGCCATACTTCACGGCGCCGTCGATCTCGCTGATGACCGCGGGGTCGCGGGGCTTGCGGGTTTCGAACAGTTCGACGACGCGCGGGAGGCCTCCGGTGATGTCCTTCGTCTTGGTGGTCTCTCGCGGGATCTTCGCAAGAACGTCGCCCGGCTGCACCTCGTCGCCATCCTGCACCATCAAGTGGGCTCGCGAGGGCATCAAGTATTTCTTGCGAGTGCGGCCGGCCGAGTCGCGGACCAGAATGGTTGGCGCATGCTTCTCATCGCCCGGCGGCAGCGTGACGACAAGCTGCGACAGCCCGGTGACTTCGTCCACTTGTTCTTCTATGGTGATGCCGGGCTGGAGGTCCTTGAACTGGATGGTGCCTCCGACTTCGGTCAGGATCGAGAAGGTGTACGGGTCCCACTCGGCCAGGATTTCGCCGAGCTTGACCGGCTGGTTTTCTTCGACACGGAGCCGCGCACCATACACGACGTGGTAGCGTTCCTTCTCGCGTCCCTTTTCGTCCACGATGGCGATCAAGCCGCTGCGGTTCATGGAGATCAAGTGTTCACCACGGCCACGCACGACATTCAGATCGATGAAGCGAACGAAGCCGCTGTTGCGGGACTCGAGCTTCGACTGCTCGGTAATGCGAGTGGCCGTTCCTCCGATGTGGAACGTGCGCATGGTGAGCTGGGTGCCCGGCTCGCCGATTGATTGCGCCGCGATGACGCCGACCGCTTCGCCGAGCTCGACCGTGCGTCCGGTGGCAAGGTTGCGGCCATAGCAGCGGGCGCAGGCCCCGCGGCGGGACTCGCAAGTCAGCACGGAGCGAATCTTGACGCGCTCGATGCCCGCGGCCTGAATCGCATTGGCCAGTTCTTCGCTGATTTCCTGGTTGACGTCGACGATGATGTTGCCTTCGTAGTCCTTGATCTTGTCGAGCGAGACGCGGCCGACGACGCGGTCGCGCAACGGCTCGACTTCGACGCCGGCTTCGGTGATGGGCTCGACGTAGATGCCGTCTGCGGTGCCGCAGTCAATTTCGCTGATGATGACGTCCTGAGCGACGTCCACCAGACGGCGGGTGAGGTATCCGGAATCGGCGGTCTTGAGCGCCGTGTCGGCCAGACCCTTACGTGCTCCGTGAGTCGAAATGAAGTACTGCAGCACGGTGAGGCCTTCGCGGAAGTTCGAGGTGATCGGCGTCTCGATGACTTCGCCCGAGGGCTTGGCCATCAAGCCGCGCATTCCGGAGAGCTGGCGGATTTGCTGTTTCGATCCGCGCGCTCCGGAGTCGGCCATCACGTAAATCGGGTTGATGATGCCTTCCTTGTCCTGGCGCTCCAAGGCCTTGAACATCTGCTCCGCCACTTTTTCGGTGACATCGCTCCAGATGGCGATGACTTTGTTGTAGCGCTCGCCGTTGGTGATGGCGCCGTCCAGGTATTGCTGTTGCACCTTGACGACTTCCTTTTCCGTGTTCTCCACCAGCGAGAACTTGTCGCCCGGGATCACCATGTCGTCAATGCCGATGGAGATTCCCGACTTGGTGGCGTAGAGAAAGCCCAGTTCTTTCAGCTCATCGAGCATCTGCACGGTGCGCTTGAGGCCGAAACGCAGGTAGCAGTAATAGCAAAGCTGTTGCACGCCTTTTTTCTTGATCAAGCCGTTGATGAACGGCATCTCCTTCGGCAGGTGATCGTTGAAGATCACGCGGCCAACGGTGGTGTTGATGAACTGGCGTTTCATCAAGACAGGCTCGGCGTGCGGCACGTCCTGATCGTCATAGGCAGCGGCGAGGTCAATGACTTCGCCTTCGTACCGGAGGCGAATCGGCGTGAGCAACTCGACTTCGCCGGATTCGAGAGCCAGGACGACTTCTTCGGTCAAACCAAACGCGCGGCCTTCGCCCTTGGCGCCGGGCTTAGACTTGGTCAGGTAATAGATGCCGAGCACCATGTCCTGCGTCGGTACGGCAAGAGGCAGGCCGTTGGCCGGTGACAGGATGTTGTTGGAGGAGAGCATCAATATCGAGGCCTCCACTTGCGCCTCGGGCGAGAGCGGAATATGCACGGCCATCTGGTCGCCGTCGAAATCGGCGTTGAACGCCGTGCAGACCAGCGGATGGATGCGAATCGCCTTGCCTTCGACCAGCACCGGCTCAAATGCTTGAATGCCGAGGCGGTGGAGCGTCGGAGCGCGGTTGAGCAGCACCGGATGCTCGCGAATCACTTCTTCGAGGATGTCCCAGACGACGGGGTCCTGCTGCTCGACCATTTCCTTTGCCTGCTTGATCGTCGTGCAGTGCCCCTGCGCTTCCAGACGGTGGTAGATAAACGGCTTGAATAGCTCAAGCGCCATTTTCTTCGGCAAGCCGCACTGATGCAACTTCAGCTCGGGGCCGACGACGATGACCGAGCGTCCGGAGTAGTCCACGCGCTTTCCGAGAAGGTTCTGGCGGAAACGGCCCTGCTTTCCCTTGAGTGTGTCGGAGAGCGACTTGAGCGGGCGGTTGTTGGTGCCGCGCAGAACGCGGCCACGGCGGCCGTTATCGAACAGCGCGTCCACGGCTTCCTGAAGCATGCGCTTTTCGTTGCGCACGATGACGTCCGGCGCGTGCAGCTCCATCAGCTTTTTCAGGCGGTTGTTGCGATTGATGACGCGGCGGTAGAGATCGTTCAGATCGGAAGTGGCGAAGCGGCCGCCATCCAGAGGCACCAGCGGGCGCAACTCCGGCGGCAGGACCGGCAGGACGTCCAGAATCATCCATTCCGGCTTGTTGCCGCTCTTGCGGAACGATTCGAGCACTTTCAGGCGCTTCGCGTACTTGATGCGCTTCTGCAGGCTCGGGTCCGTCTTCATCTTTTCGCGGAGCTCTTCGGAGAGCTTCTCGACTTCGACGCGCTTCAGGAGTTCCTTGATGGCTTCCGCGCCCATTTGCGCGCGGAACTGCCCGGCAAAATCCTTTTGCAGTTCGCGATATTTTTCCTCGGGGAGCATCTCGCGTTCCTTGATGCCCGGAACATCGCCCGTATCAATGACGACGTAGCCTTCAAAGTAAAGAATGCGCTCGAGGTCGCGCATGGAAATGTCCAGCAGATACCCGATGCGCGACGGTAGGCCCTTGAAAAACCAGACGTGAGAGCAGGGTGACGCCAGTTCGATGTGGCCGAGGCGTTCCCGGCGGACCTTGCTGAGCGTAACTTCTACGCCGCACTTGTCGCAGATCACCCCGCGGTGCTTCATGCGCTTGTACTTCCCGCAGAGGCATTCCCAGTCGGTGACGGGGCCAAAGATCTTGGCGCAGAACAGGCCATCCCGTTCCGGTTTAAAAGTGCGGTAGTTGATGGTCTCCGGCTTGGTGACTTCGCCGTGAGACCAGGAGCGGATCTTCTCCGGACTCGCCAAGCTAATCCGGATGGAATCAAAATCGGCAATCAGACTGGCACGATCATAAGGGCTGCTTCGATACAAGGTGCGTTCCTCCTGCTCCGGCGGTTCGCGCCGGAGCCATCCCGGATGACCGGGAGTAAGAAAACAAACCTGCAAAAACCCGATGTCGCCGTCCCGGGCACGAAACACCGTGACGCGCGACGCTGGCCCCGCATGCGGGGCCAGGAAACTAGTCGGCGGCGGCTTTTTCCACCGGTTTTTGGCGTTTCATCAATTCCACGTCCAAGCAAAGCGATTGCAACTCGCGGACCAGGACGTTGAACGATTCGGGGACGCCCGGCTCGATGCCGGGTTCGCCCTTCACGATGGCCTCGTAAATCTTCGCGCGGCCGTACACGTCGTCCGATTTCGCCGTAAGCAATTCCTGAAGGATGTGCGCCGCGCCGTAAGCCTCGAGCGCCCAGACTTCCATTTCGCCGAAGCGCTGGCCGCCGAACTGCGCCTTGCCGCCGAGGGGTTGCTGCGTGATGAGCGAGTACGGCCCGATCGAGCGCGCATGGATTTTGTCGTCGACTAGGTGCGACAGCTTCAACATGTAGATGTAGCCGACGGTGACCTGCTGCGCGAACTCCTCGCCGGTCATGCCGTCCCACAGCGTGACCTTGCCGGCGTGGGGCAGTCCGGCCACTTCGAGCAAGTGGCGGATTTCCGTTTCGCGCGCGCCGTCAAACACCGGCGTCGCCATGGGGATACCTTCGCGGAAGCTGTCGGCGTATTCGAGCAACGTTTCGTCGTCGAGATTCACCAGCGTCTTCCAGATGGCCGTGTCGGAGAACACTTCGCGGAACCAGCGGCGGATCGCCTCCGCTTTTCCGTTCTGGTTGAGCAGGCGCGCGATACTGCGGCCGAGCTCCTTCGAGGCCCATCCGAGATGTGTTTCGAGAATCTGGCCGACGTTCATACGCGAAGGAACGCCAAGCGGGTTGAGCACGACCTCCACCGGTGTGCCGTCGGGCAGATAGGGCATGTCCGCTTCCGGAACGATGCGCGCGATCACGCCCTTGTTGCCGTGGCGGCCGGCCATTTTGTCGCCGACCGAGAGCTTGCGCTTCATGGCGATGTAGCACTTCACTAATTTGATGACGCCGGGAGGCAGTTCGTCGCCCTTCCGCAGCTTTTCCTTGCGCTCCTCGGTGATCTTCCGGAGCACATCGATCTGGCGTGAGGTCATCTCCTCGATTTCATCGATCTTTTCGATGAGCAGCGGGTCCTTGTCGGTAAGTTTCAGCCGCTTGAGGTTCCGCGTCGCGATCTTCTCGATGATTTCCCGGGTGAGTTCCGTGCCCTTGGTGATCAGCCGCTTGTTGGTTTTCTCGTCGTGCAAGTCGGCCGTCAATTCTTTGCCGTCGAGCAGCGCCGAGAGCCGCTTCAAGCGCTCGTCGGTAAGGATCCGGATTTCATCGGAGAGGTTTTTCTCCAGCTTGAAAACCTGAGAGGCCTCAATGGCTTTGTGCCGTTCGTCTTTTTCCGCGCCCTTGCGGCAGAAGATCTTGACGTCCACGACGGTGCCCTCGATGCCCGGCGGGCAGTAGAGCGACGCGTCGCGAACATCGCCGGCCTTTTCACCGAAGATGGCGCGCAGCAGTTTTTCTTCCGGCGTCAGCGTGGTTTCGCCCTTGGGGGTAACTTTGCCGACCAGGATGTCTCCGGGACGCACGGTGGCGCCGATGCGAATCACGCCGCTTTCGTCGAGGTTGCGAAGGAACATCTCGCTGATGTTGGGAATATCGCGTGTGATTTCCTCGGGGCCAAGCTTGGTGTCGCGCGCTTCGATTTCGTATTCTTCGATATGGATGGATGTGTAGTAGTCGTCCTTGACCAGCTTTTCGCTGACCAGGATCGCGTCCTCGAAGTTGTAGCCGCGCCACGGGAGGAACGCGACCAGAACGTTGCGGCCGAGCGCCAGCTCGCCGCGCTCCGTGCAGGGCCCGTCGGCCAGCACCTGGCCCTGACTGACGCGGTCGCCAACGCGGACCAGCGGCTTCTGGTTGATGCATGTATTCTGGTTCGAACGCTTGAACTTGATGAGCTGGTAGATGTCGGCGCCGACTTCGCGGGAGAGCACGCCCGAATGGTCGGATTCGACGCGCACGATGATGCGCTCGGAGTCCACCTGGTCCACGATTCCGTCACGGCGGCAGATGACCACGGCGCCGGAGTCGCGGGCGGTGACACGCTCCATGCCGGTGCCGACCAGCGGCGCTTCCCCGCGGATCAGCGGCACGGCCTGGCGCTGCATGTTCGAACCCATCAGCGCGCGGTTCGCGTCGTCATTCTCGAGAAACGGAATCAGACTCGCCGCAACCGAGACAAGCTGTTTCGGTGAAACGTCGATGTAGTCCACTTCCTCGCGCTGCTTCAGGACGAAATTTCCGGCCTGCCGGCAGTTCACGAGTTCGGTGGTGATGCGGTCGCGCTCGTCGAGCGATGCGTTGGCCTGGGCGACCACGTAGCGGTCCTCTTCCCACGCCGACAGGTAGAAACAATACGGATCGAAGGTGACTTTGCGGCGCTTGAGTTCCTCGTTGACGGCTTCGACTTTGTCGCGCTCGATGATTTCGCCGGCCTTGAATTCGCTTTCGCCGGCGTTGACGATGAGCGCGTAGTCGATGACGCGGCCGCCCTTGACCTTGCGGTACGGCGACTCGATGAACCCAAACTCATTGATCCGCGCGTAGCAGGAAAGCGAGCTGATCAAGCCGATGTTCGGACCTTCCGGAGTCTCAATCGGGCAGATGCGGCCGTAATGCGTCGGATGGACGTCGCGGACCTCGAACCCGGCGCGCTCGCGCGACAACCCGCCCGGCCCGAGGGCCGACAGGCGCCGCTTGTGCGTAATTTCGCTGAGCGGATTCGTCTGATCCATGAACTGCGAGAGTTGCGAACTGCCGAAGAATTCGCGGATCGCCGCCATGACCGGCTTCGCGTTGACCAGATCGTGCGGCATGGCGGTGGACATTTCCTGGTACACCGACATTTTTTCCTTGATCGCGCGCTCCATGCGGACCAGGCCAATGCGGAACTGGTTCTCGAGGAGCTCGCCCACCGCGCGGACGCGGCGATTGCCCAAATGATCGATGTCGTCGACCGTGCCGATGTTCTTGCGCAATTTCAGCAGGTAGCGGATGGACGCGACAAAGTCCGCCGCATCGAGCGTTCGCGTGTTGAGCGAAGTCTCGAGGCCGAACTTGATATTGAACTTCAACCGGCCGACGCGGCTGAAATCGTATTTGCGCGGATCGAAAAACATGCCGTTGAAAAGCGATGTGGCGGTCTCCAGCGTCGGCGGATCTCCCGGGCGGAGCTTGCGATAGATTTCGATCAGCGCTTCGCGCGGCGAGCGGATCGAATC
Organism: Terriglobia bacterium; assembly: GCA_041488495.1. Classification (GTDB taxonomy): domain Bacteria; phylum Acidobacteriota; class Terriglobia; order Acidiferrales; family UBA7541; genus Palsa-360. The sequence goes on from JBGPPL010000025.1 coordinate 48,802, forward strand.
CTTGTCAAGCGTGCGGGAGAGCACCATGCCGACGTCGTCGCCGTCCGGGAAGAAAACATCCACATTGGTGATGCCGGCCTCGCCGAGCGCCGACCAGATCTCGCCGGTCAGGGGTTTGTTGGCTTCGAGCAGCACTTCGCCCGTCTGCCGGTTCACCAGATCGGCGACCGTGAACGCGCCTTCGAGATCCGCAACCGAAACGTGAGCGGCGGGCACCTTCGCCTTGACCAGCTCCTTATACAAAGCTTCGGTGATGCGCTTGTGCGCGCCGACGAGCACTTCGTCGTTCTTCGAGCTCTTGATCTCATGCGACAACTTGCGATCGATCAACCCTTCGGAAAGATTCCAGTGCAGCTCACCGTCGCGCAGCGTGACGCGCTCGACCTGGTAGAACGTGCGGAGAATTTCCTCGTTGGACTTCATGCCCAGGGCGCGCAGGAAAATTGAGCCGAGGAACTTGCGCTTGCGGTCGATGCGGACGTAAAGAATGTTCTTGGTGTCGTATTCGAATTCGACCCATGAGCCGCGGTAGGGAATGATCTTCCCGAGGAAGTACGTGCGGTTGTTGGCCGATTCGTAAAACACGCCTGGCGAGCGGTGCAACTGGCTGACGATCACGCGTTCGGTGCCGTTGATGACGAACGTGCCGTTGTCGGTCATCAGCGGAATGTCGCCGAAGAAAACTTCCTGTTCCTTGATGTCCCGGATATTTTTGGCGCCGGTGTCGGGATCCTTGTCGTAAATCGTCAGGCGGATCGTGACCTTGAGCGGCGCGGCGTATGTCATGCCGCGTTCCTGGCACTCGTTGACGTCGTACTTGAGCTGCATCCCGACCGGATCGCCGCACTTCTCGCAGAACGTCGGGGTGTTCTTGTTGAACGTGCCGCACTTCGAGCACAGCACGTCGCCGGTCTGGTACGGATTGGTGACCACCGAGGCGCCGCAGTTGCGGCACGTGGCGCGCAGGTGGTGCAGCCCTTTCAGGTTGCCGCACTTGCATTCCCAGTTCCCGATCGAGTAATCCACGAAGTCCAATTGCGACAGGCCGCGAAAGTCCTGAATCGGGAAGACCGACGTGAACACCGATTGCAGCCCGCCATCCTCGCGCTCGGATGGCAGCAGGTCCATCTGAAGAAACCGCTGGTAGGATTTCTTCTGAACCTCAATCAGGTTCGGAATCTGAATGGAGCTCTGAATTTTCGAGAAATCCAGCCGTTCACGCTCTCGCATATGATGATTGCCATTTCCATTCGGCATGCTATGACCTCATGAAGACTGCAGGGTTGGGCCAGGACACGAATAGGCGGCAAAATAGACACTGCCGCCCTGTGTCCCGGCGGGACACTGTAAAGGTTGCAAAATCAGGCGTTGCAAATTGCGTAAGCGAGTCCCTCAGGGCGCGGCATCCTGGCAAAGCCACGACGCCTCGCGCCGGAATTACTGGGTTACTTGATTTCGACTTTGGCGCCGACGTCTTCGAACTTCTTCTTGATCGTGGCCGCTTCGTCCTTGTTCACTCCCTCTTTGATCGGCTTGGGCGCGCCGTCAACCAGGTCCTTGGCCTCTTTGAGGCCCAGGCTGGTGACTTCACGGACGGCCTTAATGACGTTGATCTTGTTCGCGCCCACGTCGGTGAGCACAACGGAGAACTCCGTCTTCTCCTCGACCGGGGCCGCGCCGCCCGCCGCCGCGCCACCCGCCATCATTACCGGCGCCGCCGCAGCCGCCGAGACGCCGAAGGTCTCTTCCATTTTTTTGACCAGGTCGGCGGCCTCGAGAAGCGTGAGGCCCTTGATCTCTTCCAGAATCGTTTCCACCTTGTTTGCCATTTCGCTGTCCTCTCCTATTAGATGCAATCTAGATTACTGAACTGTTTCGACCGGGGCAGACCCCGATCCGAACTTGTTGGCCTTGACCGCTTCATTGACGGTGACGGCCAGGTTGCGGTTGACTGCCGCCAGAGCCGAGGCGATTCGTTGCGCCGGCGCGCCGAGCAGAAACATGATCTTGCTGATCAATTCCTCCTTCGACGGCAGCGACGCGAGTTGCTGAATCTCCGCGATCGAAAGCACGCGCCCTTCGACGATACCCGCGCGGAACTTGAATGCCGGAACGTCCTTGGCGATTTTCGTCAGCGCCTTCGCAAGCGACACCGGATCGGTTTCCGTATAAGCGATTGAATTGGTCCCCGCCAAATTCTTCAGCAAGGGTTCTATGGGAGTTCCGCTGCCGGCGCGTTCCGCCAGCGTGTTCTTCACGACGCGGTAATGTCCGCCTGCCTGCTGCACGGCGCGGCGGAGCTTGTTGTCGTCTTCCACCGTGATGCCCTGAAACGTCGACAGGATCACGGTCGATACTTTCGCCAAATCGCTTTTCAAATTGTCGAGGTCTTGCTGCTTTTCGCTGCGCTTTTTCATTTCCGGCTCCGCTTTCTACAGATCAAACTCTTCCGTTGCCGCGGGACAAATCGCGCCGCTTAGGCCGCCGCGGCAATCGCCGCTTCCACTTCCGCCGAGTCAATCAGGATCCCCGGGCCCATCGTGGAGGTCAGCGTGACTTTCTTGACGTACTTGCCCTTGGCGGCCGCGGGCTTCGCTTTCAGAATCGCTCCGATCAGCGCGTGCGCGTTGTCGGCGATCTTGGCAGCGTCAAAGCTGATCTTGCCGATCGGCGAATGGATAATGCCCTGCTTGTCGACGCGAAATTCCACCTTGCCGGCCTTGATTTCCTTGACGGCCTGCGCGACCTCGAAGGTCACGGTGCCGGTCTTCGGATTGGGCATCAGGCCCCGCGGGCCGAGCACCTTACCGAGACGTCCGGCGGACCGCATCATGTCCGGCGTCGCGATGACGGCGTCGAAATCGGTCCAGCCTTCCTGAATTTTCTGCACCATGTCTTCGCCGCCGACGAAATCCGCGCCGGCATCCTGCGCTTCGCGGACCTTTTCGCCACCCGCGATCACCAGCACCCGCTTGGTTTTTCCCAGTCCGTGCGGAAGGACAACGGTGCCGCGCACCATCTGGTCGGAGTGCTTCGGGTCAACGCCCAAGTTCACGACCAGCTCGACCGTTTCATCGAACTTGACGAAGTGCGCCTTCTTAATGATTTCAGAGGCATCGCCGAGTTTGTAGGCGCGCGCATCCACCAGCTTGCGCGCCTTTTCCGTATTCTTTCCGATTTTCCGCGCCATCGCTTCTCCTACCCTTCGACTTCGAGGCCCATGTTGCGCGCGGTGCCCATCACCGTGCGCACGGCGGACTCCAGGTTTGTAGTATTCAGGTCCGGCAACTTGGTCTTGGCGATCTCTTCGACCTGTTTGCGGGTCACCTTGCCGACTTTGTTGCGGTTCGGCTCCGCTGATCCCTTGACGATTCCGGCTGCGCGTTTCAGCAGCTCCGAGGCCGGCGGCGTCTTCGTGATGAAGGTAAACGTGCGGTCGCTGTAGATCGTCACCAGCGCCGGAATGATCATCCCATCGGGTTCTTTGGCAGTCTTGGCGTTGAACTGCTTGACGAAATCCATGATGTTGACGCCCTGCGGGCCGAGAGCGGTGCCGACCGGCGGAGCCGGAGTGGCCTTCCCGGCGGGCAGTTGCAGCTTGACGGTTGCTTGTACTTTCTTCGCCATGCGAATTCCTCTGCGTGCAGCCTGTTCCGTGGTGCCGCGGAACTAGGCGATTTTCTCTACTTGCGCAAAATCCAGCTCGACCGGGGTCGAGCGGCCGAAAATCGTGACCGAAATCTTCAGCGTGCTACGGTCGGCGTTGACGTCCTCGACCACGCCGGTGAAGTTGGCGAACGGCCCCTCGGTGATGCGGACCTGCTCGTTGCGCTCGAACACCAGCTTGGGTTTCGGCCTGTCCGCGGAAGTGGTCACGCGGTGCAGAATATTTTCAACCTCGGTATCCGAAAGCGGCGTGGGCGTTTCGCCCGAGCCGACGAATCCCGTGACCCGCGGCGTGTTGCGGACGACGTGCCACGTGTAGTCGTCCATGTCCATCTCCACCAGGACGTAGCCGGGATAGAGCATCCGCGAAGAAACCAGCTTCTTGCCGCCGCGAACCTCTACGACGTCTTCGGTCGGAATCATCATCCGGCCGATCTTTTCCTGGAGCCCGAACGCGGCCACGCGGCTTTCCAGGCTTTCCTTCACCTTCTTCTCAAATCCCGAATAGGTGTGGATGATGTACCACTGCTTCGCCATGTCCAATCGTTGCCTCAGTGCCCGAAAAGTTTGATCACGCGCTGGACGATCCAGCTGGCGCCGCTATCCACGCCAAAGAAAAAGACCCCGAAAAATGCCACGGTGACAATCACGACCCAGGTCGTTACAAAAACTTCATGCCGCGTCGGCCAGGTCACCTGGCGCATCTCGACGCGAACTTCGTGTAGAAAAGTGCGCCACCGGCGGGGATATTCGCCAAATTTCTCGAACGCTAAGGCGATCGAGTTCCCGCCCCCCTCGTTGCCTCCGCCGCGACGTGCCCCCTCATCCTTCAACTTCAGCGCTTCCGCCATAGACTCTCTCAAATCCTTCTCGACCCTCGCTTGCCCGACCCATCGGCTGCCGGAGTGGCAGGGGAGGAGGGATTCGAACCCCCACTCTCGGTTTTGGAGACCGATGGTCTACCGTTGAACCTACTCCCCTTTACCCTGAGCGGGAGCCAGTGGCTCCCACGAAGGGTCTACCCTGAGCACCTTTCCTCTCGGGTTCGCCCTTCGCCTTTCTCAAGCCCGGCAACCAAATCCAATTTCTTCTTCCGGCTCCAACCCTTCAACTCAACTTCTCTCTCGCGAGCCGCTAAACGATCCAAAAACTCTTGGCTCCAAATCAACTCAACCGGCCGCCGCCTGTTCGTAAATTCTGGCCCAAATCCCCGATTGTGCTTTTCCACTCGCGCAGTGACATCATTCGTCATTCCCACATACAGCGAGCCATCTCTGCATCGCAGCATGTAGCAGAACCAAGGTTCGGTCCCACTCTGCATCTCCGCCTCTGCTGGTCTACCCTTCGGCCCGGCTTCGCCGGCCCTCAGGGCAAGCCGTTGAACCTACTCCCCTATCCCGGCTACTTTACTTCCTTATGACCCGTGTGCTTGCGGCACGTATTGCAAAATTTCTTCGTTTCCATCCGGTCGGAGTGCTTCTTCCGATTCTTGGTGGTCGTGTAATTCCGGTTTTTGCAATCGTTGCACTGCAACGTAATGATTTCGCGCATCGGCTTTCCTCAAGACTACTCGATGATCTCCGTGACGGCGCCAGCGCCGACCGTGTGGCCGCCTTCGCGGATCGCGAACCGCAGCCCTTTCTCCAAAGCCACCGGCGTGATCAGGCTGATCTCCGCCGACACGTTATCGCCCGGCATCACCATTTCC
>JBGPPL010000026.1:0-48679 GCA_041488495.1 Terriglobia bacterium
CTATCTGAAACGCAAATACAATTTGTTGGTTGGCGAGCGCACCGCCGAGCAGATCAAGATGGAAATTGGGTCGGCGTATCCGCTCGAGAAGCCGCTCACCATGGAAGTCAAAGGCCGCAATCTGATCGAGGGCGTGCCGCGGACTGTCACGATTGATGACAGCGAAATCCGCGAAGCGCTCTCCGAATGCGTCGCAACCATTCTGAACGCTTGCCGCGTCGCGCTCGAGCGCACACCGCCCGAGCTCTCGGCCGATATCAGCGACCGCGGTATCGTGCTTACCGGCGGCGGCGCGCTGCTCAAGAATCTCGACAAGCGGATCCGCGAGGAGACCGGTTTGCCGGTTTCAATCGCGGATGATCCACTGGCATCGGTCGTGCTCGGCACGGGCAAGATGCTCAGCGATTTCCGGCTGTTGCGGCTGGTCTCGATTGACTAATCGCGGCGCGCAAAAAAAGATTTCGACGTGTGCGGATTCCGGCCGCCAGCTAGTTCCTTCGGCTGCGTTCAGGAAGTGCGCCGGTGCTGTCACGATCGACAGGAATCGGCGGCGAATTTCTAAGAGCTGACAGTTTCTTCGATGATTGCGATTCCCTCACGACACAGATCCTTGACGCTCCTGGCAGGCGTCGTCGTCGCACAGTTGCTGCTGCTCGCTGTGCAGATCAAGCGCGAGGGGCGGGTGCGGCTGATCCGCGTCTGGGCCGTGGAACTGATTTCCCCGGTGCAGCGCGTGGGTTCCTGGACCATTTATGGCCTCGAGCACGGCTGGGGCGACTACATCAGCTTGCGACACACAAGGCAGGACAATGATGCTCTGCGCGCCGAACTGGACCGGTTGAAAGTGCGCAACGCCCAATTGGAGGGCCGCGCACTCGAAGCCGACCGCTTCGCCGGCATGCTGAATTTCCGCCAGGCCCATGCTGACGTGCCGATGGCTGCCGCACGCGTGATCGGCGCAAGTCCGGACTCCGGAAGCCTCGTCGTATATATTGACCGGGGCTCGCGCGATGGCATGCGTCGCGATATGGGAGTCATCACACCGGACGGCGTTGTCGGAAAAATTCTCGCTGTCTACCCGGATACTTCACAGGTATTGCTGCTCGGCGACAGGGAGAGCGGCGTGGGCGCGCTACTGGCCAACACGCGGACGCAGGGGGTCGTAAGAGGCTCGGGCAAGCCGCAACTATCCATGGATTACGTCAGCAACGATGCGAAGGTTTCGCCCGGCGAGGCGGTGCTGACTTCGGGCCAGGACCGCATCTTCCCGAAGGACTTGCCAGTCGCAACGGTGGCGCAAGTGGCGCCGGACCGCAAAACTCCGTTCATGCAGATCCTGCTGAAACCAGCCGCGCATCTCGACCAGCTAGAAGAAGTGTTGGTCCTGCTCACTCGGCAGGAATTGAATTTGAGGAAGGAAGCAGAGGCAAGTCCGGCGCCGGCAGCCGCACCGCCCGCGACGGCCAAGGCTCCGGCAAGCACGCGGTAATCGCTCCATGAGACGTTGAGAGCAAGAGAATGGAAAACACCGAAGTATACATCGGGCCAGAGCCGCACATTGAAGTGCACAAGTATTATGGCGGAGTTGTCCCAGCTGCCGTCGTGCTGGCGCTCGTCCTGCAGGTGTTTCTTCCGGTACATGTCCGCTGGGCCAGCTATCTCGAATTGCCGCTTCTGGTCACGCTCTACTTCGCACTCAGCAAGCGCAATCCATCATCGGGCTTGCTGCTCGGCATGGTGATCGGGCTCTTGCAGGACAGTCTAAGCCGCACGCCTCTGGGGCTCTACGGCATCGCAAAAACGTTAGTCGGATTTGTTGGCTCCTCGATCGGCGCGCGCATCGACGTCGAGCATCCGATCGCCCGTTTCCTGCTGACGATTGGGTTTTACCTGTTCCACCATGCTGTGTTCGTACTGACGAGCAGGCTCCTGCTCGCGCAGCACAGTGAGGCCTACGTCAGTCTCCCCATCCTGATTGCTTCGATGGTCAACGCTTTCATCGCGCTCGGGCTGTTTCCCCTGCTCGACCGGTTCCGCAGGCCATCATGAATTTTCTCCGATAAAGAGCCGGCACGACCCTTGCCAGGGAAACGCCTTTTTTTTCACTCTTGAGCAGTGGTTATCCGATACGATGCGCGACGCCTTGCACACCCACGTTGCAAGTGCTAGTGTGAATGATGGTTAGGTTCCAGCTGGAATCCGCAGGTGGCGCGCCGTCACGGGCGGCGCGGAGTGGATGTGCCAGTCTCTTTTCAAAATGACAAACGCATGCCGCAGGGACGGCTGGCCGTCGCCTCCTACGTCATCGTCGGAATGATTGCCCTGCTGCTGTTCGGTTTCTGGAAGCTGCAGATTATCGATTCGGATCGCTACTCGCAACTCGCTGAACGCAACCGCGTCCGGTCAATTCCAATTATCGCGCCGCGCGGCTCGATGCTCGACCGCGAGGGCCGCGTCCTGGTGGACAATTATCCTTCATTCAGCGTCCTGCTGTTGCGCGACGCTCCCGGGCAAGTGGAGCGCCTGCTGCCGCAGATCGCCGATGGCCTGAGCATGACGCTCGAGGACGTGAAACAGCAGATCGATGCGGCCAACGCCATGCCAAAATTTCAGCCTATCGTCATCAAGCCGGAAGCGAGTCCCTCCGACATCGCGTTTATAGAATCGCATCGCGCCGACATTCCGGTACTTGAGATGCTCATGGTCTACCGCCGCCGCTATCCGCGCGACAGCTTCCTGGCGCACGCGAGCGGGTACGTGGGCGAAGTGAGTGCGGAACAGGTGGAAGCTTCCGATTCCAAACTGCGTCCCGGAGACATTGTTGGAAAAACAGGACTGGAGCGGCAATACAATGAAACTCTGATGGGCACGGACGGTTTGCGGCGCGTGATCGTCAATAGCGTCGGCAAGGAAATGGGCCGGTTGGAGCAACAAGAAGCCATTCCCGGCAAGCCGATCAAGCTGACGATTGACTACGATTTGCAGGTCGCGGCCGAAGCAGCGCTCAATGGGCGCAAGGGAGCCGTGGTTGTGCTTGATCCGCGAACCGGCGAAACACTCGCCATGGTGAGCCGCCCCGCGTATGATCCGAACGATTTCGCCGTGAGTATTTCGCGCGATCAATGGGCGCAATTGAACGAAGATCCCGACCGGCCCCTGCTAAACAGGGCGATTCAGGCGCAACTCGCGCCGGGCTCCGTCTTCAAGATCATCATGGCAACGGCGATGCTCGAGTCGAAAGCAATTCCTGAAAATTACACGGTGTTTTGTCCGGGATACGCATCGTTTTACGGGCGCACATTCCATTGTTGGGAAAAGAATGGACACGGCACAGTAGATTTGCATAAGGCCATCGTTCATTCTTGCGATGTGTTTTTCTATAACGTCGGCAAGGAACTCGGCATCGATCGTATTTCCTACTACGCCATGCAGCTCGGCCTGGGCCGCAGGACGGGTATCGATCTGCCCGCAGAAGAGACGGGCGTCATGCCGTCGGAAGAGTGGAAGGAGCGTCTCTTCCACCAGAAATGGTACGCGGGGGAGACGATCTCTGTTGCCATCGGCCAGGGCGCGGTCGTGACTACACCACTGCAGTTGGCGCGCACGATTGGCGGAATTGCGATGGGAGGCGTTTTCAAACAACCTCACCTGATGATGACCAATCAGCCCGTGCCGGAAGTTGATTTCCGGCTCCAGGAAACTTCGGTCGAGCAGGTAACGCAGGGAATGTATGGCGTCGTGAACGAAGGGGGTACGGGGGGAGGAGTCAAATTGCAGGGTGTGGAGTTCTGCGGCAAAACAGGCAGCGCGCAGGTCATCAGCAACGAGGGGAAGCAGCGCGCTGGGCGTTCGTCAGATTTGAACGACAATGCGTGGTTTGTCGGCTACGCGCCGCGCCGCAATCCCGAAATCGTCGTCTCCGTTCTCGTGCAGGGCGGGGAACACGGCGCTTCAGCGGCGGCGCCGGTGGCGCGCGATATCATCAAGGCCTATTACGATAAGAAGACTACGCAAAAGAATCAGAAATACACCGTCGATTACCAGCACATCGAGATCCCGCAGGATCAAGGCCCTGACCACATATTGACCAAGGCCCAAGGTCAGCAGGATCTCAAGAAGGATGCGCAACCTGTGCGACCCGTGAATGCAAGGACGAATTTGAATCCGTGAGAGAGCTACGATCACTTGGCATGGAATTTCTGATTATCAAAACGAGATCGTGAGGCCATGAAAGAAAGCGCGAGTATCCGCGACTATGACTGGTGGCTGCTGGCCACGGCATTCGGTATCTGCGGCATCGGCGTACTGGAGATCTGGTCCGCGACGCATGCGAGCCATCTCAAGGGAATGCATACACACCAGATGTACTGGATCATGCTGGGAGCCGTCTTGATGCTGCTGGTCTCGCGTGTGGACTACCACACGATCATGGATCAGGCTCCCGTGCTGTACCTGATCGCGATGATTGCGTTGATCGCAGTACTGGCAGTCGGGCACACGCGCTTCGGGGCCAGACGGTGGCTGCCGATTCTCGGGGGCTTTTTGCAGGTGTCAGAACTGGTCAAGTTGATTATAATTGTGGTGATGGCGCGCTTCTTTGCGGAAGTGCGCGCGGAACAGCTCGGGCTGGGCGATCTAATCAAAGCGGCCGCTGTAGTTGGCTTGCCGCTTGCGTTGATCATGTTGCAACCGGACCTGGGCACGGCATTGGTGCTGGTGCCGCTGGTCGCTGTGGGAGCATACTTGGCCGGGCTGCAATGGAAGCATGCATTTGCAGTGCTGGCTCTGGCGGCTCTCATGTTGCCGGTGGGCTGGCACTTCCTGAAGCCTTATCAGAAGGAACGTGTGACGACATTCCTTCGGCCGGAAGAAGATCCCCGCGGCGCGGGTTATCAGATCCTGCAATCGAAAATCGCCGTAGGGTCCGGTGGATTCTGGGGCAAAGGACTTGGCAACGGGAGCCAAAATCAATTAGGCTTCGTGCCGGTGCGGTACTCGGATTTTATCCTGGCGGCGCTCGCGGAAGAACTAGGTTTTGCCGGAGTTTTCGTTGCGCTGTTGCTGTATATGTTCCTGCTGTTGCGGCTGGTTCAGAACGCCCAGCGCGCGCACGATCGCGCGGGGATGTTTCTGGTAATGGGCGTGGCGGCAGTATTGGGTTTTCACGTACTGGTCAATGTGGCCATGGTGATCGGGTTTATGCCGGTCACCGGTATTCCGCTGCCGCTGATGAGTTACGGCGGCTCGGCCACACTGTTTGTTTTTCTGGCATTAGGGCTCGTGATGAACGTCCGCATCCGGCGTTTCGTCAACTGAGCTTGTGGCACTGCTTTCCGGCCCGCGCCGCGCTGTGAATGAAGCGAGCGGCCCGCTGGAAAGAAATTTTGATGGCGAGGTTAGCATCGCATGCCTTACGGAAGATCCCTATTATTGACTTCCCCGGTGATCCCGCTTCGCGGGATGGAGCGCTCCTTTATGCGCCGAGCCGGATTGCGGCGATGCCCTCCGAGGAGTTTTCATGTCGAAGGAGCTTGTGATTTCCGCGACCCCGCACGAGACTCGGGTCGCTATTGTGGAAGATGGACAGCTTTGTGAAATTTACATCGAACGCGAAAAAGAATTTGCTTTAGTCGGAAGCCTCTACAAAGGCCGCGTCACGCGAGTTCTCCCCGGCATGCAGTCCGCCTTTGTGGATATCGGCCTCGATAGCGATGCCTTCCTGTACGTCAGCGATTTCCTGGAACATCTCGAAGACTACGACCACGTTGCCCATCCCATCGAGACCAAAGTTCAAAAGATGGAGCAACAGGGTGGTGAAGTGTTTGCTGCTTCGACCACAAACGGTGGAGTGGTCCATGAACCGCCCGTTGATGCTGCGCCGCCAATCCCTTCCGTCGCGGGTGCGGGCTCTACTTGGAGCCCGCCAGAAAAAGGCAATGCCGCCCCGGCGGCTGAGACCGGCCCATCCGCCGTCTCCAATGCCGGCCCACAGCCTGCGCCGCCTGTCCAGCACACCCAGCGGCCTTTCGATCAAAGGCAGGACCGCGGACGCGGCGGCTTCAACGACCGCGGTGGACGCGGTGGGCGCAATCGCCGCTGGGGACGCCAGGGCGGCGGGCGCGACCGGCGGCCAGGGCGCGACTTGCCGCCATCAAAATATGCTTCGCCGCGGCCCTTTGATTCGCGCCCGCGCGAATCTCAGCCGTATGAACCGCCCCCGGCAAATTTTCAGCCGATTATTCTCCCGGGCGAGTCGCTCGCCAAATATAAGGATCGAATTCCGGCCCCTCCGGCGGCGCCCCCGGCGGAAGCTGCCGCAGACACATCGACGCTCCAAGCGGAACCGCCCGTCTCATCAACTGATTCCGTGCGGGATTCCGTGCGCGAGCAACCTGCGGTGGGCTTGCCCAATTCACTCTACACTTCTTCGCCGGCGGCAGAATCTGTGATTGGGGAGCGCGCGACGCCGAGCCCCGCCGCGCCCGTGCCCGCTGAAGAATTCCTCGGCCTGGCGCCGGTTGCCTCTCCTCAACAGCCCACCGAAGGAGAAATTGCCCGTCGAGAGTCCAAACCCGAAGTTGCGGAAGCAACGGAAGTCCATCCCCAGAACGGCGCGAGCCTTTCCGACGATGAAGTAACCGCGCTCGCCGAACAACTTGCCGAAGCCAAGCACGAAGAAGCGCAGGCTGAGGCTGAAGAGCTGACTGGAGTGGAAGAAACGGCCGCCGAACCGTTCATCGAAGCGGCGGAGATCGAAGATTTGCAGGATGCGCTGCATGCCGATCACATGGATGAGGCTGCGGAAGCCGAAGCAACGGCAGATGCAATGCACGAGGAAGCGCTGGCCGCGGAATCATCCCCGGAACAGATGCAAGAGCACGCGGGTGCGGGCTCTACTTTGAGCCCGCCAGAGCAACCGGGTGCGGGCTCCACTTGGAGACCGCCAGAGGAAATGGATACTCCCGAAGGGGCGCACGACGCGGCGGAATCGCCGCAGTTCTCCGAGGCCCAACCGACCAGTGCCCGCATTTCCGACCAACCGCGCGCACGGTTTCAGCGGCCGATGCGGCGCGGGGGCCGCCAGCGCGGCGGGGGCGAGCGTCGCGGCGGGCGTCCGAATGAACACCGGCCTCATCAGCACGCGCACCCCAGCCCGCGACACGAACCGTATCGGCGGCCGCAGCTAATTTCTGAAATGCTGAAGGCGGGCGAGGAAATTATCGTGCAGATCGCCAAGGAGCCGCTGGGCAAGAAGGGCGCGCGCATTACAAGTCACGTCGCTCTGCCGGGCCGCTACCTGGTCTACATGCCCACGGTGGAGCACATCGGCGTGTCGCGCCGCATTGGCTCGGCGGAAGACCGCTCGCGGCTGCGGCGTGTGGTAACCGAAGCGAAAGGAACGTTTCCCGGCGGATTTATCGTGCGGACCGCGGCCGGTGGCGCGAGCGACGACGAAATCCGGACCGATGTCGAATTTCTGGGGCGCACGTGGGACACCATCCGCGCCAGCTCCGAGCAGCGCCGCGCACCTTCCCTGCTCCACCGCGACCTCAACCTGGTGGAGCGCATCCTGCGCGACTACCTGAGCGATGACTATGTCGCCATCTGGCTCGACAACGAAGAGGAGTTCAGCAAGGTTGTCGAATTTGTAAGCCGCTTCCAACCGAAGATGGTCCCGCGCGTAAAGCTGTACACCAAAGAGGCGCCGATCTTCGAGGAATTCGGCATTCAGCAGGAACTCGACAAGGCGCTGCGTCCGAAAGTCTGGTTGAAGTCGGGCGGTTACATCGTCATCAATCACACCGAAGCGCTCGTCGCCATCGACGTCAATACGGGCAAGTACGTCGGCCGTGGCTCCACGCGCCTCGAGGACACCATCGTCAAGACGAACCTCGAAGCGGTCAAGGAAATCGTCCGGCAGATCCGCCTGCGCGACCTGGGCGGCATCATCGTCATGGACTTCATCGACATGGAAGAGCGGCGGAACCGCGACAAAGTTATGGCCGCGCTCGATCAGGCGCTCAACGAGGATCGCGCTCCTTCGAAGGCGCTTTCGTTCAACGAATTCGGCCTGGTGTGCATCACGCGCAAGCGCACCAAGCAGGCCCTCGAACGCGTTCTCTGCCAGCCGTGCCCCTACTGCACCGGCTCCGGCATGGTCAAGTCGATTCCGACGATCTGCTACGAGATCCAAGCCGAGGCGCGAAAAATGTCCGTCGATCTCGACGCGCAAAGCCTCACGCTGCGCGTCAACCCGGAGATCGCCAAGACGCTGAAAACGCGCGAGTCGTCGCTCATCGAAGAGCTTGAGCAGGCCACTCGCAAGAGCATCATCATCCAATCCGATCCCACGTTGCATTGGGAGCAATACGATATCTACTGAGCTTTTTAGTAGCGCAGACTTTAGTCTGTGCGCATTGTGCAGTCGCTAATCATGACAGGCACAGGCTGAGGCCTGTGCTACTGGTCCGTATCAAATCGCTGTTCTTTCCACGGATCACCATACATGTGGTAGCCGTTCTGCTCCCAGAAGCCGGGAGTGTCGCTCTCTACCAATTCGAGTCCGCGAACCCATTTCACGCTCTTCCAGAGGTATAGGTGCGGAACAATCAGGCGCACTGGATAACCGTGCTCGACCGATAGTGGCTCGCCATCGTGTTTGAAAGCGAAAATACTCGTTGGTTTCATCAGATCTTCAAGCGGGAGGTTGGCCGTGAATCCCTGCTCGCCGCGAACGATCGCGAAGTGCGCCTCCGGCTTGGACGTCACCAGCTTCATCACTTCGGTGAACAGCACGCCTTCAAAGCGATTGTCGAAGCGGCTCCAGCGCGTCACGCAGTGCATGTCGCACTGAATCTCCGTCTGCAGCAGGCGATTGAACTCTTCCCACGTGAGCCGTACCGGTTTTTCGACCAGGCCTCCGACGCGGAAATCCCAAGCGCGCAAATCGACGCGCGGCACCGATCCGTATTGCAGCACCGGCCACTTCAGCGTGAGCGATTGACCGGGCGGCAACCGGCCTTCGCTGCGCCGCTGCTGCTCGAGTTTCTTCCGTTCGCTCGTTTCGCCGAAAATCATCTCAGGCTCCTTCCGCATGCATTAGCTTGATTGTATCTGACTTTAGGCCGGGCTCAGGGATACGCGGGAGTTGGTGGTGACTCAGTTTAGTTCTGGAGAGAACGAGCAGCTGCCCGCCCCAAAAGCGGGCGGCCTCTACAAGATCAACTGCCACCAAAACAAAATAGGACGATTTTGTAGAGGCCTCTCCGTCCGGTGTTCTCCGGGACGGAGAGGGCACGTTTTTTTCAAACTGAGTCGCCGCGCGGACGTTGCACTGGCGGACTCGCTAGACCGGCTGTGCTACCATGAATATGGACAACGCTTTAATCGCCACACCGGGAGCCATCGTGACGGCGCGCATCCTCAGCGGCAATGCAATTCGGGATCAGATTTACGCTGAACTCAAGCAGGAAATTGCTGCTCTGGGTTCCGCAGGAATTCGTCCCGGGCTGGCGGCGGTCCTGGTGGGCGAAAATGCCGCATCGCAGATTTACGTTCGAAGCAAGATCGCCGCATGCGAGCAATTGGGCCTCGGAAGCTGGTTGCACACGCCGCCCGCCACGGTTACGACCGAGGAAATGCTCGCGCTGGTCGAGGAACTTAATGCGCGCGACGATGTGGACGGAATCCTCGTGCAGCTTCCCCTCCCGCCACAAGTGGACACCAAGCGTGTGCTCGAGGCCGTGGACCCTTCGAAGGATGTGGATGGCTTTCATCCGTCAAACCTCGGACGTCTGGTTTCTGGCCGTCCGGGCCTCGTGGCCTGCACGCCCGCCGGCGCGATGGAAATTCTGCGCCGGAGCGGCATCCCCCTTGAGGGAGCTAACGCGGTCGTCGTCGGACGCAGCGACATCGTAGGAAAACCCATGGCGCTGTTGCTGATGCATGCAAACGCGACGGTGACAATCTGTCATTCGAAGACGCGGGACCTGCCTGGAGTCGTGCAGCGAGCCGATATCGTGGTCGCCGCGATCGGCCGCGCCGCGATGGTCGAGCCTGGCTGGGTGCGTCCCGGCGCGACGGTGATTGATGTCGGCATCAATCGCATCACCGACGCGTCCGAGGCGGAGCGCATCTTCGCGAAGTTCCCAGCGAGGCTGTCGCAGTTCCGAGAGAAAGGCTCCGTGTTGGTGGGTGACGTCCATCCGGGCGTCGCGGAAATTGCCGGGGCAATCACGCCGGTGCCGGGCGGCGTCGGGCCGCTCACGATCGCGATGCTGATGAGCAACACGGTAAAGGCGGCCCGCCTTCGGCGCGGGCGCGCGCACGCGGCATCCATGAACGTACCGGGCGCCGTGTCGGCCAAACCCTGATGCTGCGCGTAGGTCTGACGGGCGGAATCGCCACCGGCAAGAGCACAGTTGCTGCGATTCTTCGCGAACTCGGCTGCCACATGCTCGAAGCCGACAAGATCGCGCATCGTTTGATCGAGCCCGGCGCCGCGGCCTACGAGGACGTGGTGCGCGAATTTGGCCGCGGCATTCTCACCTCCGATGGCCGTGTGGATCGCCCGAAGCTCGCGGCCATCGTCTTTGCCGACCCGGCGCGCCTGGCGCGCCTGAACGCCATCGTGCACCCTCCTGTCCTTGAGGCGCAGGACCGGGAGCTTGACGCGATTGAGCGGGCCGAGCCGCATGCCATCGCCGTGGTCGAGGCCGCGTTGCTGATCGAGGCTGGGTACGCAAAGAAGCTGGATTGGCTTGTGGTCACGTGGTGCACACCCGAACAACAGCTCGCGCGCCTCACGCAAGAGGGTGCGGGCCGCGGACTCACGATCGAGCAAGCCCGGCAGCGCATCGCCGCGCAGATGCCCATCGAAGAAAAACGCCGCATGGCCGATGAAGTGATTGATTGCTCGGGCTCGCTCGAACACACGCGAGAGCAGGTGGTTGCGCTCTTCGCCAAACTTAAAGGCATGGAAGCGGATCAGATCCGACATGAGCAGGGGGTAAATCGAAATGATCGAACGAAAAAATAAAGGCGGCGTTGTCCGTCTGCTTGCCATGGGGCTTGCCCTGGTGCTCGGAGCGTATTGGGCGGGAAGCCGCTGGGGTCAGCGACAGCCGGAACGTGTCGAGGCAGTGCCGGCCGCTTTCCCCAACCCGAAGACATCGGAACTGGTTGGCGACGAAATCATCAACGTGAAGATCTACAGTCAAGCTGCGCCGGCCGTAGCTAATATCGTGACGCGCACGCTCGAGTACGATGTCTTTATGGAGCCGGTTCCGGTGGAAGGCGCCGGCTCAGGTTTCGTCATTGACCCGCGCGGCTACATTCTCACCAATTTCCACGTCGTGCAGGGCGCGCAGGCCATTTCCGTCACATTGGGCGATCGCTCTCATTACGACGCAAAATTCATCGGCGCGGATGAGCGCAACGATATTGCGCTGGTGAAGATCGACCCGAAGGACCGCAAACTTCCTGCGCTCACTATGGGTGATTCAGACAGTCTGCATGTTGGACAGCGCGTGCTCGCCATCGGGAATCCTTTCGGGTTTCAGAGCACGCTCACGACCGGTGTCGTCGGCGCGCTCGGGCGCACCGTTCAAACAAGTCAAACCACGATCATTGACGGAGCGATTCAAACTGACGCCGCAATCAACCAGGGCAACTCCGGCGGCCCGCTGCTGAACTCACATGGCGAAGTGATCGGCATCAACTCGGCGATCTATACGCCTTCCGGCACGACCGCCGGCATTGGTTTTGCCATCCCGATTAGTACAGCGCGGCTCATCGCTCAGGACCTGATCAATGAAGGGCGTGTACGCCGCGCCACCCTGGGAGTCGAGGCTCGCGTCATTTCTCCCCCGGTAGCGGACGCGCTGAAACTGCCTGTACAAGAGGGCTTGCTGATCGAGCGCGTCACGCCGGGTGGCCCGGCCGAGCGCTCAGGCCTGCGCGGCGGAAACCGCGAGGCCATCCTGGGCATGCGCCGGATCCTGCTCGGTGGCGATGTTCTAACCGGTATCGATGGCCGGCCGATCACAAGTCAAATGGACCTGAATCTGGCCCTGAACCGGAAGCGGCCGGGCGACACGGCGAAAATTGAGTTCTATCGCGGTGGGCAGAAGATGGAAGCGCAGGTGGCGCTCAGCGACGCCAGCCGCTGACCATAATTCAGACATTCCAGATGGCGCGTTCGCGCTCCCGCTCCGCTTCGGTGAGTGAAAACCAACTCTCCGCGACATCGCGCAAGCGCTCGAGCATTTTTTGCATTTCCTGATGTTTTTCCTCGAGCATCTCACGGTTGGCATCTTCAGCCACATGGATCGGTGGAGCGATCACAATGACGGCCCGCGTGAAGGGCTTCGGGATCTGGAACAGGTCCCAGGTATTTTTTAGAGTCCAGGCGCGCTCCAGTCCGGCGTGGAACAGGACAATGGGCCGGCCCGTGCGCCGAGCCAGCATCACGGGGCCGGGCTTGGCAACATATCGAGGACCGCGCGGACCATCGATAGTAAATGCGGTGTAGAACCCTTCTTCGAGCCGCTTCGCCATTACGGCGAGGCCTCGCAATCCTCCTCGTGTCGAGCTGCCCTGAGCCGTCTGGTATCCCAGCCGCTCGATCACGCGCCGCGTCCACTGCCCGTCGAAATTCGTCGTGTTCATGAGTACAATGTTGCGGTTCCGGAAATGCCACGTTGCGGCGATGATGCATCGGTGCCAGAAAGCAGCGATATGGGGAGGTTGATCCGGCCGGTAGTCGCGTCCCACCCGCTGCCCGCCCAGAACCTCAAACCGGAGCGTCGGCCCGAGGACGCGAATGAAGGCCCAGACCGCCCAGCCAATGATTGGAATCTGGATTCGTTGCGCGAGCGTGAGTTTGGGCAGACGCGTATCATAATGAACCATCAAGCGTTGCTCTTCTCGATCCGCCGTCTTTTTCGCTTGTTCCGTCATGCGGGTATAGTATAAATCGAAGATACCGCAGCTTCACGAGGAGCTTCTAATTGCTCTGGCGGGCTCCAAGTAGAGTCCGCACCCGTACGCAACGGACAAACGTGCTTTCGCCGATCATTCCACGGAATTGGTTCGAGACCCGGCTCAAAACCTTCGTAATCATGTTGCTGGCAGCCCTGGCAGCGATTTCTCTCACTCCGGCCCGCCTCTCGACGCAAGATATGCCAGTCATTGTGGGTCGAATTGAAGGCGACGACCTCGCCGTAAAGACGACAATCAACGGGGGAGTGGAACTTAATGCTGGGCCAACCGTCGTGGCCAGCGGAAGCGACGTCACGGTGCGCTCAGGCCACGCCCTTCTGTTACTCGATGCGGGGGGCGAAATCAGCATTTGCGGCCCTGCGCATTTCACGCTGCTCAAATCCGCAGAAGCGATCACGCTTGCGTTAGATTACGGCCGCGTCCATCCGACCCTCGATTCGTCGGAGACATTCACCATTTTTACGCCGTTGGTGGTTGCGACGCCGGTTGCGATTTCGGGCGCGCGGCGTGACACGACTCTCGGCCTCGGCGAAAACGGCGAAATGTGCATCCTCACCGCGCGCGGTGCGATGCGAGTCGAACCGCAGTTTTCCGGCCAGAGCCTGATCGTGCCCCAGGGCGGCGTGGTGAGTCTTGCGGGCGGCCAGATTGAATCGCTTCGAGGCGACGCCTCCTCTTGCTCCTGCGATTTCCCGCGAGCCAATATGGAACGCCCGCGTGCTTCGCCTTCTCGAGAGATTGGCTCCCTCAGCCACCCGCTGCAGCCCGAGCAGAAGAAACCGGATGTCAGCACTCCCCCGGCCCCCGCTCAAGAACCCGTATATACCGTCCTCATGCCGCCACTCAGTTTTGATGCGAGTTCACCAGCGCCGCCGCCGGACCCCAGCCCTGAGACAATTCATCTGGTCCGCGAAGTTCGCATGCGCCCCCTGGTTGTTTTTCGCGGCCACGTGAATCCTGCGCCCGTGCAAGCCACGCCAAGTGCTCCTGCTGCTTCGCCGCCGTCCAGACCTGCCGATGATCGCCCCGCGGAATCTCAGCCCAGCATCATGACCCGCGTGCGGAATTTCTTCCGCAAGCTGACTGGCCAGGCGCCGTGCGCGGGCGCCGGCTGCGGAAACTAGTCTGCCCGTCATTAATTCGTGCGATATTTCGTTGACGCATATCTAATGCCGTGGTAACTTCCGCGCAGTTCCCCCGGAATTTCAGACAGTCCGGCGGAGCCTATGCCCGACCCATTGGATATGCGTCCGCGAAAGCAGTGCTCGCGTGGCAATGTTGGCTCTATTCATCAAACACGCGATGTCCTGCCGCCTTTTTCGTTGTACTCAGATCTTTCATACCTTTTCCTCGTCCTCCCTTTTCTGCTGGCGATATTTTTGATCTCCTGTGGCGGCTTGGCTTCCTCAGACCCACCGCCGCCGGTGATCGTCACGGTGTCGCCAGCCTCGGCGCAGCCCTTCACCAGCACTCCCGTACAGTTCACCGCCACGGTGCATAATGCCGGGAGTTCCGCCGTCAACTGGCAGTTGAACACAATCGCTGGCGGGAATACTACGGTTGGCGCCATCAGTCCCTCCGGTTTATACACGGCGCCCGATCAGGTCCCCACCCCGCCGACCGTGATGGTCACCGCCGTTCTGCAATCGGATCCGACCAAGACCGCTTCGTCCAACGTCACCATCCAGCCGCAAAGTTCAATCCAGGGGCCACTTTCGGTCTCGCCGGGTCTGTCAAGTCTCACGACATCGCAGACTCTGCAACTAGAAGTGACAACCGCTGGGGTCAGCAACACCCAGGTGAACTGGGCAGTGGACGGCGTTTCGAATGGAAATCCAGTGAACGGGACGGTCACTACGGGTGGCCTCTACACCCCTCCAAATGCTCCAGGTCCGCACCTCATCACGGTTACGTTGAAAGCGAACCTAAATGTCATCGGTTCAGCACAGGTTGAGGTCACCGATATTGCCGGCACGTTCACCTGGCGCAACGACAACTCACGCTCGGGCCAGAATCAAAAGGAACTCGCACTGGCTCCCGCGACTGTCAGTTCCTCGACATTTGGCAAATTGTTTTCGTGCCTGCTGGACGGCTATGCCTACGCACAACCGCTTTACGTTGCCAACCTCGCCGTTCCCGGCAGCGGAACGCGGAACGTGGTCTTCGTGGCAACCGAGAAGGACACCGTCTTTGCCTTTGACGCGGACGCCAACGCCAACCCTTGCGTGCCACTGTGGAAGACGAGTCTCATTCCTGCTGGAGAGGAAGCCGTCCCAGCCCCCAACCTGGATATCACCAGCGGCGACATTGCTCCCTCCATCGGGATAACGGGCACGCCCGTGATTGACCCGAGTTCCTCCTCTCTCTATGTCGTTGCCAAAACGCGGAGTATCCCAACGATCACCAATCTCAATCCGGTCTATTACCAACGGCTCTTTGCTCCTGATCTGGCGACGGGGCAGAAGAAGATCCAGCCCAGCGGGGTCCAGATTTCGAGTCCTGTTTCTGTTACTCCGGGGTTCAGTCCGCTGCTGGAAAATCAGCGTGCCGCTTTGCTCCTCGACAACGGAACGGTGTACATCGCCTTCGGATCCCACCACGATCAGGGTGACTATCATGGCTGGTTGGTGGGCTACGACGCCTCGACGATGCAGCAAACATCGATCTTCGACGCCGCTCCCAGCGCTGGTGCGCAGGGGGGATCTGGCAGAGCGGGGGAGGCCCTTCGGCGGATTCGAAACACAACGTGTTCGTGGTCACGGGCAACGGAACCTTCGACGCCGATCGGGGAGGAAGTAATTACGGTGACAGCTTTTTGGAGCTGACCTCGATTGGCGGTCTGGCCGTGGCGGGGTATTTCACGCCTTGTGATCAGGCAATGCTCGCCGGCGCAGACAAGGACCTCGGCTCCAGCGCCCCGCTCTTGCTGCCGGATTCGATCGGCCCCGCATCACATCCCAATCTGCTAATCGGTGCTGCCAAGAACGGCTCCATGTATCTGGTCGACCGGGACACACTCGGCGGGTACGGTGCCTGCCCGGACACGCCGCCACACCCTGTCCAAGTGGTCTCTGTCAATGATGGGCCGATCCTCAGCACGCCACTGTTCTGGAACAACACCATCTACGTCGCCGCAGGAAACGGCAAACTGAAAGCGTTTCCCATGACGGGTGGCGTCCTCCAGCCACCGCCTTCCTCGCAGTCGCCTGAAACATTGGGCCTCCAAGGCGCCACACCCGTCGTCTCCTCGCGTGGCACAAGCAACGCCATAGTTTGGCTGATTGATACGAGCGGGGCGCTGGCTACGCCCAACGCCCCCGCTATTCTTCGCGCCTTCGATGCGAGTAATCTTTCGAACGAGATCTACAACAGCGCGACGGTTCCGAGCCGTGACACCGCCGGCCTTGCCGTGAAGTTCACAGTGCCAACCGTGGCCAACGGCAAAGTGTACGTGGGAACGCAGACGGAGCTTGACGTGTACGGCCTGCTGCACTAGCAGGCGCATACATCCCCACGGGCTACTGCTTCGCAAACCCTCGCAGCGCGGCGTCCTGCGGCACGGGATTTTCCGGATTTGACCAGTCGTAGAACCCCTTGCCGTTCTTCTTTCCGTACCAGCCGGCCATCACCATGCGCTTCAGCAGCGACGGGGACGCGAAGCGCCTCTCCTTGAATTCGTCGAACATCACGCTGGTGATGTAGTACGTCGTGTCCAGCCCGACGAAATCCAGCAGTGTGAATGGTCCCATGGGATATCCACAGCCCAATTTCATCGCCGCATCGATGTCACTGATCGATCCTACGCCTTCCTCGTACGTACGGACGGCATCCAGCAAATAGGGAACCAGCAGCCGGTTCACGATGAAGCCAGTCTTATCGCTGGTGCGCACCGGCGTCTTCCCGAGCTTCTTGCCAAACTCATACACGGTTTCATAAACGTCATCGGCGGTGGCGATGGTGCGTATCACCTCAACCAGCTTCATCAGCGGCACCGGATTAAAAAAGTGCAGACCAACAAAACGGTCCGGGCGTTTCGTCGCGGTCATCGTTTCCGTGATGGAGATGGAAGATGTGTTGCTCGCGAAGATAGCGGCGGGCTTTACGATAGGGTCGATCGAGGCGAACATCTTGCGTTTTTCGTCCAGGTTCTCAATGATGGCCTCGATGATGATATCGCAGCCGGCGAGGTCTTCCTTCTTCGTCGTGCCTTTTAGCCGCGCGAAGATATGATCCGCCGGCTCCTTCAGCGTGCCCTTTCCCGCGAATTTATCCAGTGACTTCCGGATACCGGCGAAACCTTTATCAATGTACTTCTGCTCGATTTCCAGGGCGATCACTTCGAACCCAGCCATGGCGCAAACCTGGGCGATGCCGGAGCCCATCAGACCACAGCCCAATACACCTACCTTCTTGATTTCCATCATTAGGACCTCTTGTTATTTGTGTTTCACACTGCGCCGCGGAGCCGCAACCAAACTCAGCTTCAGCGGCTAAAGCCGACTTCAAAAGAGCTTCGCTTCGGCCGGGCTGAAGCCCGGCCCTACAAAGCGAGCCGAAATTCTTTGCGCGGCCCGCCAATTCTCAACATTAGTAATACAGAGCACAGGGCATCATCATAGCTCAAAATTTGTGCGCGGTTTCGATTCATGCTGCGGCCTTCTGGAACTGCATTTGAAGGCCGCGATAACCATATGACAACCATGGGGGGAAACGTATCCCCGTCGTCTGGCTGGATCGGCGCAATACGGCGCTTGGCCTGCCACAGCCCCCTATGTGGCGGAGCGTTGGGCTTGAACCTGCACCGGAGCAATCGTATGATCGCTTGGGGTAAGTATGGGAGGATGGTCCTCGTATGAGACTCAGGAACGTAAATTCGAGTACAAGGAGACTTTCCGCTATGAAAAGGATTCTGGCAATTGCATTTGCTCTTTCTATGGTTCTGGGTGTGACAGCACTCATCCATAGATCGACGGCGGCAGCAAGACCAGGTCTGGCAGCACTGCCACAGGGAGCCCCGCTCAAGACCATCCAGGGCACAGTGAAGGTCGACGGCGAAAAGGTGATGTTCGTGGCCGACGAGGACAGCAAGTCCTGGGACGTCATGAATCCTGAGACCCTCAAAGCCCATGCGGGCCATCATGTTGAGGTCAGCGCACATGTTTACGCCGACAAGAGCGCCATCCACGTCATGAGCGTGAAGATGGTGAAGAAGGCGGATAAGTAAGAGCTATTCGGGCGGCTCACCGCTGGTGCTAAAAGGAATTCTTCCATCAGTGAAGTGGTGGGCCGTCTCCAGGTTATTGTCCACTTTGCTGTAGTCGCTCGGGCTAACCTGGAAGTTGTTGCATCATAAACGGCAGGCGTTATGAGGCCATTTCGTACCTTGGCGCTGTATTCTGCCGAAATCCCAGTTCTTTGAACCCAAAATTCCCGCCTTTGAACATCCGTGATCTCTCTTTTCGCTGCCCCCAAAGACCCGAGATCCAAGAAATCGATGATCCAACGATCTGAATATGAAGTGAGATGCAGGTGTTGGAGATCTTCTGTCATGGAAGGAAGCACCGAAAATGCCCGCCACGCCGGAATCATAGATTCACGTTCTTCCGGAACACCCCAAGATTGTTACAAGTTTTTGACAAAATTTCGACGTCTGGCGGACATTTCGATCAAACCGCGGATGTATGCTCCCACAGTCCCGGGCGCGTTAAGGAGTTGTGGAGGCTGGCATCTCCGCTCGTGTCACCGCGGGTAAGGACCCCAGTCTCGATACTCTTCCCGGCGGGGGCTGTGGAAGCGCTCGGGACATCCAGCCGCATTCCCGTTTTGATCAGGAGGAAGTAATCATGCAAACCATCGCGAAATTCTCCCAATTAGCAGCGTTCATCCTGGCGTTGTCGGTTCCATCTTTGACATTCGCCCAGCATTACACACAGACGAACCTGGTGTCAGACGTTCCCGCCATGGCTCCAACCAACGATGTAAATCTTAAGAATGCGTGGGGGCTGACCCGCAGCACCAGCAGTCCCTGGTGGGTGTCGGACAATGGCACCGGCGTGTCCACCCTTTATAACATTTCAGGGACAACAACCACTCTGGCTGCCACCATCAACGCGCGCGTTGTCGTCATACCTCCTCCCAATGGCTCTTCTTCTCCGTCCACTCCCACCGGAACCGTGTTCAATGGCAGCACTGATTTTGCTCTTGCTCCGGGCAAGCCTGCGCTGTTCATTTTTGTGACGGAAGATGGGACGATCTCCGGATGGAATCCAGCCGTCGACGCAGCCCACCCGAACAACGCGACACTCAAGGTGGACAACTCACCCAATGCCGTCTACAAGGGCGTCACGACCGGCGATGTGAAGGGGGTGCGCTACCTCTATGTAGCAAATTTCCGCAGTGGTGAAATTGAAGTCTACGACACGAATTTTAAGCGTGTACAGTTTTCTGACGACCAAGATGACCACGGCCGGTTTTCGGACGACAAGGATCGAGATCATCATGGGAGGTCCTCCGAAGAAAGTTTTCACGATGATCGGATTCCACCCGGCTATGCTCCCTTCAACGTGCAAAATATTGGCGGAAGCCTGTTCGTGATGTATGCCAAGCAGGATAGGGCACGGCATGATGATGTTGCCGGCGAAGGCTTCGGCTTTGTCGATATCTTTAGCACTTCCGGCAGGCTTGAAGGCCGGCTCGAGCATGGCCCCTGGCTCAACTCCCCATGGGGAGTTGTTTGGGCGCCTCGCGACTTCGGCGAGTTCAGCAATCGAGTGCTCGTCGGCAATTTCGGCAGTGGCCAGATTGCCGCATTCAATGGTTTCACCGGCAAATTCATCGGAAAGGTGAAAAAACCTGACGACACGACTCTGACCATTGATGGATTGTGGGCACTCGCGTTCGGCAACTCCGCCAGTGCGGGTCCGTACAACGCTCTCTTCTTTACCGCCGGTCCCAATGGTGAGGCAGATGGCCTATTCGGCGCACTCACCGCGGTGCCAACCGAGCAGGACGGAGACGAAGAATAGAGCGGACGCAGCCTATTTTTCTCCCAGTAAGCTTTGAGTGAGAAACGAAGCGGCAGAGACGCAGGTTGTCCCTGCCGTTTCGTTTTATGCGGACGGAATCGCGTCGTTCGTATACTTGGTCTTGGCAGCAAAACAGTTAGCGCGGACGGAACATTCGCCGCCCAAGAACCGGACGCCTAGGTAGCCACTCTTTGCGGAACTTCATCCTGTGATTGCTGGGAGCGGGGCAGCTTGATCAAAAATACCGTTCCCGCCTCAGAAGTGCGTTCGACGGTCACCGCACCGCCGTGATCGTGAATGATCTTGCTGACGATCGCAAGACCCAGACCGGTGCCGTTTGACTTACCGGAACTGACGAATGGATCGAACAATGTGCTGCGTATGGAGGCAGGGATTCCCGAACCATTATCCGAGACGCGAATCTCAAATGATTCCGCTGCGGATAAGATGTCGACCGCGATTCTTCCCCCCCGCTCGGCCGTGGCTTCGCAGGCGTTCAGCGCCAGATTAAAAAATGCGCGCTCCATCTTCTTCGGATCGAACACTCCCGTCATATCGCCCGTAACGCTGATTGAAACGGAGCGGTTTCGTAGTTCCGGACGGCCCTGCACAGCTTCGATGGCGCGGCGAATCGTTTGATCGATGGAGGCTGGCGCCGGAGAGATGGTGCGGTGTTCGCTCGCCAATTCGCGGAGTGAATCGAGCAACTCCGTTATTTGTTCCGAGGCAGCCCTGATTTCTCCGTATATTTCATCCCGGTCCATCTTCAGTTTCTCCGCTTCGTACAGGAATTCCGCATTGGCCACGAGGGCAGCCAGGTGGTGCCGGAGATCGTGGGAGATGGAACTGGCAGCCCGCCCGAGCGCAGCAACTCGTTCCGTCTCGATCTGTTTCTGTTGGAAGGTCAGCAGTTCACCGCGCATTTTCGAGAAGGCTTCGCCGAGTTCCGCGATTTCACTGCTCCCACGGGGCGTGATGGAGTACGTGTAGTCGCCGGCGGCGAGCGCCCGGACACCAGCGACCAAATTATCCAGGGGACGTGTAATCGTACCCGAGACAAAACGCAACAGCAGCAAAGCAAAAAACACGGCCGAGAATCCCACTACGAGAATCGTGCGGTTGAGCTGGTTGATGAAATCGATCGAGCGTCTCAGGGGAACAAACACGTAGCATTGCACAGGGGACGGCGGCCCATCATGAAGAGCGACCGATGCGACCCGGTACTCCTCATCACCCAAAGCCACCTCGCTTGAACTGGAACCAGGGTGAAATTCTTGCGCGAGTATCCGATGCTGCAGTTCGCTTTCTTCGTTGGGGGGAAACGTTGACGCGATGACTTTGTTGTTCGCTGCCAATACGATTTTACTGTCGGCGACGAGGGCAAGCTGTTCGGCAATCGTGGAATCGACTTCGTACCCGACCGCCACCAATCCAAGTTGTTTCGCGTTGCTTCCTGCTCCTGCCGTAATGGGGCGGAGAAATACCCAATAGAGGCGCCCGCCGGCATACCACCAGGCCGAATCCTCTCCGTCTTTCAAGGATGCCGCCAGATGATCCCCGGCGCCGCGTGCGTCCAATCCCGTTCTGCTGACGTGAAGTCCCATCACTTTCCCGCCTGGGTCTGCCAGGAGAAACAAATCGCTGCCTGCCAGCTTCCAGAAAGGCATCGACCCATCCTGGATGGTGGGTGCGTGCCGGGTCGTCATCAACGCCTTCAACGTGGGAAGCTCAGCGAGCAATGCGGCCGTTCTTGACAGTTGAAGCTGCAGCTGCTGCTGGACGCTTTCGAACTCGCGAAGCGATGCGGCGGTGCTGTCTCGCACTTGCCCAGCAATCTGCAAACGAACGGTGTGACGGACAATCAGGAGAATCGCCCCAGTCAAAGCGCAGATGATCAGCAGGGTCGAGAATAGAAGCTGAGTTTGTAGCCGGAGGCGCGCCATGAAAGGCTCCGTGCCGTGAACTAGCTCTTCTTGCCGGCGCCACTGCTGCCGGGCACAAACTTGTAACCTGCCCCGTGTATGGTCAGGAAGAAGCGAGGGTTGCTGGGGTCCAGCTCAAGCTTCTGTCGAAGACGAAGGATATGATTGTCCACGGTGCGGGTCGAGGGATAATTTTGATATCCCCAGACTTTATTCAATAACTCTTCGCGCGAGATGACACGCTCGGGCGACCGCGCAAAGAACCGTAATAATTTGAATTCTTGCGCTGTCATGGACACAGGGGCGCCGGCATGCCTTGCCTCCATGGCCGTAAAGTCGATTTCGATGTCGCCGAAAGCAAGCAACTCGTGCGGGATTGCAGCATGTGCAACATTGGAGGCGATCTGCGTTTTTGGGCCGTTACGCCGCATCGCGCGGCGCACACGGGCCAGCAATTCCTTCGGGCTGAACGGCTTTGTGACGTAATCGTCCGCGCCGAGCTCGAGAAGCAGAACTTTTTCTTCCACGTCCGCATCGGCACTTAAGACCACGATCGGCACGGACGGCATTTGTGTCTTGAAGGTCCGGCAAAGTTCCTTGCCAGACACGCGCGGAAGTTTCAAGTCAAGAACAACCACGCTTGGCGGCTGCTTCCGGAAGATTTCGAGACCGGCGGCTCCATCGGATGCAATTTGGACCTCGAGCGAGTCTGCCTCGAACAGGCGCTGCAGAGTTCGCTGCATCGCGCGGCTATCCTCGATCACCAAAACCCTGTCCAATTGACCCTTACCCCGCCCTAGAGTATACGTCCTGAGCTCCAAGGAGAGGCAACTCCATGTACAGCGAACACCATCTAGTCGTATGGATGGCTGGGGTGCAGTCTTACAGCATCCACCTGGCACGCGTATGCTGTGGATTTTGAAATCGAGCCCACGACGCAGAACTGAGAGTCGAATATCTTAAACAGCAAGAACATCGCAATTGCTATCTTTTGCGGATTTTTAGGAGCAGCCTGCGTTGCTAACCCGAATCGCCTTTTCGGGCAGGCGTCACCCGGGCCGCTGCCGCAAACGCAACCGCAGACTCCTCCCGCGCAGACGCCGCCCAAGACGCAAGACCGGAAACTGGGACAAAGGAAGACCCTTTCTGGGTTTTGGAAGTTAAATGGCGACGAAAGTGACGACGCGCGGAAGAAGATGCGAGACGCGAGAGGCTCAAACAATGGAGGGCCGTACGGAGGCAGTCGACGGATGGGAGGCGGGTTCCCCTTCCCGGGCGGGGGCGGAGGACCTTATGGAGGACGCGGGGGAGCAAATGGGAACGGACAGAATCGCGCGAATGGCGAGCAGATGCGCGACTTGATCCGTCCCGCTGATTCGCTGACCATAGCCCTAAAGGAAGCCGAGGTCGATCTAACCGACGATCGTAGCCACAAGCTTGTTTTCTATACGGATGGACGGAAACTCCAAAAATCCAAGGAGGATACCTACCAGGAGATTGCCGCGCATTGGAATGGAAACCAACTCGTCTCTGACGAAAAAAATCCGCAGGGAGGTAAAATGAGCCGGACTTTTGAGTTGGCCGCGGACGGTACGCAATTCTACGAGACCCTGCACATAGATAGCAGCAGATCGAATTCCCCTTTGGTTATCCGCTACGTGTACGACGCCGCCGTGCAAGACAAACAGTGAAGAACTAATTCCCGCCACAAGGGCGCTCGGCCGGTGGGGTCGCTGGACTTACCACCTCGCAAATGCTGAAAGCCTGGGCAGGCGCCAAGCTCTAGCTGTCACCAAGGCACTGTGCCGTTCTTATCGACGAAGCTGCCGGTAGGTCCATCTGCAGGCAGTGTCGCCAGTCGAACCGCGGTGATTGCTCCTTGGTCAACTGTTTGGTATCCGGCGAAGTTGTTCATGGCGGTGGCCGTGTAGCCCGGCGAGGCGGCGTTCACTTTGATAGGAGTGTCGTGGAGCTCCCTTGCGAAGGCTATCGTCATCGAGTTGACAGCCGCCTTGGATGCGCCGTACGCCAGGTATATGTTTTCATAACTCGTCTGCCGGGGGACAGACACCCTCGTGAGCGAGGCCACCGCGCTGCTCAGGTTGACGATGCGGCCCGCGGGGGCTTTGCGAATCAATGGTAAGAATGCCTTCGTGACCGCAAACAGGCCAAACACATTTGTCTCGAAAGTCTTCCGGAAGTTCTCAATCTGGCATTCGCTTGGAGGCCTTCTTTCGGTCACGATTGCAGCGTTGTTGACCAGAATATCTAATTTCGCGAATTTGCCGTCTACTTCAGCAACAGCCGCATCAATTGTGCGCTGGTCTGTCACGTCCAGAACAAGGCTGTGTGCGTTGACGCCTTCCCCCTGCAATGTTTCCGTTGCTTTGAGACCTCGTTGCCTGTCTCTGGCGCTTACGATGACGGTAATACCCTGCTTTCCCAATTGGCGCGCGATTTCGAACCCAATTCCCTGGTTTGCCCCGGTAATGAGCGCCACTCGTTCAGAAATAAAAGTTTGGGCCACAACAAATCCTCCCGTCGATTCGTCAAAATGCAAAAGGACTGTAGTACGTCATGGTAGAGACTGCCAAGACTTTCCTCCGCTTGGCGAAACGCGATCCGCCCGGTTACGGGATCATTGCGCTGGATCGTTCAACTCAAATCAACGCGCGAAATCTCCGGTCAGGCTTTCCGCCTGGTCGCGGACGGATGTATGTTATTAAACGATTGAATAATTTAAACAAGAGAAATTCTGGATTGTGAGCGCGGGCCATGTCTATTCTCCCCCGGTCCGCCGAGAAAGGAAGCCAGCCATAGCGCAAATCTCGCTTAGAGTGAATGGCAAGGCGCGAGGCGTCGATCGTTCCCATAACCGAAGCGATTGCGAACGCCACTTTTGATGCGGCTGATGTGCGCTTGCGCGCAGTTCCATTTACGCCACAGCGCGTCCTGAGCTCTCTTAACGCTGAACCGTCTTTAGTCCAGCAGGTCTGATTCGGCTGCTTTCGTAGCGACGTGGGCACACTCTGCGAGCGAGCTGCGTTCGCAGGCCCAGACTACTTCAGCGCTGCTGCGATCTTTGCGATGCCTGCGTTCGCGCACGCCTCATCTTTATCGCCGCCCGGGGCTCCGCTCACACCGACAGCGCCGATCACTTGATTGCCGGCCTTGATCGGCACACCACCAGCGGTGCCAACAGTGCCTTCGATGTTTGGAGCGGGAGGATTGTCTGCCCAAGCCTTTCCAGTCTCCGCCGAAGTCCTCTTGAAGGTGAGTGCGGAGTACGCCTTGCGGCGGCTGAAGTCAACCGTATGCGGGCCGCTTCCGTCATCGCGCAAGAACGCCTTGAGCATGGCGCCGTCATCAATCACAGTCACACTTACGTGGTAGCCATCGGCGCGGCATTTGTCGAGCGCCCCGTGGGCGATCGCCTGCGCCACGTCCAACGAAAGCGCTTTCTGGGTAATGAGTTGTTGCGCGAGCGCCGTCAATGAGCCCGCGACGAGCAACACAACTGATGCGACCAGCATTGCGAAACGATTCTGCAACATGTCTGCACCCTCCAAGGTGTAAGTAATGAAAATACAAAAACGGACGTGAACCAAGATTGTAATTACGCCGCGCTATTCCAACTACTGCACAGAAAAAGCGAGCAGCACGTTGCCAGGTATCCCGGCCGCGAACGTGTATCCCGACCCCACGAAGAGCATGCCATCGGCAACCGTGGGGCCCGGGGCTGCCATCGAGCCGCCTTTCGCTGCGACGCCGTTCACCGTCTGAAATTCGCGAATCGTGTTGTATTCCCAGAGAAGGTGGCCATCGTCGCTCGAAAACGCGCGCACCATTCCCTCCCAACTATTCGAAAAAACGACGCCCGGAGTGGCGGTTAAAGCCGCGGTTTCGCCGCGTGGTCCCGGGGTCGACGGCCCCTCCACAGGCGTGAACCATCGTTTCTCACCGGTTGCCAATTGCACCGCGGCGACCCCGCCTGTCCTCAATCCAAAGTAGGCGCTTCGCTCGTCCGCCGCCCCGCCGAAGGTAATCATTCCGAGCGCCAGCTTCGTAACGAGCTGCGCTTTCCACAGCACAGTTCCCTCCTGGTCGGGATCGTGGCCCCAGACCATCCCGCTTTTCTGTCCAGCCACCAAGACCCTGTGACCGTCCGGCAGTGTCGCCAAGATCGGCGATGCGCCAAAGTCAAAATCGGGCCCTAAATCCTTCGGGCAGTTCTCCGAGGAATTTTGAGAGCCGCAGCCGGAGAGCCACGCGTCGTTCTCTGTGTCTTGGTGCGCCCAGAGAATCTTGCCTGTGGCCATGTCCAAAGCCATGATGGCATCTGTTGTGGCCGCGGCCGGACGATTGTAGGCGTCTCCCGTCCCGATATAGAGGGCATGGCGCTTGGGGTCAACGGTTGGTGAACTCCAGACCGCGCCGCCGTTGGGCGCCCAGATTGTTACACCCTTAGAAGTTTTTCCCGTGGGCTTGGGCGCCTCCTGAACGGTGTACGTTTTCCAGATCTTACGGCCCGTGCTCGCGTCGAGCGCCACGACGCTGCCACGAAACGTGCAGCAGGAATAAACCGTGCTGAGGCCTGCTGAGCGTTCCTCCGAGGACGACATCGGAACATAGAGTCGGCCCTCATAGAGTGTGGGAGCGCCGGTGATGCGTGCTACGGGGTGGTCCTCTACTTTGACTTTCCAGAGGAGTTTGCCGGTAGCGGCATCAAGCATATAAACATTTGCTCTTACATCGCCAAAGGAGATGCCCTGCTTGGCGGCGCCATGTCCTTTCACCGGCCCGATGCTAATGGCAGTGCGCACACTTGCGTCCGCTTGAAACGACCAATAAACGCAGCCGGTCGCTGCATTGAGCGAATAGACCGCGCCGGTTTCGACGCCAATGAAGACCCGGCCGCCTGCAATCGTTGGCTGGCCGTAGGTTTGTTCAACTCCCGGAAAGCCGAAGGCCCATTTCAGCTTTAGCTTGGGCACCTGATCGGCGGTTAAGCCAGCGGCCTTGGCGGGTTGAAAGCGAGCGTTTGTTGTGGCGTCGTTTCCCCAACCGTTCCATGAAGGTTTCGCGGAAAGATCGCCGAGCGGAGGATTGCTCGAGCATTGGTTCGCCATCAGCTTTGCATCCGCGATCTGGGCAACACCCGGTTTCCTGCCACCCATATACAACGCGATCTCGCGTTTCTCATCGTCCGTCGGGCCTTGCAAATTGATGTGCGGCCCCTTCGAGAGCGCAGCGTAGATCTCATCCCCCGTCAATCGCCGCAGCTTCAACTCTTCGGGCGCCGCTACCACGCTGCTTGGGTTCCCATGGCACGTCGCGCAGTATTGTTCGAACGCCCGAACACCCACCGTAGTCTGTGCAAACGCGGAATCCACTCGGGGCAGGAAAATTGCAATCAGGCCAGCCAAGATCATCAAGAATCGCTTCGTCAAGTGAATGGCTCCTAATCCAGGATTTCCATGTTCGTTTCTGGCCGCCCCGCAATATACCTCGGACCGCCTCTGCACACAATGTGCCAAAAAAGACCGCAGCGCGGGGACAATACTCCTCGACTCTAGTTTGGCTTAAATCCCAGGTGGCAGGATCAAGGAGCGGCCTTCAGGACGCGCAATCGTCGTTGTTCTGCGCGCAAGGATGCGTTTACGAAGTCGCGAAAATCGGGGTATTTCTCGGGAGGGATGCGGCTGAGAGTGAAGGAAAGGGTCTGCGTCGCGAGCAAGACATTCCCGCTGACCGAATATTCGACTTCCAGTTCTCCGAATTCTGACTTGATGGAAGTCTTGACTCACAATACGTTCAGCTATAACGGGAACCCCGCGACCAGACCGCAATTCGGAAGAGCACTCGGGCCGCGCGTGCCTTAGAATAGGCTTCCTTGTCGGTTCCGGCTCAATTCGACCGGTTGCGCGTCGTCCTGGTGGCCACACGCAATCCTCTCAACATCGGCGCGGCCGCCCGCGCCATGAGCAACTTTGGTTTCCCCCGCCTGCGGCTCGTGAACCCCTTCGAACCGGCATTTCGCGAGGCGCGTTCCGCCGTCGGCGCTTCGAAGCTGCTCGCGAACGCGGAAATGTACAAAAACGTGGCCGAAGCTGTGGCTGACTCCACGCTCGTCGTCGGGACGACGGCGGTTCGTCACCGGGAGTTGCAACACCCGCTCAGGCGGCTGGAATATGGCGCACGCCTCATCCGGAAGCACCTCGCATCGAGCCGCGTCGCCCTTCTGTTCGGGTCGGAAAAGGTCGGCCTTCCGAATGAAGACCTGAGTCACTGCCACTGGTTGATTCGAATTCCGACATGCGAAGAGAATATCTCGATGAATCTGGGGCAGGCGGTGGCGGTTTGCCTGTACGAGATTGTGCGCGACGCGAAGGCCGCGGCGCAGCCTGAGAAACGGAAGCTCGCGACGGCGGGCGAGGTCGAACGAATCACGGGGATTCTACTCGACGCGCTGCACGACAGCGGCTACCTGAACCGCCGCCGCGTGAATGACTCGGAGGACAGGATCCGGCGCCTGGTCCGCCGCCTCAACCTGCCGGCCGGCGACGCCGAAGCCTGGCTCGGCATGCTGCGACAAATCGTCTGGAAGTTACGATCGGAAAAGGATCCGGGAGTTTGAGCCAACCGTTTCCCCCAGGGTGTTTATTATGGCCCGAAGACGAAGACCGTGCTGGCGTCTGACTGGACGGGAGTCCCGGCGAGTCGTGCGGGCTTGTAGTGCCATGCCTGAACGGCTTCGACCGCGGCGTGTGTCAGCAAAGGATTACCCTTCACCGCTGTCACGTCGTGCACATTGCCATCTACACCGATCGTGAAGTGCAATTCTACACGCCCTGCAATGCCGGCCGACTTTGCCCATGACGGGTAAATTGGAGCCTTCCGGGAGATGAGCTGAGCAGGATCAGGCCTGCCACTGCCTAGGGTTGGCTCCCGCGCAGATAGCACGGCCGGAGGTATCCCCGGCAACATCGCTGGGAGCCTTTGGGCTGGGTCCAGACTCAAGGTAGGCGCGACCAGCGCAATCGTCGAGTCAATCGTTCGAGAGACCGTGGTCGGGCGCGGCATCGTGCCGTTCGCACTAGCGCCCATTTGTTTGGAATCAACGAATGCCGTGGATGAATCGGTTTTCAGCGATGTTGCCGCCTTTGTCGCCACTGGACCAAGGGCCGTTGGATTCTGTGCAACTGGTTCTTTCGGGAGACGCCCCGCGCCGGGGGTGGGGAGTTCGGCCACCGCGGTTGGTTTTCTCCGGTCGGTTGCTCCACCGGGAGCAGAACCTGCAGTTTTCGTTTCAGACGGAGGCGGGGGCGCAGTACCCGCAACAACACGCACGGACTCGGAGACTGGCTGCACTGAAATCTCGCTGAATACACGGAGCCGCACGACCACATCATCCGTCGCTGGCGTGTACAAGATGCTTCCGCTCCGCAATTCGCCAGGATCCAAATTCAATTCCTTGGTGTTCTGGCCATCCGTGATCGACAGTTGTCCGCTTACAGCCTTGAGGAGAACTTCCGTATTTCGGTTCCAACCAACCTGCCAATCTGTTCCGCTCCGCTCCAGCTTCAAACCCAAGCGCAAATCGCCAGTCGCTTGAGGTTTGCCAGAAAATGCGCGCATGATCTGTGTGTGGAACGGGAATAGCATTGCGCCAAGAATGGCAACGATTGCAAAAGACACGAGCAGCTTGCGAGTAAGCGGCGTGACCCGAATCTTTCTGCTCTCGGTCTCCGAGAAGGTATTTTGAAGTTCCGAAGTTCTAGCTAAATCTGCCGAGCCCCTAGTGACTCCCGTCGATGTGTTGGCCCCGGCTGCAGCGGTGGCTGCCACTGGAGAGGGAGACGAATCTCGCACCGGCTCGCGCGCGCTCGCATGGGGCCCGCTCGCATCGTTACCCTGGACGGCTACCAAGTGGATGGCCGGAGAAGATTTCAAATCTTTCGTTTCGACAGGCGAGCGAGGAACCGCAGTATTTTCCATAGGGCCGCGAGACGCCGTCCGGAGGGAGAACCATTCTTTGATCTTCGAATGGGTGCCTTCCGGCAAGTCGATGAACCGCAGGCCGCCACCTTTTCCCGAATCATTCAACCAGGCGATTTGACACGTGGATTCCAAGGAGGTGCTGCCGTCGGGCAACTTGAAATTGATACAAAGGAGCTGATCTTTGTCGAGCGGCTGAATTCCCTGGAATGCCATTCCGCCTTCGCTGACGTCAATCAACACGCCCCCGTTGCCGGGACCGAGGTTGACATACGCCAGCGTTTCGATTCTATGCCGCGCGAAGCGTCTGTGGTTTCCGCTCTCGGAAGGCCGCTCAGCGACAATCGGGATCAAGGACATGATTGTGAAATTTCCCCCAACGCACAACTTCCCCAGGACAATGTAGGATTGGTGAGTGCAATCAGATACCCACAGTGGCTGCGAATTTGGCCCCAGAGGTGATTGGCTATCGTCTTCCAAAACCACGGGATGGATGCCCCAACCACCTGAACTAGGGATGGACCATAAGAATGAGAAGACCCCATATGTGCAAGGTCGTGCGCATAGGAGGAAGTCGAAGGTCATTTTCAATTCGGCGGTGCGGCTTGTTCTTCGCTGGACTACGAACAATCCAAAGAGTGTTATCATGGCGCGTTTGGGGGTGTCGGGGTTCCGGCGCCCAACCTCGACAACACGGGAGGAAAGCATGACTTGGATGCAGCGTTGTTACTGGCTCGTCGCGCTGGTGATTTCGATGGCCGTGGCGGTCGGATCGGCCAAAGCCCCTGCCCCTGATCTCAATCCCGCCGCACTGGCCTATAAGCTGCCAGACCAGATCAAGTGGACCGACGAGCCGAGCGGCGCGAAAACAGCGGTCGTACTTGGTGATCTCTCAAAGCCGGGTCTATACATTGTCCTTTACAAGTGGACGCCGCATCACATGAGCCGTCCGCACTGGCATCCCAATGATCGATTTGTAACGGTCCTGGCGGGAACCTGGTGGGTAGGCACCGGCACCAAATTCGATCCTGACAGCACCGTCCCGCTGCCAGCAGGCAGCTTCGTCACGCATTTTGGCAAGCAGATCCACTATGACGGCGCCAAGGACGTGGAGGCCATGCTGGAAATCGTTGGTGAAGGACCGGCGACATCTACACCTGCGGAAGCAAAGTGAAATCCGGCAGTGCGCTGCGCATGACTCAATGCGCGAGATCATGGCTCACGGCTGCCTGGGATTCTTACTGGCCAATGCTGAGAGCGCGCCGGGCACACCTTGCCGAGTTGCGCTTCTTGTGGGCGCCCCTATCCAGGAGTTGTTCCGATAGTTTGCCCGCTTGCGCAGCGTATTGAACGCAGCCGCAGCGGCGCCAAGGGCGGCTGCGTGGCCAATATAGATCGTGTGATCGCTCATTCTTTGTTCTCCTCAAGGCGCTTTTTCAATTCCCTTTCCGGCGTGAGGCGATGGCATTCGAATTTTTCCAATCCAACGCTCGTAGATCTCATGAATCGGCAAGGGATTGAGGTAGTGCAGTTTTTCGCGCCCAAAGACATATGAGAATTCCTGGGACGCTGCCGGAGTCTGAGGTATACTCTGACGGTCCCGGTCCCCCTGATGTGTACTTTATTTAAATCAATTCTTTGATTTGAGAAGGAGGTTTTGGCCAACATGATTATCGGCGACCGCTTGCGTGCATTGCGTGAACAAAAAAAGTTGTCACAAGGCGAAATTGAAAAAAGGACGGGACTGCTTCGTTGCTACATTTCCCGGGTCGAAAACGGGCACACTGTGCCTGCCGTCGAGACGCTGGAGAAGTTCGCTCGGGCTCTCGAAGTTCCCGTTTACCAACTCTTCTACGATGGTGAAGCACCTCCAAAACTGCCGACCCTTCCGAGCCGCGGGAAAACTTCAGGCGCCGAGTGGGGCAGTTCCGGCAAGAATGCGCGAGTGCTGGCCAAGTTCTGCCGCCTGTTGGGCCGTGCGAACGAGAACGATCGGCAATTGCTGTTTTTCATGGCTCAGAAGATGGCGAAGGCGAGGACTAATTAGATCAGCAAAGCTGTTGAACCCGATGGCGCCAATGAATAGAACCATGGAACTTGAGAACTCCAACTGACTCTTTGTGACCGTGGCAATTCGCGTAGGTCTGGGTGAAACCAGCTCCAGCGGCGCGCACGAAGTGAACCCCCTTCCCCGTATTGCAGAAGGAGTGGTACGTCGATGCTCGGTCGCTGAGCCACAGGAATCCGCGAAGTTGATGATAAGGCGTGTGGTGTTTCCGGAATCCGAGGTAACAGTGAGAGTACACCTCCCAGGCTGTTTTGACATTCTGCTGTTCTGCTTGTTTCCCCGGTGGTCACAACAGGGCCGGAAAGACTGGGTTTCTCCTCAACTCAACAACTATTTTGCTCGAACTGCGCTTTCGGGCATGGCCGGCAACGCGAAGGCGATCCGGCTCCCGGTAACCATCGGTTTGTGATATACGTCTATGGAATAGAAATCGCCACGGGGCGGCGCGAAAATTTCCTCAAAGGACATCCCGGCAATGGCAAAAAAACTTTCCGTCGATCGTCGCAAATTTTTGAAAGGCGCGGCCGGAGGTGTCGCGGGGCTTGTCGCGAGCACCGCGGCAATGGGGACACCACAGGCTGTGCCGGCCCAATCGGCCACTGCGCCGATGATGCCTAAGGAGGTCGATCCCTCCAACATTGATGTCCTGACGATGGAACGATCCGGGTCCGACTTCATGGTCGATGTCCTTAAGTATCTGGGCTTCGAGTATATTGCTTCCAATCCAGGCTCAAGTTTCCGGGGTTTGCACGAATCGGTGATCAATTACGGCGGCAACCAGGCCCCGGAGTTCATCACATGCTGCCATGAAGAGTCGTCCATCGGCCTAGCCCACGGCTATTCAAAGATCGAAGGCAAGCCGATGTGCGTATTTGTGCACAGCAATGTTGGACTGCAGCATGGATCGATGGCGATCTTCAATGCCTACTGCGACCGCGCGCCGGTGTATGTGATCGCCGGCAATTCGATCGACGCCACGATGAGACGCCCGGGAGTGGAATGGGACCACAGCGTCCAGGATCTGGCGGCGATGGTCCGCGACTTTGTGAAATGGGATGACCTCCCGATCTCGCTGCCTCACTTCGCCGAGTCTGCTGTGCGCGCGTACAAGATTGCGATGACCACGCCGGCGATGCCGGTACTTTTGGTGGCGGATTCCGAATTGCAGGAGGGCCCCATTGCAAAGGACGCCGGAATCCACATACCGAAATTGACGCTGGACTCACCACCCCAGGGCGATTCAGGCTCTGTTGCCGAGGCGGCGCGACTCCTGGTTGCAGCGGAGAATCCAGTCATTGTCGCTGACCGCGCTGCACGCACGCCGGCCGGCATGATGCGCCTGATCGAACTTGCCGAAGCGCTACAGGCGCCCGTGATCGATCAGGGAGGACGCATGAATTTCCCCACGCGTCATCCCTTGAACCATACCGATCGCGGCCCCGCTCTCGTCGGAAATGCGGATGTGATCCTGGGGCTTGAGCTCACGGACTTCTGGGGCATTGTCCATTCGTTCCGCGATCAGTTGCACCGCACATCGAAATCAACGACTAAAGACGGGGCAAAGCTGATCAGCATTACCGCCGCCGACCTGTACGTCAAAGGCAATTACCAGGCTCTGCAACGCTATCCGGAAGTCGATCTTGCCATCGCAGCCGACGCGGAGGCGACCCTCCCTTCGCTGACCGAGGCCGTGAAGCACTCGATCACCAGCGATCGCAAGAGGGCGTACCAGGATCGGGGCAGCAAACTGGCTGATGCACGTCAGAGAGCCTTGAACCTTGCGCGCACCGAGGCGACCTACGGCTGGGACTCGAGCCCAATCACCATCGCCCGTTTATCAGCCGAGATGTGGGCGCAAATCAAGAACGAGGATTGGTCGCTGGTGTCAGACGTAGGGTTTGCGAGCCGCTGGCCCACGCGTCTTTGGGCTTTTGACAAGCATTACCAATTCATCGGCGGGGCAGGCGGCGCGGGCGTCGGCTATTGCGCGCCATCTTCTGCGGGTGCCGCGCTTGCAAACAAGAAGCACGGCAGATTATCCGTCAGCATTCAGGGCGACGGGGACCTGATGTACGCCCCGGGAATCCTGTGGACCATGGCCCATCACCATATTCCGCTCCTGACGGTCATGCAAAACAATCGCGCTTACCACCAGGAACTCATGCATGTGCAGCGCATGGCCAACCGGCACAACCGCGGAATCACGCGTGCCAATATCGGGACTACGCTTCAGGACCCCAATATCGAATATGCAAAAGTCGCACAGGGCATGGGCGTTTACGCGGAGGGGCCTATTAGCGATCCTAAGGATCTTGGACCAGCCCTCCGGCGGGCGATCGAAGTCGTCAAGCGCGGCGAGCCGGCCCTGATCGATACAGTTACGGAGCCCCGTTGATGAGTGCGAGGGCGAGCGATTCTCTCCTCAGGCGCTTTCTTCGCCAAGCCCGCGTGCCTTGCGTCGCGGGCTTTCTCGCATTTCTGATGGTTGCGGCGCTGCCAATCCTACCCGGCAACAACGCTCGGGCTCGAACCACGAGTCCGGCTCCGCAAGACGAAAAGCCGCCGGCCGGCAACAGCCAAGACGGGAAGAAGCTATATACCAACTACGGCTGTTTCGAGTGTCACGGACATCAAGCGGAAGGCACGTCCGCAGCCGGTCCGCGCTTGGGCCCAAAACACGATTTCGTTCCCGGCGTTCGTCAAGTACATTCGCCAGCCTACGAGCCAGATGCCGCCGTATACCATCAAAGTTGTCCCGGACGCGGAACTGGCTGATATTTATGCCTTCCTGCAGTCGCTGCCGCAGCCGCCCAAGGCGGACAGCATTCCAGCGCTAAAATAGACGATCCACGCCGCCGCAAGATGGGACGGAGCACCTGCGAAAGGGACCCGCTTCATGCCTGACATTAGACTCTCGCTGGCCATCAGCTATTACGATCACGTGAGCGATCTCGTGCGCGGCCGGGTTCGAGCCGAAGGCATCCCTCTCACAACCAACGAACTTCCCAATGAAGAGATTTTCTTCCGGATGTTGTCGTTCACCGAATGGGATGTCGGGGAATTCTCGTTTGAAAAGTACGTCGCACGAGCCACTAGTGCCGTTGCAACTTTTCACGCCTAACGATTTTCTTCGGAACCTTCCTTCCGGTATCAGCTAAAACCATCTGAACTTAGTCAAGATTTGTTGGAACGGCACTGGATGCTCCAAAACAACCATCGAACGCGCTGAATGCCGCTCAGCGAATCGAGCGCTCAATAATGATCCCGTGGAGAAGAGCGCCCGCAAGGAACCTTGCCGGGAGCGAAAACGACGGCATCCCATTCCATGGAACTGCGATACGAGACGCGATTGCCGCACAACCGCGGCCTGGAAGGTCTGCGATTGACACCAGTGGGCGGGCGGCGTATGGTTTTGCTCAAGCAGGAAAAAGGAAACATCCAATCGTTAATTTCCGGTAGTATCGATCTCGGACCGATAGCTTGCGAAGCGTGATCTCTTGCAATTGGAGGGGAAAAATGAAGAGAGTGTTGAGCTTTCGAGCAGGGTTTGTCTTCGTGATCGTGTGCTTCCTGGCCGGGTGGATAGCCCGAGTGGAAGCAAAACAGGCGAGACAAGATGGAAATGCAGTTCAGATCAACTCAAGTGATATTGGTGGTGTGGTTGCCAGCTCGAAAGGTCCCGAAGCGGGAGTCTGGGTGATTGCGGAAACCACTGATCTTTCCACCAAGTTCGTCAAGATCGTCGTTACCGACGATCAAGGACGCTACCTGCTTCCTGAATTGCCCAAAGCCACATATCAGGTGTGGGTGCGGGGCTATGGTCTTGTGGATTCGACGCCAGTGGAGGAGACACCCGGCAAGCAGCTCAACCTCACGGCTGTGATTGCGCCGACGCCGAAAGATGCCGCGAAATACTATCCGGCTGTTTATTGGCTTTCTCTGATCAAGGTGCCGGACAAGAGTGAGTTCCCGATGAAGCCCACGCCTATGCCTCCGTTCAAGGGAGAAACGGCTGGGCCTGGCCCGGCGGCGCCGAGCGGCATTATGCCGATTGCGCAGCGGCAGGGTGGCGGCATGGCCAACCAACAAGCCGTGCCGAATGAGGAAGCGCTCGCGCTCCTTCCCATCGCCACCCAAGAGCAATGGATCGACGTAATGAAGCAGGGGTGCCAACAATGCCACCAGCTAGGCGACCTTTTCACACGCGATCTCACGCACTTGGCGCGGTTCAATTTCAAGTCGCCCTCGGAGGCGTGGGCTACACGCATACACTTCGGTCAGGCCGGTAGTGACCGGATGAGTGGTACCCTTCCCCGGTTCGTCGACCAGGAACGCGCCGTCAAAATGTTTACGGACTGGACGGATCGGATCGCTGCCGGCGAGTTGCCGCCCGTCCCTCCGCGCCCTGTGGGTGCGGAGCGCAATGTAGTGATCACAATGTGGGACTGGGGAAAGACCACGGGGCATCCGCATGATGAGATTAGCACCGACAAGCGCCACCCGACAGTGAACGCCAACGGTCCGGTTTACGGCGCCGACTTCAACGATGATGACCTTTTGTGGGTAGACCCTGTTAAGAATACCGCAGGCGCCATCCAAGTTCCGACCATTGCAGATCGGTCGACCATGAAACCGACGTGGCCGAAGAAGATCCCTGTCCCATCGCCATTCTATGGAAATGAGGTCCTGTGGACCGGCGTGGGCGGACCGCATAATCCAATGATGGATGAGAAGGGGAGAGTTTGGGTTACGTCGAATATCCGCCCGGCCGAAAATCCGGATTTCTGCAAGGCGGGTTCGGATTCGCCGTTTGCCAAGTATTTCCCGATGACGACGGCGGGCAAGCACGCCGCTGTCTACGACCCCGAGACGAAGCGATTCACTCCCATCGACACCTGCTTCAACACGCACCATCTCCAATTCGGCTTCGACAAGGACAATACCCTGTTCTTCAGCCCGCCGGGCGGGCAGGCCTTCGGCTGGCTCAATACTCGTGTTTTTGATGAGACAGGAGACGCGAAGAAGGCCCAGGGATGGTGCCCCGCCTACCTCGATACCAACGGCGACGGCAAGATTGACCCTGCGGTCGACAAGCGAATCCCCGTGAATGGTTACGGCGCCATCGTCAACCCCGCGGACGGCTCGGTCTGGTTTGCCACCACCAACCCTGCGCCTGGACATCTGCTTCGAATGACTCTCGGTTCGAACCCACCGACCACATGCATGGCTGAGGTCTACGAACCGCCGTTCTATAACCCCAAAGCGCCTGGCTTGTCCGGGTATGCCCCGCGCGGGATCGATATTGATCGCAATGGCCTGATCTGGACAGCGCTTTCGGGCAGCGGTCAGCTTGCGAGCTTCGACCGGCGCAAGTGCAAGGTAACGAACGGTCCCACGGCAACCGGCCAGCAGTGCCCGGAAGGCTGGACGCTCTATACGGCACCCGGACCCAAGATGAAAGGCGTGACCGACGAGAGCAGCGCCGATTTTGAATATTACAACTGGGTAGACCAGTTCAATACCCTCGGCTTAGGAGAAAACATCCCGATTGTGACTGGCACGAGTTCGGATTCACTGCAAGCGTTTAACCCCAGTACGAAAAAATGGACGGTAATGCGCGTGCCGTATCCGATGGGCTTTTTCTCAAGAGGGATGGATGGCCGAATTGATAACCCGAACGCTGGTTGGAAGGGCCGTGGGATCTGGGCGACCTACGGCGGGGATATGACCTGGCACATAGAAGGCGGCGCTGGCACAAAGAATAAACTCGTGAAGTTCCAACTTCGCCCGAACCCGCTCGCTAATTAGTCTCGGAATGAATTGCGCCCCTCGCGAGATGAACCTGGCGAGGGGCGCACCTCCGTCAGATTTCTTCTGGCTGGCGAGAAGACCTGCGATTTCCCGAAGGGTCGCTCGCCGAAATCTGACCCGTTGCGACAGCGGCAATTGTATTGGTGTCTCCCGGAAACTGGTTGGCGCGCCAAACTACGTGTAAATCGGGCCTCACAAGCAACAAGTCAAACCTATAGATTTCGCGTGCGGCCTCATCCTCGATATCGAGCACGTCCAGAGGCGCACCCGTTGGCCCAGGTCAAGGGCGAGAGTCAGCCCGACCGGCCCCGCTCCGACGATGAGGACTTGAGTCTCCAACATTGCGGCCACCCGCCAATCCTAACTGACCCAAACGAAATGATTATCAGGTATTATTCCCATCCACGGAGAAATCCTTAAGTGGTCGGGAAAAAACTCTCTATTGCAATTGTCGGCGCCGGCATCGGCGGGATGACCGCTGCTGCCACGCTGCGCCGGATAGGCATCGATGTGCGCGTGTACGAGCAAGCGCCGCGCTTTGCGCGGATTGGCGCGGGCATTCAGATGATGCCAAACTCGATGAAGGTGCTGCGCCGAATCGGCGTCGAGGAAAGGGTTCTCGATATATCTTTCAAGCCGTATTCACACCTAAATCGAGAGTGGGATACCGGCAAGGTGATGAGAGCACTGCCCATGCCGGAGAGCCTCTTCGGGGCGCCTTATCTTTGTATGCACCGGGCTGACTTGCACGCCCTCGCCGTGGTGGTTCCCGAGGAAATCATCCATCTCGACAAGAAACTGGCGGGGCTGGAACAAGGTGCGGGACAAGTCACACTCGCCTTTGCCGACGGAACGCGCGCGCATGCAGACGCGGTGATCGGCGCAGATGGTGTTCATTCCATCGTGTGCGACATCATCATCGGTCCCGATGAGCCGATTCACAAAGGACGCATTCCTTACCGCGCCATTTTTTCCTCCGTCTTGCTCAACGGGATGGATATCGGGCCTTCCCGGACCACGTGGTGGGGGATCGACCGTCATATCGTCATCTACACGACCTCTACTCGCAGCGAGCTTTACTTTGTGACGAGCGTGCCGGAACCAGCCGAGTGGTTGACGCGCAAATCCTGGTCAGCG
The DNA here is from genome assembly GCA_041488495.1 of Terriglobia bacterium. Classification (GTDB taxonomy): domain Bacteria; phylum Acidobacteriota; class Terriglobia; order Acidiferrales; family UBA7541; genus Palsa-360. The sequence goes on from JBGPPL010000026.1 coordinate 38,964, forward strand.
AAAGGTGGCGTGAAGGAACTGCGCAAGGCGTACGAAGGTTTCCACCCTGATGTTCGCGGCGTGCTGGAAGCTTGCCCGGACTGCCACAAATGGGCGATCCTCGAACGCGAACCCCTGCCGCGCTGGAGCGATGGACACGTCGTGCTGTTGGGCGATGCGTGCCATCCGATGACGCCCTACCTGGCGCAAGGTGGAGCGACCGCGATCGAGGACGCAGCCATCCTGGCGCGGTGTCTCGAGGAAGTTGACAGCGAAGAGATCGAAGGAGCTTTCCGGCGCTACGAAGCGCATCGCAAGCCGCGTGCGTCGCGTATCCAGGCCATCTCCAACGCTGACACCTGGATGAAAGGCGGAGACGAGGACACGAGCTGGCTGTATGGCTACGATGCGTGGAACGTTCCTTTGACCCCCATGGAACCATACGTCAAGGCTGCCTAAAGGAAGCTTCCATGCAACGAGAAGTGCAGAAGGGGATTTTCAAGACGTCTGATAGACGCGCCATCGCGTATACACTGCGATCTGCGCGGAATCCCGGCGGGCCGCGCATGGTGTTGATTCATTCTTTGGCGCTCGACGGCAGCATCTGGGACGGTATTGCGGCGCGACTGGCCGATCAGGCTGAGATTCTCACTTACGACTGCCGCGGACACGGGCAATCTGATCGGCGCGCTGGGTCTTTTACAACGGAATTGTTCGCGCGGGATTTGGTGGAATTGCTCGACCACGTGGGTTGGACGACCGCCACTGTCGCCAGTTGCTCGATGGGCGGATGCGTCGCTCAAGCGTTTGCCGGCCTGTATCCCTCGCGAGTGAGCGCTCTTGGGCTGATCGACACGACGGCCTGGTACGGCGAGGATGCTCCGAAGAATTGGCGGGAGCGTGCCGCCACGTCCCGCTCGAAAGGCCTTGAGAGCATGGCCGAGTTTCAAGCCACGCGGTGGTTCGGTGATCATTTTCGTGCAACCCATCCGGAATTAGTGAAAGCGACGACCAAGATATTCCTGGCCAACGATGTGGATTGTTATGCCGCGACATGCGTTATGCTTGGCGACGCTGACTTGCGGCATTATCTGCCGGCGCTGCGCATGCCGGCCGCGGTGATTGTAGGGGAAGAAGACTACGCCACGCCCATGGCAATGGCGCAGCAGTTGCACGAAACGATTCGCGGCTCGACCCTGACGATACTTCCTGGAGGGCGGCACCTGACTCCGATCGAGTGCCCGGAGCAAATTGCCTCGCAGCTTCTGGAGCTGCTGCGGCGCTTCCGTTCTCAACAGGCGGCAACCGAGGCATAGCCACGGTTGCTGGTGAAAACTTTTGACTGCGAGACCCCGTGAACCCCATGGATGGCTCGGCCGGTATTCCAGGACACGAAAGTGATCTGAGCCATCGAAACGATACCGATGCGGCAAACCTGCTCGCGCGGATGGAGCAGGTGCCGTTCTCCCGATGGCACGCGAAAGCTCGCATCGTCATGGGCAGCGCGACGTTTTTCGATGCTTTCAACGCGCTCTCACTCGCATTTGCGCTGCCGGCACTCATCCGGCTGTGGCACATCTCTCCGAAGCAAAGCGGCCTCCTGATCTCGGCGAGTTATGTCGGACAACTCGCCGGCGCATTGGCGTTCAGCGCGCTCGCAGAGAAATCTGGGCGCATTCGCGGCACGACGGCCGCGATTGGAATCATGTCCATCATGAGTTTCGGGTGCGCGATGGCCGGAAATTTTCCCGCGCTGCTGGCGTGCCGCCTCGTGCAAGGCATCGGCGTAGGCGGCGAAATGCCGGTTGCCGCTACCTACATCAATGAATTGTCCCGAGCACACGGACGTGGAAGGTTCTTCCTGTTGTATGAAATGATCTTTCCCGTCGGACTCATGGCCACGGGGCAGATTGGCGCATGGGTCGTGCCAGCATGGGGGTGGCAGGCCTTCTTTCTGTTCGGCGGCGTTCCGGGCTTGTTGATCACCATTCTGGTGGCGCGCCTCCCTGAATCGCCGAGATGGTTGATTTCAAAAGGCCGTTTTCGGGAAGCGGAAGCAATTGTCGAGCAGATGGAAGCCAGCACCGAGCGCAGAGTTCCGGCCGCAACACCTTCCATCCCGGCTTCGACGGTTGGCCAGTTGCAGCGGGGGAGGTGGAGCGAACTTTTCTCGGGTTTTTATCGCCGGCGTACGCTGATCGTGTGGATCCTCTGGGCGAGCGCCTATTTCGTTGCCAACAGCCTGAATAATTGGATGCCCAGCCTTTACAATACCGTTTATCACCTGGATTTGCGGCAATCCCTGCGCGCCGCCTCCATGACCAATGTCGCTCAAGTCGCTGTTCTGCTCGTTTGCGCGTTTAGCATTGATCGAATTGGCCGCAGGAACTGGACGGTCGCTGCTTTTATTTTGGGTGGAGGAATACTCGCGATTCTGGGGATTGTGGGAGCACAAAACGTATTGAGCGTGATGATTTTGGGCACCTTGAGTTACGGGATTATCGGGTCCACGAATGCGGTTTTGTATCTTTACACGCCGGAAATTTATCCGACTCGGATGCGCGCAATTGGAACCGGCTTAGCCACGTCTTGGCTGCGTATCGCTTCAGCGGTAGGACCGGCGTTGGTTGGTTTCATGGTCGATGCAAGAGGCATCAACTCTGTCTTCCTGATGTTCGCCGGGATGAGCGTCGTTGGGGGAGTGGCGGCCACGTGCATGGTCGAAACACGCGACCGGCGCCTCGAGGAGATCGCTCCCTGAGCGATCTCCTCCTTACCTGACGCCGCCCTACTTGGCCGGCTTGAGTTCGGCGTACAACTGCCCGACGAACCGGTCCGAGGACTGCGCAGCCGTTGGGATCTTTGCGTCGTAATCGGATGTAGGATGCACGGCGAGCACTTCTTCCGCCGTCTTTCCTTGCTGTACGAGTTGGGCGACACGATCCCGAATCGCCAGAATCATGTCCCTGTGCGCGATCACCGCTGCTCTGTCAACGGTGGGGCCGTGACCAGGAATAATCTTCGTATTCGGTCCCGCCATCCCGATTACGGCGCCCAGCCCCTCGATCATTCCGTTGAGTGAGCCGCCATTGGTCCGGTCGATATTCGGGAAGCCTACCGAGCGATAGAAATCGCCAGTCATGAGTACATCCGCGCCGTGAAATCGCACCATCGTGTCGCCGTCGGTGTGGGCTCGTTGAATCGGAATTGCCTCCACTTCTTCTCCATTCATGTGAAACGTCACCCGTCCGCGATAGGTCACCAGGGGAAGCGCAGCCGCAGGGGCAGGCTTCACAGGCGCACCGTTCGCCGCAGGCGCAGGATTCACCAGCCGCGCCCGCAACTCGTCGCGGGAGAAAATCACGGCACCCATCTTGCCCAGGTTTTCGTTGCCGCCGGTGTGGTCTCCGTGCACGTGCGTATTGATCACGAAGCGAATGGGAGCACTGGAGATTTGCTTGACCGCCGCGACGATTTTGTCGGTCAGCGGGGCAAATTGTGTGTCCACGAGAAGCACTCCGTCCGGACCCACGAGCACGCCGATCATGCCGCCCTGGCCCTCGAGCGTATAGAAATTGCTGCTGACCTTTGTGGTCTTGATCTCAACCTTGCTGAAGTCGGGTGGCGCCGGCGCGGCTGCCGGAGCTGCTCCGGGGCCCTGGGCGTTCGCTAAACCGACCATGATGAAAAATGCTGCCAGCACCGCACTCGAAGTCTTAATCGCTGTGATTTTCATTTGTTGTCACTCCTGCACGTAGATGCTATCCCCGTTTTGGCGTACCGGTTTGAGGGAGTATATACCAATCCATTCGTAATAGGGCGATTGGAACGCAAGGACTAGACGTGCTACCGGCTGCGATCGGAGTTATTATCTACGGCGAGTTCGCATGAGTGGTGGGGGAAAAGTTTCGCCAGCACATAGAACTGTCCGGTAGTGAGGATGCCCTTGCGTGCCCTCGGCATTGTAATAGCGCGCGGGAAGCTGTCTCATAAACTATCGGGAAGCGCCGAATAACGGCGGCGCAAGAAACTTCGAGGAGGAACCAGACATGAAGCAACTGATTATGTTGGCGATGGGTGTGGCGATGGGCGGCGCTGTTTTGGCGCTCGCGATCCCAACGGCGAAGGTGTATTCATCGGATAAGGAGCCGCGCTTCCCTCAACTCAAGATGGAGCAGTTGAACGACCAGCAGAGGCCGTTCGCGGAAGAGATCATGAAAATTTCGAGCATAGGAATAAGCGGCCCATACAATACAATGCTTCGCAGCCCTGTCATGGGCGAGCGCCTGTTCAAGCTGTTGGACTACGTGCGGTTTAACACCTCTGTCCCACACAAGCTGAACGAGTTTGCGATCCTGATCCAGGCCCGGCTCTGGACATCGCAGGTTGAGTGGTACGCACACTATCCGCTCGCGATCAAAGCGGGCCTTTCGGAAGCAGTGGCGAACGATCTCAAGGAAGGAAAGCGGCCGGCATCCATGCAACCCGACGAAGCGGCCGTTTATGATCTCTGCATGGAGCTCTCGACCAAGCACGTCGTCAGCGACGCCACCTTCAAACGGACGCGCGCAATTTTCAGCGAGCAGCAAGTGGTCGACCTGATTGCGGTCAGCGGCACCTACATAACTGCCGCCATGTTGGCTAACACCGCCGAGGAAAGCGTTCCGCCAGGCAAGACGCCGCCACTTCAGCCACTCCGCAGGCGCTGAGTTCGCCTGGGCTGAGCGGTTCTACGCGTGTGCGAGGTTTTCGAAAATGTGCGATGCAGGCGCTCTACTGTCCAAATTTTAGTCCAGATCGGAAGCTACTTCATTACCGCTGAATGCAAGCGAAGGCGATTCGCGCGGAATTCCCACTCTGAAGCTAGGCTCATCAGGTGGTGAGTAGATGCCGCTTGGCTCCGAGCCAGCGGATAGAGGAATCTCCTGCGTAGCGGAACCCGTGCGAGTGGGATCTATGGTTTCAAGTCCTTCCTCGACGTCTTGGCGTGATTTCAGATGGAATGCGCCCCGCAGAGCGATGGGTGTCAATAGAGTGGTGAGAAGTACGACGGCCACCATCACTGCCACTTCAGAGCGCCCGAAGATGCCTGTGGTCGCACCCATCGTAATAACGATCAATCCGACTTCGCCGCGTGAGATCATGCCGCAACCGATCCGGAGGCTGCGCACCCAGTCCATACCAGAACCCAATGCGGCAAATCCGCAACCCACGAGCTTGCCGATCACTGCGACGAAAAGGACTACAAGCATCAACATCCAGTGGCCCGAGAGCGCACGATAATCGCTGGAGAGTCCGATCGAGACAAAAAACAGAGGAATGAGGAGGCAGTGGCCGATCGCATAGAAGCTGCGCTCGACATCCGCTTTGAATTCCGATCCGGCGAACACATACCCAAGCAAATAGGCGCCTGTGATGCCGGCCACGCTGCCTAACCACTCCGCCGAAATCGCGTAAACCAAAACCAGGGCCAAAACGCAACTTGGCACCGCCTCGTTGGCCGTAAGTTTGCGCACCTGAAGAATCAATGGATCGAGCCAGCGTTTTGCCGCCAAATACCCGCCGACAAAAAACACCGTTACGCAAACGCTGATCGCCGTCATCTGGAGGAGTAGCGGGTGGCTTGCTGCTGGCGCTACCCTTTGTTGGAACCAGGCGCTCGCCATGGGCGCCAAGCCGAAGGTCGCGCCCTTCGAGCCGGTGATCGATGCGGCAAGGAACGCCAGGACAAACAAGCCCATCACGTCATCGATCACCGCCGCACCCAAAATCACGGTGGCTTCGGGGGAGGTCATCTTGCCCGCATCCATTAAGGTTCGTGCGGAAATAGAAACACTTGTCGTCGTCAGGGCCCCGCCCAAAAAGCATGCCGTTGTCCAGGAAAGACCGAAAAGATGCCCAACACCGGTTCCCAACAGGAACGGCCAGATCACACCAGACAGCGCTACCATGAAGGCGGTCGCGCTTGCTTCGCGCATACGGTCGACGTCGGTCTCGATGCCTGAACATCAAGACGAAAGCACCCAGTTGGGCGGGCAGCATGAACGCCCCGGTCGCTTGGCCTCCCTCAAACAGATGCCAATGCAATAAATTAAAGGCGCCCGGACCCAGCACTACACCGATCAACAATTCCGCTAGAATAGCCGGGATCCCGGATCGGCTGCATAGCGAGGCTCCGATCTTTCCCGCCGGGAGCAGGATGGCAACGAGCAACGCGAGCTGAAGTGCTGGTTGCATCGTTACCGAATGTCCGCCGTGGCCAGGGCTTCGCTCCGATCCCTCGTCCACAGCCGGCGCAAACGGCTTACCCATTGCAAGGGACTGACAAAGCTATAGCCGCCGCGTTCGATTCCCTCCCGCATCATGGTTCGAATCGTCGCCACCTGCCTGCGCGCCAATTCCGATTGCGCCAGATTCTGCGCCAGCATGGCGGCCTGGTGCGTGTGCTCTTTGGCTTCCTCGCAGACTCGCAGCCGCATCCACAGCTCGCCCATTTTCAGGTGGGCGATAAAACTATTCGGCGCGAGCCGCACGCCTTCGCAGAGCTCCTCCATCGCGGTTTGAACTTCAAAGTTTACACAATGGCAGATAGCATGGATTGAAGAAATTAATTCCCAGCCATACGAAACTGTGATTCCGGGCATCGAAACGTTGCATTTTACTAGTCCCCAAGCTCCCTTTAGTATTGCGTCCCTCGGCACCAACAGTTTCGGCCAGTGAATTTGTAAAGAAAGAATAAAGAAAATATAAAGGAGATTACATGGCGGAGAACACCGGCGAAGTTAAAATGACACCAACCTTAGGATTAACCGGGTTGACGATGAACGCCATGGCGCTCATCGCTCCCGGTGCCTTCCTTTGGCTCACGTTCTATATCCAGGCGACGACAGGGACGACCTCGCCGGCCATGTGGCTCGGCATTTTCATTGCCTTGCTGCTTTGTCTGGCTACTGCCGTCGCTTATGCAGAGCTCTCGAAACTATATCCGGGACCTGGCAGCTCGTACTACTTTGCGGAACAGTCGTTCCTGAACCATGAGAAGGCCTGGAAGTATGCACGGCTCTCGAAGTTCATCGTCGGCTGGGGTTCGCATCTCTACTACTGGATTTACCCCGGCGTGATGGTCGGCGTGACGGGAATCTTCGTTGGGTATGTGGTCGGCACGCTTTGGCCGAACTCCATGAGCGCCTCCAACCCCGGCCCAGTGTTCATGGGATTGGTCGCGATCCTTTTCTCCTTAGGAGTAGCCTACATCGCTCACAGAGGCGTGAACGGGTCGACGGGGGTAAACATCGCGATCAACGTCATTCAGATTTCCGCGCTGATCGTGTTCTCCGTCATGGCACTGGGCTACCGCATGAATCATCCGCCGGGGAGCGAAGCCTGGCAGTTTGATTCGACCTCTGGTGAAGCCTATAAGTACGAATTTGCCACGACGAGCCAAACGGTGAACGGTCAGGCAACCGATGTGATCGTCCGCGACGCGAACATGGTGCCGCAGCCCAAGCTCGGTGCTGACGGTAAGCCGGTGCCCTACCATGTGAGCTATCCGACCACGGATCCGAGCAGCGGCGCTTTCCTGACTCACCCCAACGCGGGTTCCGTCATCGGTGTGCATAGTTGGGGTTTTGTCTTTGTCCAGGCTACGGTTGCCATCCTGATTCTAGTGGGATTCGAATCGTGTACGGCGCTCGGCGGGGAGGCAAAGAATGCCAAACGGGACATCCCGATCGCGGTCATTCTCTCACTCCTGATTCAAGGGGCCTTCTGCTACCTTTTCGAGTATTTCGCCGCCAATTACTTCTTAAATAGCGGCTATCCCATGTCGAGTGCGGCAGGCTCCGCAGCGCCCATCGGCGACATGATGATCTTGGTAGGCGACGCCCTGTTCGGCCAGGGGCACGGACGAACGTTCATGCTGATCCAGGCGGTCACCGTTTTCCTGGCGCTCATCGGTACAACTCTCTCCTGCATCAATACCGGTGCGCGCGTCACTTACGCCATGGGTAAGGACAACGAAGTGCCGGAACACTTCGGAATGCTCCATGCGAAGAACCTAAGCCCACACCGGGCCATTTGGACTCTGGCGATCATTTCGGCCGTCATCGGATGCATTGCGGTTTCGATGGCGTTCGGGGATGCAGGCGCACCGGCCGATACGGCGATCCAGGGATTGCCGCATGGGCTTTTCTCCAGCTTCGGCTACACAACCCATGACAAGATGGCGGCACTGCCGAATTCACTGCTCACCATCACGCTGGCATCCAACTTTGGCACATTCATCCTCTACTGCCTGAGCTGTATCATTTGCATGGTTGCCTACCATAACCATCCGAACTTCAGCGCCCTGCGCCACTTTCTCATACCTTTGTTCGGGGTCCTTGCGAACCTGGGCTGCATGGCGTTTTACCTCATTGGGCCTTTCATGGGTTACGGGACGGCGAAAGAGCCACTGCTGGCCTTGGGAATCGCGCTCGTCTGGGCGATATATGGAGGGCTCTACTTCCTTCGCTCAAGTAAGGCTGCAGGACGGTCGACGCTGGTCACCAGCCGAACTTAGGGTGTACCATGCGGATAGCTCGATTGGCTCGGAAATTCGGACAGGCGATTTCACCTGTCCGAATTTCTGTTTCAGAGGTGACTGCAAGTTTTGAAGAATCCGAGAGGAGCATTCTCCGACGGGACTCTTCTTGGCCCGACTCGGCGCAACCTTTCGTCACTCGCCTTATGCTTGAATTAGAGTTCGTGGAACGAACCGACACCGGACGAGTCCGCGACCACAACGAAGACTATCTTGGTTGCGCGGCTCCTGCGACTCCTGCGCAGGTGCGTTCGCACGGGTGGCTGTTCGCCTTGGCGGACGGAGTGGGTGGACATGAGATGGGCGAAGTCGCATCGCGGGCTGCGATCGAAAGCCTGCTCGCCGGGTTCCAGATAGCTGCGGGGGGAGAATCACACACCGCATTGCTGCCCCGGTTGGTGCAGCAAGCCAACGCACATGTTTTCGAGACCGCCGTGGCCGGCGGCAGGGCTTTCGCAGGCATGGCCACGACGATTGTGGCTTGCGCATTGCGGTTCGACCGGGTGGCGGTCGCCCACGTGGGCGATTCGCGTTGTTATCTGATCCGCAACGGGAAGGCGGCGCAGCTTACGCGCGATCATACCGTCGCCAGCGAACAGATCCGCATGGGACTGGTTTCTGCGCAAGAAGCGGGCGAGAGCTCGACGCGGCACATCCTCAGCCGTTCGCTCGGTACTGAGATGATTGTGAATGTGGAGGCCAGCGATCATCAGGTGTTTCCCGGTGACGTTCTACTACAGTGCTCGGACGGTTTGCACGGCTCGGTGGAAGCCTCGGAAATGGCCGCGCTCTGCAGCCAAGGATTGGACCTGCTTGGGGCGGCGGAGAAACTGGTGGCGCTTGCCAATGAGCGGGACGGCAGCGATAATATCAGCGTTCAATTGATCCGCGTGCGCGCCGTCGAACGCATGGGAATGTACCGCGGACGGCCGTACAAGCTGTACTGACGCGGGTTTGCTGCCGCTGTTCCCTGACTGCTACCCTACTTTACTCAATGACTGCACTCCATCCCGGCGACCAACTCGATCACTACCGCATCGAAGGCCTGGCCGCCAGAAGCGGTATGGCCTCCATTTTTCGCGGGACGGACCTGCGCACGGGCCGCGCGGTGGCCATCAAGGTTCCGCATCCGGAAATGGAAGGCGACCCGATTTTC
>JBGPPL010000027.1:0-47499 GCA_041488495.1 Terriglobia bacterium
GCGTACTGGCAGAACGCCTTGCTCCGCGTCATCCGGCGATGAAGGTTCTTTATATGTCGGGTTACACGGACAGCTTTATCGCCGGTCATGGGGTCCTCGAGGAGGGCATCCACTTACTCCACAAACCTTTCACAGAGGAAGTGCTGGTGCGCAAAGTGCGCGAGCTATTGGATGCGAGCAGCGCGACGAAGAAAACAGACAATGTGGCAGGCACGGAAGCCCCGGTGGCCGCCGGACCTGACGTCAAATCGAGCAGATAGCCCGCATATCTCACAGGAGGGTCGCAAAGTGAGATTTTGAGGCTTGGCGTTGGTGTTTTTCTTTCTGTTGGAGGTGGAAGCGGTCTGCGGGGCAGGGGAGAGGAGATCGAAGGGGGCTGAGGAAAGTTGGTTTGGCCGGTTTGGGCAGAGTGCTCCCACGAGTTCAGGTGCGAGACGTTGCGTTTTCGACGGAGCGAGAGTTCAGCAGCGTAGCGCCGACCAAGCAGCAGCGAACATAAGTTTCCAGGGATAGGCACCGCTGTAGCAGACCCAGATTCTCCGCGCGGTCACGCGCACCTGGGCGGCAATTTTCAGCAGCCGCAGCCGGATCGTCTCGACTTGGGCTTCGGCCCACTGGGTTCCCCGCAGTCCCAGCCGCCGCAGCGCATGGAGCAGCATATAGGCGAGGGACGAGAAGTATAGCCGCAACTGGTTCGCGCGCATCGACCCGCTCCGGTTGCCGCGTGTCGGTGAAGCAGTCCGCCACGCGCCGCAGCAGACCCATCTTGCGATCCGCTTGGCGGAGCAGCAGCGCCCCGCCCTCGGTCGTCAGCCGGTCACCGGAAAACTCCGCCACCACCCGCCGCGAAAAATGCTCTTCAAACGCGAATCCCCGCTGTGTACACTCTGTCATGGAAAAGGCCTTTCTCCTCACCGCATGAACTACGCATCACAAACGCAGTTATGCCCGAGAAAACGGCCTTTTTCTACTCCTAATCACTACAATTTGCTCAATCTTGGTGAGAAATCCGGGTTAGATGCGGCATCATAGTGATCGTGGAAACTGAAAACTCCAAGAGCGGCTTTGCAGGTCTGCGCGTGCTGTCGCTTGAAAGCCGCCGCGCGCCGGAAATGGCAAAGTTGATTGCCAGTAACGGCGGTCAAGCTATCGTTGCCCCTTCAATGCGCGAGGTGCCCCTCGAGTCCAACACGGAAGCGCTGGCTTTCGCCCACAGGCTGTCGGAAGGCGGTTTTGACATCGTCATTTTTTTGACTGGAGTTGGAACGCGCGCGCTCACACGCGTGGTGGAGACCGTTTATCCGGTTGAGCAATTCGTAGCCGCGCTGCGAAAAATTACGATCGTGGCGCGCGGTCCGAAACCGGTGGCCGCACTGAAGGAACTGGACGTACCTGTGACAGTGGCTGTACCTGAACCCAATACCTGGCGCGAACTTCTGAGAACACTTGACGAAAATGCAGACTCCTTACCCCTCAAGGGACGCCAGGTGGCGGTTCAGGAATACGGCATCTCCAACCCGGAGCTATTGACAGGTCTTTCGGATCGCGGCGCGCAAGTCACCCGCGTGCCCGTGTACGAATGGGGTTTGCCGGAGGATGTTGCGCCGCTACGTGCCGCCGTCACGGCGATTGCTCGCGATGAAATCGACGTTGTCTTGTTCACTACGGCAATGCAAGTCAACCACCTGTTGCAAGTAGCTGGGGAGATGAATCAGGAAGATGTTGTGCGCCGGGCATTTTCTCGAATGTTGATTGCATCGATCGGCCCAGTGACCTCCGAGAGACTTCACGAGTATGGGCTCAGGGCGGATCTCGAACCCACACATCCCAAAATGGGATACCTCGTGAACGAAACCGCTCAGCGTAGCGCCGAGATTCTGCGGCGGAAACGAATCCCCGCGAGGTAGTCGAATTTCTCCTTTCCTCTTAACACGGTGCGGAAAAAATGCTTTTGGTTGTCATTTCGAGCCCCGGCAGGGGCCGGGATAAACTCCGTGAGGAATCTCTCTTTGTTCGAAACCCAGGAAAAGAGGGATTCCTCGGTACGCAGCGTGCCTCGGAATGACAACGCAATGTGTTTTTCCGCAAACTGCTATGTCCTCCAGCCAATTCAGGATTGCCCAACCGCCCGTTTATGTCTCTTGATGGAGTGTGACAGCAGGCCAACGCCTTATCGTTTGCATTCATAGTAAGAATTGGACAGTCGAGGTACCGCAACTTAACCTTGTGCTGTGAACTCTGAGACAACCAACCAAACCATGAGCAACAATCCTGAGGTTGAATTTCTGTTCAAGATGGCCAGCCACATGGCGTCGGCGGACCCCTTGCAAGAAGTGCTGACACAGATTGTGGAATTCGCCGCATCGGTGGTGAACTGTGATTCCTGCTTCCTCTATGCATTGGAGGAAGGTGAGCTGATCCTCCGCGCATCTAAAAACGCGCATCCCGATGTCGTGGATCGGCTGAAGCTGAGGCTGGGGCAGGGCATTACGGGCTGGGTGGCGGAGCATCGGCAACCGGTCGCCGTGGCGCTGAACGCCTCGCAGGATCCGCGCTTTCAACTGTTTAAGGATTTGCCCGAAGACCGGTTTGAAGCTTTCCTGTCAGTGCCGGTGATGTGTCGTGGCCGTGTCGTGGGGGTCATCAACCTGCAGAATCGTGACCCACACGAATATTCGGAGCGCGAAATCAATTTGGTCTCGACCATCGGTTTTTTGGTCGGAGCGGAAATCGAGATGGCGCGTCTCGAAAGCGAGAACCTGCATCTTTCCGAGAAACTGGAAACGCGGAAACTCGTCGAGCGCGCGAAAGGAATTCTCCAGCACGAACTCAGAGTCACCGAAGAAGAAGCCTATCTTACGATCCAAAGACAGAGCAGACAGCGACGCAAATCGATGAAAGAGGTGGCAGAGGCCATCGTCCTGAGCGAAGATGTAAAACGCGGTTTGAGCGAATAGCGAGGGATAGCGGATATGGCGGCAACAGCGCACCAGAATAGCCCTGCGCAGCGTACAAAGCCCATCGCGCTAGGTTGGCGGCAAGGCCTGGAGGCCCAGGACGAAAGGACTTGTCTAGCGCTAGAGTGACGCCGGGAGCAGACGGAGATGCCGGCCAAGGAAACGCGACTAGTAAGTGGCGTCGAGCCGCCGTTCGATCTCGCCCTGAGCTTCACGCGCAGGAGGAACCCGTGTGTGGCGTTGCTCTGGTTCGCATGGAAACTCACAATCTGACCTTGTCGTTTTACGCCAAATGGCCGTGTCTGTTTCGCGCCAACAACATCTATCACTGGCGGGCTTTAAACGAAAACGCCTTGTCTTCTTCGGTCAAAGAAAAGCTCTCAGATCGCTCCCCTGGCCGCGCATTGCCTATGCAGATACGCCAGACCCAGCCGCTCGGCTTGGCATACAACATTTGCCGGCTGTGGCGGCCGCTAGACCCAAAAGAGGACCTCAACAGAGCCAGGGCCCTTTTTCCGCAGCCTGTAGGCTGCCTTCTCTCCTCATGCTCATCACAGAACGGCAGTAGCAGCCGGTGGGGATGAGTTTCTATCTAACGTCTAAGCGAATTTTCCCTTAACGTGATTCTCTCTGGTCGCGGTCGTGATCATCGTCGCGATCTTCGGTCCTACTCATTAGATATCCGTGCGTCCTGCCGGCGGAGTCAATATAGACTCCAACAACTTCACCACGGGGGTTGATCCCGAACGCCCGTGTTGCAGTCGCCCCGGGGAAATCAATAGGCATGTATCCGCCACGACGTGTCCGCAGGAAACCATGAAATTTGCCAGCGGTATCTCGGAAGGCGCCCACGATTTCTCGCTCGGGGTTGACGTCCCAGGCAGCCGTAAGATTGCTATTGGGCACATCAAAGGGAGAGAACTTGCCGAAATCCACCACATAGCCGTGCGTCAGGTCTGTCGTCAAGTCGGTGTATAAGCCTACAATGATGTTCCCGCTGGGAGTCGCGCCGTTGTGCATCGAAGCGGGGACATCAAGGCCGGTCCAACCGTGTATCAACTCAGGATCGTGTTCCCGCCGGGAGTCGTGCCATCGTTCATCGGAAAGGTCGGCAAAACCTTCCCCGGTACGCACAAAGCCGTGCATGGTTCCCATCAAGTCGTTGTCGTGGTAGCAGCCATAGATGTCGCCGTCAGAACTGATCCGCTGGGCGATGGTGCCCAGGTGTCCTGGGAATTGCACGGTCGAGAAGCTACCCATGCTCAACAGATATCCGTGAATGTTCGCCGGCGAAGTGCCCGTTGCAGCTGTGTAGTCTCCTACAATGTCCCCGGCCGCGTTGATTCCCCGAGCGTCGGTCACTGCAGCATCGGGGAAATCAATTGAAGTGAAATTCCCATTCCTGAGCAAGAATCCGTGCTGCTTTCCGGCTGTGTCCTTGTAAAAACCAACGATATCTCCTCCGGAATTGATGCCTTGGGCGTTCGTCAACACAGCTCCGGGGAAATCGATGGGAGTGAACTGAAAGGGCTGAGCGGCGCGGGCGGCGCCCACCACCAGTAATGTTGCGCTGAGGATGACCCAAAGGGGCCAGTATCGTCGCATCGTCGTGTACCTCCAATAAACTTAGTAGTCTCCGGCGGACATCTCCGGATTGAGGCCGCATGTATACAGTTCTCGGGGAAAGGGGTCAATGCGTGGAGAATTCGTTTTTGGTGAGCGCCTGATTAACTGAATCAAAACTACTTAACTATCCTGGTACGCAGCGAGATTCTGCAGTATGATGCGGTGCAGCTTGGATATTCATATGGCCAGCCCTCTGTCCGATAACCAGTTTCTTCGATTCGGAGTCTTCGAACTTGAGATTCACACCGGGGAACTGCGCAAGTCCGGGCGTTTGGCTCGGCTACGCCCGCAAGCCGTCAGGGTACTGGCCATGCTGGCATCGTCGCCGGGCCAATTGATCACGCGTGAGCAACTCCGGGAACAGATCTGGGGTAGCCAGACCTTTGTCGATTTCGAGCATGGATTGAACCTGTGCGTCGGAGAAATCCGCGCGGCGCTCAGCGACGATGCCGAAAGCCCCCGCTACATTGAAACGCTGCCCAAGCGCGGGTATCGCTTCATCGCTTCCGTTACAGGGGGCAACCTCGACCGGCCACTCGGTGATGCCGTTGCCGCCGGTCCCGAGCCGGCACATGCCATAAGGTCTCGGTCGCGCGCGGTGCCCCTGCGGGTAGCCGCCCTGGTTGTAATTATTGCGGGACTCGTTGCAGTGCTCGCATTTGCAGACCCAGGACAATGGCGCGAGCGGCTTCTTGCGCCCTTTGCTCCGCCGATCCGATCGGTGGCCGTGCTGCCGCTCGAAAATCTTTCCGGAGATGCATCGCAGGAGTATTTCGCCGATGGAATGACTGACGCGTTGATTACGGAGCTTGCTAGAACAGGAACTCTACAAGTAATTTCGCGCACGTCTGTCATGCCCTATAAGAAAACGATGAAGTCTTTGCCAGTCATTGCCCGAGAATTGAAGGTTGATGCGATCGTCGAGGGGACTGTCCAACGCTCCGGCAGTCACGTGCGCGTGACGGCCCAACTCATACGCGCCTCGAATGACAGGCATTTGTGGGCAAGCACGTACGACGGCGATTTGAGTAATGTGCTTACCCTGCAAAGCGATGTAGCTCTAGCCATCGCTAAGCAGGTACAAGGGAAACTTGGCCCTGACCAACCGGGAGCAATCACCAAGCCGCGACAGGTGCGCCCCGAAGCCTACGAGGCTTACTTAAAGGGGAACTTCAACCTCGACAATGGCGACCCTCAGAAAAGCATTGAATACTTCAACGAAGCCATAAAGCTGGACCCGGACTACGCGCCACCATTCGCGCATATGGCCCGCGCATATTTCTTCCTCTCGTTTTTCAGCGAACTGCCCCCGAATGTCGGTTGGGGCAAAGTGATGCAGGCGGCTACAACGGCCATCGAAAAAGATGAGAGCCTGCCCGAAGCTCATGGGTCGCTAGCGCTGGCCAAGCTTCACTACGATTGGGACTGGGCTGGCGCGGAGCGGGAATTCAAGCGCGCCCTGGAATTGAATCCCAGCGACGCTGACATCCGCCACGATTACGCCCACTACTTGATGGCGATGGGCCGGACCAGTGAATCTGCGGCTGAGAGTGATCGGGCAGTACAGCTGGATCCTATTGGTTCGGTGCTAACGTCGTGCTTGTGTTGGCATCGCTTCGCTGCGCGTCAATACGACCAGTCCATAGAGGAGGCGACCAGATCCCTTCACAACCAGCCGAAAAATGAGTGGGTGCACACGATACTCGGATGGGACTACGAGCAAAAAGGTCTGTACCCGCAAGCGATTACCGAGTTCCAAAAGGCGGTTGAGCTTTCCGAAGGCGATCCATTCCAACTTGCAGCCCTGGGACACGCGTTCGCCTTGGCAGGGAAAAGGGCGGATGCGTATGACGTTCTTCGCAAGCTGAACGAGCTTTCGCGCCAGCGCTACATCTCTTCTTTCGACGTCGCGCTCATTTACATCGCATTGGGCGAGAAGGACCACGCATTCGAGTGGTTGCAAAAAGCCTTTGTTGACCGTTCCACCTTCTTGATTTACAGCAAATGGGAGCCTCGCTTGGACCCTCTCCGATCAGATCCCCGTTTTCGTGATTTAGTCAGACGCATCGGCCTGCCGGCCTGACGGCGGAGACATAGTGATTGCTGGCCTATCTCCATAGAGCGTTCATGCTGCATACAAATTCTTGACATTCCGGGCGGTTCTGCGTAAGCTCATCTTCGCAAGCTGGGAAAGAAGATTCACCCGATTATGTTGACGCGCTATTATTGGTTCGCCTTTACGTACCGCTTCCCATGGGTGGGAAGCGGCCAGGGGCGGATCGCGCGTGATTCGAGGTAGGACGGAAAGCTAGAAAGCGCGAAAAGATTCCCGGAACTGGCCGCGAAATCCCACAGGGTTCGCGGCATTTTTTTTGTCCCCTCGTGTGCGGGTGCGGGCTCTACTTGGAGCTCGCCAGAAAAAAGATTGCCAAAGGAGAATGTCGATGATCGTAAACATGTCGTCAACGGCGACCAAGGAGCAAATCAATCACGTCATGGACAGGATAAAAGAATGTGGCTTTCTGCCTCATCTCATCCAGGGCGCGGAGCGTACCGTGATCGGCGTCGTGGGCAAGAACCGCGGGCGGCGGAACGAATTGGAAGCCCTCCGGGTGGCGCCGGGAGTGGAGGATATTATTCCGATCTCGCAGCCCTTCACCTTGGTCAGTTTGGAGTTGCAAACACAGCGCACGGTTGTAAACGTGAAGGGCGTGCGGATCGGCGGACCGGAATTCGTCGTGATGGCCGGACCGTGCTCGGTCGAGTCGCGCCAACAATTGATGGAGACGGCGCGAGCGGTCAAAGCCGCAGGAGCCAAGATTCTCCGCGGCGGCGCCTACAAGCCCCGGACTTCGCCGTATGACTTCCAGGGCCTCGGCGTCGAAGGGCTCAAGATCCTGAAAGAGGCGAGCGAAGAAACAGGACTGCCCGTCGTGACGGAAGTCATGGGCGTCGAAGACCTCGATGCGGTTGTGGAATATGCCGACATGATGCAGGTCGGCGCGCGCAACATGCAGAACTACCCGCTTCTTCGCCGGCTCGCCACTGTCCCGCGGCCGGTTCTGCTTAAGCGCGGTCCTTCGGCCACGATTAAGGAATGGCTGCTGGCTGCCGAGTATTTGCTTTCTGGCGGGAATCCCAACGTGGTGCTATGTGAGCGAGGGATCAAGACGTTTGACTCAGAATTGCGAAACACGATGGACCTGGCGGGAGTTGCGCTGGCTAAAGAACTTTGCCATTTGCCGATTGTTGTAGATCCGTCACACGCAACCGGGCGGCGAAGCCTGGTGCCAGTCGCGTCGCGCGCCGCAGTCGCAATCGGCGCGGACGGAATCATCGTTGAAGTGCATCCGTGCCCCGAGCGGGCGTTGTCGGACGGCCCGCAGTCGCTCGACTTGCCGGGATTTGCGGCAATGATGCAGGGACTCCAAGGCGCCATGGCGATGGCTGCGGCAGGACGGTAAAAGTCACTGCGGACCGCTTCTAGCCGAGCGGTGGTTGACATGGTAGAATTTTGGTCGCAACGGAGCGCCCGTAGCTCAGCTGGATAGAGTCCGCCTGCGGCGGAAACCAGGAAGCGGGAGTTCTTCCGCGGGTATTAGGGCGTACGACTCTTCAAGAGGGACCTCAAACGGAGTGGCGAACACCATGTGGCCCGGGGTCGATTTACCATGATAGAATTTTTGCCGCAACGGAGCGCCCGTAGCTCAGCTGGATAGAGCGTCTGGCTACGAACCAGAAGGCCGGGAGTTCGAATCTCTCCGGGCGCACCACTCTTCGTTATGTTCCACGTTTATGTCCTACGCAGCGAAACCACAGGGCGCTTATATGTCGGATACACATCGGATATAACGCAGCGCTTGGGGCAGCACAACCTCGGAATTACGAAGTCGACCAAGAATCGCGGTCCTTGGGGCCTGGTTCATCAGGAAGCATTCGGCACGCGTTCGGAAGCGATGCGCAGGGAACGATTCCTTAAGAGCGGCCAGGGGCGTGAGGAGCTTAAAAGAATTCTGGCGTCAATCAGGGGCTCAGCTGGATAGAGTCCGCCTGCGGCGGAAACCAGAAGGCCGGGAGTTCGAATCTCTCCGGGCGCACCATTTTCCCAATAAAAACGCATGTTGTTGAAACTCGCCGAATTTTTTGGAGTATCCCGGTACACTTCCGGTACACCGCCGCCGGTCGACGCTTGTTTGGCCAGACGCTGCCGCCGATCTGTGTGCTGCCGGTGCCAGCGGGGTAGCACTCCGATTGCGGTTGCAAAATCTGAGGCCGAGGGAGGAGGGTCGGAGCAGTGTCTGAGAAATAGGCTACGCGACAGCAAGCGGGGCTCGTCAGATGGTATAACGAGCCGTGGGGACCCTGCGATCTCCCTGGGGCCTGCTCCCTGGTGGCAAATTCGTTGTGTCGAGCGCAGGAGAAGCGTACGACGCGCGAGACAGAGGCCCAAATCGGAAATTCCGGATAGAATGAAGAGTTTTGAGAGGTCCATATGATCT
Organism: Terriglobia bacterium; assembly: GCA_041488495.1. Taxonomy (GTDB): domain Bacteria; phylum Acidobacteriota; class Terriglobia; order Acidiferrales; family UBA7541; genus Palsa-360. The sequence continues at coordinate 9,083 of JBGPPL010000027.1, forward strand.
GGAGGAGGTTCCCATGCCAAAATCGATGACCACAGTCCAACGACATATCCTGGATCAGGAGCGCGCGCACCCGCAGGCGACCGGCGACCTAACTGGTCTGCTCTGGGACCTGACGATCGCGGCCAAGGTTATCTCCTACCAAGTAAACCGTGGGGGGCTGGCGGACATCTTCGGAGAAACTGGCGATGCGAACGTCACCGGAGACCTGGTCAGACGCCTGGATCGGATTGCACAGGATACCATCTACAGGGCCATGGATCACGGCGGCCACCTCTGTGCAATGGTCTCGGAGGAAAGCCGTGACATGATCCCCATTCCCGCCAAGTACCCAAAGGGAATGTACCTGCTGCTCTACGACCCGCTGGATGGCTCCTCTAACATTGAAGCCAATGTGAGTGTCGGCACCATTTTCTCCGTGCATCGCCGAATTTCTTCTTCTGGGGACGGCACGCTCGAGGATTGCCTTCGGAAAGGATCGGAGCAGGTCGCTGCAGGATATTTTCTTTACGGTTCGAGTACCATGATTGTTTATACGACTGGGCAGGGCGTCTACGGTTTTACTCTGGACCCAAGCGTTGGGGAATTCATGCTCTCGCACGACCGCATCATCACCCCGCCCAAAGGCAAGTATTACAGCATCAATGAGGGTAATGTCGCCGGGTGGGATGAGCCGACCCGAAGGTACATTGAGTATGTGAAGCAAAAGGACCCCGCGACCGGCCAGCCCTACTCACTGCGCTATATCGGCTCCCTGGTGGCCGACTTCCATCGCACCCTACTCTACGGGGGTATCTTTCTTTATCCTTCCGATTGCAGTAATCCACAAAAGCCAAAACCGAAACTGCGCCTTCTCTACGAGGTGGCCCCCTTGGCGTTCATCATGGAGCAGGCCGGAGGCGCGGCTACGACCGGGGCCCAGAAGGCGCTGGATGTCCAGGCCACCTCTCTCCACGACAGGGTTCCGATTGTTATGGGAAGCAAACAGGACGTGGCGGTCTATGAGAAGTTCTGTGCGGATTTTCGGTCCAGTCCCGGCGAGCACAAGAAATAGTACCCACTGAGGACGGGTGGGCCGGCCTTTTCACTCCTTCTTTCTTCTTAACGGTATCCACCGATCAGAGGTTACCACCCCTGTAATTCACCGCGCAGGAATGGACGAGGGTGCCCCGCGCGTCGGAGGTGCGCGTTATAAGTCGCGTAGCGACTGCCGACATCGCGCGAATCGCCACGTCGATCCGTTGACGGTGTTCGCAAGAATTCACCACTGCTTCTACCTGAAATGCAACATTACGTTGCCGCTTACCCCTAGCATCGACCTGCGTAACCCTATGAAAAATGAGCGCACGCCTCCTGCTGAATGCAACAGAACGGACATTCTGTTGCAGTCTGGCAATGCGAGGGCTTGCCGCTGCTATGAGAGTTTGTAGTCACATGCCGCACTCGAAACTGGCAGGCAGCTCTTGGGAGTGGAGATCGTGAATTGTTTAAGCTTCCATCATCAAATTGGAGCCGCTGGACTAGGTGTAGCCAATCGAGGGAAGGCCGCCGAAACAGCACCGGGAAGTATCCCATTAGCTGATTCCGGGCTAGCGGGTCCTGCCACGCAGACTATGTTTTGCCTATCTGTTGGCCGCAATCGGAACTAGCGCCCCACCTGCAGATTTCCATTGGCCATTCTCCTTCACGAAGATCAGAAGAGAGCGGTGTGGCGAGGCGACTGCCCGGCCATCTTCATCAGTCCATTTTCTAGTTCTCCGATCAGTTGCCAGTGCCACATCCCCATACACTGCCATCAACTTGAACTGATCTGGGAAGACCCCTTGACCAGGCTTGTTGTTCATCCTGGCAAGCCTGTCCAAAGCGGCTGCCTTACTTATGACCACGGTAGGTTCCCACCCAACTATTTCAGACCACCGTTCGACAAACAATTGTTTCAAATAATCTAACTTCTTATTTCTCGCCGCGTCCATCCACTTCTGGTCGATCTCCTCGAGCTGTTTTTCAAGCTTTTCATCTGGGCTCTTGGTGCTGACGGCGCCGGTATGATCGGCGGAGGAGGGGCCTGGTGGAATCACTGGAACCAGCGCCGCCGCGGCGGGCCGCCACTGTCCGCCCTGCCGAACAAACACGCGAACCACGTGGCTGTCTGACGTGAAAGCCAATTTTCCGTCGGGACCGATGGACTTGAAATCTGTGTGATCGGTAGCCACGGCGACATCTCCGTAAACGGCGATCAACTTAAAATCAGCGGGAAAAGGCCGCACAGCGTTGGCGGGGCTGAGCGCCGATTGCACGGCAACCATCTCCGACTTATTGCGGAGTGTCCCCGGAGACTGCACCTCGAAAAATCCATCAACCCAGTACTTACTCCTGAACTGAACACAATCCGGATATGGCTTTTGATAGGGGCCAACACACAGCCACTGCTGATCAACATCCCAAAGAACGTCTTCCAAATTTGGCTGCTTCACCTGTTGAGCAAAAGCCAGGCACGGTACGACAAGGATCATTGCTAGTAGCAGTGCGCGAACTCTTATCATCGCAAGGTTCCTCCGTGGTGAACGGATATGCCTAGTATCATAATTTAACGTTCCGCGTCAACGAACGCTCAGGCCTGCCGAACGACGTCTCACCCAACTCAATTCCTGGGGCATGGGATTTCATGAGATACATCCCCATCTCGCGCTATACAACTCTAGAGTTTCTGCGGCGGAGCATCCTGTAAGCAGGCAAATTTTCATGATCCCCATACCCACTTCGCGGTCCCTTACAATTTGATCGAGGCCAGCCGCGGGCTTTTTCTGATGGTCAGCCGCTGGAATTTATTTCATAGAGCACACCGGAAGACTGTCGGAACAGATCCGCCAAGGGAAACTGTGTATTGCGCCCAGTGCGAGAATCCACCAGGTGATTCTGAATGAGTCCTGTCAAGTCGAGGCGTTCATCGAGTTCGCGAACGAGCAGCAAACCGCCCTCCGAAGTCACCCGTGATCCTTGAAAATCGACGCGCAAAAACCTGTTGAAGGAGAGTTGAAAGGGCTGATTTTGGCCCTCACCCACTGGGTGTCCACCTTCGGAAGGCTTCCCTGTGCTCATTTCACGCATGAACACAGGCTATGCATATCTTCTACACTCTCGTCGCCGATTTTCAAATCGGAATCCGGCTTAAGAGCTGTCAAGAATAGAATCGGAAATTCAGGACCAACACAAACCCTTATGAGTTTAAAGGAACGGACAATTTTCGTTCATCGAGCGAGCCGAGAAGGGTGTATCGTTAGGCCGCCTGGCTACGGAGTTTCTATAATCCCAAGTTAGTTGAAACAAGTAAGACCGAAGCGAACGGAAGAGAATGCATCGGCTATGGCCCATCATGCGGAAAGAGCAAATCTGCCTTGGTGAGATGAAAAACGAAAAAGCATCTCGCGTTGCTTTCGAGACTGTTGTTCGGATTTGCCGCAAGTGCTCTCGGCCAAGCTGTACCTCCAAGTCAGACCAAGAAAGATAAGCCGTTTGGCGCGCCATGAACATGCGATTCGGTTACAGCTTTTGGCGGGATGACAAACCCATGATTCTTTCACAAACCGAATCACTTATCGTTGTCACTTCGCAAACTTTTATATGGAGTTCGTGCGTAGCCCGAGCGAGGCGGCGAACATGGTGAGCGCGGCAATTCCACAGTTAGATGAGCAGAGCGCGCTCACTAATAGGCAGAAACTAGTGATGTCCCTCGCTGGCATCCACGGCATGTTGGAATTCTTTGACCAATACATCATCGCTTTCGTGCTCGCGTTTGTGATTAAGCCGTGGCACATGACTTATGGCGAGTCCGCGATAGTTCTTCTTTCGTCGGGCATTGGTTCCATAGCTGGTTCATTCCTCTGGGGCTATGTGGCCGACCGATCCGGCCGGCGCACCGCGCTCATCGCGATCATCGTGAGCTACTCAGTCTCAAGCTTGTTTCTAGCCTTCACTCCCGACGGTAATTGGATCTATTTCACCATCTTTCGCCTTGGCGTCGGGTTGGGTGTCGGCGGCTGGATCGTGAATGTTGCGATCGTCCAGGAGTTCATGCCAACCCAGAAACGCGGATGGGCGAGTGGATTCATCTCGATTTGCGTTCCGACAGGTCTTCTAGTTAGTTCAGCTTGCGCCGCCTTCCTCACTCCGATCATTGGGTGGCGAGGGTTGTTCGTCCTAGCCGCACTTCCCGCATTATTTGTGTTTGTCATCGTTGCTTTCGTTCCAGAGTCCCCACGCTGGGCGCTGAGTCACGGACGCGTGGATCTGGCACGCAAGTCAGCCGGCTGGGCGCTGGGAATCCCTCCGGCTTCGGTCAAGATCGAGTTGATCGATGGAGTCGAGCCCCCGCCCCCAAGATTTACCGAAATCTTCGCATATCCGCGAAGTGTTGTGACCAGCTTCCTTGTAAGCATTGGGGTAATCACTGGCATATATGGTCTGATCCTTTGGTCACCGACTTTGCTGGTCATGGTGCAGGGGGTCTCACCGGAGATTGCGTCCAAGTTAATGGTCGCCATTAGCTTGGCTAACATTCTCGGACGGATCCTGTTCTCGCATCTTTCCGAGATCGTTGGCCGGCGCGCGTCAGGCGCGATCTCTTGCTTCGGCGGTGCGATCTTGTTGTCGTTTACCGGTTGGGTAGCGCGGGGCACCATGGGGCTTGGCCCGTATTTCTTTTTGTTTTTGCTGGCTAGCTACTTTGTGCTCGACGGTGGATCCGCCATCAGTACACCTTACACCACCGAGATTTGGCCCTCCCGACTCCGTACGAGCGGCTCTGGTTTTGGATATGGCTCGGGGGGTATCGGCAAGATCACGGGCCCTCTGGGCCTGGCGCTCGTCATCGGCTCATCGAACTACATCAAGCCTGAAGTGACAATCGCAGCTATTGTGCCGGCGTTCCTGTATCTCGCCGGCTGGTACGTCCTCGCCGGTATTGCGTATGCTTTCATCGGGATTGAAACGAAAGGACGCTCGCTGGAGCAAATTGACTTGGCTCTTGAAGCGACAGTGGTTGGTACAAAACCTGGTGCTGCGCTCAACCAAGTGCTGCCGCGCGACTAATCCACTCGGCTTGCCACTCATGTCGGGAATTTCCGAGTACGTCCTATCGGCTATTTGATCGCCAGCGGATTCACCGGCGATCCCACAGCACCTGTTATAGGCAATGCCGGAGCCACGAACATAAATTCGTATCGCTTGTCCTCAGCACAATCTTTAGCGAGCTCCTTGAGATAGAAGATCTCGCCCACGGTTAGACCCATGATGGGAATCGAGATCCAGTGGAAGGGCTGGTGTGCTTCGCTCGTCTGGTTCGGCCGAACTTCGGCGCCCCAGGTGTCGATAGCGAGGCCCGCCACCTGCTTCTTGTGGAGCCAGTCAAGCGTCTCGAAGGCCAAGCCCGGTGCATCGCCGCCCGCATAGCCGTCCCAAGTATCGGCACTAAGCATCGCCTCCAATTGCCCTGTCCGTACGAGGAGAAAATCGCCGCGTCGCACCTGCACACCGAAATGACGTTCGGCTCGATCCAGAAGCTCGTTGCCGATGGCGAAACCACCCGGCAAGTGGTCTTTGCCAACCATGCGCGCGATATCAAGCAGGACTCCGCGTCCGACCATCTTTTCCTTCGTCTTCTCGATCCCACATTTCTGAGCGCCTGCCGACGTCACGCTTCGAATGTCATAACCGTTCCACATGTGTACGCCATAGAAGACGTGGCCGAGCGCGTCCCATTGGGTGCCTCCATGCATGGCCATGATGACGATGTCATCCGCGCTGCGGATCTTACGGTAATCGAGGACGCCCGAATAGGCGTCCGTACCAGTGCGCAGCATGACATGGATCGGATTGAAACGGACGGGCCCCGGAGTTTTTGCTCTGCCTCCCTGCGGGCCGCGGCTGTCGTAGGGAAGCCCCAGGGACATGATCTTGCCCTTGTGCACCAGGCGGGCTGCTGCGACAACGTCCTCAGGTTGCGTGTAGTTCAGAGTGCCTATCTCATCATCAGGTCCCCATTTGCCCCAGTTCTTTAGCCGCTCGGCCGCCGCCTGGATGTCTTCCATTGTGATTGCGCCTGCTGCTCCTTGAATCTCAGCCATCGCACTCCTCCTCGTTTTTGGTTTAGTCGAACGCCTTCCCGGTACTGGGCACGGAACCACAAATAGAATGCCATCCCCCGCAGAACTAATGATCCTGCAGACGCTAAGAGTGAATCGTCCCCGTAATTCCGGACCCAGAATTCACCCGCGTCCCATATTGATGCCGGAGAGGCAACTGTCGGCCCTTGTTACGGGGGTGTGCCGTCCCCAAGCAACGGAACATTGTATACTTTGTGGACACCGACCTTCATTCTTGGAAGAATTGCGCTGCCGAATCCTAGGTCGAGAGCTTTTGAATCAAACTGAGCGGCTTGTGATCGAAAACAGGCCAGTAGCGAGTTGGAAAACTCTGAATTAGCGATCCCTTCCAGCGCGGCAACAGGTGGAGAATGCTTCGGGCAACGGAAAAAGCGGATACAAGTGAGGGAAAGAAGGTTTAGGAAAGATGGATGCTGGCCGAGAACTAAAAAAACCGCTTGAGGTCCTGCGCCTCTACAACAGCCATGATTATACGCTTCATGACGCATTTTTGAGCCGTATGCGCACCGGGCCGGATCGGCCGTTCATCTTCCATGCCGGCAAAATCTGGACCTGGCGGCAGTACGCGGAGAATGTGGATAAAGTGGCTCGCCTCTTGGTCGCCCGAGGCATCGGGAAAGGCGACCGGGTTGCAGTCATGGCACGCAACAGCGACAAGCATGTGTTGTTGCTGGTGGCGGTGGCGCGGGTCGGAGGAATCTTCGTGCCGATCAACCCGGAATTCGGCGCCGCGGAAGCGAGATATGTACTCGAACATTCCGGACCGACGGCTGTTGCCTGCGATTCTGACACGCTCGGTCCGGTCCAAGCAGCTTGCCGGTCGCGGGGACTGACACCTTGGTATATGACTTTCGGTGATTCGGCAGGCGACGTACCTTCTTTGGATGTGTTGCTCGAGCAGATAAATGACGCCGTACTTCCCGACAATGTTTCGCCGGATGACACCTGCCTCATTGTCTACACCTCCGGCACAACAGGGTTCCCCAAAGGAGTGATGCACAGCCACCGCACCTTCTTGACAGTTGGTGAAGCGTTCGTTCAGCGCGTATACCTGCAACCCGATGATCGGGTCCTGATTGTATTGCCAATGTTCCATATGAACGCCCTGTTTTACTCGGTATCCGGCACGCTCGCGGCTGGGTGCACCATGATCATCGCGCCCCGATTCTCGGCGTCGAGCTTTTGGCAATTGGCAGCCGAAACTGGGGCCACCGAAGTCAACATCATCGAGGCCATCGGAACGATCCTCGCGAACCGGCCGCGGAGCGAGTTCCGTCCGGAGCACAAACTCCGCAAGGTCTGCGGTATCCGGCAGGGCTCAGTGCCGACCTTCCTGGATGAATTCGGCATCCCGCATCTGCTTACCGGTTATGGGATGACCGAGATCCCAGGCATCCTCTGCAGCCCTTTCGAGGGACTCCAGAAACCGGGCAGTATGGGGGTTCTCGGACGTCATCCGGACCCAGACCGTCCGTGGGCGGAATGCCGCGTGGTCGACGATGACGGACACGAGGTCGGAGTCGACGTCCAGGGGGAACTTGTCGTCAAGACGCCGACAATTATGCAAGGCTATTACCGCGACCCCGAACAGACGGCGGCGGCATTCCGTGACGGGTGGTTTCTGACAGGCGATATAGTTCGGCGCGATGCCGACGGGTACTTTTATTTCGTGTCGCGAAAGAAGGACATTATCCGGCGCCGTGGCGAGAACATTTCCGGCGCGGAGCTGGATCGCGTGATCAGCGAGCATCCGCAAGTCCAAGAGACAGCGGCGATTCCCGTGGCGTCGGATCTGGGTGAGGATGAGATACTCGTCGCGGTGGTGCCCAAGGCGGGAGCCAAGCTTACCGGTGAAGAAATTACGCGGTGGTGCAGCGAGCGGCTGGCGGCGATGAAAGTGCCGCGATACGTTTTGTTCCTGGAGGAACTGCCACATACGCCGACGCACAAAGTCGCGAAAAATGTGCTTCGGGCCGATCCAACGTTGAAGGCGAGGGCGATCGATATGAACGCAGCGGCGCCTGCGAAATCTCGGCAAGCGTGAACCATGGCAACCTACCAGCTGGAAGAAGTTGTGACATTGCGCGAAAGCGGCATTGCTCAGGCGCCCCACCGGGTAGGTGATTTGGCGAAGGTAAGTTTTCAGAAAGCATAGACGTTTTGCGAGCTTCTTTTCTATGTGGAAGGGGCAGGAATGACCGACATAAAGACCAATATCGCTACATTTGATGCCAAGACCATTACTATTCGCGGCAAAAACCTTGTCGACGATTTGATTGGGCGCCACTCATTTATCGACATGTTATATTTTTTGACTAGTAATAGATTTGCAACTGCAGCGGAAGCTCACGTTCTTGATGCGTGCCTGGTGACGCTCATGGAACACGGCTTCAACTCGACCACGTTAATAACTCGCCTCGCTTATGACAGTGTCCCGGACCAGGTGCAGGTTGCGATGGCCGCTGGTCTGATGGGGGTCGGCGACGTTTTCGTAGGTACTATGGAAGGCTGTGCTCGGATCCTATATCGCGGTCTACAGGAGGGTGGGGACCCCGACGTCTATTGCAGGCGCATCGTCGGGGAATATCAATCGGCGAAGAAACATGTTCCCGGATTCGGTCACACCACGCATTCGCCGGATGACCCGCGCGCGCCACGGCTGTTCGAGGTAGTCGCAGAGGCGGGGCTTAAAGGCGTCTACGTTGATTTAGTGAAGCGCCTCGGCGTAGCGCTGGACCAGGCGAGCGGACGTCATCTGACGATCAATGCGACGGGCGCCATAGCGGCGTCTCTGCTGGAGATCGGCATTCCTGTGGATATCATGCGCTGCTTCGCCGTCATTTCTCGGGCAGGCGGCCTCGTCGGGCACATTATGGAAGAGCGAAAGACCCACTCGGCGCGGCATATTGTGAATTTGGCCAGAAAACACATTCCATACGAAGACCCTAGCGGGGAATGACTCACATTGGAAACCGCACTGAGAGTATCGGGGGACATGGCCGGACGCTTGATTGACGCTGCCATTCCAATGGCCGGCAGCGCCGGGCGGGATGCCGTTTGCACCAAGGTATCGTGGCGAATCATGCTGATCTTGCTGCTCTGCTATATCGCCAATTTTGTCGACCGCACGAATATCAGTATTGCCCAAATCCATATGCGGACCGATCTTGGCTTTACGGATGAAATCTGTGGGATCGGAGTCGGACTTTTTTTCATCGGCTTCATCTTCTTCGAGGTGCCGAGCAACATTCTCCTGGAACGGATCGGCGCGCGGAGGACCCTATTACGCATCATGGTGACATGGGGGTTCGTCTCCGCGGGAACGACGTTTGCGACCACACCTCTTCGCTTCTACTGCGCCCGCATTCTCCTTTGGGCGGCTGAGGCCGGGTTTTTCCCCAGCGTACTCCTCTACTTGACCTACTGGTATCCATCGATCCGGCGGGCGCGAATGACGTCACTATTCTTTCTTGGCCTTCCTCTTTCCGGGTTCGTTGGTTCAGTCCTCTCGGGCTGGATTCTGCACTCCTTTAACAATGTGTACGGATTGAGGGGCTGGCAGTGGATGTTTCTGAAAGTTCCCGTTGCGGGCGCAGAAAAGGAATTGGCCTGGGCCCCCTTTTCCTCTTTCGTTTTGCACTATATTGAAGCTGACTAGTAGCCCTGTCACGGCGAGCAGAACAATAGTACCGCAGCCTGGATCGCTCGTTTGCGGCTGCGTGTTCTCGCGGCCGAGCCTGAGCTCGTTGGTGTGTGCCCAAAGAATTTGTCTCACTATAGGGGTTCACCCCAGATACCGTACAGCAGCGCGCAGGAATAATCATCATCGCAACGTTCTGGCGCTGGTCTGCGGACACACTGCGAAAACGGGAGGGACGTAAATCCTTCAGACCTCGACGAGAACAGCGGTCAGGCGGATTTTGCCAGCGCGTACGGCGCGGTCGAGTGCATCCACGACGGCTGCATCGAATTTCGTCCCCGCAAGCGCAAGAATCTTATTCATCGCGAACTCGAGATCCATCCCTGACTGGTATGGCCGGTTCGTCGTCATGGCATCGAGCGTATCGGCCACGGCGATGATGCGGGCCATCATCGGAATCTCATCGCCACGCAGGCCGTGAGGATAGCCTCCGCCGTCCACATGTTCGTGATGGAGTTCGATGCCCGGCAGCATTTCCTTCAATTGCGCGACGGGACGCATGATATTCGCGCCTTTTGATGGATGTTGCTTCATCAAATCAAATTCTTCCGGCGTCAATGCGCCGGGCTTTTTCAGGACGCGGTCGTCCACGCCGATCTTGCCGACGTCGTGGAGAAGCGCGGAGATACGAAGGTTGTCCAGTTCCGCCGCCGGGAGCCCAAGCTGCTGGCCGACAATCACGGAATACTTCGCCACGCGTCCCGAATGGCCTCGCGTGTACGGGTCCTTTTCGTCGATCGCAGCGGCAAGCATTCGGATTGAGCCAAGGAAGAGCTCGCGGTTCTCCGCCGCTGCTTGCTTCAACTGCTCGACGAATTCTTCGATGTCGCCGGCCATACTATTGAATGTTTCGGCCAGTTCACTGATTTCCGCGGCGCCCTGCACCGGCGTGCGCTGGTGGAATTCACCGCGGCTGATAGCGCGAGTCGAGGCCGCCAGAGCCCGGATCGGCGTGCTGATGCCAACGGCAAAAAGGTATCCGAGAATCAGCGCGGCGAATGTGACCACGAGCACGAACTTAAGCGCCTGGGCGTTCAACTCCGTGACGCCCGCATCTTCGCGGGCTTTGTTCAGACTGCGCTGCGCGACCACGGCCCAGTTCAGGTCAGGAATGGTGCTGTATGTGCCGACCATTTCCTCCTGATGCCCGTTATCCTGCGTTGCAAACCGGCGCACCGTCTCGGTCGTACGCAGACCCTTCGGGAGTCCGATGAGTTGTGAAACCACGGCCGAACTCGGAAGGGCATCCGCGCCAGGCACGAACTGCCGCGTGTCCGGATGGGCCACGATGTGTCCGCTATGATCTACGACGAAGACCACGCGGCCGCGCACACTGGTTTCCTGGAGCCGCCGCAGGATTCCGTCCAGCGATACGACTGCTGCGAGCATTCCGGAAAACTGATCGTTCACTTGCAGCGGCACGGCCATGACGAACGCGGGCCGGTTTTCGGCACCGATTGCCAGCGGATCGCTGCGGAACACCAGCGATTGCATGCAGGTTGTGAATGCGCGTTGCAGCGCCTTGCTGACAAACGGGTCCTGGTCCGCCTGGAAGTTGCCAGCGCCGGTGCCCCGGGCGTTCTTGCCCACCGCGGTCAAGTACAGAACGTTGGGATTGCTTGCGACAAAATTCTCAAGCACGCGGGTCAATTGCGGGGCCCGTTGAGCGTCGTCCACCTTGTCGACCAAATCCGTGAGCGCCAGAATCTGTCGCTCGCTGATCAGTTGTTGGTAGAGGTTGGTGTCGAAAAGCTGAATTTCTTCCCCGACCGACCGCGTCACCTCTGTCTGCTGCACGCTTTCGGTGTCGGTCAATTTCCCCTGACTGAGCTGAAGCACCTGCCGGTGATAGAGCCCCAAGGGCAGCACGCTGACCAGCAACATCGCCCCCAGCACAATCCAGAGGATGCGCGGTCGGTGCAAGAAGAGCGACTTGAGGTGATCGAGGTTCACGATCGGGCTGGTTCCACTCTTTAATTCTACGGTCCGAATGGCAGCGAAAGAAGGGCAGAAACCCAATTTGCTACGGATTAGCTACGGGGGCGGTGGGACAGGCGCTCTTGTTTGTCCAATTGGAGGCGACAGCCAACTTCGTCTTCTGTGGGGGCACGGCATCTTTTGGCCGGCTCAGGTCTGGCATCTGGACTCCGGTGGAGTCCACCGGACTCGCGAAATCGGAGACAAGCGCCGCGCCCCTACAAGAAAAGGACTTATGAACTATTCCTGCCTCAGGCGCCTCTCCATCAGTTCGCGGATGGAGCCTCGCGTCGCGCGGCCTGCGGCCAAAACCGAGTGCACCTGTTCGGTGATGGGCATTTCGACTCCCGCGCGTTGAGCCAGCTCGAGCGTCGCCGCTGCGCTCCCAACACCTTCGGCCACCATGCGGGTCGCGCCGAGGATTTCACCGAGCTCGCGGCCCTTGCCCAGCTCAATGCCGACGGAACGGTTGCGGCTGAGCGCGCCGGTCGAAGTCAGTATCAAGTCGCCCACACCAGCCAGGCCCGCCAGCGTGTCTCGACGCCCGCCCAGCGCCACGGCCAGCCGCGTCATTTCCGCGAGACCGCGCGTCACCAGTGCCGCGGTCGTATTGTTTCCGAAGCCTAGGCCCGTGCATACCCCAGCGGCAATGGCGATCACGTTTTTCACCGCGCCGGCGATCTCCGTGCCGATCACGTCGTCGTTCGTGTAAAGCCGGAACGTCGGGCCGGAGAATTCCTCCTGCACCTCCGCGGCGAGCGACGCGTCCGCCGATGCGAGAACGACCGCCGTGGGGTCGCCGCGCGCGACTTCGAGGGCAAAGCTCGGGCCGGAGAGCACCGCGATGCGCGGCGGCGGATTCTGCGCGATCTCGCCGGCAATGACTTCGCTGATGCGTGCATGCGTCGCAGGCTCGAGGCCCTTCGTCGCGCTGACGAATACCGCACGCGGCTCGAGATGAGGCCGCATCGCGCGATACACTTCGCGCGCGTGCGCCGATGGCATCACGCCCAACACGATCTCCGCGCCGGCGAGCGCTTCCGGAAGCGCGCCGGTTACCTCAACTTCCGCGGGCAATTCGAATCCGGGCAGGTAGATTTCGTTGACGCGCTTCACGCGCAACAGCTCCACGACGTCGGGACTGTGCGCCCACATGGCCAGCCGGTGAGGGCGCGAAGAACGCCCCAGCGCAATGGCCAGCGCCGTACCCCAGCTCCCGCCGCCGATGATGGCAATTTTCTTCACGATTTCTTCCGGCCCACCTGAAAGCGCGGTTCCGTGCCGGCCATGAGGCGCTCGATATTTTCGCTGTGCTTCGCGATGACCAGAACAGCGGCCAGCATTGTGCCGGTCGAGACCGCGCCCGGCGGCGCGTGCCCGGGCGCGTAGAGCACGTAGACGAATAGCGGCAAAGCCGCCGCCGCGGAAACCGACGCGAGTGAAACGTACCGCCAGAAAATAACGACGACCGCAAAGATGGCAACTGCCACTGCGACAGCAGGCCAGCAGATCATGAGAAATACGCCAAGCGCGGTGGCTACGCCTTTGCCGCCCGAAAATCCGAGCCACACCGGGAAGACGTGGCCCAAAATTGCGGCGACTCCCGCGTACATCATGAACCGGATATTGCCGTCCGAGAAGTGTCCTATCAGCCAAACGGCGAAGAAACCTTTCGCTGCGTCGAGAACCAACGTTGCCACGCCGACGGACCAGCCCGCCGTGCGCGCAACATTCGTTGCGCCAATGTTTCCACTTCCCATGGCGCGCACATCGCCGCCGCTCCGGACACGCACGAGCCAATAGCCGAACGGAATCGAGCCGAGCAGATACCCCAAGAGGACCAGCAGCCACAAGATCGGAGCACTGACAGGCATCGCCTGATTCACAGCGGTTCGCCCCCTGCGAAACGGTATGTCGCCAGCCGAGTATATTCCGCCCCGGCGGGTTTCAGTGTGCTTTGATACAGATGGAATTCTTTCGCGACGGTGCCGCCGAATTCGAGAGGCCCGGCTCCGGAGATGGCTTCACGCAAGCGATCCAAATGTTTTGGCGGGCTCCAAGCGGAGCCCGCACCCGTCCCGCGCAAGGATTCAAACCGCGCGAGCGTCAGATGGGGTGAGAAAGCCCGCTGCTCGCGCGCGATGCCAAGCGGCTCAAGAGACGTCTGCACGGCTGCGGCGAGCGCGCCCAATTCCGCGCCCGCTTCGATTCCGGCCCAGAAGACGCGTGGCCGGCGCACGTTCGGAAAAAATCCCACGTTACGAAATCTCATTACGATGGGATCGGGCAAGCGGATTCGCGCCAGAGCCGCCTTGATCGGCTCGATGGTTTCCGGGGGAACTCCGCCAATGAATTTCAGCGTGATGTGCGCGCTTTCGATTCGCGCCCATCGCGCGGTGCGACAGGCGGGACGGATCTTCGCGATGAGCACACCGATGGCCGCGCGCGCATCTTCGGGGATATCCAGAGCGACGAAGAGCCGCACGCGGTCAGCCCTTCGCGCCTAGTTTGGGCTGCGTCGCGTAGAGAAAATATCGCCGCACCAGGTCGAGCGCCGTCTGCGACGCCTGCCAGCGGATGCGGTCGCGTTCGCCGGGATAGAGCACGCCGCGCTCCTTGCTGCCGGCTGCGTCGGCGATGGCGACGTGCACGGTGCCCACGGGTTTTTCCGGAGTGCCACCGGTCGGACCGGCCACACCCGTGATCCCGACACCGAGCGTCGCGCCTGTGCGGCGGCGAATTCCGTCAGCGAGGGCGATCGCGACTTCGGCGCTGACGGCGCCGCGCGATTCGATGATTTCCGCGGGGACGTCGACCCACACGGATTTCAACGTGTTGCTGTAGGAGACGACACCGCCCAAAAAATACGCGGAACTTCCCGATATTCGCGTGAGCCGCTCGGCAAGAAGGCCTCCGGTGCAGCTTTCGGCTGTAGCAATCGTCGCTTGATGGAGCGTCAGCTCGCGAGCCACGACCTCTTCCATTGATTCTCCGGCGGTGGTGAATACCGCCTCGCCCAAAGCCAGCACGATGCTTTCCTGAATCTGCTGAAGCAGCCGCTCGGCGGCTGTCGCGTCGGCAGACCACGTGCGAAGGTGCACCTGAATTTCACCCGGCGCTGTCAGGATCGTTGTTTGCACGTCGTCATGGCGTGTATAAATTGGCGCGATGCGCTGATCGACGTCGGACTCTCCCATTCCCACCACGCGCAACTCGTGCGCCAGAAGACGCACACCCGTCGAGAGGCGAGCCATGCGCGGCTCAACCTGCGCGCTGAACATGGCTTTCAATTCGTGCGGCGGACCGGGGAGCAGGACGACGATGTGCCCTCGCGCCTCAAGCCATAGCCCCGGCGCGGTGCCGCGTCCATTTTCGAGCACGGTTGCGCCTTCCGGCACGAGCGCCTGCCGGGCGTTGACTTCGGACATCGGGCGTCCGAGCTGCCGGAAGCGCGCTTCAATTTTGCTCATAACGGCGGGGTCGCGTGCGAGCTTCCGCCCAAGCAGATCGGCCACAGCCTCGCGTGTGCGGTCGTCCTCGGTGGGACCGAGGCCTCCGCTCGAAATGACCAATTCGACGCGTTCCATCGCGCCGCCGAATGCTTCGCGCAGAGCGGGGAGTTCGTCGCCGACCACGGTCTTGCGCGTCACTTCGATGCCGAGGCGGTTGAGCTGCGCGGTGAGGAAAAGAGAATTGGTGTCGACCCGATCCGGGGTGAGAAGTTCCGATCCGACCGCGATGATCTCTGCTTTCATCTTTGGATTAGCGCGGAAGCGGGAGCCCCTCGACGTCCCAATCGAGGCTGAAGAGGGCGCCGCTGGTGGCAAGGATGGCGCGATGCCCCGGCAAAAGCGCCAGGCCCACGAGGCCGCTGCCGCCGAGCACCTGCTCGGCGCTGCTATCAGGAGCGATTCGCACGATGCCGCGACGGCCGGCGTACGATGCAGCGACGTAGAGATTTCCCTTGCGGTCAAACGCCAGTCCCTGCGGCCTGCCCAGGCCACGGAAGAATGTGCTGATCTCGCCCTTCTGGTTGATCCGAAACACGCGGTCGAAACTCGATGTCGTCGGGCCGGTGACGAACAATTCGCCGGTAGGGCTGAATGCAAGATGGTACGCCGCGACGGAAGGCTCGAGGGTCGCAAACACGAAAATCTCGCGGTCGGGGCTGATCTTGAAAATCGTGCCGCTGCGGTCGCCGACGAACAAGTTGCCGATAGTATCAAATGCGATTCCGGTCGCGGTGCCCATGCCCTCGACCCAAAGCTGCGAGCGGCCCTCTGGTGTGACGCGATGCACCGTGCCGTCGTTGCGGCAGGAAACGTACAGGTAACCTTCGCGGTCCAGCGCAAGGCCGGTCGGATTCATCAGTTCGGTGACGAACGGCTTCACCGTGTAGTTGGGTGTGATCTTGTAAAGCGAGACGGCAACTTGCTGTCCGCGCTGGCCGCTGTAGGTGACGTAAATGTTCCCTTCGATGTCCACTGCGGGATTCGCTACCGGGTGAAGATTGTCGGCGATCTGCACGCCGAGATGAAATGCAAAAGGCTGGCTCAGTGCGCGCGAGGTTTCCACGCTCACGATGCCGCCCACGGCTCCTTCCGGCACGCGCGCGATCAGATGATTTTCCGCTGATACGAGCAGGCTCGCCTCAGTTTCTCCGAAGCGCACCCGCGGGCGCGTGTTAGGGCGCGGCACGAAACCGCTGCCGTAAATCGTGACGTCGCCGCCGGGAATCGCCGCTCCCGGCAGGATGCGATCAATGCGTGGTATGCCGTTGGTATCCAACTTCACTCTCGAATCGTCTAGACCTTATCACGATCACGCGAAAGAGCTGTGGTTCACACTCGATAGGACTTCAGGGGCTAAAGCCCCGGCTTTTCCGGCTCTTTGATGTCGCGGCTGAAGCCGCGACCCACAAAACCATGTGTGCGGCAGCTTTTAGAGGCCGACTGCTCGCGCAATCCAGAGTCCCAGCGCCGCGTAAATTCCCGCAATCCAATCGTCGGCCATGATTCCCAGGCCGCCGGGGAGGGATTCGGCTTGCCGCGCGGGAAACGGTTTCCAGATATCAAAGGCACGAAAAAGTATAAAGCCCAAGAGCAAATATTTCCAGTTGAGCAGAGTCAGCGACAATAAATACGTTAGATGTTGCCCGGAGACTTCGTCGATCACAACAAATTGCGGGTCCTTCTTCTCTGAATATTCTGCGGCGCGGGTCGCGCACCACAGGCCCGCCAGCGCAATCGCGACGGAAACTGGGAGGGTCGTCAAAGCAGCCCACCCGACGCGGTCGATGATTCGGAGGTGTACGCCGGGAATTGGATCCAATGGGAGATAAAATTGGGTCAGGGCATAAATCGGGATCCCCGCAAGGGAACCCCACGTACCGGGTGCTTTCGGCAGATAGCCGAGGCCAAACGCCGTCGCGATCGCGAGCGATACGCGCGGCTTGCGCGCGGCGCTACTCGTCGTCGTGCTCGGGGTGCTCGGCTTGGACTGGGTCATTCGTTTCGATCTCTTCCGGTTCCGATTCGTCCATCATCGGCACGGCCACTTTGTACTTCTCCATGGCCCAGTTTCCGAGGTCGCGCTCGCGGCAGCGGTCGCTGCAGAAGGGAAACTCCGGAGACGTTTCCGAATCAGTGGGCTGCTTGCAAATGGGGCATCGCAGTTTCATGAGCTTTGCTCACGATAGGCGGGCTTTGTAGCGCCCGCCTTCAGGCGGGCATGCACTTAAATCTAAAATGCCGTCCTAAAGGGCGGCGCTACAAAAGCGCCTCAAACCTGGGTCGCCGCACACGCACATCATGCCAGGATACGCAGCGCCGCACCTGTGGCGACGCGTTGCACCGGCCCGGTGAAGGCTGAATGTGCTGGCAGCGGTCGCGGCACGTCCAGAATTTCTACGACGCGCCCAACCAGGTCGTACTCGTGCGTCTCGGTGATTTCGACGGTTATAAGGTCGCTCGGCCGTGCGGTCAGGTCTGTGCCCGGCACTTGAATGTCATTCAGGTACAACTTGCCGTCGATTTCGGGCGCCATGCATTCGAGCCGCGCTTCCCAGACCAGCGGCGTGTCCATCGAGGGCCCTTCGACGATGGCTGTCGCGCGCTCGCCGCGAAAACGCCGCAGCTTGCGCGCAGATATCTTCTGCTGAATTTCCATCAGGCGATTCTGCCGGACCTTGATTGTTTCTTCATCGACTTTTTCGTCGAGCGCGAAGCTGGATGCGTTATCGACGTCCGAGTATGGGAAGACGCCCATCCAGTCAAATTCTGCAGCGCTCACAAAGTCGCACAATTCGCGGAAGTCCGAACCGGTTTCGCCGGGAAAGCCGACGATGAACGAAGTTCGCAGCGCCACGCCGGGAATCGTCGCGCGGATGCGACGCAGCAATTGCAGGAACGCATCGCCGCTTGAGCCGCGTTTCATTCGAGCGAGCACGTTGCGGCTCGCGTGCTGCAGCGGCATGTCCATGTACTTCGCAAGGCGCGGGTGCGCGGCAATTGTGTCGAGAAGGCGCTGGGTGACGCGGTTCGGATAGCAGTAGAGGAACCGCACCCACTGCAGCCCTTCGACGCCAGCCAGCCGTTCGAGCAGCAGCGGCAGGCCGTCACGCAATCCAAGGTCTTCGCCGTACGATGTGGTGTCCTGTCCGATCAGGGTCACTTCACGGACGCCGGCAGCCGCCAGGCTTTCCGCTTCGCGCACGACAGACTCAAACCGCCGGCTGCGGAACTTTCCTCGCAGCTGCGGGATGATGCAGAACGTGCACGGATGATCGCAGCCCTCGGCGATCTTGATGTACGCGGCGTGTTGCGGCGTCGAGAGAATCCGAGGCGTGAAGTCGTGGTAGAGATACGAGGGAGGGGACGCCGTGCTTCCCGCGTCGAACCGCAACTCGCCTTCGACGGCTGCAAGAATATTTTCGATCTCTCCTGTCCCAACCACTGCGTCCACTTCGGGGATCTGTTCGAGGATTTGCTGCCGGTAACGCTCCACCAGGCATCCGGCCACAATCAATTTTTTTGCGGCGCCGAACTTCTTGTATTCGGCCATCTCCAGAATCGTATCGATCGATTCTTTTTGCGCAGGCGCGATGAAGCTGCATGTATTGACGACGAGCACTTCGGCTTCTTCCGCGCGCGGCGTGAATTCATAACCGTTGCGCGCGAGAATGCCCATCATGACCTCGCTGTCCACGAGATTTTTTGGGCATCCCAGGCTGATGAATCCGGCTTTCGGCATGTAAGGTCGGCCCAGCGACTGCGGGACGGTCCGATCATTCTAGCATGGCGTGGAGTTTGGTGTTGGCAGGCCCGCTCAGCGCCCGCGGAGGAAGGACTGAATGCGCGTTTGAATAAGAGTGAGAAGCGAAGAAGCCCGCCGCGGGTCGGAAGTCTGCCCGCCGAACCGCGCCGCGTGGTACATCGAGGTCAGTTCGCGCACGGGCGGGGCGAGATTCCCGTCCGGCAGCGATGCCGCAAACTCGAGCGGGGTCTGCCCCGGCGCTTTGCGTATACCGCGCCGCGCGAGCAGCCTGAGCATTTCGTTGTACTGGAGCGTCGCCAAGTGCGGCGTCATCGCGGCGGAGGTAGAGACGCGCAGGTGCCATAAAGTCATTAGCCGCTGCCGGATTTTCGGCTGCAGCAAGAGTACGGACATACCGAGTGCAGCGAGGATCGCGAGCGAAGCCGGTAGGAACGCCGTTGTGCGGCCGGCCCGTGCCTGCCAGAGTTCCAGCCGGTCCGTGGCGAAGCGCCGCGCTTCGGCGAACGTCTTCCGGAACCACTCCGTCCAGTCGCGCGACACGTTGCGCAGGTTTTGCGCCAGCGTGATCTGATGTACGAAGTCGTAGTTGATGATCCATTCGCTCCACTGCAGCTGGAACCAGTCCCAATAGCGCCCGAACTGCGAGAACATCCCCGGCGCCGCATCGTTCGCCGGCGGCGTGGGGTCGAACGTCATCCAGCCGTAGGAAGGGAAGAAAACCTCGACCCAGCTGTGGGCATCACTGGCGCGCACGATAAAGTCGCCGCCCACGTCGTTATACTCCCCGGTAAGGAATCCGTTGACATACCGCGCCGGGATGCCGACCGATCTCAGCATCACCGTCATTGCGGCGGCAAAGTATTCGCAATGTCCCGCCCGCTTCTGGAACAGGAAGTAGGCAAGCGGGTCCGGCGGCGGCGGTCCAGTCAGGTCGAGTGTGTAGCCGTAGTGCGAGCGCAGATAGCCCTCAAGGGCGCGCGCCTTGTCATACGGATTTTCGGCGCGCGCAGTGATTTGCTCTGCCAACTCCGGGATGCGCGGATCGAGCTTCGGCAATTGCAGATACGTTTCGCGCACGGATGCCGAATAATCCGAACCGGCTTGGCGCAGAGCCTCCGCCGGCGGGGTTGGCAACACCGAACGTGCCTCGTACTCCATCCGCGAAAAATTGTGGTAAGGATTGAAAACGGAACCTGTGGAGTCCTCCAGCAGGTAGGCCCGCCGCTGACTCATGAGGCTCGAACCAGCTTCGCCGTTGAACCGTCCGCGCACGCTATCCGCCTGGTTGACGAAGAATAGCGCCGTGCTTGCGATTGGCTCAAGCAGTACCCTGTATTGGATCTGTCTGCCGACCGTTCGCCGATTCGCTTCGCCAGAGTCCAGATGGAACCAGCCCTCCGAGGCCGGCGTGAGAGTTGTTGGGTTGTGCGGCTCGTTGAACCAGCGCTTGCCGTCGAACATGGTCAGCGCAATCCCGCGCCAATGCACGCCGCGCGCCGCATCGAGGCCGCCATCCACGCTGACACGCATGACCACCAAGCTGCTCTTCTTGATTTCGCCAATCTCGCCAAGCTCGACATCATCGCTGAAGCCGGATATCAGCGTGGGCTGCAAATTGAGTCCGGACATGTAGCCGCCGGCGAATCGCGGGAGGAGCAGGAAAATAATGGTGCCGACAGCGAGCGATCCGAATGCGATGGCTGCGGAGGTTACTCCCAGCGCGTTGTGCAGGCGGTTGGCGGCGCGGGTGCCGTTCTGGATCGGCTGGGCGATGGCGCCCTGCGCGCTGCGCCACATTTCGAGGCCTACGAACGTGGACACGGCGAGAGTCATGAACAGAAAGAAGAAGACGAGAAAACCGGTGTCCACCGTCAGGATCGCCGACGCCAGCATCGACGTGAAAGCCATCAACGCCAGAAATAGATAATCGCGCGTTGTCGAAGCGCTGTAGAGCCGCACGATCATGGCGAATAACATCAGGTGGATGGTCGCGAGCAGGGCTGCGTAGAGTCCGGGATTCTGCGCGTCGGCGGACACCGCGCGCGAGACAATCCATAGATCGAACGGGAAGAATATGAAATACCCGATGGTGATCCAGCTCCCCACGCGGTTGGAAAGCTCCGGTCCCTTCCCGTGCCACCATCGGTAACCCTTGAATAACAACGCGGCCGGAGGCGCCAGGATTGATACCAGGTCCAGTTTCCCGGTTGAAACCAGCGTCAGGACACTTGTCAGGAGAAGGAAGTAGAGAGAGAGCTCAAAATGACGCCTCAGGGCGGAGAGATCCCCGGAAAGATTTGTTTCGGGGATGGAGCCTGCGGTGGCCATGATCCGAACAACAAGTTTAACATCCCGTTCGCGCCGCAGACCTGCGTGAGACCAATCAGATAATGTGCCGATGGCTGCAAGCGCGGGATTTCCTTGATTCGGCGCAATTCGTTGCGAGTGCTTCTATTGTTACGCCCCCAACGCACTCCTGGAATGAGCGATCGCCGCGTCGGCGATTTTACGCGTGGCGGCCGAAATCGGAAGGCGACCGAAACGCCGGAGAATTGGTATACGTGCTCCGTCGATCTTCGGCAGGCGCTCCACACGGATCAGGAAAGGCTCCAAGCGGATTTCGTGGAATGTCACAGCGTGACGCGCAGTCTTGAGCTGTATCAACTGACCATCCGCGACTTTGACTCCGAATTTTTCCCGCAGGTGCTTTGCGAGGCTGGAAGCCGCATCGGTAGCTGTTTCAAGGGCAGGGAACTGCCACATTCGCGAGAAGAGCGCTCCATCGACGCTCGCTTGCCGCACGAGTAAGGTCCGCCCGAGCGGGTCCATCAATACCGCGGCCGCGAGCGCCACTTGCACGGATGCCCGCTTCTTCCTTGCGTCAGGCAATTGCCCGGCAATGCCCAGCTTCCGCGCGCGGCACCACCCGGCAACAGGGCACTCTCCACACTTCGGCAATTTTGGTATGCATACTGTCGCGCCCAATTCCATCATGGCCTGATTCCAGTCGCCGGGCCCATTCCGGGCGAGCAAGTGTTGCGCCGTGGCTTCAAGTTTCTGCCATAGGGCAGGGGCGCGAAGATCGCCCCGCAGGGCGCCCAATCGCGCCAGAACACGCGCCACATTCCCATCAAGCACCGCGAGCGGCTCGTCGTAAGCAATGCTGAGGACCGCGGCAGCCATGTAGCGTCCAATGCCCGGCAAGGCGAGCGCTGCGTCATACTCGCGCGGAAAACGGCCGCCGTGGCGCGCAACGATTTCCTGTGCCGCACGATGCAGATTCCTTGCGCGGGTGTAATACCCGAGTCCCGCCCAATGGCTGAGCACAGCTTCGGCGCGCGCGCGCGCCAGCGACTGCATGTCCGGGAACCGTGCCAGGAAGCTCTCGTAGTAGGGGACGACCGCCGCAACGCGCGTCTGCTGGAGCATGATTTCCGAGAGCCAGATGCGGTACGGGTCTCTTGTTTTTCGCCAGGGGAGGTCGCGCTTGCGAGCGGCAAACCAGGCAAGCAAGCGGCGCCTGAATTTCCCGATTTCCGGCAGGGTGCGGGCTCTACTTGGAGCCCGCCAGAATGCAGACAAGGCGACAATACTCACGCCACGCATTGTCGCACATCGAGATTTCAAGCGGGAGGCGTGCGCGAGGGCGAAACTAAAGCGACGGCACGAACAAAATGTACGAGGAACTCCACAGCTGCGTGGGAATCGTGCCACGCGGCTGGCTGGTCAGAACGATTTTGAAAATATCGGGCGCATCGGACAGCGAATCGAGGAAGCTGTGATCAGGTTGGGCCTTCAGCGGAGCGACCCGTGCCAGGCACCGCAGCACGTCGTAGACGATTTCTCCGGCGGTTACTCGCGGCGTCGCAAAACCGGCGGAGCGGAACTCGAGCACCGAATTGATTTCGTAAAAATGCCACGCAAGCCCAGCGCAAAGCGCCACGGCACGCTCGAATCGTTC
Organism: Terriglobia bacterium; assembly: GCA_041488495.1. Classification (GTDB taxonomy): domain Bacteria; phylum Acidobacteriota; class Terriglobia; order Acidiferrales; family UBA7541; genus Palsa-360. Next base: position 32,154 of record JBGPPL010000027.1, read on the forward strand.
GGCGGCGCGTCCGGATTTCTCCTCGCGCGGATCCATATAGGGATCAAACGCCAGCATCACGCGGCGTTCGTCCTCACGAGCGTATTCGCGGACTTGCAGGACCCCTGTTCTTGCCGAGGCTTTCCAGTCCACATGCCGGGCGCTGTCGTTGAATTGGTAGTCGCGGATCGAATAGAGATCGTTCCCGCGCCCACGCTGATAACTCTCCAGTTCTCCGCTCACGAGCGGGAGAATTTCCAAAAATTCCTCGGTCGGCTCGACGGGAGGGTACACCAGGGCTTCGATTTCCGAATCCACGCGGCGTGTCTTTTGGAGAAAGCCAAACGGGAATTTGGTGCGCAATCCGAGTGCATCCTGCCGGTAGATCCCGCGCCGGGGAAACACGAGTTCCACGTTTTGCCGCACGGTCTTCCGATGCGGGACGTGCGGGAAGTACACGGGGCGAGCAAGAATGTCGGGAAGAGTCTTCGTGGAGGCTTGTTTTTTCGCTTTCGGCCTTTGCTCGCCCACGAGCAACACCGAAAACGACGGCATCGTCTGTTTCGTGTTGTGGAGCTCGGCAATCGCCATGATCGGCCGTCCGGCAAAGATGTGCTCGGGCAGCTCGAGCCGGACGTCGACCCCGCTCAGCACCAGCCGCGAAAGCAGTCCTGAAATCAGCACGCCTGCGAGCAGGCACGCCAGGATCATGAATAGAAGGTTATTTCCTGTGTTGAGTGCTGCCAGCGCAACCACGAAGACGCCCCCGAGATAAACGATGCCCTCGCGCGTTAGCTTGTAGTCGATCTTGTAGGAAAGCCACCACAGTGGCGTGCGCCGCGCCAGTACCGGCACAATCGTCAGCGCCACCCAGCCCGCCAGCGCCAGCGCCGCCAGCGCCGAGATGCCCGCCAGCAGGAGGTGTCCTCCTTCGGCCGCCGCGCCGGAATAAAGCGCCAGGAACAGTGCCGCTGCGAGCGCCACCATCGCGATCGCAAAGCTCCGCCAACCGGGCCGGTCGAGGCCATGCCACCATCGCACGAGACTTTTGGAGTTCATCAAAGGGGAACGCGCGTGGCTTCGATGATTTCGCGCAGAATCGATTCAACCTGCGCCGCTTTTTTCTGCGTCGTCGCGAAGCGCGTGTTGACCACTACGCGGTGCGCGAATACCGGCAGGATGAGCTGCTTGAAATCGTCCGGCGTGCAGTATTCGCGGCCTTCGAGAAAAGCCCGTGCCTGCGCCGCCCGCTGCAGCATCAGCAGGCCGCGAGGGCTTACGCCAAGCGTGAGCTGCTCGGCGCGGCGCGTGCGCTCGACGATATCGATGGCGTAGTCGCGCAAACTGTCGTCGACGTGCACAAGCTCCACCGCGCGCTGCATCATTTCGACGTCGCCTGCGTCCATGACGGCGGAAACTTCCGACGCCGCATCCCGTCCGCCCGTGTGCTGCTGCATGATCTCCCGTTCGCTTTCGCGTGAAGGGTACCCCATGCCGGTGCGCAGCAAGAACCGGTCGAGCTGCGATTCGGGCAGCGGGTACGTGCCATGGTGCTCGACGGGGTTCTGGGTCGCGAGCACCATGAACGGCCGCGGCAGCTTATGCGTGTGGTTGTCGACCGTCACTTGCGCCTCGTTCATGGCTTCGAGCAGCGCCGACTGCGTCTTCGGCGTCGTGCGGTTGATTTCGTCCGCCAGAACGATGTTGGCGAAAATCGGGCCCGGCTTGAAATCGAATTGCTGCTCGATCTGGTTGAATACGCTGGTGCCGACCACGTCCGAAGGCAGCAGGTCCGAAGTGAACTGGATGCGCTGGAACGAGCAGTGGAAGGAGTTCGCCAGGGCCTGCGCGAGCGTGGTCTTGCCCACGCCGGGAACGTCCTCGATCAGCAAGTGGCCCCTGGCCAGCAGTGCGACAATCGAGAGGCGGATGACTTCGTCCTTGCCGCGAATCACGCGGGCAATCGAGCTCTGCAACTGCGCGATCTGGTTGGCTGTAGCTGTGGTCATTGGTTGAAAATCCTTGACACTTCTGCTACAAACGAATGTCGGTTCATGGGCGATTAGCTCAGTGGTTAGAGCGCTCCCCTCACACGGGAGAGGTCCAAGGTTCAAGTCCTTGATCGCCCACCATTGTTTGCGGCCATACGCGGCGAACGGAAGCGTGACCACGCCGGCGGCAAAGGCCAACAGCTATTCTAAAGGAATCCCTCGTGGCCTCGACTCTCCGATTTCTCCAGTTTTTCTCATTAGGCACCTGGGTGGGCAGCATTCTCTACTTCAGTTTCGTGGTCACACGCGGCGCATTTTCAGTCTTGCCCAACAATGATCTGGCGGGAGCGCTCGTGGGCTACACGCTATCCAAGCTGCACATGATCGGAATCGTGGCCGGCATTGTGTATCTGCTCGCGACGGCTGCGGCCGAGCGATCCATCGCAGCGCTCGCGCATCCCGCGGCGCTGCTTGTCTTTGCGATGATCGTGTTCACGATGGCTTCGCAATACGGCGTGATCGCGCGAATGGATGTGCTGCGCCTGCAGATGGGTTCGGTGGACGCCACGCCTGCCGGGAATCCACTGCGCGCCGCGTTCGATCGCCTGCATCAATATTCGGTCTGGCTCGAAAGCGCCGTGCTTATCTCCGGCCTCGCTGCCCTGTTCCTTACCGCGCGGCAGAAGTCCAACTAACACCCCAAATCCGAAGCTTTGTGGGTCGGAGCTCCGACAAGGTCGGGATCTTTGACTTTAGCTCCGACATCAAGCGGCGGCTGAAGTCGCGGGCTTTAGCCCCTGAAGCATCGACAAATCGATTCTTGCTTTCGCAGCGTCTTCAGTGGCTAGAGAGCCTGTGTGGCACCCCGGTTTTGCTCAATGTAGCGCCCGCCTTCAGGTGGGCACATGCTTGAATCTAAAGTGCCACCCTGAAGGGCGGCGCTACAAAAACGTTTCAAATTTGAATTGCCACGCGGACCCTGAAGCCACCGTTTCTTGGCAGCTTGAATGTCGCGGCCAAAGCCGCGACCCACAATGCTGACTTACGAGGTAGTCTCGGATGCTATCTCTTGCTTCGAGGCTTCGCTTTCATCTCATCGGCGGCGCGCCATAGATACCAACTCGCGATTGAGCGGTAGGGACGCCAACGCTCGCCGTGTTCGAGAATGAATTGTGGTTTGGGGACATCCTTGTGGCCGTAGACGACCTGAAAACCCTTGCGTATTCCCAGGTCGTGAATGGGCAGCACGTCGGGCCGGCCGAGCCGCGACATCAGAAACATTTGCACGGACCACTCGCCGATTCCGCGCACCCGGGTAAGGCGTTCGTGGATTTCCTCGTCGCTCATCCGGCGAATCTTGCCAAGCGGCGGAACGGTGCCATCGAGCGTCTTTGCCGCCAGGTCCTTCACGGCCGCTATTTTTTGACGCGAAAGCCCGGCGCGCCGCAACTTCACTTTGGATACGCCCAGAATTTCTTCCGGAGTCGGAAAGCCGCTGGCGCCAAGTGCCTTCACGCGGCCGAAAATCGCTTCCGCTGCTTTACCGGCGATTTGTTGATAGACGATGCCCTGGAGCAAGCTTGCAAATGGGTGTTGTGGTTTTCGTTTCTTCGTAGGGAAGCTTCCGACCCGGCGAATGACTCGCGCGAGGTGACGGTCCGCGCGGGAAAGCTCTCGCATGGCGAGCGCAGCGTTGACGGGGTAATGAGTCTTTGCCATAGCGAACTTCGGAGCTTAGGAGAGCAGTGCAATAGCGTCAAGAGTTGGGTAGAGGCTTAGTTTCCGATAAGAAGGGTTCGCGCCGGTGACGCAGATCACGCGCACTTGTGAGCGCGGCCACATACGCAAAGGCGGCACACGAGCACAAAAGTGACAGATAGGGACGGAGCCGATGCATGGGACACAAGAACTGGCTGAACATAGAAGTCGGCATCCGTCCTTACAGCAAGGAGGCAGTGCAATGAAAATAGCGAGGACAATCCTAGCGATGTTCGCAATTTCGTTACTCGTGGTCACGTTTGCTGCGGGCGCGCGAGCCGATACCGCGTTCAACAAGCGAACTGTCGTCACCTTTACCCAGCCCGTGGAGATTCCCGGCCAAATTCTCCCCTCGGGCACTTATACCGTCGAACTGTATGAAAGCTTTGCCAACCGCCATATCGTGCGGATTTTCAACGCCGACCGGACCCAGCTGCTCGCCACCGTGCTGGCGATTCCGAACGAACGGCTGACGCCAACCGGCGACAACATGATGACGTTCTCGGAGCGGCCCGGCAATTCTCCGGTCGCACTGAAGGCTTGGTTCTATCCGGGTGACAACTTTGGCCAGGAGTTCGTCTACCCGAAGGCGCGCGCGGTGGAGCTCGCCCAGGTCACGCACGAGACCATTCCCGCGGTTGAAACCGAGCCCGCAACCCTGGAAGAACTGAAGAGCGAGCCCATTGTGGCGGAAACTCCCGAGCAGAAGGAAGTCGCGATTGCCGAGGTGGCCCCGACCCCAGCTCCCGAGACCGAGACGCTGTCGCCGGCTCCGGCTCTGCCGAAGACGGCCAGCCCGGTTCCGCTGATCGCGCTGCTCGGCGTGCTGTCGGTCAGCTTCGCGTTCGTGCTGAAGCGGTTCTTGAGCTGATCATCGCGAACGGGTCGAAACTCCAATGCGCCGCGGGCAAGAGTTGCTGCTCCGGCCCACGGCGCAAGGAGGTTCTTCCGTGAATCTCGCCACGTCATCATGTGGACCAATCTATTGCAGCCGCGGCGGGCGAACAGTTGCGCAGTGAAGAACGGATGACGCAGTTCGGGCGCATGTGCGAGAAGCTGGGCATCCGGATTATTGCGGCGGGATCACCGCAGGCCAAAGAGCGCGTGGAACGCAACCACGGTACGCACCAGGACCCGCTGATCAAGAAGATGCGGCGAAAGAAGATTCGCACGCACGAGCAGGCCAACGAGTATTTGCAGCAGGAGTATCTGCCGGAGCACAACGAGCGGTTCACGTGCGCGGCAGCGGGAGCGGAAAATTACCACCGCAAGGCGCCGAGCGCGGCGGAGTTGCGTGAGATGTTTCGGCTGGAGAGCGAACGCACGATCAGCAACGACCGGGTGGTGCGTAACAACAACCGTATTTTTCGTTTGCAGGCGCGGAGCCGGAACTACGCTCCGGCAAAGGGCCAGGTAGTGGTCTGCGAGTGGCAGGAAGGAACGATCGAGATCGAATATCGCGGAACAAAGTTGCGCTGGCAGGAGATCGCCAGCGCGCCGCAGCAGCGGTATGTGATGCGCGCAACGCCCACGCTCTTCCCTGTTGCGGCGTGCGCTACGCCCTAAACGCGGTCCACAAACCGGATCGCAGGATTGCGCTTCGTCCGCAACAGGAAAGAAAAACAATGCAACACCAAACAAAACCAGCATCACGAAACGAGGACATTTCTAACGAGGTAAGAACGGGGACATTTTAAACGAGGTTGGACAAGAGTGGAGAAAACTCTTGACTTGTTGTGATTTTAGGACGCTTCCTTGACAGGCTTGAGCAAGAAACGGCAGGTTTTGTTCTCTGATTGTTCTCAGATCCTCTTGAGCCACGAAGGGTCGCGACGCCTACTTCCTGGCTGCGACTTCTTCTTCCAGTTTTGCGACGGTTTTCTTCAACCAGCTTAGAACACTGGCCTGGAGCTTGTATGGATCACCTTTAGCCTTGAGCGACTCGACGGTGTCACCCTTTTCGTTGAGCGGGATCTTGTGGCAGATGTCATCGTTCGAGTTGCGCACTTCGGGCGGCGCAAACTCGCTCAAGAAGCAACTCGAGCAAGCATGCTCCTTTTCCTCAAGGCCTACGTTGAGGCAGGTGATCGTGTCGCGAAAGATTTCCGCATTTCGGCGGGGTTCCTGTACAGAGGGGTAGTATCGTCCCTTCTCAATCATCTCGATTTCAAACTTCAACTGCTCAATCATTTCCTTTTTGTCGAAGCCCATTGGCGTACTCCGTACCGGCAGTGCGGCGGCTGATTCAAGATTTCCCAGAAGTTGTGGAGCTGCCCGCTAAACCACGACTTCCGTTTTGGGATGCGTGAGACGCAAGACTCGCGAGAGAACCCTCCGCTGAACTGGTCCGAATCTTGACGCTCTCAAAATTCCGACAGCCGCACCGCCCCAGGTATGTCAAACAGTGTCGACACCCAAACGCCATAGCTGGCCGGCAACAAGATACCAGAAATTACAGCAAAGACTATGATAACTGGCATGAGGTGATTCATCTTTTGGATGATCACTCCTCGCTCAGAACCCATCATGATCTCCCCGGTCTAGCTCATCGTCTTCCCTCATTGCCAGTGTGTTCCAGTAAATCATTCGGATCGCTAGTACGGCGGTGCTTCCGCTCCAGCACTCTAACAAATTACGCAACAGAGCCGGCGTTTCGTTCCGCCGAGCATCGCGATGTCAGCAGAACACGTTTCACAGTAGTCTGGCACTGCCCTAACTTGCTGCCGCCTTGGACTTGCCAATTGCTTCTCGACCTGCGACCACCGCCTCGCTGATCTTTTGCTGGCCCCGATCCATCATGTCCTTCACGTGCAGACGAGTCTGCCGAACCTTTTCATTGGCTGTGTCTATGCCGTTGAAGCACTTGTTCGCAATCCATTGTCGAGTCTCTGTCCCGGGTTTTGGAGTTAGAAATATGCTTAGCACGGCACCGATCCCCAGTCCGGCAACCAAGTAAGCAAATGTTGACCATTGACAGCTGTTTTGAGCTATCGCATTTTGAACATCACTCTGATTCTTCATAAGTCCCCCTTGCGAGCCACCGTTGCGTGGCTGCTCCATGCAGTACTGCTGGCATCTCCACTACCATGTGAGCCTTCTTCAACGTCGCGATGCATTAGAAGAATGTCGGGCAATATGCATCGCCTCTCCGCCGCCAACAAACCATCCAATCTCCGAATCCATTAGCCACTTTCCGTTTACACCTTCCCCCGTCTGCTCGCTGTGATGGCTGACCTTCCGTGAGGTGACAGGGATCACTTTCCCAGGTCGTTGTAGTGCCCAAGAATCAAGGTAGAGATGGCAAAGCGCTTGACCGCTCCATTGGAATGCCACCACTAAGAGACATTCGCCCGTTCAGTTTTCTAGAACGGGATTTCTTAGGCGGAATGCTCCTGGGTTGCCGGAAGCCTGCGTGAACGATTCAGGGGGAGTATCGTAGGCGATAACAAGCCCCGACATCAGGAGCGCGGAAGACCGCGATTGGGAGTAGCCTTTAAGTGTAAGCGGGCCGGCCAGGCGTGGGAGAGCCGGTATGAGCAGGAGTAAGAGAGTCTGGAGTTTTCTGGAGAGCCCCCAAGGAGTCTGGGTGTTCCTCGTGGGGGAAAGCGGTTTCCTCGTTCTTGCCTGGACGCTGCGACGTCTCCCAGCTGCGCTTGATCCTCTGCTGTACGGGCAGTTCCAAATTACGAGTGGGCTTCTTGCAGTCGTTGTTGCGGCCGCCGCACTGATAAGGTTTCGGGGAACGCGCGACCGTCTTCCGCTTGTCCTCGCCTGCGGCTTCGTAATCGTCGGCATCACCCTCGTTAGCTCGAGCCTTGTTTCCTTCCGCGTTTCAGAGTTCGACTCGAGTCTGAGAGACCCGATGACGTGGGTGATTGGTCGGACGCTCCTGGCATTGTTGCTCGTGGCAGCCTTGGTTGTGGAGCGGCGCCTTCCGACAGCACTCCATCCCGGCCGCGAGATCACTGTGGCTCTTGCCGTTGTTATTTTGTCGACCTCGTTCCTCAGCACCACCCACGGGCGATTGCCTGCCGACCTGGTAGTTCATCCAGGGGGAACTTTTCCACGGCCCGGAAACCTGTTTCCAGCGGGACTCTTTCTTCTAGCGACGATCGGCTATCAGCGACGCCTGAGGCAGAGAACTTCTCCGTTCGATCGTTCCCTCTACTTTGCAGCGGCATTGAATGTGGCGTGCTGTCTTGCTGCCACTCAGTCCGAGCATAGGCTCGATGCACCCTTTGCTTTCGCGGAAATCCTTCAATTCAGCAGTTACGCTCTGCTGCTGGGGGGAGCGCTTCTCGATAACGTACATTTATTCGAGAACGTCCGCCAGCTGGCGGTGAGCGATCCTTTGACTGGGTTGGCCAATTATCGAAGGCTAATAGACGCACTGGAGGCTGAAATCCAACGGTCCCGCCGCACGGAAAGATCTTTTTCGCTCTTACTATTTGACCTGGACGGCCTCAAGAAGATCAACGACAACTACGGGCACTTAGTGGGTAGTAAGGCGCTCTGCCGAGTGGCAGACGTACTTCGCGTTAATTCCCGCACCATCGACACGGCCGCCAGATACGGAGGAGATGAGTTCGCACTTGTTTTGCCCGAGACCGGAATGAATGCGGCGCAAGAAGTGGCACGCCGTATCTGCGACCGCGTGGCAAGAGACGGCAGTTTCCCGTCCATTACAGCAAGCGCGGGCTTTGCCGTCTATCCACAAGATGGGGAAAAAATTGAAACACTCTTGAACATTGCGGATCAAGTTCTGTACCGAGATAAAGGCCGCATCGATCAGAAGCTAGTCGCGGCGATCTAAACGACAATACTGCAATTGTCTAGGCAGTCGGTCACCGAAAAATTCACAGACCTTGATGGTTACCGAAACAGAATCTCCAGACTCCGGTTCTGTCACTGGGTGATGCTTTTCCTATTCTGCCCTCATCCATCCGCCCCGACGGAAACAGGATTACTTGCCGGCTTAGGCTACGAGGTGCAGTGGCAGCTTCTCGATGAGTGGAGTCAAGTCCTTGGAAGTCGGATTGTCGGAAATTGACCCGCGACCAATCTCCACGCCGGGAGGCGTCGGGCGCACGGGTATGCTACGATTCGCACTCTATGCAAACTGGGATCATTGGGCTTCCTCAAGTCGGCAAGACTACGCTTTTCAAAATTCTGACCCGCGCACAACTGGACGAGAAGGCGGCGCGCGCCGCCACGCACGTTGGCGTTGCGCGAGTGCCCGAACCGCGCCTCGCACAGCTGGCTGCGCTCTATCACCCGAAGAAAATTACCTATGCCACGGTCGAATACGTCGACGTTGGCGGAATGGTTAAAGACCGCGCGAAAGATTCCGCCGTGCTTGCGCCGTTGCGTGAAGTGGATGCGCTGGCCCACGTGCTGCGCGTTTTCGACGATCCAGCCGTGGCCCACTCGGCGGGCTCGATTGATCCGTTGCGGGATGCCGAAGTGCTTGATCTGGAACTTATGCTCTCCGATCTTGACCAGATTACGCGCCGCATCGAGCGCGTCGAAAAGGACCTGAAGAAGAAAAAAGAACCGATTCTCGAGCAGGAACTGGCTCTGCTGCTGCGCTGCAAGACCGCGATCGAATCGGAAAAGCCCTTGCGCGAGCTCGAATTCAATCCCGAAGAGCGCAAGATGATCACAGGCTTCAAATTTCTGTCGCAAAGACCGATGCTCTACGTTTTGAATCTTGGAGATAGCGAAGTCGCCGAACTCGATACGGCGGTGGAGAGCCACAAACTTTCAAAATTGCTCGACCGTCCCAACACTGCCGTTGTTTCTATCTGCGGGCGCATCGAGGCCGAGCTGGCCGAGCTGGAACCTGCTGAAGCCGCCGAGATGCTCGCAGCGTATGGACTCAAGTCCTCAGGCCTCGACCGGCTGATTCAGGCGACGTATCACCTGCTCGGGCTGACTTCATTCTTCACCGCGGGCGAGCCTGAAGTGCGCGCCTGGACGATCAAGCGCGGCATGAGCGCGCAAAAAGCAGCCGGCGCGATCCACTCCGACATCGAGCGCGGATTCATCCGCGCCGAAGTGGTTCGCTGGGATGATCTCCTTGCGGCGGGAAGCCTCCCGGCAGCGCGCGAGCGCGGACAGGTGCGCCTCGAAGGCAAGGAGTACGTCGTTCAGGAAGGCGACGTCATTCTGTTCCGGCATAGTGGCTGACGATGTGGGGCTGACGATGCCGATTGCCCAAACCATTCCCGCGTCTCATATGCTGCTGGCGTTGCTGCTCGGCCTGACCGCGGCTGCGGCCAATATTCTCGGCGGCTTGTTTATCCTTCACCGCGAATGGTCGCGCCAATACCTGAAATATTTCCTCGCGCTCGGCGCAGGTTTCATGCTGGCCGCGGCCATTCTCGAGATTCTTCCCGAGTCGGTGGCTTTGACGGGGAACCGCGCCTATTTCTTCGTGCTGGTGGGCTATTTCATCGTTCATTTCTTCGAACATAACCTGGCACCGCACTTCCATTTTGGGGAGGAAACGCATGTCGAGGAATTTGTGCCGGCCCACGCCGGTATTTCCGCGTTGCTCGGGCTTTCCATTCACACATTTTTTGACGGTGTGGCGATTGCGTCCGGGTTTCTTGTTTCGGGCTGGCTGGGCGGAGTGATTTTTCTGGCCATTGCGCTGCATAAAATCCCCGAAGGCTTCACGGTCGCGTCGCTCATGCTCGCCAGCGGGCAGAGCCGCCACGCGGCGCTGCTGGCCGCAATCTGGCTAGGCGTCGCGACGGTTGCCGGTGTTCTTCTGATGGGCGTGCTACACTCGCAGGTGGGCTATGCTTTGCCGATTTCTGCGGGTGTCACTCTTTATGTAGCTGCGACGGATTTGGTCCCTGAGGTGAACCGCGAGCCCGACACGCGCATGGCATTGCTGGTTTTCCTGGGCGTGGCCTTGATGCTGCTCCTCAGCAAACTGTTTCACTCGTAAGCCGGAACGCTGAGCAGAAAGCCGGTTTCTCTTGGTTGGTAGGGAGTTAGCGTGAGAGAGCGAACAATGAACATCGGTGGGGTCTTCCTCGTCTTACTACTTTTCGTATTGCTCGATCCTGGCCTGCGCTCCCAGACGACGCCACCGTGGAGTCACGGCGCGAATAATCCCGCGACGGAGCAGGGATATCTATTCCAGATTGAAGATGTGGACAATGTTCCTGACCTGCACGGAAATCCCGAGGACGCCAGACTCGTGTTATTCATCGGCGGCAATCAGTTTTTCGTATTACCCAAATTGATTGCAGGTTTCCAAAAACTGCATCCTGAGCTTCGCGGACATGTTTTTTATGAAACCTTGCCGCCCGGAATCCTGCGGAAACAAATAGCGAGCAACAACACTATCACGCTGGGTAACTTTACCCTTCATATCCAGCCGGATGTGTATGAAGCCGGAGCCGGGGTCCTTGAGGAGATGGAACGGGAAAAGCTGGTCGAAAACGCAGTCCCGTACGCGACCAATGACCTCGCAATTATGGTGGCGGCCTCGAATCCGAAGAAAATCCATTCGCTGAACGATCTCAGCCGGCCGGACGTACGAGTTGCGATGCCCAATCCTCAGTGGGAAGGCGTCGCAAACCAGATCGGTGATTCTTTGCGGAAAGCGGGTGGGGAAGCACTTTTTCATCGCGTTTATGAGACCAAGGTCCGGAACGGTGCCACATACCTGACTCAGATTCATCATCGCCAGACCCCCATGCGGATTCTGAGAGGCGATGCCGATGCTGGCGTCACGTGGGCTTCGGAAGTACGATTTCAGGAGATGATAGGGAACCCAATCGCAGGAGTTGAAATCCCGCGCACTCAGAACACGACGGGCACCTATGCCGCTGGCGTCTTGCGCGACGCTCCGCACGGAGGAGCGGCCCGCGCCTGGGTTGCCTATCTGACGACGCCCGAGGCGCAGGCGATTTATGGGGAATATGGTTTTGGCTCAGTCAAGTAAGATGGCTGCAAACTGTCATTGCCGATCAGCCCTCTTGAAACGTAATGCGCCAAGTCTGTCCCTGACGGGACGTCTCATCATGGTGATGGCGTGCGATGCAACTTCTTCATGACACCACACATTCATTGGGGATTTGGTTCACGGCAGCGGGTACGTGATCTTGCTGATTGTAAATGACTTGCGAACGTGCAGGCGTTGATGTGGCAACACTTGATTGCCCGCAACTTTTAGAGATGACATGGGTTAGATAAAGTGTGGAGGCCATGGCGAGGACCGACGTCCAACTGATGCTGGACGTAAAAGCGGGGGACGAGCAGTCCTTCGAGCTTTTGCTCCGCAAGTACAGGAGTCCCCTTGTCAATTTCCTCTACCGCATGGTGCGCGATTCGGCTGTGGCGGAAGACTTGGCGCAGGAAGTGTTTCTCCGCGTCTACCGCGCTCGCAAGGAGTACGCTCCCAGCGCGAAGTTCACCACCTGGATGTTCCGCATCGCCACGAATCTGGCGTTGAACTCCGTTCGAGATAACCGGTATCGCCAGATGGAGATCTCAATGGATCATGCGGTGGAAGCGGATGACGACGAGCAACCGGCCATAGAAGTGCCGGACCGCACGCCAAGCGTGGAACAGCAATTGGTTGCGCGGACCCGCTCTGAGATGATCCTGAGGGCCATCCATACGCTGCCGGAAAAACAGCGGGCGGCCGTGCTGTTGCACAAGTACCAGGAGCTTGATTACGATGAAATCGCGCGGATTCTGGAATGTTCGGAAAGCGCGCTGAAATCGCTGCTGTTCCGCGCGTATGAAACACTGCGTGTGGAGCTTGCGCCGCTGGTGAATTCGGCGGGAGTTTGAAGGAGTGCGTGCTGAGGGAAGTGAGGGCCATATGCGTGGCACGGAACGAAGTACGGAACATTGTGCAGGAATGGAAGACAAATTAGTCGAGTACTTGGATGGCCGCGCCAAGCCTACCGAGCGGCGTGCCGTCGAAGAACATCTGGCCGGTTGCGCCGGCTGCCGCGCCCGGGCTGAGGAATTCCGCACCCTCTGGGACGTGCTTGACGATCTTCCAGTGATCTCGCCGCCGCCTGCGTTTGACGCCTCGCTACGTGCGCGCATTGCCGCAGAGCCCGCACGCCGCGCCTTCTGGGACTGGCTGCCTTCGCCGAGGCTCGCATTTGCCATCACGGCGTTGGTCGCCATGTCGGTCTGGATGTCCTCCATGCCAAGAGTCACGGGCGATCCGACGGCGATCGGGCGGGTATCGGCAGAAGCGGATTTCCGCATGATCCGGGATCTGCCCGTGCTCGAAAACTACGACGTGCTTTCCAAATTCGACGCGCTTTCTGAACTGCCGGCTTCGCCGAACGCTATTGCTGGACAAGCGACGAAAGAAACCAGGTAATGAAACTGCGATTCCAATTCGGGACTGTTTTGGCCGCTTTCCTGACAGCGGGCTTACTCTGTTCGCCGGCCTTCGGGCAACGGTTCATCAAGATTGGCCAAACAGCAGCACAGACTCGCCGCGCGCAGCGCCAGGAGAGACGCCAGCAACAACAGCAGCAGAAACAGAACGGCCAGAATGCCATGCGGCCCGAGGGCAATGCCGGAAAGACGTCGGGAGCGGGGAACATGAACAATCTGCCGCCGCGAGCATTCGAACGCCTCCAGGATATGCCTCCGGACCGGCAGGAAAAATTCCTGCAGAACAACCAGCGCTTCAGGAATCTGCTTCCTGAGCAGCAGGCGCAGATTCGCCAGCGTTTGCAGGCCTGGAATAGGCTGACTCCGGGGCAACAACAAGAATTCCGCGAACGCCAGCGGGTTTGGGAGCAGATGACGTCCGAGCAGCAGCGGGAAGTTCGACAGACGCTGCTTCCTCGCTGGCAGCAGTTGCCGCCACCACGCCGCCAGGCAATCATGCAGCGTCTGCACCAGCTTCGCGATTTGAGCGAGTCGGACCGTCAAGCGAAGCTGAACGATCCCAGTTTCGTCGAAGGCCTGAACGCCGAGGATCGCGAGACTCTCACCCAGCTCGCCCACCTGCACGTCGGTATGGCACCTGATCCGCCGGGGATGTAGCGTGGGATCGTCCCCGGCATGCGTGCTCTTCGTTTGATTTTTGCCGGTTTTCCAGAATCGCACTTCGCCAACCTAATTCCTAAATTCAGCTCGAAACACGCGCGAGAAGCCTGCGGGAGGAATTCGAAATCAACCCCGTAACTGTTACGCCACAATTGTGCGGGTCCTCCGCAGGAAACGCCTCTCTAAGCGTAGTCACGATTCTCGCGGCAGACGCTACCTGTTGTGGTTTTTTCAAAATCTTCCACGAGTTATATCGATTCCCACAAGAAATTATTCGAAATATCGAGTTTTCGCTTGACAAGCGTTCGAACCTGTCTAGAATCGTGGCACAAAGTGGGATGAAGTGGTCTTAAGTGAAGTTCAGTGGTGCAGTAGATTGGTTCAGTGGAGCAGTCCAGTGGTAAGGGGCGGGCGCTTTTCATGCTCTTTGCGCAGACGACTACATGCTACGGGGAAACATACCGGCAAAAGTGGACGAGAAGGGCCGTCTCAAGATTCCCGCGGCCTTTCTGGAAAAGCTCAAAGAGCACGGGGATCGCTTCTACGTGACCAGTGAAGAAGGGGACCACGCGCGGATTTACCCGATGAAGGTTTGGGAAGAGATTGAAGAAAAGCTGGCGAAGATCTCCTCTTACAACCGGGCGAAACAGAAATTCCTGACGCGCACGAACTATTACGGTCAGGTCGTGGAGATCGACGGGCAGGGCAGGGTCCTGATTCCGGCGGTGCTCCGGGAAGCCGCGCAAATGAAGGGTGACGTGGAAGTGATGGGTCAACTGACGTATCTGGAAGTTTGGAACCACACTCGGTTCATGGACAACATGAACAAGAACCAGATGACGGACGAAGACCGCAAGACGCTCTCTGACCTGGGCATCTAGTTTGAACGCGAAGCACACGCCAGTGCTCGTCGAAGAGACGATCCACTGGCTGGCGATAAAGCCCGGCGGACTCTATGTAGACGCGACCGTGGGGCTCGGGGGACACGCAATCGAAATCGTCCGGCGGCTCGGGGCCGGGGGGCAGTTCGTAGGACTGGATCGCGACGCGGCAGCACTGGAAATCGCGCGCACCAGGCTTGCGGAGTTCAAGGACAAGGTGACTTTGGTGCACGCCAACTTCTCACAAATCGGCGAGGTTTTCGCGGAGCGAAGGCTCCCGCCCGCCGACGGCGTGCTGGCGGACCTGGGCGTATCGAGCATGCAATTGGACCTGGGCGAGCGCGGCTTTTCCTTCCGCGAGCGCGGCCCGCTCGACATGCGCATGGACCGCGACATGGCGGAGACAGCAGAAGACATTGTGAACACGGTGGAAGAGAAAGCACTCGCCGACCTGCTCTATCAGCTCGGGGAAGAGCGGGATTCACGCAGAATCGCCAGGGCAATCGTTCGTGCGCGTCCCATCCGGGACACCGAGCACCTGGCAACGGTTGTGGCAGGGGCCCGAAAAGTAAGGGGAAGGCAGAAGCTGCATCCCGCGACAAAAACGTTTCTGGCGCTGCGGATTGCGGTGAATCGAGAGATGGAGGAACTCGGGCAGTTTCTTTCTAGGGTTCCTGCCACACTATCTCA
>JBGPPL010000028.1:0-46155 GCA_041488495.1 Terriglobia bacterium
AAACCGGAGTTTTGGAAGCTGCGGCTCTACGTGGCGGGCCAGACTCCCAAATCGATTCGCGCCTTTGCCAACCTCAAGGTGCTATGTGAAAAACACTTGAAGGGCCGCTATCGGATCGAAGTGATAGATCTTTTGGAGAATCCGCATATGGCGCGCGGCGACCAGATCGTGGCAGTTCCGACCCTGGTAAGAGATCTTCCGAACCCTGTCCGAAAGATCATTGGAGACCTGTCCGACACTGAGCGGACATTGATTGGCTTGGCCCTGCAACCTGTAGTCTGACCAAGCTCAGAAAGGTCCACATGAAAAAGCCCCCGAAAAAGACCGGCGCGACGGGGAAGCGGAAACCCAGATCGTCCGGGGAAATGGAGCGGCCTGGCTCCCATTCTCTAAAGGCAAAGTACGTCTTGCGTTTGTACATAAACGGATCCACGTTGAAATCGGCGCTGGCTGTAAGGAATATCAAGCAGGTTTGTGAGCAGCATTTGAATGGTCGGTATAACCTGGAAATCATCGACATTTGCAAGCAGGCGAATCTGGCCAGAGACGAGCAGATTGTGGCGGTCCCCACGCTGATTAAACGGCTCCCGCGCCCGCTGCGAAGGCTCATCGGAGACCTGTCGGACCAAAACAAAGTGCTCTTCGGACTGGACCTGAAAATACGGGAGTGATACCTGGCGGAAGGTGAAAAAAGGACCATCAGGAAACAATTGCTTTTGACGACCCGGATCGCCTTCAGTAATCAGCAGGAGTTGGTTGTGGGAAATACGGCACTATGGATCGCAGGAAGAGCTTGCCTGTCGATATGAAGAATACGTCCATTCCAGCGGACAAGAAACGCCCGGCTGCCGGGTGGGAAACCTTCCTCGCTGGAATCTCCAGCGGGAAAACGGTTATAGAATACGTTGCGGACCGCAACATCTTCATGCAAGGACAGCCGGCGGAATCCATGTACTTTCTCGGACGAGGCAGGGTGAAGCTCGCGGTTTCGTCCTTCGAAGGCAAGGAAGCGATTGTCGCCACTCTGGGCTCCGGTGAATTCTTCGGTGAAGGATGCCTGGCAGGTCAGCCATTGCGCATGGCAACGGCTATTTCAGTGGAAGATTGCACTCTTACCAGGGTTGAGAAGACGATCATGGCACGAATGCTCCACGAAAAGCAGGGACTCGCGGAAATGTTCGTCACTCACCTGCTTTCCCGAAACATCCGGTACGAAGCGGATCTCGTCGACCAGCTTTTCAACTCCAGCGAGAAGCGCCTGGCTCGGCTTCTCCTACTGCTGTCCCATTTTGGCAAGGAGAGCAGGACCGAAACCGTAGTTCCCGGGATCAATCAGGAAAACTTGGCACAAATGGTTGGAACAACCCGGTCACGGATCAGTTATTTCATGAATAGGTTCAGGAAGCTCGGCTTTATCGATTACAACAGCAAAGAAATGACGGTCCACAGTGGCCTCCGCAGTGTAATCCTGCGCGACTAGTTCGGAACTCGAAGGGGAGGTAAACTCTTCCACACTCCGCCCTACAGTTTCCCCGCCCGCTTGCGATTGCGGTCATTGACGGCGTGACCGTCTCCAAGGTGCTGTTGCTGATCATCACATCGGTACTCTACTTCAACCTCCGGCGACGGACCCATGGTTAGACACCAGGCGTCTCGGTCGGCAGATCGGCGACAAAAGAGAGATGACGTAGCAACCTGTTCATGACCTGGTAGAGTTCCATTTGAGTTCAAAAATTGGGCGAGAAAACATGCCCAAAATATATGTAAACTATTGATTCTAAATGCTTAATTTGGAGGCGGGGGGAGTTGAACTCTGCGCCCTCGTTGATTCCGCGTAACTTATTGAATTTTATCCCCGCTCAAGACGCATGATACTCCGAAATGCCCGGGGCTTTGTACATTTTTTGTACACGAACTAATCTTCGTTACGATACTCAGGGCCGAGCAGATCGTGACGCTGTTGCGGCAAATCGAAGTAGGACTGGCGAACGGCAAGACCATTCCGCAGGCCTGCAAGGAAGCAGAGATCACATCTTCAACTATCTTGATCACAAATCTTAAGGGCATTAGCAATAACATAAAATCTCTATAAGAATCTGCAACAACTGCCATTCGCATTTTATCGGAAAAACTATTGTCGCATTTTGTTTTCCCGTCCCTAACAAGACCACCAAATGTTGGTACAACATTCTGAAATCCCAAGTCGGGTCTGTGCTCTACACGACTGCTTATAGGTTGCTGTAGCTGATTATGTTGCTCCTCGAAGCATCATCGCTCAAACACCACAAACACGGCAGGTTGTGACCAGCGTCACTGCAGATTCGTTTTGCCAAGGAAGAGAATTACACTCTAATTGGCATAGCAGGTTCCGAATGGTGTGATGTCGTTGGAGACTCTGATGCACGTGGCCGTGTTCGGTGCAACAGGCAGGCTAGGCCGAGAGGCGGTGCGCGCGGCATTGGAGCGTGGTCATGCTGTCACGGCACACAGTCGAAAGGCTCTGCCCAGTGCCGACCCTGGCGTCAACTGGGTGACGGGCGAAGTTGGAAACGCAGTGAAGGGCGCGGATGTGGTGTTGGTAACGTTCGGACCTCGATCACCCTCAGATGTACCGTTCTGTAGCACGGAAACCAAATTGATTCTCAAATCCATGGGACAATTTGGCGTGCAGCGAATCCTTTGCGTGACCGGTGCGATGGTAGGAGATTACCCCGGCAATCGAACATGGTGTTTCGAACGTTTAGCGCGGTGGATTCAGAACCGATACAAAGAATCAATGGACGATCGCGCGAGACAGGAGGCGCTGATTCGCTCCAGTGGCACGAAGTGGACCGTCTTCAAACCCCCTCGACTCACCATGAAATCGCCCGGCGGGAATGTTGTGGCAGGCCCCGCGATCAGAGTTGGTCTTCTTTCGTTTGTGTTGCGTGGCGGTTTAGCCCGCCTAATGGTTCAGGAAGCTGAGAACGGGCGCTTTGTTGGCCAATTTGTATTTGTGAAGGGATAGAGGTCGGCCGAAAGGAGCAATTACTGTGAAAGAGAGCCAAGGAGTTGTGGTCAACGTTGCAATTGAAGGGATGTGAGATTCCCGTTTCCGACGCGTGCGCGATGCGTTTACCGAGAATTTCGCAGGCCACGGAGAAGTCGGTGCGACCGTTGCGGTCACGGTCGATGGCAAGCCGGTCGTCGACCTGTGGGCGGGACACACCGACGCCGCGCGGACGCGTCCATGGACGCGCGATACGATCGTCAACATTGCGTCGTCAACCAAGGGTTTGACGGCGATCTGTGCGCATCGCTTGGTTGATCGTGGGTTGTTGGACCTGAACGCGCCGGTCGCCACGTACTGGCCGGAGTTCGCGCAGGCGGGGAAGGCTGCAATTCCAGTACATTTCCTCCTCAGCCATCGCGCCGGCTTGCCCGCGATCGATGAACCCTTGCCGACCGAGGCACTCTACGACTGGGACCGAATGACGCGTGCCCTCGCCGCACAAAAACCGTGGTGGGAACCCGGAACAAAGCATGGGTATCATGCGTCTACGTTCGGCTGGCTGATCGGAGAGGTGGTGCGGCGGATCACCGGGAAGAGTCTTGGGACGTACTGGTGCGAAGAAGTGGCGGAGCCGTTGGGCATTGACTGCCATATCGGCCTCGCCGCCCAACACGATTCCCGCGTGGCCGAGTTCATCCCGATCCCTCCTCCGCCTCCGGGTGAGCCGGACATGGAGGAAGAGCTCCTGAAGAATGCGGGGCCGATGGTCCAGAAGGCGATCAACAATCCGCCAAAGACGGTCGCCGATATGAACACGCCCGCGTGGCGGAGGGCGGAGATCCCGGCCGGGAACGCACACACGAACGCGCGGGCACTGGCCCGCGTGTTTGGCGCTCTCGCCCGCGGAGGGGAGGTGGACGGCGTCCGGGTGCTGAGCCCAGAGAGTATTGAGCGAGCCCGGACCGAGCAAGCGAGCGGCCCTGATGCCGTGCTTTTCGGTATGCCGACGCGGTTCGGGCTCGGCTTCTCGCTGCCACCTGAGGGAATTGGCATCGGCGGGACGAGTTCCGCGGCGTTCGGAAGCTTTGGCGCCGGCGGCTCGATGGCGCTTGTGGATCCCGAGACACACGTCGGCTTCGCATACGTCATGAATCAGATGCACGGTGGGATGCCTCCTGACCCACGTGCGTTGCGCCTGATCGAGGCGTTGTATGCGTCGCTGTGACCGGGAGGAGGGGCACCGTGCTTCTCAGCTTGGGGCTGACGGCTGGCATTCTCGGCATCATCGGTGCTGTTGTGTGGTGGCGATTTACCACTGCAATTAACATTCACCGTGCGCGAGTCCATCGCGGCAGCCGAGTCATATCATCGCGATTCGGACAGATTGAGTTCGCCACGGTCGGACGCGGCGCACCGGTGTTGATCGTTCATGGCGCCGGGGGAGGCTTCGATCAGGCGATCTCCGTCGCAGGCCGATTGAGTGCTCTGGGGTATCAAGTCATCGCGCCGTCACGTTTCGGGTATCTCCGCTCGACCAGCCCCAACGACCCCTCGCCGGAAAATCAAGCCGATGCGCTCGCCGTGCTCCTTGACGAACTTCACATCCAGCGCGTCCCGGTTGTCGGTATATCAGCCGGCGCCCTATCGGCGTTGCAGTTCGCGATGCGCCATCCCGATCGTTGCCGTTCGTTGACCGTGATCGTCCCCGCAGCCTCGGCCGTGCTGCCTGCTCAAGGCCCTCTGCCTGATCAGGAAGCGATAACCAAGATAATCATTGAGTATACTATCCGATCTGACTTTCTTTTTTGGCTGGGGATCACCCTGGCGCGCGACCAGATGATCCGCTCAGTGTTGGCAACCGATCCGGCTCTCGTGGCCGCAGCGAGTCCAAACGAACGCCAGCGTGTTCTCGACATCCTCTGGAACATCCTACCCATAAGCGAAAGATCGCAAGGCCTTCTAAACGATACTCACTTCACGAGCGCACCGCGGTCGATTGCAGTTGAAAAGATCAAGGCGCCGACGCTGGTTGTCTCCCTGGAGGACGATTTCTACCGAACGCTCGCGCCCGCGCGCTTCATCGCGGCACACATTCCCGGCGCGCGCCTGCTGACATACGCGTCCGGCGGCCATGTGTTTGTTGGCCATGAAGAAGAAGTGTTCGCCGAGGTCGATGCATTTCTAAGACAGAATTAGCAATGCGCGCAATTGGAATTTTTCTACCGTCATGTCGTGTGAATGTGGGCCGCCAAGGTGAAGCTGCGTCCTCGGGCCGATTTGCGAGCACACCTCGCACTTGTGCGAAATCGATTGTGATGTTACAGCAAGGATAATTTTCGGGAAGGGGGATATGAGCAGGCAAAAGGACGGGTTAGCGGCGTTCTTCGTGTTGGTCTTCGCCTACACTTGGGGCGTTGCCGCACTCTACGAGCTATTTCCCGCAGCAGTCGGCACGGTATCTTCTTCCCTCACGAGCGCGTCACGGAGCATGTTCAGCAATCCTCTCCTGCTTAGCGCGGTCTCGTCCCCTACTCTAGCGGCACTGATCGTTGCCTCGTTCCTGGGCCGCGCAAGCATTGTCGACCTAATCAAGCGACTGCTCAATTGGCGCATTGCCTGGTACTGGTATGTCGCCGCCACGGTCGGAATTGCCACGCTGGCCTTGGTTGCGCGTATTGCATCGACCTTCGCGTTCGGGTTGGGGCTGCCGCACTTTTCTATCACCCAATTGCCGGCACTCGCGACCGCTTCCGTCCTCGATCCCGGCCCGTTTGTCGAAGAACTCGGCTGGCGCGGCTTCGCGCTTCCGAGATTGCTGGATCGCTACAACGGACTGACGGTGGCGCTGGTTCTGGGCAGTACCTGGGGCGTGTGGCATTTGCCAGCGTTCTTCATTTCGGGGATGCCGCAGAGTCAAGATTCGATCTGGATCTTCATGATTATTGTAATTTCCACCACAGTCCTCATGACGTGGGTCGTGAATAGGGCGCGGGGCAGTGTGCTGCCCGCGATCCTCATACACTGGTCCATCAACCGCTTTGTCGAGGGGCATTATCCGGGCGCGATGATGAGCGCAGTCATATTTGCGGTGGCCGCACTAATTCTTGTTGCGATCGTAGGAACCGAGCTGGATGGGAAATGCGAAGGTGAAGGTACGGCTGACGCGCTACGGCATTTTCGGGGGAAACCATGAAGCGGCTATTCGAACGGCCTTCGTTTTTGTTGGGCCTCGGCTGCGCCTTGATTTTCGTGGTCAACTTCCGCTGGGGCGTGGGGGTACTCGCGTGGATCGCTCCGGTGCCGCTGCTTCGGTGTCTGCGGCTCACTCGCGGTTGGCGCTCTCGCTTGACATTCGGGGCAGCACTCTGCGCCGCGTGGATTGCCACGACACTCAAAATCATTACGACGCCTCTTCCAGTCGTGGCCGCAATCCCTACGGGGTTGATAACGGCCTTGTTGAATCTGGCGGCGTATCTTGTCTGGGATGGGGTACGTCGCCGAGCACCGCAGGGCATGGCGCTATTGGCCTTCCCTGCAGCAGTTGTTGTCACCGAGTGGCTACAGCATTTCACCCCCGTCGCGTCGTGGGGCGCCATGGCATACACGCAGGTGGAGAACTTGCCGCTATTGCAACTCGCATCCTTGGGGGGAATCGCAACGATCAGCTTTCTCGTAGCCTGGGTGGCCGCATGGCTGGAATTGGCCCTCTCCGTTTGGCTCGATGCCACCCCTACTCGGGGTCTCCGGCAGGGCATTGCCGTGGCTGAGCTCCTCCTCGTAGCGTACGCATGGGGGGTAATGCGGTTGAATACTCCGCTCGCCGACGTGTCGCTCCGCGTGGCGACGGTTGGCACGCCCGCCACGTTTGGCGCCTCCCCTCCTCTACCCGATACCGCTGCTCGGAACGCAATCGTGGATACACTCTTGAGCGACTCCACGCGGGCCGCAACATCTGGGGTACAGCTCGTTGTTTGGACGGAAGCCGCCGCACTGGTCATGCCCGGTGAAGAAGAAACACAATTTCTCCACCGCGTAGCCGATCTTGCTCGGGTTCACAGTGTGGACATTGTAGCGGCCTACGTTGTCCCTTCATCACAGGAGAAGATTCTGCCCTATCAGAATGTGTACCGTTGGTTCGGACAAGACGGGTTGGAGCGCCAGGCCTATTGGAAGCACCACCCCGCTCCCGGTGAGCCCATCGTGATCGGGCTTGGTCCATTAGTTGCGGTGAATGCGCCGTTCGGTCGGGCTGGTGGAGCCATCTGCTACGACTATGACTACCCCGAGATGGCTTTGGAACACAGTCGGCTCGGTGTAGATGTTGTCGCGCTACCCTCCTCCGATTGGCGGGGGATCGACCCGATCCACACTCAGATGGCTGCACTGGGTGCAATCGCGGGTGGATTCTCTCTCGTTCGCTCCACCCGCTTCGGGCTGTCCGCCATTATCGATCCACTCGGGCGTATGCGAGCATGGCACTCCAGCTTTGAGGGCAGCGATGCTCTGCTGATCGCCGAAGTTCCTAGACGCCATCTAAACACCGTCTATTCTCATATTGGAGATGTGCTGCTGTACGCATGCATGGCTTTCCTCATCGCGCTAGCTTGTTGGGGAGCTATCTCCCGAAGAATAGGAGCGGGACGCGAAGCCTAACCAGTGACACGGCCAGCCGGTATTCGCAAGTAGTTCCGCGCATACACGATGCCCGCGTGGGTTACGTGAAAAGCGACGAAGTCGATGGCCAATGCGATGTACACCCACCGCTGATATGGCCATGGCCAGTAGAACCGACGGCCGATAAAACCAAGACCCGTGAGCCAGATGAGTGGTGTATAGGCTGGCGCGAGGAATCCCATGCGGCTCGTGCTCCAGCGCGATTGCGGAAAGATCATCAGTGCAACCCAAGCCAAGAAGTAGATGACGGTTCCCACAACGAACAGAAACAAGCCTCGTTGTTGAGTGATTGTAGAAACATCGAGAGGCATCAGGAACGGCAAGGCAAAAATTGCAGTGCGAAGGATATTCTCGCCATAGGCCACGAACAGCGGAATATTCCGCGAGAACTCCTTTGATCCCAAGGCTGATGGCAGAAAACGTGTGAACACGACGTTCCACACAAGGATAGGCATGGTGAGTAGGCCACAGCTAAAGAGATAGCGAAGCAAACCTGTCTCACTCATGATTTGGATCGGGCAGGCACAAAATAGTATGCTCGTGCAAACAAGACGAGCTGGAGGACCTGCAAACACCATGTAGGAACCATGCGCCTCGCTTCCACCACACTAAAACGGACTGCGATTACCTCCGTGAGAATGAGGCCACTGATTACGACCATGGTTAGTGCCGCAACAAAGCGCCTTTCGACCGGGCGTCTATACGCCCAGAACAGAAGCATGGTCCAACCAAGCATCAAAGATGAACCGTACCCCATAGCGAACCGAGAACTACCCGAAACGTCATGCAAGCCCCATAGACGAGCGGCAACTTGTGGGGAAAGCATCGGCAGGACTGCGGCTGCATCTGTAACCGCCCCAGCAAGAAATGCAATTCGAAGAAGATATCCTTCCCGTGCATTCATTGTCCTCTCCGATGATGGCGATGCGGGCGGCATTATGGCATAACTCTCGGTACACCTGACCGACAGAAAACCCGACCCGAATAGCGCAATGCCAGCCCCCAAACCGCCTATTCCACTGTTCTTCGAGCGAGGAAAGACTTTTCCACAGCCATTTCCCCATGTGCGTGATTTAGCGCACAAACATAAGTGACGTGGATCACTGCGCAGGCAACTCCACAGGGGAAAAAATTTGGGCGAAAAATCTCAAGACTTTCGACACCGGCGGTCGTGTGCAAGTGCCAGGCTTTCGACGGGAACCGGTGAAGATAGGAGGAGCGATGGGCCAACTGGAGTTGAGCGCGCACTTGACAGTGCGCCCCGGGTGCCTCGAGGGCTTCAAAAAGCAAGCAGCTGAGCTGATTCGGATCACCAAGGAGAAGGACACACACACGCTGCGATACGACTGGTTCCTCAGTAGTGATGGCATGGAGTGCGAGGTTCGGGAGATGTACACGGGTCCGGAAGGGCTGATCGAGCACAACCGCAACATCCTCGAAGCTCGAACCAAGCTGTTCCAGGACTACGCCGACAATCACTTCATGACCATTTACGGAGAAACATCACAGCCGCTGCTGGATCTGCTGAAGGCGCACCAGGTTGGATTCAAGTGGTTCTCCTTCCTCAAGGGGTTGGAGTTGTCCGCCAACGTCTAACGCCTGCATGGAGGATTTATAGTCACCGCTGCAATTGGCAAGGTTGCAATAAACAGCGCGTGCGAAGAAGCGGAGGAATCTATGACTCCAACAACTCTCGAAGCCAAGGTGCACGACTTCCTCGCTCAGAAGCGCATCGCCGTTGTGGGCGTGTCGCGCAACAACAGCCATCACCCGGCTGGCAACCTGATCTATCAGCGGTTGAAGAAGAGCGGGCACGATGTGTTCCCCGTGAACCCGCTCATGCAGACGTTTGAGGGCGACCGCTGCTACCCAAACCTCGGGTCGATCCCCGGTGGAGTCGATGGCGCAGTCATCATCACGCGACCTGAGGTCACCGACCGCATCGTGCACGAGTGCAGCGATGCTGGCGTCCGCCGCGTTTGGATGCACCAATCCACTCGGAAGGGATCAAGCGTCTCGCCCCAGGCAGTCAAGTACTGCCATGAACACGATATCAGTGTGATCGATGGCGCCTGCCCGATGATGTACGGTGCCGGCGTCGACTTCGGACACACGTGCATGCGATGGTTCCTCAAACTCACTGGCGGACTGCCCACGTAAGTGCTCGGAGGGCATTCCAACGCCGGAGGGACGCAATGGCTGACGTCATGAAAGCCTCACGGGAGTCCGGAGCGTCTGCGAACGTAATGGAGCGACGGCGCCACATTGCATGGATTCTCATTCTCATTGCCGATGCGGGAATTACCGCCTGGGGCGCGATGGCGGCTGCATTGCCGGATCTTCTGCCTGGACCAGGTGGCACGCCGATCCTGACCGCCGGTTACGAAGGCTTCTCCAAGGGCTCGTGGTCGCGGCTAGGAAAAAATTAGAGGCTCTGCGGGCGTTCTTCCGCTTTTGCTGGGAGAGTGACTGGATTCCGAGCAATCCGGCAATCAAGCTGAAACCTCCCAAGATCACTGATCCCCCGACAATGCCATTTTCCCGCGAGGAAGTGGCTCAAATCTTGGCTGCTTGCGGCCAATATCGAGGCGGCCGAGCCAATGCCCAGCGTCTCCGAGCGTTGGTGCAACTGCTACGCTTTTCTGGCCTACGAATCCGCGATGCCGTAACGCTGCGCAGAGAGCGGATCGTAAACGGGAAGCTGTTGCTTTATACGGCGAAGACGGGGACGCCGGTTCATATTCCTCTGCCTGAGTTTGTTGTTCAGGAACTGGAAATGTCGCGGGGTACGAATCCAGAGTTCTTCTTCTGGAGTGGGGAAGGAAAGCCTAAATCTTGCGTCGGCGATTGGCAACGGAGCCTCAAGAAGCTGTTTCGTTTGGCAGGTGTCCCGGATGGCCGTGCGCATCGCTTCCGTCATACGTTTGCGAGCAACCTCTTACTTGCCGGAGTACCCCTTGACCGCGTTGCTACACTACTTGGTCATACCAACTCCAAGATCACAGAGAAACACTACGCACCATGGATACGCGCCCGGCAGGAGCAGCTTGAGGCTGATGTACGGAAAGTGTGGGATCAGATTGCACGCACCGACGGCGGCATAATCAGCAACACGACCATCAACTGAAAGCGCTGAACTGTCCCAGACACGCTCCACGCCATTTTGGAAGCGTTCGATTCCCAGTTACAGAGAACGCCGTTAGGGCCAATGGATCAATTTTTCCATTGAACCAGACTGCGCTACCATCACCGATTTAAGCGTAGACTCTCAGCGAGGAGCATACATGTCACAGGTTCGTGTCGCAGGATTTGGTGTTTCGTTGGACGGTTTCAGCGCAGGGATAGAGCAGAGCCTAGACGATCCGCTGGGCAAGCGCGGTCCAGAGATCTTTAAGTGGTTCTTACATACTAAGACATTCTGCGCTATGCAGGGACAGGAGGGCGGTTCTGTCGATGTGGACAACGTGTTCGCACGACGGTCAATGGAAGGCTTTGGCGCCTTCATTCTTGGTCGCAACATGTTTGGTCCAGTTCGTGGCCCATGGCCCGACAACTCGTGGAAGGGATGGTGGGGTGCCAATCCGCCCTACCATGCACCGACTTTCGTTCTGACGCACTACGAGCGCGAGCCTCTCGTGATGGAAGGCGGGACGACCTTCTACTTTGTCAGCCGCGGAATCGAAGAGGCGCTGAGGCTCGCGAAACAAGCAGCTGGTGATAAGGACGTCAAAATCGGGGGCGGCGTTTCCACCGTGCGGCAGTATCTGCAGGCTGGGCTTGTCGATTCCCTCCACTTTGCACTTGCACCAGTTGCCCTCGGTCAAGGTGAGGCACTGTTTCCCGGTATTGATCTGCGCACGCTGGGATTTTCAGTAGCGGAGCACGAGGCCACGGAGCACGCGACGCACGTTGTGCTTACGAGAAGATAGAGGGGATATCCTGGCTTTCCAAAATGTGGCTCTTCCGTCCCCAAGTTCACCCGGCCAGTTTCCGGAAACGCCGTTTCACAGGCTCTATCCGTTTGTAGACACGAGTCTCCGCTGTCATATAATGGGGACTCTGGCGCACGAATCGGGAACTAGGATACGGGCCGCGGAACCCCCACCAAGGCGGCCTGAGCCTCGGCTGTTTGCTGGTCTAATTCGGTAACACCTCGCCCCATAACAGTCAGACGATGGAACAAGAATCCCATCGCGATTTTGTTCAATTCCGGTCTTCGGACGTTATGAAAAACAATCGTCGCGAGTTCAGCGGGGTGATAAAGCCGAAAGTACAAACAGTCCCCTCCATAGTATTCTCCCTGTTCTCCCTTAAACGCATAGCCGACTCGTCCGCCCCACACATCATTCGCGCCATAGATGCGGAAAGATGTTGCGCTGCACGCCTCAGCGTCCCTCAGGACCCTTCTCTCGTCGATCCAGAGCACGAGCAACACAAAAACGAGTAGGGGCGGATACAGACAGAACGAAGAAACAAAGTACGCGTAACGTGAGGAAAAAAACCAATTCAAGTAACTGAATTTCGAGGGTCCGCTGGCTGCGAAAAATACGAGAACTGTAACGGATAGAATGGTAGGCACAAACAGCAGCCATAGCCTTACAAGTTCAACTCTGACTGCCAAAAAGTCGTGCTCTAAAGTTTGGCGGCGGTCTGGGTCAATTAGTCGCACGGAAGTTCGCACATAGTAAATGTCCCTGCTTGGATGAATCAAGAAACCTACCACTACGGCCAAGACTATGGCGAGCGCTACCAAGACTTCGACGAAGGCTTCGTACGGAGTGAACAGCGACACCCCAGCAACGAGAGCGACAACGACGAGCACAGGTATCAGGAGTTCCATTTGCGTAAGAAGGAAGATGATAGCAATAAGCCTTGCCCTTGTAACGGACAACACGGTCAAAGCCCCGATCACGCCTGGGAAGTCGGGTTATCGGAGTCTGGGAATCTCACGAATCGACACAATCGTGTCCAAACGAAGGGTACGCAGAAGTTACGCGGAGAAAACGTGCCTGGCAAGCGACTGAAAACAAAAGCGTAAAAATGGTGGAGGCGGGGGGAGTTGAACCCCCGTCCGAAAAGCGCTACGGCCTGAAGACTACATGCTTAGCTCAATTCCGTTTGTTTCGCCAGCCTCGCTCAGAATGAGCAAGAAACGAGACCAGCTAGTCCGATGGTTCTCGCCGCCGCTTCACGGACCGAGACTCGACGGCCAGCCTACTGTGTGACGCCTCTGACCGGGCCCGTAGGCGAAGCCCGGGGAAGCGTAGCTACGCTAGTTTAAGCTAGGCAGCCAAAGCCAACTGTGAGTTGGCAGTTCTAGTTTTCCACCCGATTGCGGGCAGGTGGCGCCCGGCATGCCTTCGGGTCGCGACAGCTTCCGTCGAAACCGTGTCGCCCCCTGTTGCATATTTTAGCACTGCGAGTGGCTGTTTAGAGTGGAAAGTTAACAATTGAAAGTTGAAAGGGAACTGAGCACTGAGGCGCACTTTGCTTTCAACTTCGGGCTATCGACTTTCGACTTCCCCACACGTGCGCGGGCCGAAACGCGCCCCCGATGTGGAGTTGACAATACTTCCTGCACGTTCCGATAATCGTATTGGGAGCCAACCCAGCGGAGGCACAAGGGATGGCGGCAGATCCGAACGCAGTCGAGCAAGCGGTATCGCGAACGCTGCGTGACAACCTGGGAAGGATTCAGCGCACGTCCGAAGAGCTGAATCAGGCGATCAGCGACCTGGTATCAGCGTGCGCGAGCAACCGTGCGACCAATGCGCTGCCGCCGATGGTCCGCGCGCAGGCATCCGCCGCATCGCTCTCCGCCGCGCTTGAAGTGCTCTGTCGATTCGTGACCGCTGCGCTGCAGCCTTCCTCGCGGTCTCCGTTCGAGCAGGAAATCTTGCGTTTCACGTCGGCTGTTGCGGCTGAACCGCCTCCTGCGCTTGAGCCGTCTGAGCCCAGGTCGCCGCAACCGATGGGAGAAAACCTATGGGCCGCGCCGCCACCCCTGGAGGTCCCGTCGTCGCCCGGACTCCCGCAGTTTGAAATGCCGCCGGATTTCGATGCCCAGCTCGGTGAACCGGTGCCGGTTTTCGTGCATGAAGCGATGCCGAAGAATGAGCCGGTGATTGCGGCTGCGCCGCCTGAACCAGAGCCCGTTTTTAATCTGGCCTCGCTGCCCGCCGATGAGCAAGAATTGCACAGACGCGCCTATCGCGTAGCCAAGGTTTCGATGCAAGATATAAAGTTGCTGCGCCCTGAAGACGTGCAGG
Source organism: Terriglobia bacterium (assembly GCA_041488495.1). Taxonomy (GTDB): domain Bacteria; phylum Acidobacteriota; class Terriglobia; order Acidiferrales; family UBA7541; genus Palsa-360. The sequence continues at coordinate 13,936 of JBGPPL010000028.1, forward strand.
CGGGGCGCGACAACAAGGATTTGTGTATAAGATTGCGTGATGACATTGAGAAGGCCCACAAAGAATACGATCGCCGGTTCCAGGCCATACAATCTCATCCGGTGGATTATTTCTATGACTGGATGGTTGAGATTTTGGCCGGTGGCAACCCAGAAGCGCTTGGTGAGTATCCTTATCCCTCCCCGGTCTTGCGCCATTAGCGCGAAGACAGCCGCAGGGGAAGCCGCTTGCTTCCGTATCCGCGCCATTGCGATTCCGTTGACGCTGCTGATGGTTGCCGTGGCATTTCCAATGCACGCGCAAACATCGGCAAGGCGTGCGAAAAAGCCCGCGGCGCAGGCATCTCCCGCTGCGCCAGCTAAGAAAACCACAACGCCGGCAACAAAAAACGCGGCGGCTGTTCCGGCTGCTGGTGACAAGCTACTCGTTCAGCTCGCTCGCGCGTTGCGCGACAATTCGAATCCGACTGCCTACGCGGCACTTTCCGCGTTTGCGGCGAAAAACGCGAAGAATGACCTTGGCGCGCGCGCCGCGCTGGCGCTTGGCTATTACGATCTCACGAGGGATAAGCCTGAGCTGGCCCTCGGCTGGCTGCGAAAGACAGTGGACGATAAATTGTTACGCGAATACGTACAGTATTGGCAGGCGCAAACGTCGCTGGCGCTCGGGCAAAAAGGGGAAGGGCTCGAGCAACTGCGAAGTTTTCGGCGCGATTTTCCGGACAGCGTGATGACCGAGCAGGCCGTCACGTCGTTAGCTCAGACGGCGCTTGCAAGTGGCAAGGAGGTGGATGCGCTGGCGGCGCTCGACGCATATCCGAATACGACTTCGAAGCCGGCGCTGTTGCTGTTGCGCGCGCAAACCCGGGAGAAGCTGGCGGCGAAAGGGGATAAGCCCCTGTCCGCGACTGCAGACTATCTCGATCTCTATTACCGCTTTCCGTTGAACGACGAAGCGAAGGCCGCGGGACAGAGAATTCCTTCGCTTCAGTCTGCGCTGGGCGAGGAGTTTCCGGGCACGCCCATGCAGACGCAGATGGCGCGCGCGGAAACATTTTTCCTGGCAAAGCGCTGGCATGAGGCGCGCGTTGAGTACGCGGGACTGCTCCCGAAGCTTGCCGGCGCCGATCATGAGCGCGCGGAGCTGCGCATTGCGCAATGCGATTCGCAATCGGGAGGCAAGCCAGAACTGCTCAGCGCCGTTTCGGTGACCGATCCCGAGCTGGACGCGGAGCGCATCTTCGCAATTTCGCAGGCGTATCGCGCACAGAATCTGGAAATGCAAATGCTCGAAGAGATCGATCAACTGGTGATGCGACATCCGCAGAGCCCGTGGGTCGAGGATGGACTGTTCGCAACGGGAAACTACTATTGGGTGAACCTGGATCGTGCTCGGGCGGCGGAATTCTACCGTCGCGCACTCGAAGCATTTCCTGACGGCAAAGACTCCCAAACGGCCGCCTGGCGTGTGGCGTGGACTGCCTATCTGGACCGGAAACCGGAAGCGGCGGATATGCTGGAGGCGTACGTGCGCCGCTTCCCAGCATCGAGCTACATTCAGGATGCCCTCTACTGGCTTGGCCGCGCGTACGAGCGCTCCGGAAACGCGGCGTATGCCCGTAGTTTCTATCTTGCCGCCGCGACCCGATTCCCGCTGACTTATTTTGGCGAGAAAGCGTCCGCGCGCTTGCATCCCGAGCCGGATGGGATCGGAGACGCACCGGTGAATCTGGCAGAATTTCTTTCAGTGATTCCACCCGCGCCCCCATTGTTGCCGGTGGACCTGCCCCTTCCGGCAAAGGCGCAAGAACGTGAAGCCCGCGCCCGCGCGCTCAGTGACATCGCTTTCGACGCCTCGGCTGAGCTTGAATATCGTGCCGCGTATGCTGTGACGCGCTCGCCAAGATTGTTGATCGATGCCGCAGGGGCTGCGATCGCGGCTGGACATTATGCGGTTGGAATCACCACGATGCGACAGGTGTTTCCGCAACTCGAGGCGCGGCGCGTGCCGGAAATTCCGAAGGAGGCCTGGCGAACAGCCTTCCCGTTGCCTTACGAATCGAGCCTGCGAAGTGCCGCGTCGGCCAACCGGGTCGATCCGATGCTTGTGGCTGGCTTGGCCCGGCAGGAGTCGGCGTTCGAGTCGAATGCGGTGTCGCACCAGGGCGCCATGGGATTGATGCAGGTGATGCCGGGAACGGCGTCCAAGCTGGCGCGTCAGCTCAAGGTACGATATGCGCGCGCGCGTCTGACCGATCCGGGTTACAATTTGAAACTTGGCTCGCGCTACCTTGCCGATCTAATCCAGGTCTTCGGGACTCAGGAAGCGGCTCTCGCGGCCTACAACGCCGGAGAGGACCGTGTAGTGCAATGGACGGCAGGCCAGAATTACCTCGAGACAGCGGAGTTCGTGGAATCCATTCCGTTCACCGAGACAAGGGAGTACGTGCAAATCGTGATCCGCAACGCAGAGGTCTATCGCCAGGTGTATGGTCCAGAAGGAGCTGCCGGAAATCGCCCACCCGGGCCGGAGGGGAATCACCCTGTGAATGCGGAGAAAACCCTTCCGGCAGGGACGGAAATTAGCCCATGAGCGCGGGAAAGATTTCGACGAGCGGCGCGGGCCAAGTCGCGGCTGCGGCGCGCCGGATGCTATCCGCGAAGACGGAAAGCTTTACCGAGTCCGTCATTCGCGAGATGACGCGGCTCGCGATGCAATACGACGCCGTGAATATGGCCCAGGGATTCCCCGATTTCCCGGCGTCGGACGAAGTGAAGGAAGCCGCGCGGCAGGCCATCGCCGACGACATCAATCAATACGCCATCACCTGGGGCGCGAAAGAGCTGCGCGACGCCATCGCGCGGAAGTTCGAACGCACCCAGGGTGTGCGGGCCGATCCCGAACGCGAGATCACCGTCTGCTGCGGTTCGACCGAAGCCATGATGGCGACCATGATGGGGATCATCAATCCCGGCGATGAGGTCGTCATCTTCGAGCCGCACTATGAGAACTATGGTCCGGACGCGATTCTCTCCGGCGCCACGCCGCGCTTCGTGCAGCTTCGCCCGCCGGACTGGAGTTTTGATCGCGACGAGCTGACGAGCGCGTTCGGCCCCAATACAAAGGCGATCATCGTAAATACGCCGAACAATCCCACGGGCAAAGTGTTCTCGCGTGAAGAGTTGGAATTCATCCGTGACCTCTGCGTGCGCTGGAATGCGTTTGCGGTGACCGATGAAATCTACGAGCACATCATTTTCGACGGTACGCAGCATATCTCGATGGCTTCGCTCGACGGCATGCGCGACCGTACGATCACCATCAACGGCATGTCGAAGACCTACAGCGTGACCGGATGGCGCGTCGGATGGGCCATCGCCCCGCCGGAGGTCTCCACGTCCATACGGAAGGTGCATGACTTCCTGACTGTCGGCGCCGCCGCACCTCTGCAACAGGCGGGCGCCATCGCGCTCGAACTGCCGCAAAGTTATTATCTGAAGCTCGCGGAAAGTTATCTTGTGAAGCGCGACCGCATGCTCGGCATTTTGACCGAGGCCGGTTTCCGCTGCTTCAAGCCCGCGGGCGCGTATTACATCATGACGGATATTTCAGATTTCGGTTTTGCCGACGATCTTTCCTTTTCGCGCTATCTCGTGGAGAAAATCGGCATCGCGGTCGTGCCGGGATCGAGCTTCTACGATGATCCTACCCAGGGAGCGGACCAAGTGCGCTTCACGTTCTGCAAGAAGGAATCGACGCTGGCCGCAGCCGCGGAGAAACTGTCAAAACTCCACGCCAGCTAGTGCATTCGCGCCGCAGCTTTCGTAGCTGTTCCGCGAGCCCTGTGTTAAAATCCGCCGCTAAAGCCCGGGAGAAGACCGTATGGCCATGGAGTTCCATTTAATACCGCAGGGCACGCTCGTCAAGGAAAACGGCAATGGTGCGGCCGTGGACATCCGCGCGAGCCAGACGCGCACGTTTTTCTGCATCATGGATATTACCGATCAGATCGAGCAGGAGTCGGCAGATGTGTCGATCTGGGGCTCCGCTGACGGTGAAAACTGGGGCACGCACCCCATACTGAAATTACCCCAGCAATTCTATCGCGGCGAGACCCGCGCCGTCCTGGACTTGGCGTTGATTCCGGAATGCAATTTTATCCGTGCGGGTTGGGAATTGAACCGCTGGGGACGCGTCGCGCCCCTTCCGATGTTTGTGCTGGGATTGCGCGTGACGGAAGTTCCTGCTATGCCTGCACGTGTTCCGCAGGTGCAAATAAGCGCGGCAGGATAGGAATTGGATTTGGAAAGCTTCCAGGCTGCCACTCGGAGATTATGGGGTAGGAAGCCGACGGTCGGTCGCCATATGGTGGTCGCTCCCTACCCCTCAAGTGGTCTTATCCCAGTAGACGTACGATCCTCCTCACAGGTTTCTTCATTTGAAGACAAGTCATTGATTGCTTCTATCTCCGCTATTTAGTCTGCACTTCTCGCGACGGTGCGATTGTGTGGGACAGAGACCACCAATTCTGTTACGAAACACGACCTTTTCGTAGCGTCTCGCTGGCGGTTTCTTGAACCTTCAACACAGCACAACAACGCCGGCCCTTCCTTTGTCAGGTCGAGCGAGATGTCAGCGTTACAAGGCTGCGCAGAGATCTCTCATTCAGCTATGTTGCGGCCAGATGGTGAATCCTTTGTGATAAATGCTGATTGCTAGGGTTGAGGCGGCGGTAGGGGCGGAAGTAAAGGTGGGTCTTCTTCATTGGATTGAGGCTGTGCACGGTCTGTAGACCCCGACTGGTCTTTTGTGTTGGACCCAGCCTGATCTTGCGTGCTAGGCCGGGATTGGTTCTGTGTGTTGGATTTGGATTGATCTTGTGCAGTCGGGCGGGATTGGTCTTGCTCATTGGACCGGGCCTCGCCTTGCGCGTTCTGCATGGCCGCCTGCAGATTCTCTCGAGTCTTGCGAGCTTGATCGGCCCCGGGGCCGGTCGGCACAAGTTTCAGGTAGCTATCAAGATCTTTCAGGAGCGCTTCGTAGTCGCGCAGCTGGATATGGATGTTTGCAAGGACCAGGTACACCGGAGGATTGTCAGGTTTCAAATCACGAGCCTGAATTGCGCTCTTCTGGGCCTCTTCCGGCCGCTTGAGCGCCGTTAACGCCCGTGCCATTTCGAAGTGGCCATGCCACGAAGAGGCGTCGAGTGCTACACCCTGGCGGGAAAGAGCCTCGGCTTCGGAATACCGTTTGGTATTGTTGAGCAGTTCGGAAAGCAGGAAAAACGCATCAGGATACCGGCTCGAACTGAGCTCAATGGATTTCCGCATCGCCCCTTCGGCAGGACCCACCTCTCCAAGATAGCTGTATGCGTTCCCCTCCTGCGCGTAGGCCTCATAGAAATTCGGGAAATCTTTGATGGCGCGCTGAAACTCGGTGATCGCACCTCGATAATCCGACTTGGAATAAAGCAGGGTGAGTCCTTTCTCAAATTCATCATGCGCCTTGTGAGGGACGCTAAGTTCGTGCGCGGAGATAGCTCCGCTGGAATTCGTGCTCACCACAGTCATGGGTCTTCGCAGAAAAATAGACATGCCACGCCGCGAGGAGTTGAAGAGCGTGAACGTTTCCCGGTAAGGCTCATAGTCTTGCACCATAATTTCGACGATATAGTTCCCACTGGAAAGGCCGGAAAACTCGAATTCGCCATTCCCGCGCGTGAATGTGGTGTTAATAGGGATGCCTGTCGCTTGCTTCAGATCTACGCGAATATTTTCCATTTCATGTTGGTCATGATCATCGCGGACTGTACCGACAATGCCGTATGTGGTCCTGGTGGCGGCAGGACGGTCAGCACGGGTAGAAGTGTCAGGACGGTTCTGTCCGAGGCTGGGCAGCACGCTGGCAATGATTATCAGGAGAGCACTAAATGCGCGGCGAAAGAACATGAAACCTCCGATGCGGAGGAAAGTAGGCTCATTCTAGCACGTCCCGCGCCGGGCGGCGCAAGAGACGGTGGCGTCGCGCTATGCGTCCAATTCGACGGTCTGCCGGTACGCAGGCAGAGACACGCGCCATCGAAAATTCGATTCGATCGCGGACTTGAGCGCCGCGGAAGCTGCCGGTTCGCCATGCACCAGATACGTTTGCCGTGGCGGCGCCGGAAGACCCGTGAGCCAGCGTATCAGTTCGCTTCTTCCCGCGTGCGCGGAGAATTGCCGCAAGTTGACTACTTCCGCCGCGACCGGCACATCTTCGCCATGAATGCGGAGCGTCTTCGCGCCCTCTTCGAGCGACCGGCCGCGCGTGCCTTCGGCCTGGAAGCCGGCGAGCAAAATCGCATTTCGCGGATCTGGCGCGCGCTGCGCGAGGTGATGCAGTATGCGCCCGCCGGTGGCCATGCCGCTGGCCGAGATGATAATGGCTGGAATCTTGACGTCGTTGATCTTCTTCGAGTCCTCAACGGTGCGCATATAGTGCACGGTATGCGCGTCGAGCGGGTTCCCGTCGTTTTCTTCCTTTGTGAAGATCAGATCGTGATCCTCGTGATGGCGCAGATATAGCCCGGTAACGCTGATGGCCATCGGGCTGTCCACGAAAACGGGAAGGCCCGGAATGCGGTTCGCGTTTTCGAGTTCGCGGATAATGTACATGATGGTTTGCGTGCGGCCCACGGCGAATGCCGGAATCACGATCACGCCGCCACGCTTTGCGACGCGATTGACGACATCCGCCAGCGCATCCTCCGGTGAATCGGAAGGGTGTTCGCGGTCTCCGTAGGTCGATTCGCAAAGCAACACATCGCAGCGCGGCGGCGTTGCAGGATTCTTCAGGATCGGCTGGCCGTATCGCCCGATGTCGCCGGAAAACAGGACGACGGTCTTCTTGCCGTTTTCCGTGATCGTCAGCTCGAGGCTGGCGGAGCCGAGGATGTGTCCGGCATCATGCGGGCGCACGGTGAATTGCGGCGAGATGGTGAACGGATCAGACCGGGGAATCTCACGAAACGCTGTGAGCACCGGTTCGACTTCAGCCTGCGAATAAAGAGGCAGCGGGGGAGTATGCTTGCTGTATCCGTATCGTCCCGCGCGCTGCGCATCTTCTTCCTGCAGATGCGCGGAATCGGGAAGCAGAAGATTGCACAACTCGATCGTAGCTGCGTCGGCGTAGATCGGGCCGCGAAAACCGTCGCGGACCAGTCGCGGCAGATAGCCCGTGTGGTCCAGGTGCGCGTGCGTCAGAACGCACCAGTCGAACGAGGACGGCTTTTCAGGGAGCGAGTCCCAATTGCGGAGGCGAAGTTCCTTCAGGCCCTGGAACAGACCGCAATCCACGAGAAGCCGCTTGCCTTCCGCTTCGACCAGATATTTCGAGCCCGTGACCGTTCCTGCCGCGCCGAGAAATGTGAGTTTAGCCATTGAGTAGCCATTCTAATTGAAGTCCGCGTCCTGCGTGTGCTACAGTTTTTTATCGTTTCCGCTTCCGGTGGGGCCGTGGCGCAATTGGGAGCGCGCCTCGATGGCATCGAGGAGGTCGTGGGTTCGAATCCCATCGGCTCCACCAAAGATAAGCGCACGCGTCCCGGTGAAACCGGGAAGATCGTGGGCCCGATCCCGCCGCTCCTGCCACACTTCATGGAAGACACTGCAATTGCGATTTGCACTTAGCGATTAAGTGCTGATTCTTGGAGCGGAGAGTCCTTTGGCACACTGAGATAGACTGCGTGAGGGCTGAGGGAACACCCCCATGTTCCTTTCTCACGAAGGTGTTCCTGAGAAACGATACGTTCACGTTCCGATGTTGTTCAGGGTATCTCTTGCGCACCCTTACTTTAGGTCGTTCTTGATGACCTTTCCACCCTTCATCACAAATTTGACGCGTTGCATCTCGGTGATGTCCTGCAGCGGGTCCCCGGAAAACGGCGACGGTATCGGCGTATTTACCTTTCTCGATCGATCCAATCCGGTCCTGCCATCCCATCATTTGTGAATCAACCAGGGTTGCAGACTGGGTGCCTCATCTGCCCAGCCAATAATAATCATTATATATATTCACGTATTATATAATTCATTCGTAAAGGCGAAGAGTGGGCGAACCTGTGAAGCACTATTGGGACAGGTAAATTTTCCACTCCGATAGGCGTTTTAACCTTCAAACAAGCGTAATTCCATTGTCCTCATTAAGTATGTCGTGTGTTCTCAAATGATTAAATGCATTGTCTTCTGGCATGCGCCGTGCGCCATATCGTTTGCGTTCGCCAACATCCTTCGTCCCCGAGGGGCTGTTGGCTGGATCGCCGATGGGAGAGGGTTAAGACTGAATGCCCTTTCGCGATCCTCGGTCCATCTTGGCTTGCAACTGCTTTCTTGTCCTTTACTAACAAGGAGTAGTGACAATGACAGCATCAGTCTTGATTGTGGACGCCGATCCATCGAATTGCGCCAATTGGGAAACACTTTTATCGGGCCAAGGGTACGATGTGATTGCAGCACGGAGCGGGGAAGCTGCCCTTACCCTTTGTCCCCATCTCCAACCCGATTTGGTCCTGCTAAACGACTTGTTGCCGGATACCCATGGGTTAGAAGTATGCCGGCGGCTAAAGGCCGATCCCCGCAACCGCCTGACACCAGTCGTGCTGGTTACGGCTACTGACAGCGCTTGTTCTGGTTCGAGGGCTTTTGAAGCAGGAGCCGACGACTTCTGGGGACATCTCCCCACGCCTTGGGAAGCGCTCAGCCGTGTCCATTCTCTGCTCCAACTGAAAACATATGTCGACGAGCAGGCGGAATCCGTAATCTTTTCACTTATTCACAGCATCGATGCGCGATACCCGTTTGATCGGGGGCATGGCGTGCGAGTCTCCAATAATGCTGTGCGATTCGGAAAAAGTCTTGGTTTGAATCAGGGCGATCTGGACACGCTAAGAATCGGGGGTTTGGTCCATGACATCGGCAAAATCGGAATTCCGGACGCGGTTCTTTCCAAGCCCGGCCCGCTTGATTCGGAAGAGAGGCGGACCGTCGAGCAACACCCGATCGTTGGCGAGCAGATCTGTGCGCCGCTGAAATCGTTCCGTCACGTGTTGCCGCTCATTCGCCACCATCATGAGCGCATGAATGGCACCGGCTACCCCGACGGTTTGTGTGGAGAGCAAATTCCTTTGACCGTCCGCATACTCCAGATCGCTGACATTTGCGACGCATTGACCAGTTGTCGCTCATACCGGCAGGCGAGGTCACTCCCAAGCGCGCTAATCGTTCTCTATGAAGAAGCGGATCGAGGCTGGCTGGATGAAGCCTTGGTCAGTCAATTTGCGCTGATTGCAGTCGGGTCTGAGGGCTCGGCGGCCTTTGGGAATGGCTGGAGACTCTGGTCCTCAGAAGGGGCGAAATGGAACGGGACGAACTCGCACGGATTATTGAATCGCAGAAGGATGTAGAGTTCCCCGAGAATTACGGGGCCGTCCTAGGGCGCGGTTTATCCGTCCCAAACGGTTCTGCAGGGCGCGCCACTTTATTCCTCCTTTACACTCAGTGACTTCCAGCGGTAGCCTTTCAAGGATTTGGAACGGATGGCTAGGGTCCCAGTTACTGGCATCATCGCGAACGAAGGAGGAACACCATGTCCCGCGTAGCCGCCGCTTTTGTGATCGCATGCCTGCTCGTGATGCCGGGATCCATCCCGGCGGCGCAGCGTGCCGGATCGACCACTCAGAGCCCGTCACCGATAGCGCAGCTCGCAACATCGTATTTCCCCGACCGATTCGATTGGCAGCACAAGAAGCCGGAAGAGGTGGGCATGGATGCTGCGCGACTCGATGAGGCCGTAAAAGAGGCCATCGCAAGCGAAAATCCAGCGACGAAAGAAATGGTCCTTTTCCTGGCGACGACGTTCGGTGCCAATGAGCCATTTGACGCCCCGATTGGTCCCGTGAAGGATCGTGGCGCCGCCAACGGCCTCATCATGCGTCACGGTTACATTGTCGCCGAGTGGGGTGACCCGAAGCGTGTGGACATGACCTTCAGTGTTACGAAGACGTTTCTCACGACGGTGGTCGGCCTGGCCTGGCAGCGCGGCCTGATTCGCGACGTCAACGATTACGCGCGCGATTACATGCCGCCCGGCGTCGATCTGTTCGAAGCACCGCACAATCAAAAAATCAAGTGGGACCACTTGCTGCGTCAGACCAGCGACTGGCAGGGAACCCTCTGGGGCAAGCCGGACTGGGCGGATCGTCCCGAAGGCGAGAAACCGGCCGACTGGCCGAACCGGAAATTGTGGGAGCCGGGGACGCACTACAAGTACAACGACGTCCGCGTGAACGTGCTCGCCCTCGCGGCGCTCAACGTGTGGCGGCGGCCGCTGCAGGATGTGCTGCGTGAGGAAGTCATGGAGCCAATCGGCGCGTCGTCGACCTGGCGCTGGCACGGCTACGACAATTCGTGGGTGGAAATCGATGGCCAGAAGATCCAGTCGGTCACGGGTGGCGGCCATTGGGGCGGCGGGATGCAAATCAACGCGTACGATATGGCGCGGTTCGGGTACATGTTCTTGCGCAACGGCAAATGGAAAGACCGCGCGATCGTCTCGGAAAAGTGGATGCAGATGGCGCGGACGCCGGGGCCGGCGAATGCGAACTACGGTTTCGCGAACTGGTTTCTGAACACCGCCAGGAAGCCGCTGCCGGCGGCGCCTGAGTCGGCCGTTTATTTCGTAGGCAACGGAGCCAACATCATTTACATCGACTGGGACAACGACATCGTCGCGGTCTTGCGGTGGATCAGAGGCGGCGACGCATTGAACGAATTCCTGGCCAAGATGCTCGCATCGATCAAAGCACCTGCTCAGCAGGGACCGGCTCAATCACAGAAAATACATCCCTGAAATACTTTAGGCTGGTTCTTCAAGCTCTGTGTCCTTTGTGCTCTCAGTGAACTCTGTACTACTTGATGTTGTGATTCTGCGCCCCGCGCAAAGAATTCGGGCTCATTTTGGAGGGCCGGGCTTCAGCCCGGCCGGATCGAAGCTTTCTTGAAGTCGGCTTTAGCCGCTGAAGCTGAGTAAGGAAACAAGATTCCCACTCATTGCTCCGCAACGAATTGGGCGCCCGGCCGAGTCTTGATTTCTTCTCGATGCACCGTAGCAGCATGCTTCCCAGTAATAAATCCTGGCAAGTTGCTTCTAGGAAAGTAGCTCTTACTTTTCTCCAAGAATGACTTCGTGCCGCGGATGACAATCGGCCTGGGGGTCGTATGGCAGAGACTTTCTTTGGTCCCCGTGGGAGACCTTGAACTCGGCTGTTCTCTTGATTTGCTCAGGCAGACCTTCGACGCGCGCTTTGCCTTCAAAGTTCGTGCCGACCGTGAGATCCAGCCTGTGAAGGCCCATAAACCCGTACCGGATCTGAATGCCGATCTTGGCGTCGTAGATACCTTTTCCAGACGAGTCGCTCACCACGAAATCCGCAGTGCAGGATCCCGCCCCGCCTTTCACAACAGGAACTTCCGCGCTGCTCGGCGCCTGCGGCCTGGGAGAAGAGCTGCGTGCGAAACTCGAAATCGACACAACAAGCAGGCCCGCCAGCCAACCTGCCAGCCACATTCTGTGTGAGGTATGCATGAGAACTCCCCTCAAGCCGAGACTATAGTCCAGGTCACGGCGAGGCTTCCGCGCGCTCTCGAAAGTATACCGGAATCAGGTATCCATTGGCGGGCTGATTCTTGCTCTGATCCCGGCGAGTGGGAAAACCATTTAGTGCATCTGAAGTTCGCGTGCCGCATCCTTGGGTCCTTTGCAAGGGTGCGATGCTTGATGCCCCCCAATAAACTAAAAGAGATTTTTGTGCTGCAGTAAACAGTGTTCAGACTAAGGACCCCACCCTTTCGCAACCTCGCGAAAGCGTGGGCCACCCGCGCAAAGCCAAAATAGCGCGCTGGAACTCCTCGAGGGGTATATAGTGTGGGGCTGTTGGGAGCTAAAACGAAAATCCCGGCTAAGGTGTTCCATGTTAACGCGCCGACAATTTTCTAACTTGATTCTGGGCTCGGGCCTGCTGGCTTCGAGTAACTTCGAGGCAGCGGGCGCTCCGTCTCTTTCCCCCGCCCAGGGTGCAGAACAGGCCGCCACGCAGGATTGCGACTTGCTCATCAAGGGCGGCACAGTCGTCGACCCCGGGCAGAACCTGCACACTCCGCTTGACGTGGCGGTGAAGGACGGCAAGATTCTGGAACTCTCGCCGGATATCCCTGCCGCTCGGGCCCTCAGGGTCGTGTCAGCAAAAGGCAAGATCGTCACGCCCGGGCTCATCGACGTCCACGTCCACATTTTCGAAGGAGTGGGCCCCACGGGGCTGAACGCCGACCAGTATTGCCTCGGCCGCGGGGTTACGACGGCGGTGGATGCCGGCTCGACGGGTTACGCTGACATCGCCGGTTTCCGCCAATACGTTATCAAGCCTTCGGCCACTCGAGTCTATGCGCTGGTGGACATCGGGGCTCGCGGCACAGTGCTGGGTTTAATCGGGAACTATGCAAACCTCGATTGGGTGAACGCCCAGTTGACTGCGCGAGCGGCCGAAACAAACAAACCCGACGTCGTGGGGATCAAGGTCCGGCTTTCAAGAGAGATCACGGGCACGAACGATCTCGAGATCCTTAAAAGAGCGCTGGAGGCAGCGAAGATTTCTCATCTGCCGTTGACGGTGCACGTCGGGGATTCCTATTCTCCTCTGCCGGAGATACTCCGCCAAATGCGAAAGGGTGATGTGTTGACGCACTGTTTTACCGGGCGGCCGCACGGACCGCTCGATGCAAACGGGAAGCTCATCCCTGAGATGTTGGATTGCCGGCAGCGTGGCGTCTTTTTCGACGTGGGTGACGGCGGCACTCATCTGGACTTGGACGTAGCGGAAAAGTGTCTGCAACAAAATTTCCTGCCTGACACGATCGGCACTGATCTTGGAGGCCTGAGTTTCAATGGACCGGTCTTTGATCTGGTCACGGAGCTCTCGAAGTTTTTGCTCATCGGATTGAGCCTGGATCAGGTGATTGAACGGGTCACGGTCAGGCCGACGCGCATATTCAATTTTGGGGTCGAGCTCGGCAGTTTGCGGCCGGGCACAGTGGCGGATATAACCATCCTCGAGGTCCGTGAAGGGTCATTTCTTTTTATGGACAGCACCGGTAAGAAACGCACGGGGCGGCAGAAGCTCCAGAGCGCGGCGACCATTCGCGCCGGGAAGCTCTACGTGAACCGAAGCGAAGACCTGGTAAATAATTAGGGAACTGCCCTGACCAGGGCGGCCCGCGTTCGGGTGCGGGCTCTACTTGGAGCCCGCAGGAAATCGGGTGTGGGCTCTACTTGGAGCCCGCCAAAAAGAAGCCACTCCTCGGCTCGATTCCAGTTGGTGATTCACCCCCGACCGGAATTTCCGCAGGGTCGCGCAGACATTGTTTTTCGTGATGTCTGTGATCTCGTGTGGCGGTCGTCTTCTTCCAACTATACCGAGCGCGCGTGCCGCATCCTTGCGTCCTTTGCAAGAGTGCGATGCTTGATGTTTCTCGTGCGCTATCCTGTCTACGCTTCGTGGTGCAAATCCTTGGCTGATTGGCACTGTAAGTATGCTATATCTTGCTCATCGGCAAGTCGCATCAAACGCATAGGTGCGGTTCGGCCTCACTTCACTAGCAGGAGGACGACAATGTCAATCCTTTCCACCAGAGTGTTTCGTCTTGTAGTGGCCGGATGGGTGGCGGCGACGCTGGCCTTAGCTGTCTCTCAGGCTCAGGGCGTGCAGATATCAACCCAGCAGCGCCAAGAAAGAGCCCAGGCCCGGCTCCAGAAGGAGGTGCGGCACGTCCTAGTGACGCAGCCGTTTTTCACGGTGTTCGATAATCTGGCATATAAGATTGACGGCGACCGCGTGACCCTATTGGGCCAAGTCGTTACGCCGACGCTCAAGTCCGACGCCGCAAATGCAGTCAAGTCCATCGAAGGTGTTTCTGCTGTGGACAACCAAATCGAGGTCTTGCCCGTCTCGCCCAACGACGACCAAATCCGCCGGGCGGAATTCCGGGCGATTTATTCCGCGCCCGGCATGGAGAAATATTCGATTCAGGCCGTGCCGCCCATCCACATCATCGTAAAAAACGGCCACGTGACGCTGGTTGGGGTAGTCGCAAACAACGCTGACAAGATTCTTGCCAACGCGCGCGCAAATTCGGTTTCGGGCGTGTTCTCGGTAACGAACGAATTGACAGTCGAGAAATAGCCACCGGAAGCGATTTTCGGCGGGTGGGACAACCTTTTTGTGCATGTGAAGTTCGGGTGCCGCAAACTTGCGTCCTATGCAAGGATGCGATGCATGGTGCCCCCCAACAAACTAAAAGCTTTCCTTGCATCGCAGTAAACAGTACTCAGCCTAAGGACCCCACCCTTTCGCAACGTCGCGGAAGGATGGGCCACCCGCCCTTGAATCTGTTTGGAGTGTCCCTGAATGACTCAAGAGGACGCGCGAGAAAAACGCCGATATCCCCGCGTGGAGCTACCGAAAGGCATGTGGGTGGCCTGGGAGGGTTCAGGCCATCGCTTCGTCTCGCGCGTTTTCAATCTCAGCTTGGGTGGCGTCTTCATTCCAACGCCAGAGCCACCACCGGTGGGCACGGTCGTAAAGCTACTATTCGAAACGTCTGGCAGGGATATTCGTGCGCGCGCCATTGTGCGGCGCACAGTGCCTGGTAGGGGGATGGGCCTCGAATTCAACACGATGGGCTACGAGGACCGGGGGCGACTGTTACATCTCCTGAAGGGGCTGGCGCAATGAAAGTGCCCCGCGTGGACAAAAATGTTCCTTTTTTACTCAGGTGGGCAAACTATGAAGCCGCAACCGGAATGGGACTTTGGTGATAGGAGCACGTACAGTCATGCTCGCACTCGTTCTGAAGATTTGAGGTGGGTGGGACAGCCGTTTGGTGCATCTGAAGTTCGGGTGCCGCATCCTTGCGTTCTCTGCAAGGCTGCGATGCGTGGTACCCCCCCAACAATCTAAAAGCTTTCTTGTATCGCAGTAAACAGTGCTCAGACTAAGGACCCCACCCTTTCGCAACCTCTCGAAAGAGTGGGCCACGGTGCATAAATGTGGTACTGGTCTTTCATTCAGGATGGTAGTGTGGCTCCGCAATGCGGTGTGGTTAGCTCTACGGCGCGACACCCTGGCGCTGATCGACTTGTGAACCGAAATTAGTGGTTTCCAGAACCCACCCAAACTGGCCTGTGATGCCAAGGAGCGGGAAGTGAGCGCTAAACGTGAGCACGGCTGTGCCGTTTGGCTCGGTCCTTACGTGGTAAGGCGCGGTGCCACGAATCGCGCCCCAGCCACCAGCGTTTGGGTCTGAAACGGGCGGGCGAGCGTCACGGATCCGAATTGCATGCGCGATGTGAATTTCGTCTCCCCGGATGATGACGTCGGCCGATGGCGGATTCGCAGGGTTGGCGGTGTTGGGATTGAAGGCGATGAAAATCTGAAATGAATCTTGGGGCCGACCGTTGTTGTCCAGAATGACGAAATTAGGAGTTTGACTGAAGTGCAGAGTGAAATGCATCGTCGCCGTGAAATCCGCGCCGAGGATTTTCAGAGGAACGCTCATGGAGATGCCTTGCTCTTGAATTGGCGTATGCCAGACGGAAACCCGGTGTGCGCCGTGAGTGGTGACATGGTGCGCTCGTTGGAGTCAGATTGCAAGTAAGATAGGTATCCAGGTGACTTGCTCGCGTATTCTGTCGGCAGTATGCTCGAATGGTCATTCACTTCGGAAAAGAAGCAGATGACTACCGTCTTGGCTGCCGGTTTTATGTCTTGTTGTGCCTGAAGCTGTGGAACTAGGGCGGGTGGGACTGCTTTTTAGTCCATGTGAAGTTCGGGTGCCGCATCCTTGCGTTCTCTGCAAGGGTGCGATGCGTGGTGCCCCCCCAACGAACCAAAAGCTTTTTTGTATCGCAGTAAACAGTACTCAGCCTTAGGACCCCACCCTTTCGCCAGCTCGCGAAAGCGTGGGCCACCCGCCACCCGTCAAAGAGAAAATAGTATGATGGGATCCATCGGCGACTTTACAGTATGCGGCTGTGGGGAGCCAAAACGGAAATTCTGTGTTAGATGAGGAGGACGACGTGAGAGACAATCGCGGCGACGTGCCTATAGAAAAAGGTGGCTCAATCCTAACGCGACGCCGCATCTTGCAGGGCGCGGGTGGATTCATCGCGGCCGCGGCATTTCCAGCCAAGGGAGCGGCGGCGTCAGCGCGTCCCCTCAGTCAAGGCTCGCCGAAGGCGCCTTCGATGGCTGCTGCCGATATCACCGGCCGGTTAGCGCGCTACATGGTGGAAGCCCGCAACCGAAGTCTCCCGCCAAAGGTAGCGCAGGAAGGCAAGCATCGAATTCTTGACACGCTGGGGGCAATGGTATCGGGAGCCCGTCTGAAGCCCGGAGAGATGGCCATCCGGTATATACGAGGGCAGGGCGGGGTGTCAGAGGCTTCGATCCTCACCACGGACATCACGACTTCCGCTGTCAACGCCGCTCTGGCCAACGCGATGCTCGCCCACGCCGACGAAACGGATGACGTCGAGTTGGTCACGAAGACGCATCCCGGTAGTTCGGCAGTTGCCGCCGCCCTGGCTATGGCTGAGCGGGAAGGCAGCTCAGGAATGGAGCTGCTCAGGGCAGTAACGCTTGGCTACGATGTCTGCTGCCGTTTTCTCATGGCCCTGGGACCAGACTTGGTGCGCGGCTCTCACCGCAGCGCGGAGGGCATCGGGTCCACGTTCAGCAGCGCGGCGGCTGCAGCCTCTTTGGCTCGCTTGGATGAATCAGGGATGCGCTATGCGCTCTCCTATGCAGCCCAGCAGGTGTCCGGCCTCTGGAGCTGGACCCAGGATACCGAGCACGTAGAAAAAGCCTTCGACTTTGCCGGGATGGGCGCCCGCAACGGGGTCACGGCGGTCACCATGGTCCAGGCCGGGTTGACGGGTGTCCGGGACGTACTGGATTGCGAGCACAATGTGCTCGAGGCCCTTTCTTCCCAACCACGGCCTGCGGAGATGGTGGCCGGTCTGGGCAGCCGGTTTTTTGTCACGGAAACGGCCATCAAGGCCTATCCCGTGGGCTACCCCATCCAGGCCGCCCTGGACGCGTTCCTCAAGCTGCGCCGGGAGAATGGCCTGCTCGTGGATAATGTGGAACGCATCGTCGTCAGGCTGCCGGCAGACGGCGCGGGTATCGTTGATAACAGCTCCATGCCGGACGTCAACTGCCAGTACATTATTGCGGTGGCTCTGCTGGATGGCGCCGTCTCCTTCGCGAACAGCCACTCCTATGAGCGCATGGCGGACCCACAAGTACGCGCCGTGAAGGAACGCGTAGAGTTGGTGGCCGATCGAAAGCTGATGGACCCGGACGCGCCACGCGGTGGCTTAGTAGAAGTGACCCTCCGCAATGGCCGGACCGTGAGCCACCTTACCCGTCATCCACCTGGCACGAAGGAGAACCCCCTGGATACGGAAGGACTGAACGCGAAGGTGCGAGACCTGATGGCGCCGGTACTGGGCGCTGAACGGACGGAGTCGATCATCCAGCGTGTGAACGCCCTGGAGGAACTGGACAACGTGCGCAAGCTCCGGCCCTTCTTGATACTCTAGCGGGTTGCCGAAAAACTCAAAACGTTGTCATTCCGAGCCCCGACCGGGTCGGGGCGAGGAATCTCTCTTTTCTTGGGTGTTGAACAAAGAGGGATTCCTCACGGAGTTTATCCCGGCCCTTGCCGGGGTTCGGAATGACAACCAAAAGTATTTTTTTCCGCAAGGCGGGTGTGACAGCATTTTGCTGCATCTGAAATTCGAGTGCCACATCCTTGCGTCCTTTGCTAGGGTGCGATCCGTGCCCCTAACAAACTCAAAGTGTCGCCGAAGTATTCGTCAGTTAAGACAAGAACCCGCCCCCGCGCTTGACGTGAGAGGACGGTAGTCGTATCGTTTTGCGGCAAAGAAAATCCCGAGTTCTCAATTTCCGAGGGGGGAACAAGCATGCGGATACGAAAGCATATGTGGTTGTTGGCTGTGCTCTTCGCGGCATTGCCGGTCGCGGAGCCTTTCCTGTCAGCGTTTCACTTGCAAGCGGCCACGTCAGGAGCGGCTCAGACCGATAAGCGAAAACCCGGCCTGTACATGACATTTCAAACTGAAAAGGGAAACATTGCGTGCAAGCTCTATGAAACGGAGGCGCCGGTCACCGTCCACACAATGGTGGGCCTGGCTATCGGAAAGCTCTCCTATGTGGACCCGCAGACGAATCAGGTCACACGCAAGAAATTTTTTGACGACCTCACGTTTCATCGCGTGATACCCGAGTTCATGATTCAGGGTGGCGATCCTCTCGGCAACGGCACGGGACATCCTGGAGGCCCGGGCTTTCCGTACAAGAGCGAGGTCGTGTCGTCGCTCAAGTTCGATACGGCGGGACGGCTGGCAATGGCCAACGCCGGACCGAACACGAACGGCAGCCAGTTCTTCATTACCGAGGCGGCGCAGCCATCTCTCAATGGTGGTTATACGATCTGGGGGGAGTGTGGCAATGTGGACGTCGTAAAGGCCATCGCGCGGGTCAAGCGCGACGGCAGTGACAAACCGCTCACACCCGTGCATATCCAGCACGTGATCGTGGAGCGTGTCGGCCCCGCCCCGGCAGATGCCCCCGAAGCCATGCCGCCTGCCAACCCGTCGAACTAGGTGCAACTCAAGAATGGCGGGTGGGACAGCCTTTTGGTGCCTCTGAAGTTCGGGTGCCGCATCCTTGCGTTCTTTGCAAGGGTGCGATGCTTGATGTTCCCCAACAAACTAGAAGCTTTTTTTGTATTGCAGTAAAAAGTACTCAGACTAAGGACCCCACCCTTTCGCAACCTCGCGAAAGGATGGGCCACCCGCCCCAACGAACTAAAAGCTTTTTTGTATCGCAGTAAACAGTACTCGACTAATTACTCCATCCTTTCGCAACATCGGGAAAGAATGGGCCACGCAACGGAACAGCAAAGTTAAGATTATTGCAACGGTAGTCGGACTGAGCTACAGTTCAGCTTCCCGACACGCATATGGACAACAAGTCACTAAAGATTGGAATCATTAGTTCAATCATTTCATCCATCATTGTAATCATTTTCATCAATCCCATCTTGAGCTTTGTCTGGAATGCCATTGTAGTACTCGGAGGCACCGTTCATCAAGGCTACGTTGACCGCATCTACAGGAACGCCGCTCTCACTGATCGCAATGTAATCGGACAAATGACATTTCTGGCAGTCCTCGCTTTTGCTCTGATCGCTGCACAGTTCGCAATGTTTGCTTCCATTAATTGGCACCTCACATCTTCTCGGCTGATGAGAGGAATTGCTCGCGTGTTTAATGTTTGGACTTGGCTAAGCGCAGGGGTTCTTACCCTGCTTCTCCTCGTACTCTTTTCGATTTACCAAGGGACTATGGAGATCAGTGCCTCTTTCACGCAGTGACTCACAGTCTTGGCTCCGGCGATCGACGATCATGAGTACAAAACTCTGAGGGCTCGATGGGCCAGCATGCAGAGTAAGGCTGATTATGATGCAATCGTTACCGCAATGGACAAGCGGGCAATGGAGTTGCATATTACTCTGCCGCCCGTGAGAATGCCGTGATCCCCGACATACCGTCACCCGAGGCCGGGTGGGACAGCCTTTTAGTGCATCTGAAGTTCGGGTGCCACATCCTTGGGTTCTTCACAAGGGTGCGATGCTTGGCGTCCCCTACAAACTCAAAGCTTTCTTTGTCTCGTTCGCGAAAGGATGGGGCATCTTCCATAAGATAATAAATATAAACATCAGTAACCTACGTGCGCGTCCAGGCTGCCGCGCGTCGATTCGATCCACCCGGACGAACTCATCGCTTCCATGCGAACGGTGTTCGCGTTCTCGGGCCCGCGCGCGAAACGCAGTTTTGAAGACCCGAACAGCCGCAAGCCCTTTGTCTGCAACCGGGTTCCATCACCCCTGTACCATTGCAAAGCTGGTACCCTAGGGTGGAAAATAGGAACGCGAGGGGAACCATTCCCTCCGAATGGTGTCTAATCACAATGAAGCGTTCACTAGCCGGTTCGCTACGTCAGGTTTCCCGGTCAGGAGATCCGGTGAGCGGCTTCAGGGCCTGCCGCGCATGGCACGAGGTGTTTCCCGCGAGTCCTCCGCGAGAGCGCTTGGCGCAGACGGGCGAGAGAGGCGGTAAACGTGTCTGACTTGGCGCGCGTCCTTCCCTGGTCCCAGGACGAAGCCGAGCTCGTGACGGAGCTGCAGGGCGGTTCCGGCGCAGCCTTCGACTGGCTGGTGACACATTACTCAGGGCCGGTTTACAGCGTTGTTGCAGGGATGATATCTGAGTCCTGCGATGCAGCCGATATCACACAGGACGTATTTCTCAAGGCGTTTCGCGGCATTCGCGGATTCCGTCGCGGCAGTTCGCTGAAGACCTGGCTCTACCGGATCGCGGTCCGTGAGGCGCTAAACCACCGCCGGTGGTGGTGGCGGCATCACCGGCAGCAGGCTTCGATTGACGCAGATCCGGCGAGCGGACGAACGTCGATGGAGATCGAGGACGAGAGCAGGACGCCATTTGATGAGGCTGCTTCGCATGAAGTTCAAGAGGCGGTCCAGCAAGCGTTGCGCGGCGTGCCGGAGGTTTTCCGCAGCGCCGTGATTCTGAGAGATCTCGAGGGGATGTCGTACGAAGAAGTGGCTGAAGTGCTGGATGTTTCAGTCGGCACCGTGAAGTCGCGCATCCTGAGGGGGCGGCGGTTGTTGCGTGACATGTTGGAACCATTGCTCGTAGATGCACATGCGATGCATCGCCATGCGGCCCGCGAAACCAGGAGTGCCTCCCGCCACGTCCAACGGAGTGAGGCACGGCATACGTCGGAAACGGTTTTGCATTCACCGCTGTTTTCGACGGTGAAGGAAAAGACTTCCAGCCAGCGTGACACATCTGGTTGGGCGAATCCCGGCAAGCCGGGCGACGCTGAGGGAGGTGTCTGATGGAATGCCACAGAGTCAGAAGGCTATTGCCCGGCTACCTGGACGGCGCGTTACCGTCGGGTGCTTGGTCCGAAACCCACTTGATGATCAGGCAACACCTGGAACTGTGCGGGGAATGCCGCGAAGAGCTGCAGAGTTACCTGGCATTGTCGTCGTTGATGTCCCGCGTAGAGCGTCCGGCGCCCCCTGCGGATTTGCCCCTGCGAATTCGTGTTGCAGCCGCGCAACGTCTCTCCGATAACCCCTGGCTCCATTACGCGCGCCGGGCCCGCACGCGCGCACAGTTGATCCTGGAGAATATACTCGAGCCATTGGCCCTGCCGGCAACGGGCGGTTTCACTGTTGCCTTTGTCGTGTTTGTTCTGGTCTGTCAGTTGCTCGGGATGGGCACGCCGCTTCGCGCCGTGACGAATGATTCGCCGACCAATCTCCTGCAGCCGGCGCGCCTTGAAGCTTTGGCGCCCTTTCCTGTTACCGGAATGGAGGAATCGGGCCATTCCGGTCCGCACGCGCTGCTGGTGGAAGCCACAGTCAACGCTCAGGGCGAAGCAGTCACCTATGAGATTCTCTCAGGTCCGGATAACCCTACCATCCGTCGCCAGCTCGATCTGGTGCTCCTGTTCTCGCGTTTCCGTCCGCAGATGAGTTTTGGACGCTTTACATCCGGCGGCCACGTCGTCCTGAGTTTTAGCGACATCTCCGTCAAAGGGTAGGCAGCGCGCATCTTACGGGTGGCACCTCACTGTGGGGCGTTCCGTACCCGGTGAAATTCCGCAAACTCCTAAGCGGCCTTCCATCGATTCTTCTTAAGGACTTTAAGGATACGCTTCCTGCTGTGTTCCCATGCATGTTTCCAGCGTAGTACCCACGTACTATAGTCCTGGAACTGGCCCAACGTTGAAAATGAAGCCATTGTGATGGTCCGCGCTCCACAGTGGGCGTGGGAGCCGCCGCGATCGGAATGCCATGACGCTGACGATCAAGGAATCCTCCCAATTGAACAGTTCGACTAAGCCGGCCTCGGGCAGTTCTGAAAGCAATACCGGTCAGAACTCGCGATCCAATCCTGTTTGTCTGGAAGTTCCCGTCACGATCCGAAGTTTGCCAGGGGAAAAAGGGGAGGCATCCTCGGGACCAGCCAACCCCGTTCGGGAAGAAGCCAGGACCGTCATTGTGTTCGACAATGGGGCGGTTCTCCGGCTTGCGAGTAATTTGCCTCCCGGCCAATCGGTCATCGTTTCGAACCCGCAAGGGTGTGATGTGGTTTGCCGGGTGGCTAGCGCGCAAAATCTTCCCACTGTAAAGGGATATGTCGAGATTGAATTCGCAGAGCCCGCAAATGACTTCTGGGGCATCCACCAAACGGCGGGACAAACGAATGTTTCGAATCCGCCGGCTACTATGGTGGTGGCAAAGCCGCCAATCGTTCCCAGCGACCCGCTCCCTGATCCGCCCGCGCCTCCTCGTGTGGCGCCAACCGTGCCGGAAACAATTGCCCCCACAGGAAATGCTCCGTCGTTTGAAGACGTTAAGGGGCTGGTGCGCATGATTCCGCCGCCCACCGGGCGTGTCAAAGCTCCCGAGTCTACGCCTCGCATTCCCGCTGCCAAGAATGCGGATGAATCGGCTCATGGCTCCGTCGAAGCGGCGAGGCCCTACTCGACAGTGAGCACGCGCGCGCCCACCGGAGAACTGACATCACTTTCAGGCACATGGGAAAGCCCGTCAGTTCCAGTTCGGAAGCCGTCGCCCCCCAGGGACTTCCTGGGCAAAAGTATGTTTTCCTCCGCCCAAATCACTTCGGTGTCCTCATCGAGCGAGTCTGGCGGGAGGACGCCGCTGATCATTGCGGGAACGGCTGTATTGCTTGTCGGATTGGGTACAGGATGGTTTTTTATGCACCGCGGAAGCGTTGCTACTTCCGTGGTCCCGGTGCCCGTGGCCAGTCAGCCATCTACACCTGTGCGTCCAGCGGAGACCAGTGCTCCAGAACCTGTTGTGATCGCCCAAGACGCCGTGCACCAAGCGCCGCCATCACCACCGGTTGTTTCTACTATCTCCTCGGTTTCTACGGATATTGTGGCTGCCCCAGCGGCCTCTGCGTCACAGGCCACTCGCCGCCCGGTAAGCAACGTGGATGTGAAGCAGCCTGAACAAGCGGCTCATCGGCGTCAGCCGATTCCCGACCTGAAAATGAGCGCTCCGACTACCGAGAGCCGGAATGCGGGAAGACTTGTGGATGGATCCGTTCCTAACATTGCGGATGTGGCTGCAGCCAACCCGATGATTGCGACGCCTGCCGGGGCCATGCTCGCAAATGTTGCGCGCACGGACAATCCGCCTGCGCCGTCACCCGCGGTGGCCGGGTCAGGCCCCCTCACAAAGACGATACGCGATGCGAAACTGATTTCGTCCACTCGTCCCGTATATCCTCCCATGGCCAAACAAGCCAATGTCGAGGGTGACGTCCTTCTTTCCGCAGAGGTTGATGCGACCGGGAAAGTCATTGGAGCTAAAGCCATAAGTGGGCCGGTGCTTCTCCGCCAGGCGGCGATTGATGCCGTGCGGCAGTGGAAATATGAACCCGCGCTTATCAATGGAAAGTCCGCCTCCACGCAGGTGTCAGTCAAAATTGAATTCCGCCTCAAGTAGTGTCTCTCGATTTCTCTCTCCCATTCCGCCCGTTCACTATTACAATAGTTTTGGGACAACCCGAGCAAGCAATCCGACCCTCAAATAGGGAAGGGGATTCTTGACTGGGCTCGAATGCCCCTGTAGATTCAGAAGTTCACGCTTAGACAGGACTAACGCTTGCGCCTATTCGACAAGACGAATCCGTTCGTGCAATTCGTAATGATCGCCATGGGTGTCCTTTTTGGCGCTATGGCGATTGCGCGGGCGAAGGAGCCGCAGAACAAGTCCGCGCCGCCTCTTCGAGTGGAGGCACGGCGTGCGGTTTCCGTGGGGACACGGCCGCAGCTGTTCGCGACTCTTTGCGCTCTCGACGCCGCCGGATTTGATTCCAGCGTGAGCACAACGAACCAGAGCCCCGGGCGCGTACAACTTCGCGAGCGGATGCTTGCGCTGCAGGGGCCGGCCGTCGAAGCTTTGCGCAAGTACTACCGGGAGCATGCTCTCGCGGATGCCGGAGCTACGTTTTCAAGGTTCGTTTCTTTCGCATTGGCGGCGGGTCCGCCGCCGAAATTTGAATTTGAACTGCGCCGGGACGAGTTGCCGCCGGACGCGCTCGCGCTGGAAGGTTTCAACGAAGTTCTGGCCAACTTTTATCGCGAGGAACAGCTTGACCAGCTTTGGCAGCATTACCAGCCGGATTACGAGCGCGGCGTGGAATTTTACAGCGCTCCTGTCTCGGAGATCGCCTTTACGGTTGCGAGTTACCTTCGCGAAATCATAAAGTCGAATAGTCCTCGGACTTTTAGCGTGTACGTCGAACCGCTCGCCGGCGGGAAGACCAATTTTCGCAATTACGGAGACCACTACGAGCTGGTTGTCAGTCCCAGCGCCGATCCACCCTTGGATGACATTCGCCACGCGTTCCTCCACTTTCTCCTCGATTCGCTGGCGATCCGATACCGGGCCGAAGCAGCCAGGGCCTCGCCTTTGCTGGAGTACGCAGCGCGCGCGCCGCGCCTCCCGGTTGAATTTCACGACGATTATTCCGCGTTTTTTGACGAATGCCTGGTCCGGGCTGTCGAGTTGCGGCTTCGCCATCTGACCCCGGCAGATTTGGCCGCAGCGATCGACCAGGCCGAAAGTTCCGGCTACGTTTTGATCCGGCCGATCTATGCCGGGCTTTCCGGATTCGAGAAATCGGAACCTGCGATGGGCTACTATCTGCCCGATTTAATCAAAGGCATTGATGTGGCCGGCGAGGCGCGGCGGCTGCGCGGGGTAAAATTTGCGGAGGCGGCGCCGGCCGGCGATGCGGCCCCGCTGGCGGGAAGCGTTTCTGCGGCCGGTTCGAAATCCACAGCATCTGCGGATCCTTTCGAAGAATATCTGGCCGAGGGACAGCGCCAGATTTCCGTGCGGAATGGCGCCGCGGCGGCGGCATCCTTCGAACGGATTCTAGCCGCTCATCCCAATGACTTGCGCGCGACATATGGCCTGGCGGTGGCCTCGGCTCTTTTGGGCCAACCGGACCGCGCCCGCGAACTCTTTGCCAAGGTGATTGCGGCGTCGCAGAGTTCGCCTGGGGATGGCGGTGCGCAGCCGGATCCAGCAAACGTTTCCTGGTCGCACATTTATCTCGGAAGAATGTACGATGTAGAGGGCCAGCGCGACCTTGCGGTCGCCGAATATCGAGCGGCGCTGGCCGTGACGGGCGCGCCGGAGTCGGCACGTACGGCAGCGCAACGCGGGGTGGAAACTGGCTATCAGACACCGTCGCGTGAAAATAAGTCCGACGGCAAGTCATGAACTTTTCTCTGCGTCCCTGGTTCGAATATAGAAAGCAGATTCCGGGGGACGCGGGGTTTGGGACAAGAAGTGAACCACTCGGAGCATTGATTTCATCTCCGAGAATTATTTTCATGGAGGAGATTCATATATGAAGGCAAAGTTTTTCAAGTTGTCGGCCGCATTGCTTGTTTTTGCTGTGGCAATTTCCATCGGCGCAGGAGTTTCGAGGGCACAGTACGGTCAACCGCAGCCGACGCAGCCAGCCCAACCGGCCCCGGGGACGCCGGCTCCAGGCGGCGCGGCGAAACCGGCGGGACCGCCGGTCAATAAGGCAGAGGAGGATGCATACAAGGCTCTATATGACGCGCGTACCGGCTCTCCGGCGACTCAAATTCAGCTCGGGGAAGACTTCTTGAAGAACTTCCCGCAAAGCCATTACCTGGCTGGCGTCTATTCGCAACTGACCAGTGCCTACTATACCGAAGGTCAGGAAGACAAGATGTTTGTGGCGGGCACCAAGGCGGTCGAGCTCAATCCGGATAACGTCGATGTCCTCCCGTTGCTTGCCATGGCCATGCCACGCCGTGTCAGGGCAACCACGCCCGATGCCCAGCAGCAATTCCAAAAGGCTGAAGGTTATGCCCGGCGCGCCATCGAGCTGATCCCGCTCCTGACGAAGCCCGATACGGTTGACGATACCACGTTCGAGAGAGCGAAGAATGAAAAACTATCGATGGCCCACAGCGGCCTCGGGCTGATCAACCTCCAACACCAGAAGTACGAAGACGCGCGGACCGAACTCATGCAGGCTGTGCAGTTGTCATCGAGCCCCGACCCTGTCGACTACTACCTGCTAGGCAACGCGGACGTACAAGCTAGTTATTATAACGACGCCGTGGCTGCTTATGAGAAGTGTTCGGTGAGTGGCCCCTTGGCTGCTCAGTGTAAGGCCCGTGCGGAGTCTGCCAAGAAGGATGCCACCACGAAGATGGGCAGGTAGTGGGCTTATGCCGATAGCTGTGGGCGGGCTTGCGGAGCTGGAGGCGGTTCTCGGACATGCGTTCCGCGATCCCCGGCGGCTCTTGCAGGCCCTGACACACAGCTCGCGCATTCCCGAACGCACGGCGGATGATTCCCCGGGGAATAACGAAAAGCTCGAATTCCTGGGCGACGCCGTCCTCGAATTGCTGGTGAGCGAGGAACTCGTCCGGGCATTTCCGGGCTGGGGCGAAGGCCAACTTTCAAAGAGCCGGGCGCGTCTGGTGAACGCGACCGCGCTTTGCGCTGCGGCACAGCGGCTCGGCCTGGGCAATCATTTGCGGCTGGGCCGCGGCGAAGAAAAGACAGGCGGGCGATCGAAACCTGCTTTATTGGCTGACACGTACGAAGCCGTCGTGGCAGCCATTTATCTTGATGCCGGCTTGGATGCTGCCCGCGGATTCGTGCGAAGATCGCTGGTGGAAGGCGCAATCACCGCCGAGGCGGGAGCTTTGGGGCGTCCCGACCACAAATCCGCGCTTCAGGAACTACTTCAAGCGCGGGGCTTGGCGCCAGGGAGTTATCACATCGTGGAAGAAGCGGGCCCGGACCACAAGAAAACGTTCCGCGTCGAAGTGCGCATCGCCGGCGAGATCACTGCCGCCGGGATCGGTAAGACCAAGAAGGAAGCCGAACAGGCGGCAGCCTTGGCCGCCCTCCAGCAATTGGGCGCCGGAGGAGACGGAAGGGAATAGAAACATGGCTGAGACTGCACAGGTCGTGGAGGCGCACGGCGCCGCAGGGAATCGGGAGGAAGCCCGTCCCGCGACGCTGCGCGAATATATTGAGTCGCTTTTGGTTACGGTCATCCTGGCGCTGTTTGGCACGACATTCGTCGTCCAGGCTTTCAAGATTCCATCCCAATCGATGGAGCCGACTCTTCTGGTTGGCGACCATCTTCTTGTAAATAAATTCATATTTGGCGGGCGTGGCCATTGGTACGACCATTTTTTGCCGTACCGGGAAATCCGCCGGGGCGACATCATCGTATTCAAGTTTCCGTATCAAGACCACCCGCATTACGTCAAGCGCGTGATTGGCATTCCCGGAGACCGCATCAAGATTGTGGACCAGCAGGTGTACCGGAACGGGAAGCGGATCAACGAGCCGTATGTGGCGCGCGATCCGTCCGCGCCGTATGACCCATTTGGAGATAACTTCCCTCCGCGTAATGCGCAATTCTTGCAGGCCAACATGCAGCCGGAATGGGCCGATCAAGTCCTTGCCAACGTTCATGACGGGGAAATCGTAGTTCCTCCGGACAAGTACTTTGCGATGGGTGATAATCGCGACCATAGTTGGGACAGCCGTTTCTGGGGGTTTGTGGACCGCGATGCGATCATGGGGCGTCCCGTGGTCATTTACTGGTCGGTGCAAGTCTCTCGCGATGACGAAGCGGACCGGGGCCTCAATGGGTGGCTGTTGAATTTCCTGGATACGATCCTCCATTTGCCGTCGCGGACGCGCTGGTCCCGCATGTTTCACGAGGTCCACTAACACGGCGCTTTTCTTCGTGCCGGCCTTTTGCCACAATTCTTGACCTCATACGATGCGCAAACGAAAATGGCTGCGTTGGATTCTCGTTCTTGCCATAGCGCTGTTTGCCGCAAGCATGGGGCTCTCGCGTGCCCTGCGAACCAGCGCCGCGCGCCGATACCTGATCGCACATCTCGAAGCAAGCTTCGGCCGTCCAGTGGAAGTCGGCCAATTCGATTTCAGCCTGCTCGATGGCGCGCGGCTCGAGGCGAATTCCGTCACCATCTCGGAAGACCCTCGCTTCGGCCGTGAATATTTCCTTCGCGCGGACACCTTGACGGCGGGGCTTCGCTGGCCCGCATTGCTTTCCGGACGCTTCGAATTCGGGACCCTTTCTCTTTCGCGGCCGAGCCTGAATCTCGTGCGCGATGCCCAGGGCCGGTGGAACATCGAGCACTGGCTGCCGCCTGCCTCTTCCGGCGCATCTCATCCCGGTTTTGTGGGTCCTCCTGCCGTCCCACGCAGTATCTCGACTGCCCGGCTCTACCGCATTGACGTGGATGGCGGGCGCATCAATTTCAAGCAAGGCGATGACAAGAGTCCCCTCGCGCTGGTCGATGTTTCGGGACGTGTCGACCAGGATAATGCGGGGCGATGGAAACTGGACCTTGAAGCACAGCCCATGCGCGCCGGTGTGGAGTTGCAGGAAATCGGCACGTTCCGTTTGCGCGGCAATATTGCCGGGACCTCTGCGCGGCTCCAGCCCGCCGAACTCAATTTGACCTGGCGCGATGTTTCTCTGGCCGATGCTCTGCGGCTCGCACGCGAGTCTGACTTCGGAGTCAGGGGAGATCTCGCAGTGGACCTCAGCGCGCGAATCGCTCCCTCCAATTCCGCCTTGAATGACGCGGCAGGATCGAGCGGAGCGCAATGGTCGATTTCGGGTGTGGCTCGCCTGACCGGATTTCACGGATGGAGGCTCCCTGGACGCGGTACCGATCCCGCAGTCAATGTTTCCTTGGACGCCGCATGGCGTCTGGGGGAAGCCCGCACACAAATTCGAAAGCTTCTCATCGAAATGCCGGGTTCGCACCTGCAAGGCACGGGAGAATTGGACTGGGCGCATGGCATCCATCCGCAGCTGCACATCAATTCATCCAGCATCGGCCTTGCGGACGTTCTGGCGTGGTATAGAGCGCTTCGCCCGGGTGTGCCGGAAAATCTAGGTCTTGAAGGGACAATCGGCGTGGATGCGACCCTCACGGGATGGCCTCTGCAACTCGATCAGGGCGCATTTGCCAGCGTTGGTGCGAGACTCACAACGGCATCCCTTCCGTTGCCATTGAGGATCGGCGCCATCAACGCCAGCATATCTCGCGGAGGATTGGACTTCGCCCCGACTGAGATTTCATTCTCGGCGCCCGTTCCCGAGGGAGCGGCCGGAACGGCTTTAGCGGACGACGCGTCCCCGAACTCTTTCACGATGCGCGGGACGATCTTCCCGGATGGCCCCGGCATGTTCCATTGGCCGCCGAATTGGAGTTTTTCGATCGAGGGTGGGACGCCCCGCATCGAGAATTGGCTGGCCCTTTCCGAGGCTCTTGCGCAGCCTCTGAACTCGGGATGGGCCGCTGCGGGCGGCCTTGCCGTGAAGATGCGCGGTGTCCACAGAGCGGAATCGCCGGCCACGGTCTGGCTCGGCACGATGGATTTTCGGAGCCTCAATGTGAGTCCGGCCTACGTGAACCAGCCGTTGCGCCTCCCCAGGGCGCACATCGAATTCGCGCCGTTGCAAAGGACGATTACATTAGTTGCCGCGGAAGCATTCGGGGCGACGTGGCGAGGGACCGTCGTGCGCAAGAACACGGACGGACAGTGGACATTCGATGTCTTCGCGGATCGTTTGGACGCCAAGGACCTCGACCGGTGGCTGGGGCCGCGGGCGCGGCCCGGCCTGCTGACGCGGTTTACAAGTCTCGGAAAATCTCCCGCGGATACTTCCGAGCGCGATGCCGCCGTCGCAAAAATAGCCACGCGCGGGCGTCTGCGCATTTCGGAAATCGTGCTTGCGCCGTTGAGTTTTGAGCAGTTCGATAGCGAGACGGAACTGGCGGGCCGGACCATCACGATTCGCAAGGCACAGGCCAATTTCTTCGGCGGCAAGGTGGCGGGCAGCTTGGATGCCCGGCTGCTCGCAGATCCTTCCTACCAATTCCAAGGGCGCTTCGATCGAGTGGACCTTGCGCGACTGGGACGTGCCATGCCTTCGTTAAGCAACCGCATTTCCGGCACGGCGTCCGCCGCACTTACGCTGGCCGCCCACGGTGTCGGCCGCGAGAATCTGGTTCGTTCCCTTGAGGGCGACGGCAGACTGGACGCCCGGAACGCGGAACTCCGCGGACTGGATTTTGCGAGCCTGATTCCCGGAGGCATTCAAGCTTCCTCGGCGGGTCGGTTTGCGTCCGCGCAGGGAAACTTCCACATCGGTAGCGGAGGCATCGAAGTCGCGGACTTCGTCTTGGACAATTCGCAGGGCCGCTTCCAGACGGAAGGCCGCATAGACTTTTCTCACAGGCTGAACCTTCGCATTCATCCGTCGATTCTTCACGCCACAACATCGCTGGCAAGCGCACCTCCGCCAAGTTTTCTGTTGGGTGGTACCGTGGAGGCCCCGAAGGTGATCCTTCCGGCTCCGCCAGCCAAGCCGACTGGCAGGTCTGGCGCTCGCGCGCGATAGCACGGTCCTGCTGGTTGCGTTGCAACAGCCCGTGTGGCGGCTTACTATCGAGGCGTGCCCATCGGTGACACGGCCCGGTCAAGTCGAAGCAAATCGGTGACGCGCGCCGTAATCGTGTTTGTGGTCCTGTTGTTACTATCACCCGCTGTCGGTGCGCAGAAGAAGGCGCCAGAGAATTCTTCTGCGAAGGGACAGCGAAGTGGCGTTATCGCTTCGCTGCCGCGAGTTCCGCTCTCTCCACGATTTTCTCCGGGGCAGGCGTTCCGCTATGCCATGGAATTCGAGACGACGACCGCTACTTCGCGATCCGGTCAGGTCGCAGACCCGCAAGGCCCTTCCAAACTGGTGATCACCTGGGACGCCACGATCCTGCTGGAGGTTCTCCCCGCAGAGGCCAGTGCACCGGGCAGCGTTCGGCTCCGTACCACGTATGAAAAATCTACGGCCCATGTCAGCAGTGATACGTTCGACCCGGCGGCCGCCGCGACGCAGGAGCAGTACCAAAAGCTCGAAGGCAAGGTTGTTGAATTCACACTCGACGCGAGTGGAAAAGTGATCTCGGTTTCAGGTCTTGCAGAAATCGTTGATGGAGAGAAGGCGGTGCAGGCGGCCCGGGAATGGATCGCGCAACTCGATGCAGGCTCGGGAGCGCCTGCGGGCGGTGTCAGTCCCGGACAGAAGTGGTCGTCCGATCAGCCAGCGACATCGCTGCCGGTTGCCGGGATGGTCTGGCGCACCGAATCCGAATACCTGCGCGACGAGGTTTGCCATCCGCCCAACCCTGAGGGAGCGCCCGCTCCCGCAATTGCTGAATCGGAAGGGAATCCAAGGTCTGCTGAGACCTGCGCCGTGATCCTCACCCACTTGAACCTGGTCCGCCCCAAACCCGTTCGCAACCCAACTCCCGAGGAATACAGCAAGAATGGAGTGCAAACCGCCGGAAAGTGGAATGGTTCGGGACAGAGCTTGAGCTACATCTCGCTCCGGACGGGGCTGGTCGTGAGCGTCACGCAAACCGGAACTGAGGAAATGGATGTCACGCTGACGACCGGACATAGCACTTCCATGCACTATGCCGGCACAATTCTTTCGCGCTCCCAGGTTGCGCTGGTTGCCGACGATCCGCACGGAAAATGAGCCGATGAAATCATGCTACAAGCCATCTCATAAATAGGTTTTGTGGGTCGCGGCTTCAGCCGCGACATCAAAACGCCAATAAAAACTGGGCTTTAGCCCCTGAAGTGTGAATCACGATCCGCCTGCTGGGATTTATGAGACAGCTTGTAGTTGGCCACTTACCGATAATCCCTGCCAGCTCAACCGGTCGATGCAACACCATCTAATCAGTTGATCCGACAATACTTCCTCTAGGGAACCGATCTATAAGGCTGTACTCAATCAGAACCTAAACAGGGCAGTGTTCCGTTCACATCGACGCTCTTGAACGAA
>JBGPPL010000029.1:0-42766 GCA_041488495.1 Terriglobia bacterium
ACGCGCTCCATCGCCGATCAGGCGCGCACCATCCGCATTCCGGTGCACATGATCGAGACGATCAACAAGCTGATTCGCACCAGCCGCCAGCTCGTGCAGGAACTCGGCCGCGAGCCCACCTCCGAAGAAATCGCCAAGCGCATGGACATTCCCGTGGCGAAGGTGCGCAAGATCCTGAAAATCGCGCAGGAGCCCATCTCTCTCGAAACGCCCATCGGCGAAGAGGAAGATTCGCATCTGGGCGATTTCATCGAGGACAAGGCCGTCGTTTCACCCTCGGACGCAGTCATTAACCTCAATCTGAAGGAACAAACCGCGTCGGTGCTCAAGACGCTGACGCCGCGCGAGGAAAAAGTCATCAAGATGCGTTTCGGCCTCGACGACGGCTCCGAGCACACGCTCGAGGAAGTCGGCCAGTCGTTTGCCGTCACGCGCGAACGCATCCGCCAGATTGAAGCCAAGGCGCTGCGCAAGCTACGCCACCCGTCGCGCTCGCGCAAGCTGCGCGCCTTCCTCGAAGGCTCCTCGCGCGATTATCTCTGATTCAAATCCAATTAGGCAGGAAGTTCAACTTTGCCGCCGGCTCACTCTGTCGCAATGCGTGAGGATCCGGCATTCCATGCGGCGACGAGTTGGTCGAGCCCTTCCCGGTACGTGGGGTACCGTGGCGTCCAGCCGAAGTCGCGCCGGAGACGCGCGTTGGTCGTGCGCGTGGACCGCGTGAAATAAGCCACCGCCTGCTCGCCCGCAATCCATCTTGCCAGCCAGGTGGGAACGCGGCGTGGAGGGCGTGCGCCAAGCCGTGCCGCGAGCGTTTCGAGCAGCGCGCGGACGGTGACGAGCTCGTTGTCCACGACATGCCACACGCCGTTCTTCGGCTGTTCCGCAACAGTCACGAAGGCGCTCGCGGCATCATCGGTATGAATCATCGCCCAGACGGCATCGCCGGTGCCGATGATAGGCATCTCGCGTTTTCGCACGGCGTCGGCGAGCATCAGTATATGAGCAGAATCGGGATCATAGAACGCGCCGCCGCGCAAAACAGCCGTGACAAATCCATCGACTGAGCCGGCCTCGCGCGCGATGGATTCCGCGTCAATCGCCGATTGCATTCTGGGATCGGGCACAGACGGTGAATCTTCATCGAAGGCGGATTCGTCTTTGGGGCGCGCCACCCAGACCACGCTTTGCTGCAGATAAGTCTTCGCGCCGATTTTCGCCGCGGCTTCGGTGAGACATCTCGTGCCTTTGCGGCGAATGCGGTCGTTCATTGCCCAGTCGGCGGGGACAACTTTGCGTTTTGCGGGTATGGCTGTGGCCGCATGAATCACGGTGTCGCAGCCGTCCGCTTCCTTTGCCAGCGATTCGGCGTCAAACAAATCCGCGTGACGCGGTTCGCCGCCTGCTGCCCGCACAACGCTTTCCGCCCTCGTGCTGCGGACCTGCCCGATGACAGAATGACCTCGCGCGGTGAGTTGCTGGATCAGACGCCGGCCCAGCACTCCGGATGCTCCGGCAATGAACACTCTCATGGACTCACTCCTGCGCATGTCTCAAGAGTCTTTGCGACAACACGGCTTTGGTCTTTGTAGCGCCCGCTTTCAAGTGGGCATCTGCTCGGATCTGCCGTGCCGCCCTCCCGTTCGAGTCGGGACAGGTTCCGGGCGACGCTACAAAAACCTCTCAACTCGAAGCCGGCGTCTCCTGCGGGCTCATCGAGAGCGCCCTCGCCCGCAGCGCTGCCACGACTGCGCCGCCATAGATCGCGCCCAGCAGCAGAAAAGCGATAGAAAGCGTGACGTGTTGCGCGAACCATCCGAGCGTAAAACTCATGACCACCTGCAGAATCGTAGCAATTACCGAAAATGCAGATTGCGTGCGGCCCATGAGCCGCTGCGGCACCATCGTCATGATCGAGGATTGCGTCAGCACGCCGCCCAGCGCGCGGCACACGCCAAACAGCGCATTCATCGCCACCACCGTGGCGAGGATATGCGCGTAAGGAAATAGTGTATGGCCCACGGCCAGCGTGGCCAAAGCCAGGACCAGCACGCTGTGCTGCCTCTTTCGCGCCAGCGTGCCTGCGGCCAGTCCTCCTGCCACCGCGCCGATGGCCCACCCGGCCTCGATATATCCGTATCCGCGCGCGCCCGCGGCGAGCAAGTCCTTCGCGAGAGCCACCAAAAGCACGTTCGCGCTGATCACCCCGGCCATCATGCACGAATACGTGATCCCGAGCGCCATCACACGCGGCTGCTCCCGCAAGTACTCCAGCCCTTCGGCGATGTCGGCGAAAACACTCGACGTTGCATGGGCCTCCTCGTCGATACGCAGCAGCGATGGCTCGGACATTTCCGGAGGCGCTTCAATTGTGGGAGAAGCGGAGACGAGTCGCGTGTTGTAGGCGTCCCGGGGCGCGTAATACCCGCGCCGCAACAGCAGCAGACACATGGCTGAAATCAGATACGTCGTGCCGTCAATTCCCAAGACTCCCGCAAGCCCCGAACGCTCGAAGACGAATCCAACCAGCGCGCCCGCTGCGGCCATCCCGCCCTGCACCGCGATGAGTACGGTGGCGTTCGCCGTCAACAGCTGTTCCCGCGGGACGAGCTCTTGCACCAGAGCATTCGTCGTGGACCAGTACACCGCGAACCCCACACCCAGCAGCAGGACCATCGAATACAGCTCCCACAAGGCCAGACGACCCGCATAGGCCAGCGCCGCCGTGCCCAGCACGATTACGGCGCGCGACGCGTCGAGCGTGATCCCCAGGTACCTCCGGTCCACGCGGTCGATCAGCACGCCGCCGAACGGGGGCACCACCAGCCCCGGCAGCGTCACCAGGATCACGATCAGGCTGACCTTTACCGTCGAATGCGTCGCGCCGAGGACGTACCAGGTAACGCCCGCGAAATTCATTCCCGTACCGAACAACGACACGAACATCGCGAAAAAGAAGAATGGAAATCCCGGAACGCGGAACAGCGCTTTCCAGTTCAGGGTGGAATGAGGGTCCGAGGCCATTTCAGAATTTGGCGACCGTCTGCCAGACTTTCTAGGATCAGTGTAATGGTAATGCCACGGCAGGTTCAATGCCGAATGGTTCCAGTTCGGCACCAGCTCCCGAGAAGCCGAACTTATCAAGAAGTGCCTGCAAACATCCGGGAGCTGCCACTTGCGCTCAGGATATCCATAGGCAGCTATCCACCCCAACTCGTCCCTGTGCTGTCTGCCTAACCAACGAGTAAGTGTGCTTCAGGTTGTAGGAGAGGACCTGGACGTCGAGCCGAAACCATGACATGCCGTTAACGAACAAGATGTGGCGGATCTACTCCATACGGTAACGGGCGACTGCTTCGTTATTCCACGTCACTCCTGTCCCGGGACGATTGGGCGCTTTCACGGTTCCGTCAACTACTCGGAGTGGTTCTGCGAGAATTGAAGAGGCCCAATCCACATATTCCAGCCAGTGACACGTTGGAGTGACTGCCAGGAGATGAACGCTGACCTCAGGGAAGAGATGCGACGAGAGCTTGATGCCATTCGTCGCGGCCAGTGAAGCTGCCTGCTGCCAGCCCGTGACTCCACCGATCCGGGCAAGATCGGGCATCATGAAGTCGGCGGCATCCACGGCGAGAGCTTCCATCATGGCCTGTGGACCCGCAAAGTTTTCTCCTATCTGGATGGGGGTCGCAAGCTCTCGAGCGACCTTGGCGCAGCCGGCATAATCATCGTGCCGAATGGGCTCCTCGATCCATGTGATTCCCTCATCATCGAGCGCACGGCCACGGCGGAGTGCGTCGTCCAGGGTGAGCGCCTGGTTATGATCGGTCATAATCTCGACATCACCAGGCAAGCGTTTCCGGACCGCGCGCACTGCAGCCAGATCCTCCGCGAGCGTCGGATACCCGAGCCGCAGTTTTACCCCTCGAAAGCCGCCTTCGAGCAACTCTTCCGCCTCATCCGCACATGCCTCCGCAGACTTCAGCCCGAGACCGTTGCTGTTATAGGCCAGGATGGGCTTCGGGTTGCCGCCCAAGAAATTGACGAGCGGCATGCCAGCGGCCACCGCAAGCGCATCCCAGCAGGCGACATCGAGAGCCGCGAGCGCCATAGAGATCACTCCGGTCGCTCCAATCAACCGAAAGCGTTGCCCAACCTTGGTTCCTATCTCGAGCGGCGCAACACGATCTCCCTTGACCAAACCAAGTAATTCGTCAAGCACACGCGCGATCATCCCCGCGGCCATTGGGATGTAGCAGAAGAGGTAAGTCCGGCCGGTGATTCCTTCCTCCGTCTCCAGATCTATGAGCAGCAGCGGGGCCGAACGAACAGTCTGCACGCTGGTACCGAGCGGCCGCGCCATCGGCACAGAGACGGCCGTGCTGCGGAGCGAGCGGATCGTTAGATTTGGTGTTTGCATTTCAGGCTTCGTGCTTCCCCCGAGCGTGGAGAGCCAGGATGTCGTACACGGCTCTGTTCATCGGAGTCTGCACGCCAACCGCTTTTCCCAATTCGACGACAGCACCACTCAGCCATTCGATCTCCAGACGATTGCCGCGTTCCAAATCTGCGTGCATGGATGAGTCCATATCTGCCGGCAATCCATCACAAAAGTCGAGGCGCTTCTCTGCATAATTTTCTGCGAGGCGAACGCCATTGGCGCGGCCGACCGCCACGACCTCACGCATCACGGCGAGCAGAAAGGCGCGTGTCTGGGGGTCAGACCGAATCGGGCCGAGGGTTTTGCGCATAGTTGTTGTCGTGGCGGAGAGTCCGACAAGGAACACGAATTTCTCCCAGATCGCCCGGCGGACATCCGCACTGATTTCCGCGTCGATTCCGCCGCGAACGCAGGCCTCGAGCAGAGCGACAGCGCGCGGCGAACGGCTGCCATCATATTCACCGAACGCCAGCCTTTGCATTGTTCCCGTATGACGGATGACGCCTGGCCGGGCAACCATCGAACCAATGTAGCCGACGCCGCCCATCACGGACCTTTCGCCAAAGGCTCGCCGAAGCAGATCGTCTTTCTGCACGCCGTTCTGAAACGAGATGACGGCGGTCTCGGGGCGCACAACTGGGGCTACACTGCGCAACGCTTCCTCGGTGTCCCACAACTTAACACATATGAAAACATAGTCTGGCGTGCCGAAACTTTGAGGATCGTCGCTCGCGCGCACTTTGGGCAAGAAGATGTCGCCAAGCTGGCTCTCAACACGCAGTCCATGTTCGCGCAGAGCAGCGAGTTGAGCGCCTCGTGCAACGAAGCCGACATCGCATCCACCCTGTGCCAGTCGCGCACCGAAATAGCCGCCGACGCCGCCAGCGCCGACGATTGTTATTTGCATTCATTTGCCCCCGTACGGTCTCCGGAAGCGTGGGCGTTGGATGGACCTCTTGGCTTTTCCTTCCCAACCGCATCGGCACTGTGAATGGTCACCGGATGTTTCGGTCTTTCGTCCACGTGGAGCTCAAAGATGTCCGGACGCGCATAGTGGCCGACCACATCCAGATCGAATTTGCCGCGGACGATTTGCGCACGATCGATTTCGGCGACCAGAATCGCTTCGCCCTCCGTGTTCGGTCCCGCAAGAAAGTTGCCGAACGGATCGACGATGCAGCTTCCGCCGCGATTCACGATGGTATCGGGATCTTCGCCGATGGCAGGGCGATAATCGGCCGGAAAGTCGCGCTGCCGGTTGAATTGATTGGCAGAAAGCACGAAGCACCGCCCTTCGACAGCGATGTGGCGCATCGAGGCGATCCACGAATCACGAGCATCGGCGGTTGGAGCGCAATAAATTTCTATTCCCTTCGCGTACATCGCCGCCCGCATCAGGGGCAGATAATTCTCCCAGCAGATGACCGCTCCCAGTTTTCCGAACGGCGTATCGAACACCGGCATCGTCGAGCCATCGCCAAAGCCCCACACGAGGCGTTCGGAAGCAGTCGGCATGATTTTCCGGTGCTTGCCGAGGTAATCGCCATCCGGCGCGAAGAACAATATGGTGCAGTAGAGGGTGCCGCGATCCCGTTCAATGACTCCGATGACGAGGTAGATGCGATTGCTCCGTGCTATGCGGCTAAGCGCGTTCACCGCAGGACCCGGGACATCCACGCTGCTTTCCCAGTATCGGCGAAATTCTTCGCGACCCTCGTCGGTGCGCGAGCCGACGACGGCGCCGAAATCCAGGCCCCGCGGATATGCGGAGACAAACGCTTCAGGGAAAAGCACGAGTCGCGCGCCTTTGCGGGCGGCCTCGTTCGCAAGCGCATGAACTTTGTCCAGAGTGCGCTCGCGGTTGAACGCGACCGAAGCCGCCTGCACGACAGCCGCCTTAAATGGCGACACGTCCGCTGTTGTTTTCTTCTTTTCGCGTTTCCTGTTCTTCATAGATCGATCCCTGCGATCACTTCACGGAATCAGCACAATTTTCCCGAACGCCCCCGCCTCCATGACCTCTTTGTGCGCGCGCGGGGCCTCGGCCAGCGGCAACTCTTTTCCAACCACAGGCCGCAGCGTGCCATTCTCAAGTCCTGCGACGATCCCGCCGTGGATTTCCGCTGCCTCGTCATTCGATATATTCCACAGTACAAAACCGTGAACACTGGCTTCACGCGCCATGATATCCCGAGGCGTGATCGTCACGTCGCCGCGGCTGCCAATCACTACGACACGCCCGCGCGGAGCCAGCATCTTGAGGTCTGCGCCCAAATTCATATTCGCGAGCATCTCGAGAATAAGATTTACGCCGCGGCCGCCAGTCGCCTTGAGCAGTTCCTCCCGGTAGCCGGCCTCACGGTGATTGAGCGCATGGTGTGCACCTTCACGCTTGACTAGCTCAAGCCCCTTTTCCGTCCCCGCAGTTCCGATCACGATCATCCCCATTGCTCTCGCCATTTGTACCGAGGCAATCCCCACGCCGCCGCTCGCGCCATGCACCAGCAATGTTTCACCTCCGCGCGCATGGGCGACTTGATGCAATGCGCGGTACGCCGTTCCGTACGGCACGTACACCCCCGCGCCCTGCGCAAACGATACGCGATCCGGCAATGGGTGGACCTGTGCCTCGAGTGCGAGCGCGTATTCGGCGTAGGTGCCGCTGACCGTTCGAGCCAGATACACGCGATCGCCCGGCTTCATCTTTGCAACGCCTTCGCCGATCGCTTCGATCACCCCGGCGCCGTCGGAGCCCGGCGTATACGGCAGGGGTGGCTTGATTGCGTACGATCCACTCCGCATGTAAGTATCTGCCGGATTGACGCCAGCTGCTTTTATCCGTACCACAACGTGTCCTGCGCCCGGCTTCAGCGCCGGGATTTCTGCGATCTTCATCACTTCCGGCGCGCCGAACTCCTGCACGAGAATTGCCTTCATTTGATCGCTCCTTTCAAGAACGCGTACTGAATTCCAGCAAATGCGGAAGAATACCGGGAGGGCATTGTAACAAAACGGAAGCTCGACTGTTATTCACCTTCGGTAAGAGAAAACGGGGCCGAGGGTTGATCTGAATCGGCGGACATATTGGGGCCAGCCGTATTAATCTTGCCCAGGCAGTACAATTTCGTAGAACGATGCGCAGAGCGCCACCTGTTTCTTCGGTTGCTGCGCATCATAAAAAACCGGAACGGTCATTCCAACGAGCAACTGCCGAGCGTTGTCGGTCGTCATGCGGGTGAGGGTTTCGCCCGCGGGCGTCGTGAATTCGTAGCGGATGCCGTTGCCATTGCGCGCGGTCCACTGCTTGGTCACGCGTGCCATGGCAAGCTCCCCGTCGGCGAGCAACTGACGTTGCCGGTCGAGCGCGCGTTGCATCACGAGCATGATTACCACGACCAGGCCGAGCGGCAGCACGTACACCAGATGCCTGGGCGCTGGCGTGATATTTCCGGGAGCGGCGGCGGGCTGCATCACCGCCATGGCGATCAGCACTCCCGCGAACACCAGCAACGCAATTGAGATCATCGTGACGCTCATTTTGCCCTGGCGGCTCATTCGAACTTGTCTTGGGCGCAGCAGCCCGGCGAGCAACATGTATTGTTCGGCCACCGCTTCGCTCGGCGCGGTGATCGAGGTTGCGCCGGCCTGCGACGTCACCGCCGCCGCGGGCTGCGCCGATAGCGCGCCGATACGAACCTTTCCCTTTACGACGAGAACGACCAGGATCGCCGGAACGATCGCGAGCGCCGCAAACGCCGCAAGGACGGGAATCTCGGCATGTCCGATGAAAATCCAAATGATCAGCGGCGCGTCGAATACCATCACGAGCACCGGCAGCAGGCGCAGAAACAGGCGAGTCTGCTTTTCCGCCGCCTCACGGTTCCACCCGCACTGTGGGCAGTAATTCTTGCCCAGGGCACTCACCGCGGGCATGTGACATTGAGGACATTCGACGGACGGCATGACGTCACTATATGACGTTTCTGCCTGGCGAGCCAATTTGAAAGCAGGTACCAATGGTTGCACGATCACGGAAGGTTTTGAAACCAGATAAAGATGGGGATTCGTTAGATTCCTGCGACCGTACTTCTGCGCTCCATCAGGAGAACGTCTCGCCAGCGCCCGTCCATCAAGCCAAGCTTCTCCCTCGTACCTACAATGCGAAACCCATGACGCTTATGCAATTCCACGCTGGGAGTATTTTCCACTAAAATCCCCGCTTGCAAGGTCCAGATGCCCTCGCGTTCCGAAGCTTCAACCAGCGCAGCCAGCAACTTCGATCCCACTCCCTGGCCTCGCGCTCGTTGAGCGACGTATACACTGACCTCTGCGACGCCCGCATACACGCACCTGCTCGAAACCGGACTGAGAGCGGCCCACCCGATCACGTTATCTCCCGAACGTGCCACCATTCTGCAGGCCCGGAGATGGCCTGCATCCCAGGATAACCATTCGGGAGGCGATTTTTCGAACGTTGCGTTTCCAGTGTTGATTCCTTCTGCGTATATTGCGCGGACAGCAGACCAGTCCTGTTCAGTCATCTGCCCAATCGAGATGGGTTGCGCACCAGTCGACTGCATAGGGACAAGTATATAGCCCATCGGCAGACTGGATTTCAAATGGATCCGCTGCCAGTTTCTGCGCCGTCGCGTAAAATCCGTCTTATGATGTACGGATGGCGGCACTCATCGAACTGTGCGGTCTCACCGTCGAGCTTCCTACGCCTTCGGGCTGGATTCGCCCTGTGGACGACGTATCGTTCACGCTCGAAACCGGCGAGTCGCTTGGCCTGGTCGGCGAATCGGGCAGTGGGAAATCCATGCTCGCGCTCGCGCTGATGGGGCTGCTGCCGCCAGGCGCAAAAGTTCGCGGCGAAGCGTGGCTCACGGGGGCAAATGGCGCTTCCGCTTCGCGCGTGAATCTGCTTACGCTCTCCGAGCACGAAAAGATCGGCATACGCGGCCGCGACATCGCCATGATTTTTCAGGAGCCGATGACCGCTCTCAATCCCGTCATGCGCGTCGGCGCGCAGATCGCGGAGGCGATTCGCGCGCACCAGCGAGGGCTTACGCGCGGAGAAGTTGACCGCCGGGTGCTTGCGGCGCTCGAACGCGCCGCAGTGCCGGAACCTGCGCTGCGCGCGCGGCAATATCCGCACCAACTCTCCGGCGGCTTGCGGCAGCGCGCAATGATCGCGATGGCTCTCGCAGGGGGCAATGGGCACGCGCAGGGGAGTGCTGATGAGGCTGGCCGTTCTGCTCCCCGCCTGCTCATCGCCGACGAACCCACGACGGCGCTTGACGTCACCATACAGAAACAAATTCTCGAGCTGCTGGCGCGCCTGCGGCGCGATCTCGGTCTTACTCTTCTGTTTATCACGCATGATCTGGGCGTGGTCGCGCAAGTAGCGGACCGCATCGCCGTCACTTACGCCGGCCGCATCGTGGAAGAGGGCCCCGCGCGCGAAGTGCTCGAGCGCCCGCGGCATCCTTACACAGCCGGGCTGCTCCGCGCATCGCCGCAACTCGTGCGCCAGAAACTCGAGCCCATTCCCGGCGCCGTACCGTCACTTACGGCGCTGCCTTCCGGCTGTGCGTTTGAGCCGCGCTGCCCGCTGCGCCGCGCCGAATGCGCAGACGCAATGCCCGAGCTGCGTAACGCGGGCCCGCAGCACCGCGCGCGCTGCATCCTCGTCGAAGGCGCGCTGGAAGAGACAGCCCGGCGGCCTTTATGATGGGCGCGCGGCCGCGAGAGTCCGGGCACGACCGCGATTTGTGATTTCGACTGGGTGCGTGAAATGCGCGATGCGTGTGGCCATCGCTTGCGTTTAGTCCTCTGCGCTTCCCATTTGAACTCTCCTTGATATGGCTTGATTACTTCAGTCATCATCTCCTCTCTCATGAGAGGAGATGGCCAGTTGTCCTCCTGAGTTGGACACTGGCAGAAAGCATGTCCTTGGATTGCCAGCTACAAAAAGATGGGGAGCAGGGAAGCCGGGTGTCCGTGACGGGAATCCATTTCGACCGGCTGCAGAGGACGTTCTTCTGGTGCGCAGCGATCGTAGCCGGCTTCGTTCGGATCTGGGCGCACCGGCATGACATGAATCCGGATGGTATATCCTATATAGAATTAGCGGCGGCGGGCACGAGAATCGGTTGGAAAGGCTTTGTGAATGCTTATTGGAGTCCGCTCTATCCATTCCTTCTGAGCCTGGTTTTCCGGGTGCTCCATCCCGTGCCTTACTGGGAATCAACCGTTGTCCATCTTGTGAACTTTGTGATCTACCTGGCCAGCCTGGCTTGCTTTGAAGTTTTTCTCAAGGAATTGATTCGAGGGCAGAGTGCTTCGAACGTTTCCTGGAACGAAGCGATGCCGGTGCCGCCTCAAACCGTGTGGACCTGGGCGGGATATATTTCTTTCATCTGGGCTTACCAGTATTGGCAGAATATCGTTTTCGCGACGCCGGATCTTTGCGTGGCGGGAATCGCGTTCCTTTCGACGGCGATCCTTCTTCGGATTCGCGCCAGCCGGGGAAGCTGGACCGTTTTTGCATGCCTGGGGGCGATTCTTGGGTTGGCCTACCTGGCCAAGGCTGCCATGTTTCCACTGGCCTTTGTCTTCCTCGCGTGCGGTTTTTTGGCCGTGGGATCTCCCCGCCGCGCGCTACCCCGGAC
Source organism: Terriglobia bacterium (assembly GCA_041488495.1). GTDB lineage: Bacteria > Acidobacteriota > Terriglobia > Acidiferrales > UBA7541 > Palsa-360. The sequence goes on from JBGPPL010000029.1 coordinate 11,119, forward strand.
AGCTCTGGCGCTGTCGATTTTTCTCTTGGTCGCCACTCCTCTTCTGATCGGTCTTTCCAAGGCGAAGCATCGGGTGACGTTCGGTGACAGCGGTAGAATCGCCTACGCAGTATATATTGACGGAGTTACGGCCGGGAGCCTTTGGCAAGGTGACCCGCCAGGCTTCGGAACTCCGGCACATCCGGTTCGGAAGCTCCTGTCTGTTCCTTCGGTGTATGAATTTGCCGCGCCCATTCAGGGAAGCTATCCTCCCTGGTACGATCCTTCCTACTGGTACGAGGGAGTGAAGCCGCGCATTTTGCTGAATAGGCATGTCACTGTGTTGTTTCGCAGTGCATTTGTCTACGTGCAGATGTTGCTCAAGTCGGGAGCGCTCTGCGTTGTAGGGATCGCGCTCATTTTTCTTGTGAGAAAATCGGGGGGATGGAGCAGTCTCATGAGAAAACAATGGATGGCCTGGCTGCCGGCCTGCGCGGCCCTGGGAATGTACATGCTGGTATTCACTGAGCCGCGATATGTCGGAGGGTTCGCCTTAATCCTGCTGATGAGTTTTTTCGTTGGCGTGCGCCTTTCTCGTTTCCCGCCCGAAAGGTTCCTGCGCCGCACCGCGCTGGTCATGATCTTGGCGCCTGCAATTTCAGTTCTATGGTCGGCCGGGTGGCTCGTCGCAGAGATCATCGCTCCCCAACCATTCGAACAATGGGAGGTCGCCCAGGGACTTCGAGGGATGGGAATCGAGCCCGGAACCGCAGTGGGTACGATTGGTTGCGGGCCCTACATTTACTGGGCGCACTTGGCCGAAGTTCGCGTGGTCGCCGAAATCCCTGACTCGGACCGGAATCTATTTTGGAGAGCGGACCCTGGAACTAAGGCAGAGATAATGGACAAATTCGCGGAAGCCGGAGCCCAGAGTGTGGTTGCTGTCTCCCTTCCTGCAACAAGTTCGACGCAGGGTTGGGAGCACATTCCGGGAACGATTTACTATGTTCATGCGATCGCGGCGTCGGGACGCCGGATGGCGTCCGTTTCGTCACGCCTGGGGAAAACGGATTGAGCCGGACTGCCATCCGCATAACGTCAGGGGAAGTGGAAAATGGAATCGCAGGGAACCTGGGTCTCGCATTGGAATGAACTTCTCCTGCGTCCCTTGCGATAACGAACGCTGATGCTTTTGGAAGCAAGAAATCTGCGGAAGACGTTTGCCGTTTCGGCCGGCGCCCTGATTCCATCGGGGCGCCCCGGTTCCATTGGCGCGCGCGGCCGCGTCACGGCGGTCGACGGCGTGAGCCTCGAACTGGCCGCGGGCGAGACGCTTGCCATTGTCGGCGAATCCGGCAGCGGAAAGACGACCCTCGCGCGGATGCTGCTGCGACTCATCGAGCCGGACTCGGGCGAACTGCGCGTCGACGGCCGGGACTTCCTGGCTGCGGGCGGCGCGGCGCTGCGCGCGCTCCGGCGCGAGATGCAGATGGTGTTTCAAGATCCGTACGCTTCACTCGACCCCAGGATGCGCGTCGGCGCGATCGTCGGTGAGCCGCTTGAAATTCATGAACCGCGGCTCGCCCGCGCCGAGCGCCGCGAGCGTGTGGCCGAAGTGCTGCGCGCCGTTGGAATGGGCGAGGACGCGCTCGCGCGCTACCCGCACGAATTTTCCGGCGGCCAGCGGCAGCGCATCGGCATCGCGCGCGCCCTGGTCCTGCGCCCGCGCCTGGTGGTGGCCGACGAACCTGTCTCCGCGCTCGACGTATCCGTCGGCGCGCAGATTCTGGAGCTGCTGCAGAATTTGCAGCGTGACTTTGCGCTCACCTACTTGCTGATTTCGCACAGTCTTCCCGTCGTCGCGCAGCTCGCCACGCGCATCGCCGTCATGCAGGGCGGCCGCATCGTGGAAACGGGCGCCGCCGCGCAGATCCTCGGCGCGCCGACGCATCCTTACACGCAATCTTTGATCGCCGCGATTCCGGTTCTTCCGGCCTGCACAGAATGAACGCGAGGTCGTGTAGGGGCGCGGCATGCCGCGCCCCTACAAGGCGTCGTGCGGGCCTGCTAAACTCACACGGATGGATTTTCGCTTCGAGGTTCTCAAGATAGATCCGACCGGCGCGCGGCTGGGGCGTCTCACGACTCCGCATGGCGTCATCGACACGCCCGCGTTCATGCCTGTTGGCACAGCGGGCACGGTCAAGGGCCTGACGCAGCAGGCGCTCACCGATCTTGGTGTTCAGATTCTGCTCGCCAATACGTATCATCTTTACCTTCGCCCCGGCCACGAACGGATCCGCCGATTGGGCGGTCTGCATCGTTTCATGGCCTGGCCGGGCGCAATCCTTACCGATTCCGGCGGCTTTCAAGTTTTCAGCCTTGCCGATCTCCGCAAAGTCACCGACGACGGCGTGATATTCCGTTCGCACCTCGATGGCTCCGAGCATTCCCTCACTCCGGAAAAATCCATCGAGATTCAGCAGGCGCTCGGTTCGGACATCGCGATGGTCCTCGATGAATGCATCGAGTATCCCGCCGATCCCGAGCGCGCCGCTGCTGCTGTGAAGCGCACGACGGAGTGGGCGCGCCGCTGCCGCGATTACGCTCGCGCGAATTCGGATGCCTCCGTCACGCCGGGGCAAGTTCTGTTTGCGATCGTGCAGGGCGGCGCGCACGCCGAACTGCGCCGCGAGAGCGCGCGCCAACTCGTGGACCTCGATTTCCCCGGTTACGCGGTTGGCGGGCTCGCCGTGGGCGAACCCCACGCGCTCACATGTGAGATGACGTCCGCAGCCACCGCCGAGCTTCCTGGGGATCGTCCCCGCTATCTCATGGGTGTCGGTCTGCCCGAGCAACTCGTCGACTACGTAGCGTGCGGCATCGACATGATGGACTGCGTTCTGCCGACGCGGAATGCGCGCAATGGGTGTTTGTTCACCAGCGCCGGTAGGATCAACATCAAGAACGCCAGCTACGCCGACGATCCGCGGCCTCTCGACGAGCGGTGCTCCTGCATGGTCTGCCGCACGTACTCGCGCGCGTATCTGCGGCACCTGTTCCTGGCCAATGAAATCCTCGCTTCGATCCTGAACTCCCACCACAACGTTGCGTTTTTTCTTGACATCATGGCCAAAATTCGACAGGCTATTGCGTTTGGGGAACTAGCGGAATTCTCCTCAGAGTTTCAAGCGCGCATCGAAGCGGGTCAACCCTGAAGCAAGCCGGTCGCTGGGCAGGTCGGGCTCGGGCCGGTTGTGGGCGTCAGGGAATAGGAATCGGGTGCGGGTTCTACTTGGTGCCCGCCTAAGAAGTAGAGTGCACTTTGCGGTCCTGCCCTACGGGTGCGGGCTCTACTTGGAGCCCGCAAAGAAGTCTGATTTATCGATAGCGGCGGGGCCTGTTTTTGTCCGCCGCACTGGCTTGGGGAACGGTCGCAACGGGAGGATGGGGTCGCAGCGATGTCTGTGATGTTTTCACACGCAACTCTCGCACTGATGGCCCAGAGTACGGGCCCCGGAGGCCTCATGGCCTTCGCGCCGCTTCTGATCATCATGGTCATCTTTTATGTGCTGCTGATCCTTCCGGCGCAGCGGCGTCAGAAGAAAACCCAGCAAATGCTCGGCGCCCTCAAGAATGGCGACAAAGTGGTTACCTCCGGTGGGTTGTTCGGCACAATCGTGGGCATCGAGAGTGATTCCATTCAACTTCGCATTGCCGATCAGGTGAAAGTGAAAGTATTGCGTTCCGCAGTGGCCGCCCTCCAGCCAGAAGGCAGGGAGGAGTAGCACGGGTTTTCGGGAGCGGGCTCTACTTGGAGCCCGCCGGAGTAACGATGCATTCCTACGGAGTCCTGAGCCAGTCCAAGCCATGAATTCGAATCTCAAGTGGAAACTAGTCTTCATCGTAGCCGTCATTCTTATTTGTGTTGTCGGCCTGATTGGAATTCCCGATTTGCCTAAGTCTTTCTCCGCAATGAAGTCGAATTTTGCCAACCGCATCAAGCTCGGCTTGGATTTGCAGGGCGGCACGCACCTGATCCTGCAAGTGCAGGTGCAAGAGGCAGTCAGCCAGGAAACCGATCAGGTACTTGACAATCTCATGAAACAGCTTCGCGACAAGGCCGTCCGGTATGATGAGCTTCGCAAGGTGGGCGACACGCAGATCTTGATGCACAACATTGCCCCCGAACAAGCTGGCACCGCCCGCAATTTTGTTTCCGAGCAGTTTCCGGATTGGGACATTGCTCCGGCCCCAGGGGAGGCCTCCGGCTACCTCCTTACGATGAAGCCGTCGCATATCGCAAACATTCAGCAGCGGACCATGGACCAAGCCGAGGAAACGATCCGGCGCCGCATTGACGCGCTCGGCTTGACAGAACCTCTCGTGGCTCCTTACGGTCAGGGAGACAACGAAATCATCGTCGAGCTGCCCGGCGAAGGCGATCCGAACCGCGCCAAAGGCGTGATTCAGGCCGGCGGGCAATTGGAACTGCACCTCGTGCTGGATAACACTCCATACTCATCCGAGACAGCCGCGATGGCCGCTCACGGAGGCGTGTTGCCTCCGAATTCGCAATTGGTGCAAGGCAAGAGTTCGGCTTCAGGGCCGAGCCAGTCGTCCGTGGAGAATTGGTACGTGGTGGACCGCGTTCCCGTCGTGACCGGCCGCGACCTTCGCAGCGCCACAGCCGTGCGCAGCACCAAGAATATCGGCTTCTACGATGTGGATTTCACGCTCTCTACCGAAGCCGGCCGCCGCTTTGGTCCCTTCACTGAACAGAATATCGGCAAGCAGTTGGGTATTGTCCTTGAGCATCGGATGCAAACTGCGCCCGTCATCAACGGCCGCATCGATGACACAGGTGTGATCGAAGGGCAGTTCGGCGAGCAGGAAGCCAACGATCTCGGCCTGGTGTTGCGTTCCGGCGCGCTTCCGGCATCCATCAAATATCTCGAAGAACGTACGGTCGGTCCTTCACTGGGCGCAGACTCGATCCGCCACGGAGTGCAGGCCTCGATCGTCAGCTTGCTGGTTGTGATGATCTTCATGGTGGTTTACTACCGTCTGTCAGGCGTAAACGCGATCGTCGCACTGGTCTTGAATCTCGTCATTTTGCTTGCAGCGTTGGCTTATTTCGGCGCAGTGCTGACCCTTCCCGGCATCGCCGGAGTCATCCTGACGATAGGTATGGGGGTGGATTCAAACGTCCTGATTTTCGAGCGCGTGCGGGAAGAACTGCGCGCGTCGAAGGCGCCGGTCTCCGCCGTGGATATGGGGTTCAAGCGGGCCTTTTTGACGATTATTGATACGCACGTAACCACGGTGGTTTCTGCCTTGTTTTTGGGTTTGTTCGGCACGGGTCCGGTTCGAGGCTTTGCCATCACCCTGGTCATCGGTCTATTAGCAAACCTGTTCACGTCGGTCTATGTCTCGCGTGTCATTTTTGACTGGCATTTGGCCAAGATGCCCCGCGAGGCGGTGCTGAGTATTTAGTCTTAGTTAGGGACGTTCGGTTTCGGGAACAAATCATCCCAGGTTGGTGTCAAACTCTAGCGGGTCAGAGTGAGCATGGAATTTTTTAAACAAGTGGATCTGGACTGGATGGGCAAAGCGAAATATTTTTTTGCCCTATCTCTGACGCTGTTGCTGATCGGGGGCGCTTCCTGGGTGGCCAAGAAGGGTCTCTACTATGGTATTGATTTTAAAGGAGGTACGCTGGTTTACGTGCGGTTCGCCGGCCCTCCTCCCGTTGACGAGCTTCGCGCTGGCCTTGTAAGGGAAGGTCTGGGCCAAAGCGTCATCCAGCCGATCAGTGACATTTCCAATCCGAATTCGAACGAAGTCATGATCGGGCTGGAACAGAAGGGGCAGGGTTCGGAGGCCCTGGATGCCGGGAAGACGGCGATTCTGAACGCCCTCCACGCCACCCTGGGCTCCGGCGAAGCAGGGAAGCAGGATTTCAACGCAGCTGGTCCAGGGGCAATCTCGGACGTGCTGACACGGAGGGACCCGCTAAGCCTTGGCACGGCCGCCGGGGACCGCTATGCCCAACTGGCACGCCAGATCGTCGCGTTTCGCGACAAAGACCGTCACGGCGTTCTGACCAACCTCAACGATCTTTCCGCCATAGGCGCAAGTGCGGCTGTCACCGCCACACTTCGCGATGCTTTCTATACCAGTAATTTTGCCATCATTAATGTGGAGATCGTGGGGCCGAAGGTGGGCTACGAGCTTCGGAGCCAGGCCGTCTATGTCACCCTCTATGCTCTGGGGGGGATGTTAGTTTATATTGCATTTCGCTTCGAGTGGGTGTACGGTGCTGCCGCCGTATTAGCGGTCTTTCACGACGTTCTAATCACATTGGGTTTGTTTTCGATTTTTCATTTTGAGATTTCGCTGACTGTAATTGCGGCGCTGTTGACTTTGGTTGGTTACTCGATGAATGACACGATCGTGATCTTCGACCGCATCCGCGAGAATATGCGGCTCATGCGCCGCGAGCCCTTTAAGGCCATCGTGAACCGCTCGATTAACCAGACGCTTTCTCGTACAATCCTGACCAGTGGACTCACGTTCCTGACCGTGCTCGTTTTGTTCCTGATGGGCGGACAGGTCCTGCGCGCTTTCTCCTTTGCGCTCGTGGTCGGGATTATGGTAGGAACGTACTCAAGTTTTGGGATTGCCGCGCCTCTCGTTGTGGCCTGGAACCAGTGGAGAGGCCAGGGCGCGGCTGCAGTCGTAACCGGAACCGCAGCCGGCAATAAGCTCCGGAAGAGCTAGGGGCACATACCTAGTGCTTTCGGCAGGAGGAAAGCGCAATGTTTGACGATCTAGTGGAATCTACAGCGGTCAAGAAAAAGACCAACAAAGGTTGGGCGGTGATTCTTTCCGGTCTGGTTCAGTTCCTTATCTTGGGTGTACTGGTCTTGATCCCTTTGATTTACACCGAGGCGCTTCCGAAAGCGATGCTATCGACGTTGCTCATCGCACCGCCACCGCCTCCGCCACCGCCTCCTCCGCCTCAACCTGTGAAGGTCGTAGTCAAGCCGGTTGTACGCTTGATCCAGTCCGGAAAACTGATACAACCGCGAGCCATCCCGAAGGAAGTGGTCGTGTTTAAGGAAGCCGAGCTTCCCCCGGACGTGTTTAGCAATACAAACCAGGGCGGCGTGTTCGGCGGAATCCCGGGACAGGGGATCATCGGTGGTACTGGGTCTGCACTTCCTCCCCCGCCGAAGGCAGCGGCTCCGGCTCGCATCAAGCAGGGCGGCAACGTGACGGCAGCGTCGATCATTACGCAGACAAAGCCTCTTTATCCTGCGCTGGCACGCCAGGCCCGTATTCAGGGGAACGTCGTCCTCCATGCGATTATCGACAAGGAGGGCAAGGTCGCCCAGCTCGAAGTTATTTCGGGCCACCCGCTGCTGGTGCAGTCGGCGCTGGACGCGGTTAAGCAGTGGCGCTATAAGCCCACACTGCTCAACGGCGATCCGGTCGAAGTGGATACGACCATTACCGTAACATTCACTATGGGCGGGTAAGGCAGGGCGACAGCCGAGGGATCGGGCTCCACTTTTACGCTGAACGCCCCGGCTTGGCCGGGGGCGTGGAGCGCGCCGGAATACAGGCCGTCCATCAGGGAGTCGGCCGGGGGCAATGAATCATTGGTCCCGGCCTGTAAATTTCGAACGAAATAAAAAGGAGCGAATCATATGCTAGGGAATCTATCGGTTGCGGCAATGAACCTGCTTGTCCTGCAGGGCCAGTGGGACCTGAGGACAATGTGGGGCAACATGAGTATTATCGCGAAACTCGTAGTGGGCATCCTCTTTCTTCTCTCCGCGTGGTCGCTCGGTGTCATGATCGACCGCGTGCTGATGTACAGTGCGGCACGCAAGCAATCCCGTGTTTTCGTCCAGCAGGTCGCGGGCGCGTTGCGCGAAGGCAAACTCGATGAAGCGATCTCTATCGCCGAGCGCAACAAGAAGAGCCATATCGCCAAGGTTGTCGCCACAGGTCTGTCCGAATTCCAATCCGCCTCCTCGCAGGTGGCCGACATGGAAGTGATTGAAGCCGCCAAGCGCGGCCTCGATCGCTCGGTCGCCATCGTACACGCGGAAATGAAGCGCGGCCTTTCCGGGCTCGCCACAATCGGGTCGACAGCTCCCTTCGTCGGACTGTTCGGCACCGTGGTCGGCATCATCAACGCGTTTAAGGGCATTGAGACCACCAAGGCCACCGGCTTGTCGGCGGTCGCCGGCGGTATTTCCGAAGCGCTGGTCACGACCGCACTCGGGTTGCTGGTAGCTGTGCCCGCCGTGTGGGCCTACAACTACTTCACCAACAAGGTCGAGGCGTTTGACGTGGAAATGGACAACTCTTCGATGGAGTTGGTCAACTACTTCATCACGCGCCGGGCAGGCGGAAAGAAGTAAACCATGGCATATAAGCCTAAAGTCGGTGCAACGATGTCGTCTCCCAATGTCATCCCGATGGCCGACATCATGCTGGTGTTGCTGATCATCTTCATGGTGGTCACGCCCATGCTCACCAAGGGCTTCCCTGTGGATCTGGCGAAAGTCAGCAATCCCAGTGACATGCCCAATGCCGACAAGGATGATGCTATCATCGTTGGCATCTCGCAGGGCGGGGACCTCTACCTGGGCACCACAAGGACCGATATCACGCAAATCGCCGATCAGGTCCGCGACCGCATCTCCAACAAATTAGACAAGACCGTGTTTGTCAAGAGCGATGGTCGCGCCAAGTATGGTGTTGTGGTCAAAGTGGTGGACGAAATTCGTTCTGCGGGCGTGGATAACGTCGGCTTGCTGACGGACAAGTCCGAACAAACCCGCAGGACAGCTCCACCGCCGCCACCGGCAGATTAAGTTTTCACCGGGAAGCATGGCCTGAAGGTTCTGGCTTCCCGGTGACCGAGTTACATCGCCTCCGCCCCGATCCTATCGGGGCGTGGAAATTCGAATAACGGAGCGACGACAATGGGAATGGACGTTGGAGGAAAGACCGGCGGCGAGATGGCGACGATGAATGTCGTGCCGCTGATTGATATCTTGTTGGTTCTAATCATTATTTTCATGGTGATCACGCCGCTGACGCCAAAAGGTCTGGACGCGCTCGTCCCGCAACCCGCGCCGCCAAACCAGCAACAGCAGCCGCAGACGATGCAGAAGACGATTGTCGTACAGATCCTTGATACCGGGAAGGTGAAGATCAACGAAGAAGATGCCACCTGGGACTCGCTTGGTCCGCGCCTTTCCGACGTATTCAAAGAGCGCGCCGAGAAGGTCGCCTTCGTCAAGGGGGACGACGCGGTGCGCTTTGCCGATGTTGCGCGAGCCATCGACATCATGCGGGGCTCCGGCATCGATAAGGTTGGGTTGATCACGGCCAATCTCGAAGCTGGAAAGTAAACCGGTCCGGTTTAGCGGAAGGACCGGTAGCAAGGTGGATGCCGTTCTCTCTCTACCCTCATTTGAAGATAATGTTGCTTTGTTCCGGGGCCATGCTGGTGTAGAGTGTGCGGCTGTAGCCCGCGCGATTAGGTTCCTGGGTAGCGCGGGCGTCGGGAAAGCTGGCTTGTAAGAGAAAGATTGCCAGCTCAGTGATCAGAAGTTTCATTGCCCTCTCGGGGGGAACACAAAATAATCGCGGGGATGGATCGTCTGCCATGAATTCTTTTGCGCATTTCCGGCACTCCAAAAACATCACGTCCGTGGCGATGCTCGCCGCCACGTTTATCGTCGCTTTCGGCGCCACTGGCTGCGACAAGCTCAAAGCGCGCGACCTGCTCAATAAGGGCGTGGCCGCCTATCGAGACGGAAAATTCGACCAGTCCATCGAGGATTTCAAGCAGGCCAAGGAACTCGATCCCACTCTGACCAACGCGCGCCTGTATCTCGCCACGGCCTACGCCACTCAGTACATTCCAGGCGCGCCTTCGGACGAGAATATCCGCATGGGCGAACAGGCTATAAAGGAATTCCAGGATGTTCTTACGGCGGATGCGAACAATATTTCCGCAATCGATGGGATCGGGTCGATTCTCTACAACATGGCCGGGACGCCGTACACGCGGGCCCGGTTTGAAGAATCGAAGACCTATCACATGAAGCACATTGCCTTGAAGCCGGAAGACCCGGAGCCTTACTACTGGATTGGCGTCATTGACTGGACGCTTACGTATCGCTCGAACCTCGAGATGCGCGGCAAGTACCGCCTGGCGAACTTGAGAAAGACGCTCAAGGACGACGATCCAATGCCGCCCCAGGTTCGTGAGGATTACATCAAAGAAAACGGCCAGTTGATTGACGAAGGCATCGAGAAGCTGCGCAAGGCTTTGGAGCTTCGCCCTGACTATGATGATGCCATGGCCTACCTCAATCTCCTTCTCCGCCGTAAGGCTGACGAAGCTGCCACCCCCGACGAGCGCGCTTCCCTGTTGAAGCAGGCTGACGAGTTGGTGGACAAGGCGAAGGAAATCAAGCAGAAGAAGATGGAAGCCCCAGCTAAGTCCTAGCCGTCTTCACGGAGTAACTTTCCATTCAGATTTTAGATGCGAAGCGGTCCCGCACGCGGGACCGCTTCCTCGTTTTTGGCGTGCTTCTATCCAGGCAGTAGGTTCCGCTGGAGCAATCTGTTGGACGGAGTCCCTCATCCCGCGCACGTCCGGAACTCTTTCCTCGCCCGGTGCATCAAATAGACATAAAATAACAACAATGTCTTCAGTCGAAAAGCCCGCAGGACTATCTCCGCTGGTCACCGGCAAAACGGAGCGCACGGGGCGCGCGCTGCAGTCGCGTTTCCTCGAACTGGTCGAGAAGGTTCGCCAGACTCGCCCGGCAAGCGACATTGAGCTGCTCCGGCGGTCGTTCGAATTCGCCGCCGAACAGCACCGCGCGCAGTTGCGCAAGTCCGGCGACCCGTACCTCTCGCACCCGCTCGAAGTGGCGCACATCCTGGCGGACATGAAGCTGGACATTACGACGCTCTGTGCCGCCCTGTTGCATGACGTGGTTGAGGACACGCGCATTCCCTCGGCGCGCATTGTGGAACGCTTTGGTCCGGACATTGCCCGCCTGGTCGAAGGGGTCACAAAAATCAGCCGCCTGGATTTGCTGGCTCCCGAGGCCCGCCAGGCTGAAAACGTCCGCAAGATGCTCCTTGCCATGGTCAACGACGTTCGCGTCGTCGTGGTGAAGCTTGCGGACCGGCTGCACAACATGCGCACGCTCGGTTTTCTTCCCGCCGAAAAACAGCAGCGCATCGCCCGGGAGACGCTCGACATTTACGCTCCCATCGCGCATCGGCTGGGGATGGGGCTGATTCGCGGAGAACTCGAAGATCTCGCCTTCAGTTACCTGGAACCTGAGGCCTATCAGGAACTTCAGAAGACCGTCGTTTCGAAAAGAAAGGAGTTCGAAGCGTTTCTGACGGATTTACAGGATACGATTCGCAAGCGGCTGGCGGAAAACGGGATTACCGCCGAAGTGGAGGGCAGGGTCAAGCGGCTGTACTCAATTCATCAGAAAAGTCTGCGCCAACATCGCACGATTGACCAGATCTATGACCTGCTCGCCGTCCGCGTGATCACCGACACGATCCGCAACTGTTACGCGGCTCTGGGTGTTATCCACCAGGTCTGGCGTCCCGTACCAGGCAGGTTCAAGGATTACATCGCCATGCCCCGGCCGAACCTGTACCAGTCCCTCCACACGACGGTCATTCATTCCGGGCAGGCGTTCGAAGTCCAGATTCGCACGCAGGAAATGCACCGTATCGCCGAACAAGGGGTTGCCGCGCACTGGAGATACAAGGACGGGAAGGACGTTTCCGATGCCGATGATCAGCGCATCCTGTGGATGCGGCAATTGATCGAATGGGTCAAAGAAATGCAAGAGCCGTCGGAATTCATGTCGACGCTCAAGGTAGATCTCTACCCTGAAGAGGTTTATGCATTCACGCCGAAGGGGAAGGTGCTCGCGCTCCCGCGCGGCGCCACACCGGTTGATTTTGCGTACGCCGTTCACACCGAAGTGGGTAATCAATGCATCGGCGCGAAGGTGAACGGCCAGATTGTTCCGCTGCGGCACCGCCTCTCCAACGGCGACGTCGTCGAGATCCTGACGCAGAAGGGCCACGTCCCCAGCCGGGACTGGTTGAACTTTGTGCGCACCTCCCGCGCCCGGAGCAAAATCCGCCACCATATCAACTTCATCGAGCGGAGCCAGGCGACGGAAGTCGGGCGCCGTTTGCTCGAGCGGGAAGCGCGCCAGGTGGGCCGCAGCTTGAAGAAAATTCCGGAAGCCGATCTTCTCCGAGTGGCTTCCGAATACGGATGCGCGAAGCTCGAAGATCTCTACGCCGATTTGGGTTACGGGAAGTTTTCCGCACGGCAAATTCTTTCGAACGCGCTGGGCGAGCCGCTCGGAGAAAAGCCGGAACAGGCTGAGGAAGCGCCCGCGCGACTCGTCTCGACCGTCAAACGCATGTTGAGGGTCGGCGAAGCTACCCTGCAGGTTGGTGGCCAGGACGACCTGATGGTATTTCGCGCCAAATGTTGCAATCCGATCCCGGGGGACGACATCGTCGGTTATGTCACGCGCGGCCGCGGCGTCGCTGTGCATTCCAAATCCTGTCCCAACGTTCAAAACTTGCTCTACCAAGTGGAAAGGCGTATCGATGTCGAATGGGGGGGCGCCGCCGGATCGATCTATCCTGTCAATCTCTTGATCCGTGCGCAGGACCGGCCCGGCATGCTCGCCGACATCACGAGTGTCATCAGCGAAACAGGTTCGAATATCCGCACCCTCGGCAGCCACCCCGACAATTTGCACGCCCGTATCGATCTCACACTTGAAATCACCGACCGCAAGCACCTGGAGCGCATCATGACGAATATCAGGAAGATATCGGGTGTTTTCGATGTCGAACGCCTCTATAAGGTTTGAGCTTCCCGGCACGAGGTCCTTTTTGGCTTCGCTCCGCTTCATCCCCCGTTAATCTTCCCAGCACACGTCGGTGCCACTCCAGACCAGCCCGGCTACAATGGTAGGGATGCCTTTACCTGTCCAATACTGGGTTTCGACGAGGCCACGCCTCTTGCTTGGACTGCTGCTGATCTTAATGCTGCCGCTTGCCGCTTGTAAGCGCGCCGAGCAAACCAATACGCAGCCGCTCGACGACGCAGGTATGTGGTTCAACAGTGTCAGCGAGCTTCGGACCCTGAACGTCTCTAACGCCGAAATCGGCGAACTCGCCAAAACTCGCCAGGCTGGCCTTTCCGATCCGTCCTGCGTCGAGTTGATTAAGCTTGCGCGCAGCCGCCAGCAGCCGTTCTCCGGCGGCCAGCCCATCGCGAATTTGCTCTCCGCAGGCGCCTCTGAGCAAACGGTGTTGGAGCTGGCGCGTTTGAATCAACTGGGACTGTGGGCCGGGGAGGCGCAAGCCTTGCGCCTCGCCGGTCTTTCCGACAAAGTGATTTTGGCCGTTGCGCAACGCCGCTCGCAGGGATTGCCTGTGCTTTCCGGAGGAAAGCTCGCCGGGCTGAAGAATGCCGGCGTGAGCGACTCTGCGATTATGGACATGGTCCAGAAGGGCATCACCGAGGAGCAGGCCTCCTCCTATATTGCCCAACGCCAAAACGCCGCCGGGGGCCACGGTTTTGTCTATCAAGGACGTGCCCGCAGAAGACGCTGACGGTTTCCAAGAGTTCGTCTCATAGGTGCAGGCGGCTGCACGAGCATTCGTTTTGAAATTTTAAATTTCAAACTGTGCGCGCCGGAGGCCGATTTGCGCAAGAATCGAGATCGGTGTGGAACTTGAGATTGTACAGACCGGGAACCCGGTCCTGCGGCAACAGGCCCGACCGTTGAGCCCTGCGGAGATCACCAGTAAGGAAATTCAGAAACTGATCAAGTCGATGCGAAAAACCATGCACGACGCGCCGGGCGTCGGGCTTGCAGCTCCGCAGGTGGGCCTTTCCCTGCAACTCGCTGTGATCGAGGACCGGGAGGAATACCACAAGGACGTCCCTGTAGAGCAGCTTCAAGAGCGCGAGAGGCGGCCCGTGCGGTTTCACGCCATCATCAACCCGAGAATTGCGGAAACCAGTGATGATACGGCGGAGTTCTTCGAGGGATGCCTCAGCCTTCCGGGTTTTTCCGCACTTGTTCCCAGAGCGCGCACCGTCCGAGTGGAATTTCTGAATGAACGTGGAAAGAAAGAAGTGCTGGAAGCATCGGGATGGTACGCGCGCATCCTCCAACACGAGATCGATCACCTGCGCGGGACTCTTTATATTGATCGCATGCACATCCGCACGTTCACCTCCCTGGACAACTGGAACCGATTTTGGAAGGGCAAGCCGATCGGCGAAATCAAGATTCTGGCGGGCTCCAAGTAGAGCCCGATCCCGATTCTGGCGGGCTCCACGCCCCGGCCAGGCCGGGGCGTTCACCGTAAAAATAGAGCCCGATCCCGACAGCAACTTTTTGACCCGCACAGCAAGCCCCGGTAGAATTGTTTCACCTTGTCTGGGCAAACACGGTTCCGCATCGTTATTCTGGCGGGCTCCAAGCGGAGCCCGCGCCCGCTTCCCATTGCCCTTTGTGCGTGGGCATTCTTGACGACGAGTTGCGTGCAGCCGCTTGGTCCGGGCTTCCGGTTCGTCGATCGCCAAACCGAAATTCGCGCCGTTGCCGATGCGCCTCGTGGCGCGGGGCTCCACGTGCGCGTTGTCGATCACTTCGACAATGTTGGCGACCGCCCGCTTCGGTCGATGGAAGTGCGCCTGCCTGAAGGGCCTACCTTCGGACCACAGAATTTGCGCGTGACCATCAACGGCCGCGAGGTCTTGCCGCAGCGTACTTCCGATACAGATCGCCGCTTGATGCGCGCGCCGTTTGATCCTGTCTGGGAACAACAGCAGCCGCGCGAGATCGTCACCGAATGGGACCTGAGGCCCGAAACCGCCGGCCGCGGCACCGTCGCGGCATCGGCTGTGGCGTTTTACATTGCGGATGAAACCGCACTGCCTCTGTGGCAGCCGCCAACCGGCGTTTTCGTAAGAGGCGGCCCCAATCCAATAGCAGCGAGCCTTACGGTGGTTGCCCCTCCGGATTTTCGCGTGCTCGCGCCCGGCAAGCCGCTCAAGCCCGGAACCGATGGGAACCTGGTTGCCCACCGCTTCAGGATTCAACCGAGCAAGGACTTTCTCCCTTACGTTGTCGCGGGCCGTTACCTGGAACAGAAGGTCCGCACGCCGCAGGGCGAAGTGAATTTCTGGACGCTCCAGCCACTCGACGTGCAACAATCGCAAACGGCTGCGGTGCGTCTCGCTTCTTCCATGCGGGCATTCACGGATTTTTTCGGTCCTGTGTCAAAGGACAAAACCGCAGTTCGCATCGTAGAAGCGCCAGGTGATCTGCCTGCGGAGTTTGGCGCGTCGGGCGATGCGGGCGGCGCATCGTTTCCAGGGGGCGTGTTGCTCGATCCTCGAGCATTCGCGCAAGGCGTCGCGAACGAATCGATACTCGAGCTCGCCGAATACGAACTTGCTCGAACGTGGTTTGGCTGGCGCGTGAGGCCAAGCCCGGAAGCGCAAGTTCTGATGGGCCGCGGCGTGGGATTGTTTGGTTTGGTCGCAGCCGCCGAGGGGCGTGGTCAAGACCAGCGCTATCGCATGGTCGCGTTTCTTCTCGGCCGATATGACGAGTCGAGACGCGCGGCAACGGATAGGCGGTTACTCGAGCCGCAAGCGGGATATTCGCGTGCGGAGCGCATCTCCACCGGCTACAGAGCCGCGCTGTTTTTCGTCGCGCTGGAGGACCTATGCGGCCGCGACAATCTCCGCGCGGCGTTCCATCATATCGTACGGGCTCGTGGAGGAGACGAAGTGGCCGACGAAGAACTCAGGGCCGCGGCGGAAGCAGCTTCACGGCGAGACCTCGCCGAGGTCTTTCGCACATGGCTCAATCGCCCCGGCATTCCGGATGACTTCCGCGCTCGCTACAGCAATCCACCGAGCACGCAGGGCGTGAACTAGATCGTATGTGTTCTTGCCGCGCCACTCGCACGGCAGGGCCATCCATTGAGGAGGATCGTGTGATAGAACCTGTCGCAACGGATCGCGGGCCGAAAGCCATCGGCCCATACTCGCAGGCCGTCAAGGCGAACGGATTTGTTTTCCTTTCGGGACAAATTGCGCTTGACCCGCAGACGCAGCAAATCGTCGAGGGCGACGTTGCCAGGCAAACCGAGCGCGTGCTCGAAAATCTGAAGGGCATCGTGAACGCCGCGGGCTCCTCCCTCCAGCGTGCCGTAAAAACCACGGTGTTCCTCGCCGACATGAATGATTTTGCTGCGATGAACGAAGTCTATGCGCGGTACTTCGTCGCAAATCCGCCGGCGCGTTCGACCGTCGAGGTCGCGCGCTTGCCCCGCAACGTCCGCGTCGAAATCGATCTTATCGCCCTGCTTTAGCGTACCGAAATGAAGCGCGGGTCCGCTCGATTCAGACCCAAGCGGGTCACGGCAACAGTGATTAAGTATGGCATTCAAGTTCCGCAATAGAGCAACTCTTTGCAGAAACGATGGTCTTTGGCCGAGTCTCGGCCGGGTGAAGGCCACTGAATTCGCGCCACCAACCTGTCCCACTCGGCATCCAAGAGAGTGGGTATTCGCCTGCTCCTACACCGTCCCGTAGATCGATTTTCGATGTGGCGCGAATCATCCTGTTCGATCCAATGCGCATGCGGATTTAGTTTGGAAAGCGGGAATCTTGGGGTAGATTGGAGTCAGCAGTTTCGACGGCCGAACCTGTGGGGGAGGCTTTTTGTGTTTGCACGAGAGAAGGTGAAATTAGTGGCGCCCGATAGTGTATCCGGGCCTGCCCTCTTCTCCGCTCTCAGGAATACCTGGAAGGAAATCTCCGCCCGCAGTCAGAAGCAACCTGGCGTGAACCTCGCCTCCCGCGCGCCCGACTTCGGAAATCACAAGTGGCCGGCGGAACTGCAAGGAGTGATTGATACTCTTGGCGTGGTCCGCCAAAGAATTCTTGCCAACACATTTCTTTGCGGCTGGATGAAATTATGGGCCTGGATTCTGGCCGGCCTGATCGTGGCCGCTGCGTTCAGCCCGAAGTTAGCATGGGCGGTGATTTCAGCCGGGATCCTGGCAGCCATCGGAGCCATTGTCGTTTTCGTCTGGGCATGGAGCACGCGGCCTTCCGCGTACAACGCAGCTCGCCGCCTCGATTCGGCCGCAGGCCTTTACGACCGGGTCTCGACGGCGGTCCACTTAGGGGCCGCGCAGAACCCTGACGGAATGATCCTGCTCCAGCGCCAGGATGCCGTGACGCGTTTGGCGCAAGTGAGTCCGCGCGCATTGTTCCCTGTCCGATTGCCTCCCGCGGCTCGCCGCACGCTCGTGCTGGCTGTGGCTGCCGCCGGATTCTTTGTCTACCGCATCCATTACAAGCCGCCAATGGTGGCGCTGCTGCAAAACGCGGCACGATCGCAACTCGTGCAATCGATACTTTCTCCGATTGCGCACGCCATGGAGAAAGACCTCCAGAGAACGATCGCCCTTATGAACTCGAAACCGGACGCGCCAGCCGATGAGGCCCGGCCCGGTGATTCTGCGCGCGCTGCGGATGATCTCTGGCAAGCGAGTGATGAACAGGGGACCAAGCTTGAAGACGGGCAACAGAATTCACAAGAAGCCAATTTCAGCGATCAGCAGCAAGATCAACCCTCATCTCCCATGCCGGGCGGTCAGGGAGAAATGAAGCCGGGGGATTCGCAGCAGCAGGAAAACGGCGCCCCTCAATCACCGGAAGGCAACAGCGGCAACGAACGCACAGCGGGAGACTCGCAGCAGCAATCGGAAGCACAGAGCTCGCAAGACAGCCGTCAATCCCTGTCGCAGTCACTGATGCAGGCGCTGAAAAACATGTTATCGAATTCGCCGGGGCAGCAAGCGAACAACCAGGCGAATCAGCAGCAGCCCAACTCTCAAGGCATGCCGCAGTCAGGTAATTCACGCCAACCCGGTTCAGGAGAGACCGACAAAAAAGGTGATTCACGAGGCGCCTCCGACGCGCAACAGAAACCGTCGCAAAACAGCAGCAACGGGGCCGGGAGCCAACAGGGGACCAAGGAGCTAAGGAAAGATCAGGCAGCACTTCCCGTGAACGCGGTGCCCGATCGCATCGCGCTTGAATCCACAGGTTTCAAGGAGCAGACGCGCATGCGCGTCAGCCCCGGGACGGGTGCGGCGCGGCTGCCCGTTCGCGACGTGTCTCCCCAGGCACTGGCGGTGACCAACGGCGCAGAGCAGGAAAATATCCCGGCACGCTACCGTCTGTATGTGCAGCACTATTTCGAGCACCCTGTGAATGGACAGAAGTGAATTCATGTTTGGGGCAAGCTGGATGCCAGGTAAAAGGATGGATTCATGACGGGATCGGTTCGGATGGAAGGCCAGAAGGGCGACAACCCTCTCATTCAGCAGGCTGAATCACTCGCCGAAAAGATACAAGAAGTTCGCGGCGAGATTTCCAAGATGATCGTTGGCCAGGCTGAGGTAGTGGATGGCGTGCTGATCGCGCTCCTGGCGGGAGGCCACGTGTTGCTGGAAGGCGCCCCCGGCCTCGGCAAGACCATGCTGGTGCGCACGCTTGCCCAGGCTGTCGCGCTGAAGTATTCGCGCATTCAATTTACCCCTGACCTGATGCCGGCCGACGTGATCGGCACGGCCGTGGTCCAGGAAAACGGCGACGGTAGAAAATCGCTCGGTTTCCAGCCCGGCCCCATCTTTGCCAACCTGCTGCTCGCCGATGAAATCAATCGCGCCACACCCAAAACGCAATCAGCGTTGCTGGAGGCGATGCAGGAAAAACAGGTGACGGTGGCGCACACCTCGCACCAGTTGGAAGAACCATTTTTCGTGATGGCCACGCAGAACCCACTGGAGATGGAAGGCACCTATCCGTTGCCGGAGGCGCAGTTGGACAGGTTCCTATTCAAGCTGCGCGTGCCCTTTCCCGGACGTGAGGATCTGCATGACATCCTGGACCGCACGACCCAGGGGGCCGCCAAGCCGGTGCTCTCCGTGGTCGATGGTCCGCAGATCATGGAGATGCGCCGGGTGGTGCGTACGGTTCCCGTAGCGCCGCACGTCCAGGAGTATGTGGTGAAACTCGTGCTCGCCACACACCCGGAAGGCCGGGAAAATCTTCTAGCTAACAAGTACGTTCGTTATGGCAGCTCTCCGCGCGGCGCACAGACCTTGATTCTTGGCGGAAAGGTCCGCGCATTATTGGACGGACGATTCAATGTCAGCATGGAAGATGTTCGCGCGCTCCTGCTGCCCGCTTTACGCCACCGCATCATCTTGAACTTCGAAGCCCAGGCGGATGGCCGGACGACCGATGATTTGCTGGACGAGATCGCCGGCAAGATCAGCTAAAACCTCGGGAGCGGGCTCTACTTTTACGCTGAACGCCCCGGCCTGGCCGGGGCGTGGAGCCCGCCAGAAGAGGATCCCAAATCCGAGGTGGAAATGCGGTTCTGCGCTACAGGGAGCGCGCCGGGTAAGATCTCTTTTCCTTTTTTGACGTGATTGCCATGACTTCGCCGCTTTTACTCGACCGCAAATTTTTGAAGACGCTCGAACAGGTCACATTGCTGTGCCGCAACAACCTGGCCGGCGCTGTGGGCCCCGAGCACCACTCCCGCATGCGCGGACCGGGAATGGAGTTTGCCGATTACCGCCGGTACAGCTTCGGTGATGATCCCCGGTCTCTCGATTGGAGCGCCTATCTCCGGCTGGGCAAGCTCTTCATGAAAATTTACGAGACCGAGCTGCATATTCCCGTGCGCATCTTGTTGGACCGCAGTGAATCGATGGATTGCGAAGGCGCCGATGAATCGAAATTCCTGTACGCGCAGCGGCTGGCGGCGACCTTCGCCTATCTGGCCCTCCTGCACCTGGACACCGTCACGATCGTGCCGTTCGCGGAGCGTCTCAACAAGCCGTTGGTTGTCTCTGGCGGGCGCGACCGCCTGTGGCCGGCCCTCCAGTTTTTGGGCGAGCATTCGTGCGGGGGCGGCACCAATCTGTTTGGCGCGGCCAAAGAGTTCATGGGCAACTTTTCATCCCGGGGCATCGTCATCGTCATTTCCGATTTCTTCGATGAACCGGGATGCGAGCGGGCGGTGGAGATGCTGCGCTCGGCCGGCCACGATTTCGTCCTCGTCCAAGTGCACAGCGCAGAAGAGCAACGTCCCTCGGCTGCCGGGGAGCTGATTCTGGAAGACGCCGAAACGGGAGCGCAACGCACCGTGGATTGCTCGCCGGAAAGCACGGCGCTTTATGAACGCCGGTTTCTCGAATTCTCCGCGCGTTTGCGGCGGCTTGCTTTGCGCAACGGCGGAAGGTACGCCCGCGCAGTGACCAACGTTGCCTACCAGGATTTTGTGCTGCGGAGCCTGCGAAGCGGCCGGGTGGTGGCATGAACTGGCTTGCATTAAGTCCGGTTGAAGTGGCCGTCGTTTGGTCGGCGCTGGCCGCGCTGGCGCTGTGGCTCTATCTGCACCATCGCCGGCCCCAACACCGGCGAGTTTCCACGCTGCGTTTCTGGGCTAGCGTCCAGCCTATCGCGCAGCCGCGCCGCAGGCGGCTCCGGGAACCGTGGGCCTTGCTGGCGCAAGTTCTGTTCCTGTTGTTGCTCATCCTTGCGCTGGCGAATCTCCGCTGGGGCATCACGTTCGAGGGCCGCAGCGTCGTGATCGTGCTTGATACATCTATTTGGTCGCAGGTGCGGCCGACGGGCGCATCCCCGTGGATCGACAGGGAGCGCCAGGAGGCCCTGCGCTTGCTGGATTCGCTGCCTTCGGGCGATCGCGTGCTGTTGCTTCCCGCAGAGGCCGACGCACCGCCGATTCTGCCGTTCACTACCGACCGGGGGGCCCTGCGCCGGGCGATCGCGGAGGCGCGAACTTCCAGCGGCACTGCGGATATTCCGCGCGCCCTCGGAATGGGCAGGGCCGCCTTGTCCGGCTCGCGGCCCGGGCTGCTTGTTTACGTAGGCCCCGGAATGCTTGACGAGCAGCAGGCTCGCGGCCTGGACGAGTTTCGGGCGGCCATGGAAAATCCGGAGGACAACCGCGGCCAGCCTCAATTTCTTGTCCGGCTCGTGGGTGGCGAAGCGCCTGTCCAGAACCGCGGAATCACTCGCCTTTCCTTGCGGCGCGATGCAGCGCAGCCCGATCTCTGGCATTTGCTCACGCAACTGAAGAACTACGGCGATACCAAAGCCAGCGTGGTCCTGAAGCTGTCGGTCAGCGGCGAACCGCTGGGCCAGAGAACGATTTCGCTGTCTCCCGGCGAACTGGCCAATGCGGAGAATGAATTCATCTGGGGAAAGGGTGGGTTGCTGCAGGCAGAGATCAGCCCGTCCGACGCTTTGGACGCCGACGACCGTGCCATTGTCAATCTGCCTACATTCCGTGTGGTGCGGGTGGCCGTGTTTACCGGCAATTCTCCCTTTGCAACGGATTTGCTCACGGTGCTTTCCAGCAACCCCTATTTGTACACGGACGTTGTGACCCCGGCGATGAACGTGGACGTCTCGCCCGATGTCGCCATTTACCAGGGTTCGAGCCTGCCTGCCCAGCCAGCCTTCAATTCCATTTGGTTCCTCAGCGGACACGCCTCGGCCGCCTCCCACCCGGTTCGTGTCGTTGGGTGGAACTCACAGCACCCGGTGACCCGCTGGGTGCGCACGCATGACGTCAGCGTGCGCAATCCTGCCCTGCTCAACATGCTGCCCACCGATACAATATTGGCTTCCACCGAAGGGAACCCACCGGCGCCGTTGATCCTGGCACGCGAACAGAATGGGCGCAGGGTACTCATCATCGGTTTCGACCCTCATAACTCCAATTTCCCTCTTCAATCAGCGTTTCCGCTGCTGATGGCCGGCGGCATCGAATGGATGACGCATTCGGTGGACGAATCCGCGGATTCACTTTCCACCGGGGAATTAGACCTGCCGGGTCCAGCCACTCGAATTACTGCCCCATCGGGGAAAGATGTGCCATTCGCGCGCAAGGGGCCGGATGTGCACTTGCTCGCGACGGAAACCGGCACGTATCGCGTAATCTCACCAAACGGCGAAACAAGCGTCGCCGTGAACGCTCCGCCGTTGCCCACGCAGCGCATGAAGACGACTCCGCCCGAAACGGCCGGCGTCGAATCGGAACCGCTTCAACAAGCGGGGTGGAATATGTGGCGTTGGCTGGTGCTGCTGGGCATCGTCGCGCTGTGGCTGGAATGGTGGCTCTATTATTCCGGCCGGGAAAATCGGCGAGCGATTGAGATGCGGGCAATGTCCGGCGACGGCGAATTGCAGAATGCTGATCTGGAATTGGAGCGGACCCCGGAGGAATCCGAGGTTCGCAAACCGAACCTCGTTATCTAGGTGGCTGAGTGACATTCGAACAACCTATTTTTCTGTTTCTGCTCGGGTTGCTGCCCGTGTTGTGGATATGGATGCGGAGGCTGCCGGGAGCATCGCGCGCGTGCCTGGCGCTGAAGTGTGCGGCCTTCGCCGTCCTGGCCATTGCTCTGGCAGATCCGTGGGCTCCCATGCGGGTGCAGAAATTGGCCGTCACGGTGTTGATGGATACGTCCGCCAGCATGCCGCGCGAGTCATTGCAGCGCGGCGAGGCCATGCTGCGCGATCTGGTTCGCAAGAATTCCGGTGCGGATCTGCGGCTGATCATGTTCGCGGAGCACCCCACTCTTCGTACCGTCCCCCGGCAGGCGGATAAGGTGAGCATCCCTCAAGGAGTGGACCCGAAGGACGGGATGGCTACAGATATCGAAGGTGCGCTGCAACTGTCCCTCAGCACGTTTCCGGGACAGGGAGCGCGGCGGGTCCTGCTGATCAGCGATGGCAACGAGAACCGCGGGCACGCGCTTACCGAAGCCCTGCGCGCACGGGAACGTGGCATTGCCGTGTTCACCGTGCCGGCGGGCGGCACCGCGCCCCTGCCAGTGAAGGTGCAGAGCATCGCTTCCCCCCAGGACGTGTTTTCCGGCGAACGATTCATCTTGTCTTTGCAGATCGACAGCGCGGGCTCGATTCCGGCGCGCATCTGGATTACCTCCCAGGGACAAGAGATTGGATCCTCCACGGCGGACCTGCGGGCTGGCAACAATGCTGTGGACTTGGAGGCGCGGATCGCCGAGAGCGGCGTGAATTTAATGGAGGTGCACATCTCCAGCGCCGGGGCCGAGCAGGTATTGTTCTCGCAGGCCGTCACTGTGCGCCGGCCTAGAGTGCTTTACGTTGCGGGCGGCCGCGAGACTTCCGCCCCGCTGCTGGCGACGCTCAAACGGGCGCAAGTGGACGTGGAAACGGCGGCAGCCTTTCCGGTGAATCACACCGCGCGGGACTGGGATGCCGTTTTGCTGGATAATTATCCCGATCACGATCTCCCACCCGACGAGGACGCGGCACTCGAAAAATACGTATATGCCGGAGGAGGCCTGATTTTTATCGCCGGCGATAGCAATGCCAAGCTCGCTCAAGAGCCGAAGACGCCTCTGGAGAAGATGCTGCCCGTCCGCGCGGCGCCGCCACCCGAGAAACCCACGGCGGTCGTGCTCGTGCTGGACAAGTCGGGAAGCATGAGCGGTCCGAAAATCGAGATGGCCCGAGAAGCGGCGCGCGCCAGCATCAAGACGCTGCGTCCCATCGACAAAATCGGGGTCATTTCCTTCGACGAAACTTTCAATTGGGTCATACCCATGGGACCGGCAGGTGAGCTCGAGGACAAGGGCAATCTGATCGGCCAAATTACGGCCAACGGCGGCACGAAGATATACCAGGCTGTGCAATCCGGGTTCGAGACGATCGTGAATGAGCAGGCCAGCCATAAGCACATCATCCTGCTCACCGATGGTGTTTCAACGCCGGGCACGCAGGAAGATTTTCCGAGGCTCGAGCGGGATGCGCTCGCGAAACAAGTGACCATCTCCACCATCGGCGTCGGGGACTACATCAACCGCGAGCTGCTGGAAGAACTGGCGCGCAAGACGAAGGGCAAGGTGTATTTCGTCGAGAACCCGGCATCGATCCCGCAGATCATCAACGGCGAAGTTCGCTCCCAGGAGGATTTGGCGATCCAGGAACGCCCGGTGCGCGCCGTCCGCGTCCGCCCGGTGGAATTTACCGACGGCATCGATTTCGGCCGCTCGCCGCGCCTGCTGGGCTTCGTCAAAGCGGAAGCGAAGGAGGGTACGGAGACCATCCTGCGCGTGGATGTCGACAAGCCGCTCTTGGTGCGCTGGCGTTACGGCTTGGGCCGCGTGATCGCGTTCATGTCGGACGCCAAGAGCCGCTGGGCGGCCCCCTGGGTCCGCTGGAAGTCCTTCGGGACCCTGTGGCCACAAATGGTACGGGACGTTTCCCACCGCGACCGCACTGTGCGCGCCGGCGTCCGTCCAGGAACTCGCGAGGGCGAAGCGGTCGTGTATTACGATGTGCTGGCGAATGCGGACAATCCGACGGCGGCGGCGCTCGCCGTTTCCGGCCCTCCGCACATTCTCGTGGAGGTGCCGGGGGAGGCTTCTCGATCGCTTCCGTTGGAGGAAACGGCTCCGGGCCATTATGAGGCGCACATCCCGGCCGGTCAGGGCGGCCTCTATCGAATCGTTTCCGGCAGCTCTGAACTGGTCCTGCCAGAGGCCGGGTTCTATCGCGAGTCGGAAGAAATGAAGCCGCAGGCGGTCAATACGGCCCTGCTCGGCGAGATTAGCCGCGTGACGGGCGGCCGCATGCACCCTTCGATCGACCAGTTGCTGAACGATCGGGGCAGCCTGGTACGTGAACGCAAAGCTCTGTGGCCCTACTGGCTCGTGCTTGCTTTGACGCTCAATTTCCTGGAGGTTGCGCTGCGAAAGGGATTCTTCGAGCGGCTGGCATCGTGGCTGCGGGAGCATTCACCGCTTCCATCGCACCGGCAGCCGGCTTGAGAAAGTTTTGCTCTCTGTAGCGCCCGTCTTCAGGCGGGCATGTGCTGGAATCTACAGTGCCGGCCTGAAGGCCGGCGCTACAAAAGCATTTCACGTGTGGGTTGCCACACAAACTCTGAAGACGCGGGCTACGATAATTCCAATACCAACCCTAAGGACATCAGCAGTGCTGGATGGATCTGCAAAAGACCAGTCGCGCCGGCGCTAACGAGAGGTCGAAAATTTCAGTGAGGCGTCCGATTCGGATGGTTTGTGAACAGCCCGCCGACGATACCGATGTGGTAGCACAAGAATAGGCCAAAGCCCAGGCTCAGTATTCCCGAGGCCATCGCTAATCCTCGATTCAATCGCACAAAGTGCTGCAGCGTATAAGTGAACGGAAGCGCAATCGCTGCGGTAATCAGCATCATCCCGGCAATGGTTCCGAGTCCAAAAATGAGGAGGTATCCAATCGCCCATGAGGGACGATTGATAGCCATCAGGACCAGCAAAGCCACTGCGGCCGATCCCGCAAGACCATGCACGATTCCTACGGTCAGCGGCCGCAAAATGTGAAAAAGACCGAGCGTTTTCCACCACTGCGGGCACCACTGGGGAGTCCACCCGAAGATGGATTCCGGTCCCGGGAATACAGGTTCGCCACCATCATCGTGAGTATGGTTCATCAACCGTCCGAAAATGAAATGCGAGTGTGCACCGGGGCCAAGCCGGCGAATCGTGATCCACTCGATCGCCCGCCGCATGAGCCCCGTTAGATTCAGTACGCCCAGTAGAATCAGCATGAGTCCCACCGACAATTCCATGCTTAGTCCAAGCCTCGGGGGGATCGACAACTTGAACAGGATAATGGCGGAGCCAACCAGGAGAATCGTCGCTGTGTGTCCCAATCCCCAAAGAGCGCCGATCAGCGCGGCGTGCAATATCGTCCGCTCGCGGCTGACGATGGTTGTCACTGCCACGACGTGATCAGGATCGGTGGCGTGCCTCATGCCGAGAAAAAATCCCAGCAGCACGATGGCAAACAGTGTGGCCATTTGTTTTTCCGGTTTCGAGCATCGATGATATTACAAGCGAGATCGACCGTCTTCGCGAATCTTAATACTCCCTGTAATCGAAGGGAGGGAGCTGCGCCACCAATTCATGAACGGCAGTCCATAGTTTCCGGTTCGTGCGAGTCGAGTCCGCAGCGGACTTCGCGAGGCGTCGAGCCACACATCCACCTCGGGAAAGCAGACTCACGCCACGTCTGACTTGCGGTACGTTTGCCAACTCCGCGTTCATGGCGGCCGCCACTCGCAGCCGGCCTTCCAATCCGTCCGCAAACACATTCAGGCAAGCCATGTAGCTGAATTCATCCACGCCGGCGCTCGGCCAACACGTTCTGGGAGCGATGCCGGCGCGGGAGTGGTCGCTGCCACAACTCAACATTGGCGCATCGCCTGCTTGACCCAGCCTCCGCCCGGGGTGCATTATCCTCCGCAGCACCTGCGAGATGACCATGGTGTCGCCAAGCTGCCGCGTACCGTGGGTGCACGCCTCAAAGCAAGTACCCGACTAATCTCAAGATGCTTAGCTACCTCGAACGGCAGACCAAGCTGACAGGAAACCAGCGCCGCATCATTTTTGCGGCAATCCTAGCCGACGCACTCGAATTCTTCGACTACTTCCTGATTGGCTATGTAGTGGCCTTCATTGCCGGCCCATGGAAACTCACATTCGGAGAATCAGCCTTCATCCTGCTCTCCTCGGGTTTCGGCGCGATGTTCGGCGCCTCTTTTTACGGCTGGCTTGCCGACAAGATTGGACGCCGTAAAGTCTTCCTCATGACGGTGCTGAACTTTTCGATCGCCACCGGTATTCTGACCTTTACTCCGGACAATGCCTGGCTGTTTCTTGCGATATTCCGCTTCATCATTGGATTTGGCGTGGGAGGTCTGTATTGTGTGGACCTTCCGCTGGTGCAGGAATTCGTGCCCGCCGCAAAACGCGGATTGGTCGGCGGCCTGGTAACTTCGGCCGTTCCGGTCGGCGTCCTTATGGGCGCCGCGCTCGGCGCGTACGCTACTCCTTACGTGGGCTGGCGGGGCCTTTTTGCGATCGGGATGGTTCCCGGGCTTCTCACGCTAGTGGTCCTGGCCTGGGTGCCGGAGTCACCCCGGTGGCTGATCCAGATGGGGCGAATGGAGGAGGCGCGCAAGTCGCTGTCTTGGGCGTTGGAAATGGATCCCGCCGCCCTCCCGCTGAGCGCGCCGGAGGGGCAGAGGCAGCCGATGTCCCGGTTGTCGGACATTTTCCGGTACCCCAGGAGCCTGGCGGTCTCATGGATCACAAATCTGGGCGCGCAAACGGGCTACTACGGCCTTACCCTCTGGGCTCCAACCTTGTTGGTGCAACTCCTGGAGGTGACGCCCGCGCGGGCGTCCTTCCTGTTGATCTTTGTCAATCTTGCTGGCCTGTTCGGGCGTGTCGGATTGTCCTATCTATCGGACGCGATCGGTCGAAAGGCTTCCGGCGCCATCGCCAGTTTCGGTGCGGCGATCCTTCTGGTTGTGGCTGCCGTCTACCATGACGTTTTTTTCGGAACCGTGTCTTTATTCTGGCTGATATTGATCGTGAACAACGCTTTTGCCGACGGGGGCTTCGCGATCGTTGGCCCCTACGCGGCGGAGGTTTGGCCCGCGTCGCTGCGAACCACGGGTATGGGCTCGGCCTACGGATTCGGCGGACTTGGAAAGGTGATAGGCCCGCTGGGGCTTGCTCTTATCGTGGGATCTTCGAACATCATCACGCCGAAGGCGTCAGTCGCGGCGCTGGTACCGTCTTTTTCCTATCTGGCAGCATGGTTCGCCCTGGCGGGGTTTGCCTACATCTTCCTTGGAATAGAGACCAAGGGCCGCTCGCTCGAAATGATTGAGCATGATCTGGACGCGTCACGGGCGGCAGAGTTCGAACCCGCCAAGGCCGAAGACAAACGCTGACCAGCTTGCGAAACACGTTGCTGAAACCACCTCGGCTCCGGCGCGTGCGCTCTCGAAGGTTGTAAGTCTCTAGGTTTGCCGCCCTCTGCGTTGTCCGCGCGCGTGGCGGCGTGGGATGTTTGCCATCTGCTCGAGGACTGCACACACGGCAGCCGTGTCTTCCGCGCTCCAGCCCATTGCCATCGCAGCGGTATAGATGGGCGCGCTCGCCGAAAACAGCGGCGTCGGACAATCGAGCTTGCGCGCGAAGTCGCCGATGATGGTCATGTCCTTCTGCCAGACCTGCACTTTCATCGTCGCGTCGGAGTAGTCTCCTTTCACCATCATGGGACCGCGCACCTGAAGCATCCGCGAGCTTCCAGCGCCGTCGGCGATCACCTTCAGCGCCATCGCCGGGTCGAGGCCGGATTTCATGGCGAGCACCATCGCTTCAGCGGCCGCCACATTGTGAATCGCCACCAGCAGATTCGCGACGAACTTCATTTTGGAGCCCGCGCTAAACGCACCAACGTAATATTGGGCGCGCGCAAAACCGTCCAGAACCGGAGCGATGCGGCGGTAGGCCTTGCGGTCTCCACTTGCGTACACAACCAGATCTTTAGCGCGCGCTTGCGCGCCCGTCCCGCTCAGAGTGCAATCGAGCAGGATCGCGCCGCGTGTTGCGAGGCGCTTGCGCGCCTTTTCTTTCACCGGGATTGGCAGCGTGCTGGTCTCGATGACAATTTGATTCGTCCGCGCCGATTTGGCGAGTTCCGCCGCGGTGTCCAGGAGCGCCTCGGAAGATGGCAGCGACGTCACAATGATGTCGCAGCCTTTGACTACCTCCCGGCAACTGCGCGCGGCGGTTCCTCCCGCCTTTCGATGGTCTTGACGGCGTCGCGCGAGCACGTCATAGCCCACGACTCTGAATCCTGCTTGGATAAGATTGGCCGACATCGCCGATCCCATAATTCCAAGTCCGATCATGCCCACAGTCTTTAACTCCATAACGCTCCTTCCAGTTTGTCGAGCGGCGTAACGGCGAAGGATAACTCTAGCAGAATGAGCCGCCGCGGGAAAAAGTTAGCGCGAATTTCTCTCAGCAGGGATGAAAAAAGGCGTGGGTTTGAAATTACTTAGGATGGTAATGTATGCGTTTGCGTGAATGCTTGTAAACTTCCCTGCGAGGTATTCAGCCCATGCCGAATGGCGATTCGAAGGTAACGCTCAAAGACATAAACGCTGCTGCGGAGCGACTGAAGAATTGGGGGCGCTGGGGGGCCGACGATGAGATCGGCACGCTCAACAACATTTCCCCACAAGACATCGTCAAGGCGGCAAGACTCATCCGCAAGGGAAAGGTCTTCTCACTGGCGCTGAATTTTGACAGCAGCGGCCCGCAGAGCGGTCTGTGGGGCAATCGCTTCAATCCCATCCATACCATGCTGGCGACCGGAGCCGATGCCGTAGCCGGACGCCAGGAATCGATCGGAATCCGGTATGCGGATGACATGGTGACCATGCCCTTGCAGTGCGGCACGCAATGGGACGCGCTGGGCCACATTTTCTTCGGCGAAAAGATGTGGAACGGCTACGACGCCCGGCTTGTCGATTCGAACGGCGCGCAAAAGAACGGCATCGAAAAGACGAAGGACAAGATGGTTGGCCGCGGCGTGCTCCTCGATGTTGCCCGGCATATGAGCGTCGATTCCCTCGAGGACGGCTATGGCATCAGCACCGGCGACCTCGAAAAATGTGCCGACGCCCAAAGCGTCGAAATACGCAAGGGTGATTTCGTTATCGTACGCACGGGGCACATGGAGCGTTGTCTCAGCTCAGGAAATTGGGGCAACTATGCTGGTGGTAACTCGCCGGGCCTTCGATTTGAAACCGCCGACTGGATCCGCCGCACGGACATCGCCGCGATCTGCGCGGACACATGGGGATGCGAGGTTCGCCCGAATGAATCGGATGTTGCCAGCCAGCCCTGGCACTGGGTTGTTATCCCCATGATCGGCATCAGCATGGGCGAAATTTTTTATCTGAAGGACCTCGCGGCGGATTGCGCGCACGACCATGTATATGAATTCTTCTTCTGCGCTCCTCCGCTGCCCATCACCGGGGCGGTCGGATCACCCGTGAATCCCATCGCCATCAAGTAGTGGAGCGAGCACGGCCGGCAGAACACGCCTTGACGCCTCTGGCACCCCGGCGTAATCTCCCGCGTACCGTTCCGCGCTCAACGGGACCACCCAGGAATGCATCCGAGGAGGGCAACACATGAAACGACTGTTTACAGTTTTTGCGGTTATCCTTTTTGCGTTGGCGGCCGGGGGACTGGTATTGGCCCAAAATAATCCATTTGCGGGTACCTGGAAGCTCAACCTTGCAAAATCGAAGTATGATCCGGGCCCACCACCCAAGAGTCAGACGCGAACGTGGGATCCCTCCGGGAATGTCAGCGTCGAGGGCGTCAATGCAGCCGGAAAGCCCGTGGCCTACGGATACCCCATCAAAAATGACGGCAAGGATTACCCGACAACAGGGGCGGTACCCAATGCGGCAGACACCATTGCCACCAAACGAATCAACGCCAACACGGTCGAAGCAAGTTTCAAGAGGGGTGGGAAGCACGCGGAGACGACGAGATTCGTGGTTTCCAAAGACGGCAATGTCCTGACCATCACGGCCAAGGGAACCCTCCCGGACGGCACGGCCTTTAACAATCTGCTCGTCTGGGATAAGCAGTAGAGGTATCCGCGAATTGATTGGTGGGCCTGGGTGGACTTGAACCACCGACCTTCCCGATTCTATCGGGACGCTCTTGCCAGTGCCTCGATGTAAAGGCGGCTTTTCATTCGCTTGACGTATCGTTCCCGTAGTGACGCTTCGCTTCGGGTTGGATTTTCGTCCGAATGAAAAAGCGTCCACGGTCCGCGATTCTTGATTGACGGAGTACGATTGTTATTGTGCTCGAAAATTCGTCGGTTCAGGTTTTCCGTGTGGCCCACATAGAAACGACCCGTGGACTTGCTCTGCAACACATAGAAATGGTAGGGCATAAGTCACAAAATTGGTGGGCCCTAGGGAGATGAAAGCCCTTGGGTGGGTACAGGAATTGTGGAAACGCACTGCCCGCCGCGCTGGAGATGTAACCGAAGCCGCCTGCCGGAATGAGTTTCTGCGCCGCCTTGAGACAGACCAGCTACTTCTCACTCGGAGAGAGGACCCCCTGATTGAGGCATTTCAGGCGATTTGGGTTGCAGGCCATGTACTTCTTATAATCCGGATTTAAAGGAATGAACATATTCCGACTTGGCATCTGAACCTTCGGCAGACTCTTGGCATCCATAACGTCGCCTTCCTGAATGACGCCGTTCCAATAGAGCAAGGCAGCGGTTAGAGCGTAAACTTGATTCGCGTTGAGTGATCCCTCCTGATATCGGGGCATGCTGCGGTTGATAGCATCCCATAGGGTCGTCGCCAACGGAAAGTTAAATGTTGGGCCTTTGCCCGTTACTATGGCGCCGCCAGGACCAGTAGAAGAAACGAACACCCCAGCAACACCGCCCCCTCTCCCACCTGGCCCGTGGCATCTCATACACTTCTGCGCAAAGATACTTATGCCTTCCGTGGCGGAT
>JBGPPL010000030.1:0-40136 GCA_041488495.1 Terriglobia bacterium
GGACAGCGTGCAGTTCGAAGCCGCCGCGCCGCGCGTCACGCTGCGAAACCACTTCGCGCATCCTTACGATTCTGCGATCGCCGCGGCGCGCACCTGTTACGCGCCGCGGATCATCGGCCCGGAAGAGATCACCGACAAACAGCGGCTGCAAATCGGAGCGGCCACGTTTTATGCGGGCCACCATACGGTCTACCAGCACGCGCATTTTGAATTCGGACTGGAAAACGTCAGCCGGCAATTCGTCTGGTCGTTTTTGCATGCCCACCCGTTTTACAACTCCGAGCAGCAGAGCCAGCGGTACGTGCGTCTGGACCACGCGCTCGCCTACTTGCCGCCCGAAACGCCCGGATTCGGCGCCGCCGAACGCGAGATTTACGAACGCGGCGTTGCGCGCGCCTGGGGGCACTACCGCGAACTGACCGCGCTGCTGCAGGGTGATGCGCGGACAATCCTGGGCGACATCTGGCACATCAGTCCGATATCGCATCCGAAGCGCGTGCAGAAAGTGGACCGGCAAGCGGAGAAGCGCGCGATTGAGGTCGCGCGGTACGTGCTGCCCGTCGCCGCCGCGACCACGATGGTGCACACGCTTTCCGGCATCGTGCTGCACCGGCTGTGGCGCATGACTGCGGCGTCGGATACGCCGGCCGAGGCGCGGGCAGTCATCGGAGAGATGGTCGCTCGCGTACGCGAGATCGATCCGCAGTTCTTCGACCGCTTCGGCAACGCGCCGATGAAGCCGGAGGAAATGCCGGAATGGTCGCACGCCGCTGGAACAGCCGCATCGGGCGGCGCGGTTTACCCCGAGCCGCGCGGGGAAGCGTTTTCGCGGGAATTTGACGCGCGGCTGGCTGGGCGTGTCTCGCTCCTGACAGACTATTCGCTGCAGGCGCCGCGCGTTGTCGCCGAGGCCTATCGCGCCGTGCTGGGCCTTACCGAAAGCGCGTGCTCCGATGCGGAGGCGATCGACCGGCTTCTCAATCCAGCGCGCAACACGTATCGCCTGGAAACACTCAACGTCGGCGTCCATGCACCGATCATGCGCGCGCTGCAGCATGCGAATTTCACGTTCGCAAAAAAAATCAGCCACACGGCCGACAGCCAGGACCAGCGGCACCGCATGGTGCCCGGCTCACGCCCGCTGCTTGTCCTGACCGACACACGCGCGCCCGATTTCCTCACGCCCATGCTTATTGCAGGGAACGTGCGCGCCCGCGAAGTCTATGAGCGCGCCATGGCCGATGCCTGGGCGGCCAAGAACGAGCTGCTCGACCGCGGCGTGCCGCGAGAGATCGCGCTCTACCTGCTGCCAAACGCGAAGGCGATTCGGCTTGTCGAGTCCGGCTCGCTGCTCCACCTGCTGCACAAGTGGACGATGCGCACCTGCTTCAACGCGCAGGAGGAGATTTACAAGGCCTCGATGGAGGAGGTCGATCAGGTCCGCGCCGCGCTCCCCGCGCTCGGGCGGTATCTCGGGCCGCCGTGCTACATCCGTGCCGGCATTGCCTCTCCCATCTGCACCGAGGGCTCGCACTTCTGCGGCGTGAAAGTCTGGCAGGAATTTCCCAAGATCGAGCGGCGCATTTGATGGCCTTTTGTCTGATTCTCCAATGACCCGCCGGGGAAGCCTCGTTTATTACCTCACTTCGTGGATCTGTGGCGGATTCTTTCTCACGGTAGCGATATTCTTGCAAGAAAGAGCTTCTCCAACCGGAATGGGAATCGGACCTTCCGCAGCCGGGGCGGCCATCATAACGACGTACTTTCTCGTTTTGATTTTTTGTGCTTTTCTCTCGCTGCTGTTCGCGTTCCTGCTGCGCCGTTTGATGGGTTGGTTTCGTGCGGAAAAACTCTGGCAGTGGGCTTTGGCCGGTACAAGCCTTGCCCTTCCGATGGCCTGGGGAGTTCGCGGGGCTTCGCGCGCAACGGACGTGATTGGATTGCAAGGCGCGTCGCGTCAACTTGCTGTCTTCCTGTTCCTCGGCGTGCGCGGGATTGCTGAGCATCACGTCCTGCTCGCGCTGCCTGTTGCGGCGGCTACTTCGGCTGTTTTGTTCCTCATCCACCGAGCGTTTGTTCAAGAATCGGAATCGTAGCACCCTTTGTGTTTGTGGGTCGCGGCTTCAGCCGCGACAAAACGCGGTTACTAGACGTGGGGCTTCAGCCCCTGAAGCTTCAGGGCTTGAAAGCCCTTTCGCAAATCAGCTATTTGTCGGACCTAAAGGTCCGACCCACAAACAAATGGAACTTTACCCTCGACCGACCACCAAAATTTCAACTGCGCCAGCGCAGCGTTACGGGGCCATCGAGCGGATGCGCCATGGGCGCGCCGGTTTGTTGTGATGCGAGATACGCTGCCTTCAACTGGAAATACCAGCGCGCCTGCCGGTCGGCATCGTCTATCAACATCATGCGCGGCTGCACCTTTAGGCCCGGCTGCTGCCGCTCGATAACGGATTGATCCTGCGCGATGAAGCGCTTGCCGAAAAATTTCAGGAGCGGCATCACCGGAAACCAGCGAAACAGGTTCCACGCCGCGACGAAATCCAGGCGGCAAAGATCGCGCCGGATCGGAGTGACCGTGGTGCGATTCGTGAACCAGTATGCGCCGCAGCGGACCTGCTCGGTGCGCACATTTGGCAACTCAAAATCAATCTGCGTCGTGATCTCGTTGCCGTAAAACCGCAGCAGCTTGTACGGACCGCTGTTGGCCGAAGGTGTGTGCGAACTCATGCGGAAGCCGTTAGGGATCGGCTCGAATGTTTTCTGTTTTTCACGGATGCTGCGCCGGCTGCGCCACCACCAGGACTGGTGCACGAAGGGGCCATGCGCCGGGTCCATCAGGCCGACGATCCCCGTGTCCATGCTGCACGTCAGGTCGGCGGTGAGATGAGCGATGCGGTAACGCTCGCTGAATTTCGGCAACACCGGGACCGGCGGGATCGTGGCGCGTTCTACCGCGCGGCCTTCGGAGTTCGCGAAATACACCCACACGGTGCCGTCGCGCTCCTCGCAGGGGAAGCTGCCGGCGTAAATGCGGTCGCATTGGAGATTGGAATCCGCCGTGATCGAGGGAATCTCGCGGCACTGGCCCGTGTGCGCGTCGAACCGCCAGCCGTGGTAGGCGCACTCCACTGTCTGCCCGTCACACTGGCCCGCCGAGAGCGGAAACGCGCGGTGCGGGCAGACGTCGCGCAACGCGAAGGCTTTACCTGCGGCGTCACGACCGAGCACCAGGGGGACGTCGAGCCGCATTGAAGTCGCCAGCGCGCGCCCGCGAATCTCGTCGCTTCGCAGCGCCGGGTACCAGAAACCCCACAGCAGTTCACCGTCGATACTCGACGCGGTCACACCGGGGATTGAGAGAGGTTGGTCCATAGTCATGCGCACGCGCTCGCCTATGATATACCGATCACTCGTGCTCGCAATGCCATGTGGGCTGGATTGGCAGGGGGCCAGTTTCCGAAAATCCCGTTTCTCAGGAGCTAGCCGTCGGAACCCGCGAATCTCGCTAGGACATGCTTCGGCGGCAGCATGGCTGTGCCGAGGGCGCGAGAGGCGTACGATGCGCGAGACAGAGGACCAAATCGGAAATTCCGGGTAATCTGCTCAAATATCCGTACCGGATCACATATTTGGGTATAGCATGGCACGACCAAAGGAGAACGAGTGGCTATCCCGTGCAATGCCGTCCGGGCATGCCCCGGACAGACGTTCATTTTCGAAAGGAGATTCAATACATGAAACGTTCCTTAGTGCTGTTTTCCTTTTTCGTTTTTGGCGTTTTGATGGTCACGGGGACGCCGCAGGTCCAAGCCCAGTTCGGCCCTCCCAGCCCGGAGAGGCAGGCCGCAATAGCCAAACAACTCGCGCTTGAGGAATCCACTCCGAAGTTACAAATCACTGAAGAAGTACTGAACCTCGTCGTTCCCGATCATACGATCGGTGAAACCGAAGGGGTTTCCATGAATTCAAAAGGCCACCTGTTTGTGTACTCGCGCACTGGCAAGGGCGGCAGTTCGCGTGGCGGGACGGCCGCGGAGCTGTTCGAGTTCGACCAAAACATGAAATTCGTCAAGATGTGGGGTCCGGATAACTACGCCGCGTCCTTCGCGCACTCTGTCCGCGTCGATAAGTATGACAACGTGTGGATGGTTGATGAGGGCTCCGGAATGATCGTCAAGTTCGACCCGAATGCCAATGTCAAAATGACGCTGGGCCGAAAGCCGGAGGCGATCGATTACATGGAGCGCTACCTCGAACGCGGTGAGAAGGTCACGGAACGCTATCCGGTCGGAACAATGGGTACTTTCAACCGGGAAACCGACATCGCGTGGGATGCGCAGGACAATATGTACGTGAGCGATGGCTATGGCAACTCGCGCGTCGTCAAGATAGCGAAGGACGGCACTTGGGTGAAGGCGGTGGGAACGCACGGTTCCGGCGACAATCAGTTCAGCACGCCGCATGGCATCGCCTCGGACATGCAGGGCAACATTTATGTCGGCGACCGCGGCAACTACCGCATCCAGGTTTATGACACCGATCTGAACTTCAAGGCAAGCTACGGCGGCGTTGGCGCACCGTGGACCGTTCAGGTCACCCCCAAGTACATCTACAGCGGCGACGGGACGGGCAAACTCTACCGGCTCGATCACGAAGGAAAACTGCTCGGCTGGGCGCAAACCAGCTTGGGTCACGGCCAGAGCGGTTGTCTAATCCACGAGATCCATGCCGTGTCCGACAACGTCATCATCAAGGGCGACTGCTCCACATGGACAGTGGAGAAGATAACGATTAAGTAGCGCTCACATTGCGAGGGGGGGCTCAAACCTGTGGCTCGAGCTCCCGAGCTACTGTCCCGCCGAGAGCGGAAACGCGCGGTGCGGGCAGACATCGCGCAGCGCGAAGGCTTTGCCCGCAGCATCGCGTCCAAGCACCAGCGGGACGTTGAGCCGCGTGGAAGTCGCCAGCGCGCGCCCGCGAATCCCGTCGCTTCGCAGCGCCGGGTACCAGAAACCCCACAGCAGTTCGCCGTCGCCATTCGAGGCGGTCACACCCGGGATCGATAGGGGTTGGTTCATCGTCATGCGCAATGGCACGCCTATGATATACCGATCACCCTCTCTCGCAACCTTCGGGCAAACCTGATTGCTTTTCCCGTGAATTGAGATTACTCTGATAGCAGAAACGAAAATGGTTTCCGTATTCTATTAGCCGAAACGTCTCCTGGATCCCGCCCTACGGGGTCGCCGCAAGATTCTGTTCTCTCGAAAGGCTGTCCTTTTTCCGATTGAATTCTTATTTGACAGGTGCAAGCCATGGCAGAGTTAACGCTTTACGAAAAGCTCGACCAGATTGAAAACCGCTACGTGGAAATGACCGCGGAGCTCTCATCACCCGAAATTCTGGGCGATTCGGCAAATTACCAGAAGCTCGCGCGCAGGCATGCGGAGCTTTCTGAGATGGTCGAAAAATACCGCGAGTGGAAGCTGATCGATAAAGGCCTCGCTGAGGCCAGGCAGATGGTCCTCGAAGCCGACGACTCGGAGATGAAGCAGCTTGCGGAAGAGGAAGAGCGGCAACTCGCCGAGCGCAAGGAAACGGTCGAGCGCGAGTTGAAGTTTTTGTTGCTCCCGAAGGACCCGAACGACGAGAAAAACGTGATCGTCGAAATCCGTGCAGGCACCGGCGGCGACGAAGCCGCGCTATTCGCCGGCGAGCTGTTCCGCATGTATTCACGCTACGCGGAGTCGCAGCGGTGGAAAGTCGAAATTCTGGAGAGTTCGCCGAGCTCGCTCGGCGGTCTGAAGGAAGTTGTCGCGTCGATTCAGGGCCAGAAAGTTTATTCAAAGCTGAAGTATGAGAGCGGCGTGCACCGCGTGCAGCGCGTCCCGGCCACCGAGCAACAAGGCCGGATCCACACCTCGGCGGCAACGGTCGCGGTGCTGCCCGAGGCCGACGATATCGACATCAAGATCGAAGCGAAGGACCTGCGCATCGATACGTTCTGCTCATCGGGGCCGGGCGGGCAGTCGGTGAACACGACGTATTCGGCCGTGCGCATCACGCATATTCCGTCGGGCCTGGTCGTCTCGCAGCAGGACGAAAAATCGCAGATCAAGAATCGCGCGAAGGCAATGCGCGTGTTGCGCGCGCGGCTCTATGAGATGGAGCAGTCGAAACAGCACGAAGCCATCGCCGCCGAGCGCCGCGGGCAGATCAAGACGGGCGACCGCTCGGAGAAAATTCGCACGTACAATTTTCCGCAAAACCGCGTCACCGACCATCGCATCGGCCTGACGCTGCACCAGCTCACCGAAGTGATGGACGGCAAACTCGGCCCGTTCGTCGACGCGCTGGTAACGCATTTCGAGGCCGAACGGTTAAAGCAAGAGTTGGTCGAGGCGTGACGGGGCTTCAGCCGGTGCTGGGTCGAGCCATGTCGATGTCTTCCGAGTCACGGATTACGGATGACGAGTCACGAACCACGGATCTCCGCTCCGCGCTTCGCGACGCCATCGCGCAACTGGAGCGCGAACACGTGCCATCCGCGTCTCTCGCCGCCGAACTGCTCCTGATGCACACGCTCGGGCGCGACCGCACGTGGCTTTACGCGCATCCTGAACAGGAACTCGACGCGGCGGCGCGCGAGCGATACTTTTCCCTGATTGCACAGCGCGCAAGCGGCGTCCCGACGCAGCACCTCACCGGGCATCAGGAATTCTGGGGCCTGGACTTCGAAGTCACGCCCGATGTTCTGATCCCGCGGCCTGAGACCGAACATGTGATCGAGGTCGCCCTTGCGCGCCTCGGCGGTGTGGCCGGTGGCGCCGCTCCGCTCCGCAACGCCGCGCTACGCATCGCCGACGTGGGCACCGGCTCGGGCTGC
Source organism: Terriglobia bacterium (assembly GCA_041488495.1). Classification (GTDB taxonomy): domain Bacteria; phylum Acidobacteriota; class Terriglobia; order Acidiferrales; family UBA7541; genus Palsa-360. The sequence continues at coordinate 6,893 of JBGPPL010000030.1, forward strand.
ATCGCCGTCGCGCTGGCGCACGAGTTACCCAACGTGCGCATCATTGCCACAGACATTTCAGCTCTTGCCCTCGAAGTGGCGCGCCGCAACGCCGTGCGTCACAACGTTTCCGCGCGCATCGATTTCATCAAGTGCAACCTACTCGACGCATTCTTCCACCAGTCACCAGCCACCAGTCACCAGTCACTTTCCTTCGATCTCATCGCCAGCAATCCCCCCTACATCGGCCGCAAGGAAGCCGCAACGCTGCCGCGCGAAGTCCGCGAGCACGAGCCGGAAGCCGCGCTCTTCGCTGGCGAAACAGGCGTGGAGATGTACGCGCCGTTGATCGCGCAGGCGGCGATGTTGCTTAAACCCGCTGGGATTCTAGTGCTCGAACTCGGCTACAACTCTGCGGAGTATGTCTCGCGCATGCTGGACGCCTCGGTGTGGAGCAATGCCACGATCACAAACGATCTTGCCGGAATCGCACGCGTCGCCTCTGCACGGCGTGCCACCTCAACCTAGCCCAATTCATTGTGATCGATATCTTCTTCGCTCTGTATTCGCCATAGTGTATAGTACAGTCAAATTTTCATGCCGAAGCTGGCCAGCTTTCGAGCCAAGCACGCTTCCGCTGCGGCGGACTCCTTATCCTCAACTTCCTCTACCTCGTCTGCTTCCTTAACCTCATCCATTCTCCACGTCGACATGGACGCATTCTTCGTTTCGGTCGAGCTGTTGGACCGGCCGGAGCTGCGTGGCAAGCCCGTTGTGGTCGGCGGGCAGCCTGATCAGCGGGGCGTGGTTTCCGCGGCGAGCTACGAGGCGCGAAAATACGGGATTCAGTCGGCGATGCCGCTGCGCACGGCCGGGCGATTGTGTCCGCACGCGGTGTTTCTCGAATCGCGGCACCATCTCTATTCCAGATGGAGCGATCGCGTCGCGGCGATCCTTGCAAAATACTCGCCGATCGTTGAAATGGCCTCGGTGGACGAGGCGTATCTGGACCTTGCCGGCACGGAGCGGCTCCACGGACCTCCGTTTGCCGCGGCACACTCCCTGCTCCGCGAAATCACCACAAAAACCGGGCTGCCGTGTTCGGCGGGACTCGCGCAGACGCGGCTGGTCGCAAAAGTAGCGAGCGATCAGGCCAAGCCGCGAGGCCTCTTGTGGGTGCCGCCGGGAAGGGAAGAGGCGTTTCTCGCGCCGCTGGGTGTGCGGCGCATTCCCGGAATCGGCAAAGTCACCGAGGCGGCGCTCCACACGCTCGGTATTGAGACCGTCGCGCAGCTCGCTGCCACAACACAGGAAAAGCTCGAGCAGAACTTTGGCCGGTGGGGTACGGCGCTCTACCGCAAGGCGCGCGGCGGCGACACGTATGAATTTTTTATGGATGCCGAGCCGAAATCCATCTCCCACAATCACACGTTTCCGTTCGACACGGATGAGCGGGCCGCGCTCGATGCGACGCTCAGCCTGCTTTGCCAGAAAGCGATGAAGCGGTTGCGCGACGCTGGACTGAGCGCTTCGACGGTCACGCTCACGATTCGTTACGCGGGATTCGAAACCATCACCCGCGCGCACACCCTCCGCGAGGCCACGCATCTGGACCCCATCGTGTTCGAAAGCGTGCGGCAATTATTCGAACGCCACTGGGACCGCGCGCGCAAGGTCCGACTGCTTGGAGTGGCGCTCTCCTCGTTTACGCACGGCGGCGAACAATTGGACCTGCTGGACGCGGGGCGCCGCGAAAGGCTCGAGCGTCTGGCGCGTGCCACCGACCGCCTGCGCGACCGCTTCGGATTCTCAAAGGTGCAGTTTGGCGGCTCGCTGGTGCGGGGAAAAGAAGAAGTGGATAGTTGAAAGTCTAAAGTTGGAAGCCGGCTCTTTCACAACGCATTCTGGTTCTTCGCCCCACAGAAGAAACGGTTCTCCCTTCCCACGAAAATGCCCAGGTTGTAGGGGCAAGGCATGCCGTGCCCCTACAAATCGCTCCCGGGATGTTACGAGATAGAATCCTCATCGCATTTGCGAGACACGGGAGTCTTTGCGCCTCTTGCAAACAGGCGCATAATTTGTCCATGAAGCTGCGCGAACTGGCGGATCAGATCTGCGATACGCTGCGCCGAAGCGGGCATCAAGCCTACTTGGTGGGCGGATGCGTGCGCGATCTCGTGCTGGAACGCGAACCATCGGATTACGATATTTCCACTGACGCGCGCCCCGAGCGCGTGCAGGAGCTTTTCCCGCACAGCCTTTCCGTGGGCGCGAAATTTGGCGTGATCCTCGTTGTGGAAGACGCTGCCGAAGTCGAGGTGGCGACTTTCCGGTCCGACATCGGCTACTCCGACGGCCGCCACCCGGACCGCGTAATTTATTCGAATTCACCGAAGGAAGATGTCCGCCGGCGCGATTTCACCATCAACGGCCTGCTGATGGACCCCGCCACAACCGAGGTGCTCGATTTTGTGGACGGCCGCGCGGACCTGCGCGCCGGGATTGTGCGCGCCATCGGCGATCCGCGCGTACGTTTCGCGGAGGACAAGCTGCGCATGATGCGCGCTGTCCGGTTTGCCGCGCGGTTCGGTTTCCAGATTGAGCCTGACACGCTGGAGGCGGCTCAGGGGCTGGCGGCGCAAATCATGCAGGTTTCCCCCGAGCGGATACGCGAAGAGCTGACAAAACTGCTGACCGAAGGGGCCGCGCGGCGTGGATTTGAACTGCTCGACGAGACGGGTCTACTCGCAATTGTGCTGCCTGATGTGGCGCGCATGAAGGGCGTGGAACAGCCTCCTCAGTTCCATCCCGAGGGGGACGTGTGGATTCACACGCGCATGATGCTGGAGAAGCTCCCGGCAAATTGCTCCCTGACGCTGGCCTGGGGCGTGTTGCTGCATGATGTGGGCAAGCCCCCGACCTTTGCGCCAGCTACTGGGCCGGGCAGCCGCATCCGGTTTGATGGTCACGTCGAGGCGGGCGCGCGAATGGCAGAGAGCATCTGCCGGGCGCTTCGCTTCTCTAACGACGACACTGAGCAGATCGAAGTGCTGGTTGCGAATCACCTCCGCTTCAAGGACGTCCGGCAAATGCGGCAGGCGACACTCAAGCGGTTTGTGCGCTTGACCCGGTTTGAAGAACACCTGGAACTGCATCGCCTGGATTGCCTGGCAAGCCACGGCAGTCTTGAAGCTTATGATTTCGTCCGGCAGTTCCTGGCCGAGACTCCGCCCGAGCAGGTGCGTCCCCCCAGGCTGGTAACGGGCGATGACCTGAAGGATATGGGGATTCGCCCAGGACCCCGTTTCAAGGAAATCCTGCTTGCGGTGGAAGAGGCGCAACTGGACGGCCGGTTCTCCGACCGGGAAAGCGCGCTGCAATTTGCGCGCTCAATCTGCCAATCCTAAGGCATTGTGCCGAGTGTGCGCTGGCGCGGCGCATATCTGAACTTCTTCCAATCCGCTCAGATCTCCTCAAGCGGAAGACTCATGCCAAGAGCCATACGTGCCGATGGAGCCTTAAAGTATAGGAGGCGGCGAATGGTGACCAAGGCTATATTTTTTGGATTTCTTAAGAACATTATTTTCATATTGTTAATCCAAGTTCTTTCTCGCCTTAGGTTTGCTTTGCTCTTTAGTGGCATATGCTAAAGTTTCTTGCCAATTGTTATGTCTTAACATGATACCTTTTCTTGCGGTCCTGCATCAAATTGAGTGTGCGGAAAGATTATTTGTAAGAGTGAAAGGGGACCCATGACTGACAAGCCGATACCTATTCCGAATGAACTGCCGATCCTCCCGGTCCGCGAGATCGTGCTGTTTCCCGGCGGCGTGCAACCGCTTACGGTGGGGCGCGAGGGCTCCCTTGCGCTGCTCAACTCTCTGCGCGGTGAGGAAAAGCTTCTCGGGATCGTGGCGCAACACGACCCTCGTATCGAGGAGCCGGCGGCGGCGGACCTGCACACAGTCGGAACCGCGGCGAAAATCCACAAGTTGGTGAAGATGCCCAACGGCAATGTGGTTGTGTTCCTGGAGGGTTTGCAGCGGATTCGCGTGATCGAGATTTTGAGCTTCCGGCCGTTCCTCAAAGCTCGTGTCGAGATTCAGCCGGACGTGATCGGGCCGCAGGATGCCGAGTTGATGGCGCTCGAACGTAACGCTCGCGAGCTGTTTCGCGATGTCGTAGCGCGTTCGCCGCAACTGTCGGACGATCTGCAAACCGCGGCGCTCAACATTGATGATCCGGTGCGCTTGGCTGATTTCATCGCGGCAAATTTGCCGTCCCTTCCCACTCTGCTTCGGCAGGAGTTGCTGGAGACGGCCGACGTACGTCGGCGTCTTGAGATGCTGATCCGCGAACTCTCGAAAGAACTCGAGGTCCTGGAGCTGCGCAACAAGATCCAGGAACAAGTGCAGGAACAAGTCAGCCAGAGCCAGCGCGAGTACCTGTTGCGCGAACAACTCAAGGCCATCCACAAGGAGTTGGGCGAATCCGACGACGGCCAGGCGGAAATCGACGAACTTCGCGAGAAGCTCGAAAAGTCCGGAATGTCCGCGGAGGCCCTCAAGGAGTGCGAGCGCGAGCTGAAGCGGCTGTCGAAGATGACTCCGGCTTCCGCCGAATACATGGTCGCGCGTACCTATTTGGAATGGATGATCTCTCTGCCGTGGGCAAAATCCTCGGGTGCGCACGAGATCGACATTCCAAAAGGGCAGGCCATTCTTGACGAGGATCACTACGACCTCGAAAAGGTGAAGGAACGCATTCTCGATTACCTGGCCGTGAAGAAACTCCAGCCCGGCATGAAGGGGCCAATCCTGTGCTTCCTCGGGCCGCCAGGCGTGGGGAAGACTTCGCTCGGGAAATCGATTGCTCGGGCGCTCGGCCGCAAGTTTGTACGCATCTCGCTGGGCGGGATGCACGACGAGGCCGAAATCCGCGGCCACCGCCGGACGTACATCGGCGCTCTGCCGGGACAGATCATCCAGGGCATTCGCCGGGCCGACACCAACGACCCCGTGTTCATGCTGGACGAAGTGGACAAGCTCGGGCGCGACTTCCGCGGCGACCCTTCGGCGGCGCTGATGGAAGTGCTCGACCCGGAGCAGAACGCATCGTTCCGCGACCACTATCTCGACGTGCCGTTCGATTTGTCGAAGGTGTTGTTCATCGCCACGGCAAACATGATCGATTCGGTCCCGGAGCCGCTGCGCGACCGGATGGAGATCATCGAGCTGGCTGGCTACACGGAAATCGAGAAGATCCATATCGCAAACAAATATCTGGTGCCGAAGCAGGCATCTGAACACGGGTTGAAGATGGGCGATCAAGTGGAGTTCACCGATGACGGCTTGCGCGAGATCATCCACAGCTACACGCGCGAGGCCGGCGTCCGGAACCTCGAGCGGGAAATCGCCACATTGATCCGGAAGCAGGCGCGGCGCATCGCCGAGGGCAAGATGGAAAAGCTTGTTGTCACACCCGCGATCGTGCACGAGGCGCTCGGCGTGCCGAAATTCCGCGCCGAACGGGAGGTCGAAGATCGCGTCAAGAAGCCCGGCGTTTCGGTTGGACTGGTCTGGACGCCCGCGGGCGGCGACATCGTCTTTATCGAGGCGAGCCGCATGCGGGGGGGCAAGCAGTTCACGATGACCGGGCACCTGGGCGAGGTCATGCAGGAGTCGATGACGGCGGCGCTCACATGGGTGCGAGCCAATGCGGAGCGCTACGACATCGATCCCGACTTTTTCCGGAAGCAAGACATCCACATCCACGTGCCGTCGGGCGCGGTGCCGAAAGATGGTCCTTCAGCGGGTGTTGCGATGGTTACCGCGCTGGTGAGCCTGCTCTCGGGCCGGCCGATCCGCCCGCGCGTAGCCATGACCGGGGAGCTTTCCCTCACCGGTGTGGTACTGCCCGTCGGCGGGATCAAAGAAAAGGTTCTGGGTGCAAAGCGCGCCGGGATCCGCGAGGTGATCTTGCCCGCGGAGAATGAACCGAACGTCACCGAGGACCTGCAGCCGCACGTGCTCGAGGGCGTAGAGATCCACTATGTCAGCACGGTGGATCAGGCGCTCGAGTTCGCGCTCTCGAAGCCCTCGTCGTCCGCGGTGGGTCTAAAGAAGGAGCAATTGCCGCCGGCTGCGCCCGCGCCAGCGGGCCCGCCGCCGGTGCATTGATCCCGGCATTCCGGCAATCGGATTGCAAGAGGTCAGGCTCGTCCGCGGTTCACCGAGAACGTTCTCGGTGAACCGCGGCGGACGAGCTTGGCCTTTTTTTCTTGCACCCGTGTAAATTTCTATTGCGCAGTTGCGCGTGCTCGCATACTGATTGAAATCTTCCCATGGCTCGCAAACGCAAACTATTCCCGATATACGGAAGCGCTCTGGCGAACAGCATGCTCGCGGCGCTCGATCGCGGCCGCGTGGTCGATGGTTTTGTCGCCGCCTATGTTGCGGAATACGACCGCCGGGGAATCCTGGGCGGGCCGTCGCGGGACCGCGAACTGGCGGAAACGATTGGCCGCGAAGCCATGCTTGCGATGATCCACGAAGTGCGACAGGTGCTGCCGCGCTTTTTCAGTAAGAAGCAGAGTGCATCTCTCAAGGAAGAGGAAAAGGAAGCCACAGACGCTTTTTTCCGGGAGCTGTTGGCGGCCCTCGGACGCGTGTGGAGTTGGAACGCGGAAGACCGGCGCCAGTTCCGGCGTGACCTCGACTTGTATGCTGAAGTTGCCGTCCGTCCGGCCAGGCTGGCGAACACGCGCAAGCGGGAAAGCGAGCAAGAGGAAGAGCCGCCATTTGTCGGGCGCGTCGCGCTGCTTCTCGATCCCTCCATGCTCGACCAGGCGCGGCGTGCAGCGCGGAAATTCAATGGTGACATCCGGCGCGTTGCGCAAAAGCTTCTCAGACAGACGCTGCGTCCTAGCAGGTAGGCCCTTTACTGACCGGCGATTGTTGTGGTTGTAGGGGCACGACATCCTTGGGGTTCGCTCAGGACAAGTGTCGTGCCCCTACTATGTTGAGATTCTGCGCGCCGCGAAAAGAATTTCGGCTCGCTTTGTAGGGCCGGGCTTCAGCCCGGCCGAAACGAAGCTTTTTTTGAAGTCGGCTTTAGCCGCTGAGTCCGAATTTGGTTGCGGCTCCGCCGCGCTGTGTGGAGAGCACGTTGGCTTGGCCGTCACGGATTCCGCTCGACCACGACTGCGGTGCCGTAGGCCAGCACTTCGGTGACGCCCTGCATGATTTCGGTGGCGTCATAGCGCAGGGCTACAATGGCATTGGCGCCATGCTCGGCGGCGTGCTGTAACATAAGCTCGTACGCATGTTCGCGCGTTTTTTCGCAAAGCTCGGTCAGCAGCGTGATATTCCCCCCGATGATCGTCTGCAGTCCCGCACCAATCGAACCCAGCAAGCTCCGCGAGCGGACGATGATGCCGCGCACGATGCCAAAATTGCGCACGATGCGATAGCCGGACAATTCTGTGGACGTTGTCACTATCATGGGTTCTACGCGGACGGGCATGGCTGGCTCTCCTCGTGTACGGATGGATTCCGCGCCGATTCTAACTGCAACATCGGCGTGCCGCGCGGTGAAAATTTTCTGTTATGCTCCGGCCTGCAAGTTAGGGTAAAAGACCAGTCATGCTCACGCTTTTCTATTTCCTGGTCGTTGAGCAAGTCCTGCAGGGATTGCACAACATTTGGGACGGGCTGCGCTGGCTTCGTATGGCGCAGCGGAGGATGGGGAGCCATTCCGGGTTTTACGCTCCGCGCGTCGCCCTGTTCTGTCCGGTCAAGGGCGTCGAGCCGGGGCTCGAGCAAAATCTCGCAGCCCTCACATCTTTTGATTATCCCGACTACGAGATTTTCTTCGCTATGGCAAGTGGCGAAGACCCGGCGCACAAGATTCTCGACAAGCTCGCGGCTTCGAGCAAACACCGGATTCACATCGTCATCGCCGGGCGTCCTGAGGGACGAGGTGAAAAAGTGAACAACCTTCGCGCGGCCGTGCAGCAGGCGACCGAGGGGTTCGACGTTTTTGCATTTGCCGATTCGGATGGGCGACCGGGACGCCGGTGGCTGGCGCGTCTGGTGGGGCCGCTGGCCGATGCAAATCTTGGCGCGGTCACGACGTTTCGTTGGTATTTCCAACAGGGCCACGGATTCTGGAGCGCGCTCGCTTCTGCTTGGAATGCGCCTGCCGCGACTTACCTCGGCGAGCACCACAATAACTTCTGCTGGGGCGGCGGCACGGCCATCCGCCGCGAAAGGTTCGAGCAGATCGGCGCTTACGAATGCTGGAACGGCTCGGTCAGCGATGATCTGTCGCTCACGGAGGCGTTGCGCCGCGCGGGTGCTCCCATTCTATTTGCACCGGAATGTTTGGTCCCCACCGTACTGGATTGCGGTGCCGCGGGGCTGCTCGAATTCACAAACCGGCAAATTATCATCGCGCGCGTTTACGAACCAAGACTTTGGGCTTTGGGGGGTCTTGCGCACCTGTTGTACTGCGGCGCCGTATTGAGCGGCCTCGGACTGTATTTCGCCAACTTGATTGCGGGCGCGCCTGCGATCCACATCCTGCTGCTCGCGATGGTGCCGCCGGTATTTTCCATGGCGCGTGGAGTCCTTCGCCTCACCGCTGTGATGGAGTTACTGCCTGGCTGGAAGTCGAAGCTGCTGGCCGACGGGTGGATCTGGACGCTGCTGGCTGGAGTTGTGCCTTTCTTGTCGTTATGGAATACGGTGGTCGCGTTGTTCACCCGGGAGATCCGGTGGCGCGGCATCCGTTACCAGCTTCTCTCGCCAGGACAGACGCGCATTCTCACGCGTTAACGAGCAGGAGGATCCCCTGCGCCCTCAGTGGTTCACCCCTTTGCTGGAAAAAGATCAAACATAGCGCGGCAGAGCCGCAACCAAATCAGCTTCACCGGCTAATGCCGGCTTCAAGAGAGCTTCGCTTCAGCCGGACTGAAGCCCGGCCCTACAAAGCGGGCCAAAATTCATTGCGCGGCGCGCCGAATCTCGACATTAGTAGTACAGAGAACCCAGAGGACAACAAAGCGCACAGAGGATGCAAAGAGCATGCATTAGGATTCGCAGCTGTGACCGCGCTCTATCCGCCTGAAAGAAACGGAAAGTGCGCCGAGGTGGCCATGAAAAACAGCATGGGGAAGCTCAGCCAGAAATTGATTTGCATGGTGAGCGTGGCCATTTTTCCCAGCTTCACCGCTTCGGGTGGCATGGGAGTTCCTTGCTCAACCGAAGCGCGGGTCCATGCAATCAATCGCTTTTGGCATCGCCAGGCGATGCCCCAGACATTGAAGAAGAGTATGGTTCCCAATCCGCCGCCGATTGCAATCGAGAGCGTGCGATTGCCCACACCCGGCTGTGCCAATAGCGACACGACCAGCCATGAGGTCGCTGTCATAACAAAGAGCACCAGCGCGCCTACCACGAACTTGTTCCCCAGCGCACCCTCTCCCGCGCGAATCAATACCATCTCTATGGCAAAGGCAGCCAGCCAGCAGCCGAGCCAGATCGCAATCCATCCGCCCCACGCGTGAGGCCGTCCGGCATTGACCGCGTCGGTCTTCGCCAAAATCATGAAGTAGCGAAACCCGGCCAGCCAGCTCACCATGGCGCTCCACCGGAGCCACCACAGCCCACGCGACGCGAGTTCGGGAAAAACCTTCGCTCGGATCGCCGGATCGAGCGATTTCAGCGTCGGCCCACCCGCCAAGATCAAGAAACTCAAGGACCCGACCCACAAAATTCCCGCCACGATGTGGACCCAGCGAAGGACAATCTGTTCGATGCTGCCGGCGCCCGCCGGGAACGTCACATCGAGCTTCCAGAGTGTGAACCAGACCGACCAGAACAAGGAAGCAGCTGAAAAAATCATAAATTCTCCCCAACGTTCAGCGCAATGATTCCGATAGAGACATTCTATGCCAGATGGTGAGAATCCGGAGAAGAGTTCATTTGCATGAAGAGTGGAAATTTTCCTCGGAAAGGGCAATCTCTACCTTCGTTCGAGGCACGCGATTGCATGCGCCAACGTGAAACTCCTTGAGATTGTGTGCAAGAGGTTGCATCTGTTGTGGCAATCCGTTTGCTCATATGAAACTTGGCGTGGTGTTGAAATCAGGGGGGTGCCTAAGTTCCAAAAATTTGAACGAACAAAGTCCGAGGTGTGAGTCCGGCACGATCTTTACCTCCACAGATGCCGTCCGTATTCCTGCTCCGGTGCCTTGGCCGCCGCGGACATTGATGCAATCAAGACGGGTACTTTCACTACAGAATATCTTCGATCGTCACACAAATTGGTCCGCCAACCGCCCCGGACTGAAAAAAAGTGAGGCACATTTGATTCGCCGGCGAAAGCAGTCCTTGTCTGTGCGGGCGCAGAAAAAGGAAGTCTCTTTTCGGCCCGAGAGCTTCGTACTTTGCGAGCGATCCTCAGGCGCTGTGCGATTTCGCGTGCAAGCTGATTCCCATGGCGGGATGCCCGTCGAGGAGGTTGCAGGCTTGCTGGCGATGCACTGCCTGGTGCTTGGCCAGGCGCCGGAGGATTTCGAGGTTATGGTCGTCGCGCGCGAGCCACTACTGCACACGGTAGCCGAGCGCGCCGAACAGCTTCTCGCTGCCGGACGCGCCATCGGCGCCGGAGTAAAGATCAGCCGGCGCGAGCAGGAAGTGCTGGACGGCGTGCTCCAGCGCCTTGCCAACAAGGAAATCGCCTCCAAACTTAACGTGTCGGAGCGCACCATAAAGTTCCACGTATCTTCTCTCCTGGCAAAGTTTGGCGTGACGGATCGGGTGGCGTTGAGCCGGGAAGTTTCTCTCAGTCGCGTGCCAACAGGCGCCCTGGCGGGGCAGACTCCGCCCCATACCTTATTTGGCTATCCGGTTCGAGCGCGAGGAGGCAGCGTCCAGAACGCGCATGTGCCGGATCCGCTTCCTCCAGCTGTCGAGGTCCCACGAGCCCGCGGTCGCGTTTTTTCGATGCTTCCTCGTGAGCGCTTCGCCACGTGAAATCGGCCGGCCAGCCGCAAAATGAAAACGGCCCGTCCACCAATTGATTTGGACGGGCCGTCGAGTCTCCTGACAATTCTCAATGTCTAGGGGCACGGCATGCCGTGCCCCTACAAGGTCCAAGCTGCACAAACAGGAAAAAGCGCGAGGTTATTTCTTTGCTGCGGCGTAGTTGTTCCCGACTTCATCCCAGTTCACGACGTTCCACCAGGCCTCGATGTAATCCGGCCGGCGGTTCTGATATTTCAGATAGTAGGCATGCTCCCAGACGTCCAGGCCCATGACAGCTTTTCCGCCGGACATCAACGGATTGTCCTGGTTCGGCGAAGATTCAATTGCCAGCTTGCCATCTTTTAGGGTCACCCAGGCCCAGCCCGAGCCGAATCGGCCCACGCCGGCCTGCGCGAATTTCGTCTTGAAGTCGGCAAACGAACCGAAAGCTGACTTGATCGCATCGCCTAGCGCGCCCGTGGGTTCGGCGCCTCCCCCCTTCTTCTTCATGATTTTCCAGAACATCGAGTGGTTCCAGTGGCCGCCGCCATTGTTCCGCACGGCCGTACGGATATTCTCCGGAACGCGGTCGAGGCTCGAAAGCAATTGATCGATCGATAGAGCCAGAAGATCGGCTTGGCCTTCGAGCGCCTTGTTCAGGTTGGTGACGTATGCGTTGTGGTGTTTGCCGTGGTGAATTTCCATGGTCTGCTTGTCGATATAGGGCTCCAGCGCATCTGTTGCGTACGGGAGCGGGGGAAGAACGTGGGCCAAGGGACCCTCCTTTTGTGAAGTTGCAGCCTGTTGTGACATCGATACCTCCTTAGTATAGATAGGATGATAGCGCAGCGTCTTCAGGCGCGTACTATTCTATCGCTGCCCGCCGGGCGGCACAACCTGCGCTGATGGAGCCTGTGGAAGCTTCGCGGTGACCCCAAGCCGATCGAGCGCCCATTGCGCGTGTTCCGCGATGAGGGTATCGCCGGCAGCGGCCAGCTGTGCGAGCCGGGTGCAGATTTCTTCGTAGCGCGGCTCGCCCGGGCGCAGGCCCGAGTTCCCGAGCGCGACGCACGCGTTCCGGACTAGCCCCCGCCACTTCGTCCGCTTCACCGAACTGCCGCGAAACAGTTCACGGAATTCTCCTTCGGTGAGCGAGACCAGCCATTCCAGGTCCGGCGAAAAAAGCGAGTTCTGCGCCAAGCGGCGAGGCTCGAAATTTAAGGGCGCGGTCACCGGCGCGCGGCGATTCCAGGGACAGACGTCCTGGCAGATGTCGCACCCGAAGACGTGCCTCCCCATCGGCTCGCGAAACTCGGCCGGAATCGCGCTACGCAGCTCTATCGTTAGATACGAGATGCAGCGCCGCGCGTCGAGGACGTAGGGCTCGACGATGGCGCCCGTCGGACACGCTTCGATGCACAGACGGCAGTTCCCGCAAAGATCGGCTGCCGGGAGTTCGGCCGGGCCTAGCGACGCCGCCAGATCGAGCGTCGTTACGATCACGCCAAGAAATAGCCACGACCCTAATTCTTCGTGGATGAGACACGTGTTCTTTGCGAGCCAGCCGAGCCCAGCATATTTTGCAGAAACGCGCTCGACGACAGGACCGGTATCCACATAGGCCCGCGCTTCAAATGGTTCGGGAAATTCTTTGCGCAGCGCTTCGACCAGCGCATCGAGCTTTTCGCCAAGCACGTTGTGATAGTCGTCGCCCCAGGCATACCGCGCGATCCAGCCTCGCGGGCCGGTTTGGGATGCGATCTCATCCGGCATCTCGGTTGAGCACGGGAACGACGTGTTGTAATTGAGCGCGCAGACAATGACGCTGCGCGCGCCTTGCACGACACTGGAAGGTGAATGGCGGCGTGCGTCATGCAGATAGCGCAGTTCGCCCGCATAGCCTCGCGCGAGCCACTCTTCGAGATGCGCGAGTTCGGGAAATTTCTCAGCCGGCGCGACGCCGCAGAGATCAAACCCCAAAGTGCGTGAGATCTCGATGACCCGCCCGGTGCGGTCGGCGTTCATCATGCTTTAATTCTGCCGCACCCACGCGCAGAACGCGAGCGCGGAAGGCGAAAGCGCGTATGCGACGAATCGGAACACACTCGTAGCTTTTCTGCGCGTATCGCTGGTCCCGCGAGCGTGCGGCTGATACAATGTCGGCCAGTGAGCGATTGGCGACAGATTCAGGCACGCATCCGCAAAGCGCGAACCAGCGCGGATCCCCCAGGTCAACTCGCGGCGTTGTACGAACGCACGCGCGATGCCATGGTCGCGTTTGAACTTGGGCAGATCCATGAGAAGACCGGCGCAAACTCCGAAGCGGCCCGCTGGTACACCGCTGCCGCCGAGCGCTTTCGCCGGGCGCAATGGAAACAAAAAGCGGAGGAAGCGCTTACCCGCCTCGGCGCGCCGATTCCTGTTGCGCCTGCTGCTGTCCCCGTGAGCGAACCCAGCGCGGAGCCGCCAGCTCGATTGGAGCCTATCATCGCAGAATTTTCTGAAGGCCAAGTTTCCGAAGCAACTGGCGAGCCAAACGGCGGCCAGCAAGAATCTGTTTTCGAACAGCCCGCCGGGACGACGGCGCCGATGCAAGCCACCGAGGTGACCCCAGGCCACCGCCGCAAGCGCCGCGGACGCCGAGGAGGACGCGGCCGGCACAAGGGCCCGCGCGTTGGCGCTCCGGTTGTCGGAACGCCTGGCCCCGTTCCAGTCGCGCCGCCTTCGTTCGAACGCGCAGCGGAACCGCAGTCAGCGCCTGTTGTTCGTCCTCTTGTTTCCGAAGAATTTTCGGAGCGCCGGACGCGCGAACCGGAGCCTGTCAGCAGTTTTGAAACCGCCGCAGCAGGTTCGACGCTTCAGACGCGCGCTCGCGCGGGCGATCCGGCGCTTTCCTCGCGCATGGCAAAGCTCGAATCGCAGCTCCGCCGCCTGCTGGCCTGTTCGTTGTATTCCGTGGACCAGCCCGAAGAAGCGCCCGCCGGCCCTGGCGTTTTCCTCATTACCGATACGGACCAGACCTGCTACTACTACATCGAAGCCTGCCAGACGCTGCGCGTCGGGATCGGCAATCTGCTTCGAAGCGGGCGCAGCAGCCGCGAAGGCGCGGACCTGAAGGAAAAGCTTGCGGACCATCTTGGCATCAACGAAGCGCGCGTTGGGAAGTATCTGAAGGACCACTGCGTCGTGCGTTGGCTGCAGCTTGATGAAGGCGCGCCTCTGCTCGCGCACTTTGCCGTTGCCGTTCTCCGCCCCATCGCGAACGCGTAAGGCTCAAAGTCCTCCCATTCCAATCGCACTTCGGCGAAGCACCAGCGCTTGTCATGGACAAGCGCCGCTTCGCACGCCTACACTTTGGGCGTTCTTCGCGTCCTTAAGGGCAACCGAGAGGCAAAACCTTGCGTACACAGGTCGGAATTGTCGGAGCGGGGCCGGCAGGACTGCTGCTCGCGCATCTTCTCCACCTGCAGGGAATCGAATCCGTCATCGTCGAAGCTCGCAGCAGGAAATACATCGAAGAGCGCATCCGGGCAGGCGTGCTGGAGCAGGGCACTGTAGATATCCTCATCGAATCGGGCGCCGGGGAGAGGCTAAAACGGGAAGGGCTCATCCATCACGGGATCGAACTGCGATTCAACCGGCGCGGCCATCGAATCAATATGTTCGAACTCACTGGCGGCAAGGCAATCACGATCTACGCCCAGCACGAGGTCATCAAGGATCTGGTAAGCGCACGGGCCGCTGCAGGAGGCCAGATCTTTTTCGAAGCCGAAGGTGTGAGCGTGCATGGATTCGACGGTCCGACACCCACGATTCGCTTCCAGTCAGACGACAAAATCCAGGAACTGGCCTGCGATTTCATCGCCGGGTGCGATGGCTTCCACGGAGTGTGCCGGCCGAGCATCCCCACGGGCGCGCTCACCGAGTTCGACCGGACGTATCCGTTCGCGTGGCTCGGCATTCTCGCTCAGACGCCGCCGTCTTCAAACGAATTGATCTACGCGTACCACGAGCGCGGTTTCGCTTTGCTCAGCATGCGATCTCCGGAAATCAGCCGTCTGTACATACAGGTAGCTCCTGATGAGAACATCAACAATTGGCCCGATGACAGAATCTGGCATGAACTCCAAGCGAGGCTCGCGGCCGGGGGAGAATGGAAACTCACCGAAGGGCCGATCATCCAGAAGGGAATTACGCCCATGCGGAGTTTCGTCGTGGAGCCGATGCAATACGGAAAGCTTTATCTTGCCGGCGACGCGGCGCATATCGTTCCGGCGACCGGCGCCAAGGGGCTGAACCTCGCCGCAGCAGACGTCCGCATACTGGCGCAAGCGTTCGCTGAATTCTATTCCTCGGGCAGGACCCGCCTGCTCGAACAGTATTCGCAAACGTGCCTGCGGCGCGTCTGGAAGGCGCAGCGCTTTTCCTGGTGGATGACGTCCATGCTCCACCGGTTCGATACCGACAGCCCCTTCGATCAGCGCCGCCAGATTGCGGAACTCGATTATCTGACAGGCTCACGCGCTGCAATGACATCGCTCGCCGAGAACTACGTCGGCCTGCCCTGGGACTGAGCAATTAGCAGGTTATTGAAAAGCTCTGCTGTGCTCGTCATTCCGAAGAGCGAAGCGATGAGGAATCTCTCTTAGTTCTTGGATTTGTCGCAGAGAGATTTCTCGCGGAGTTTATCCCGGCCCCTGCCGGGGCTCGGAATGACAGAGTCAATTTGCCAGAATCTCACGCGATCCGCATATTGATGAGTTTCTCTGCATTGTGGTGATGGACCGCGTCGAGTTGCGTCTTCTCCAGATTGAGATGAGCGACGCCATCGCGCGTGGAGGCGACGGGTCCGAACGGCGCGTCGGTGGCGAAGACGACGTTGCCCGCGCCAAAAAAGTCGAGGCCGCACGACAGTCCGCGCGATGCGCCGAGCAGCGCTGTATCGGCGTAAAACATGTGGAAGTAATCGATGAGCGGACGCTTGAGTGAAGGCAAGATGCCGGAGTAATCCTCCGTTTGCGTGCGCGTCCCCAGCAAGGCCATGCCACCCTCAATTCGTTTGTCGAAGTAAGGAATCATTCCGCCAAAATGGTGTGTGATGATCTTGAGCTTGGGATAGCGGTCGAATACTCCGGAGAGCACGAGGCGCGACATCGCCACCGACGTCTCGTACGGCCAGCCGAAACACCACCACATTTCAAATCTCGATTGCTTCTCGGAGGAATAGTCCGTCATGGCCGCGGTGCGAGCGGGATGCAGCCAGATCGGAAGGTCATACGCCTCCATCGCAGCGAAAAGCGGCTCAAATTGCGGGTCATCGATCGGGCGGCCATTCACATTCGTGTAGATCTGCATTCCCCGCGCGCCCAGGGTCTCAATGGCGCGTTTCAGTTCCTCCATGGTCGAATCCATGTCGTGAAAAGGCAGCGCGGCGACGAAGGCAGGGAGTCGGCCGGGATGGCGGCGCACCATGTCGGCCATCGAGTCGTTCGCAATGCGCGCGAGATCGCTCCCCTGGGCGGGAGTGGTGATCGTCTCCAGGGGCGGATTGGGCAGCGAAACGATTTGGCGGTAATCGCCGAACGCGTCCATCGCGCGAAACCGGGCGTCCAGGTCATGTAATTCGCGGATGGCCGCCATTCGCTTCACGAGTCCGGAGCGCGCCCCCAGACTCTCCATGGATTTCAACAACTGCGGGGGCATGATGTGCGTGTAGATGTCGACGATCATACGAAAAGACTCCTGAAGTGAGATATTTGGGTTCAGTTCAAAGGGCGGCCACCATCCACGGCAATGACGCTGCCTGTGGTAAAGGTGAGGTGCTTCACTGCGGCGACAACAGCGGCTGCAACCTCGTTGGGAGACGCGAGTCTCTTGAGCGGCGTGCGGTTCAGCTGCTCATCGCGCCAACGCTGGTCCATCGACTTTATGAAATCGGTTTCGACCAGGCCGGGTGAAATCGACACGACGCGAATTCGAGGCGCGAGCGCGCGCGCCAGGGACTTGGTCATATTGTCGACCGCCGCCTTCGACGCGCAATACATCACGTTACTGCCCATCGCCGTCACGGCTGCGAGGGATGAAATATTGACGACCACCGCGCCACCCGGCTGCGTGCTCTTCTCGAGCAGGGGCCGCAGCGCGCGCAGCGTGGCAAACGGGCCGCGCACGTTGGTCGCGAGGATGAGATCGATCAAACTGTCATCGAGGCCCTCGAGATCGCCGTGAGGCACAAAGCGTGTTGTGCCCGCGCAGTTGACCAGCACATCGCAGCGCCCGTAGCGCGCGCCCATCGTTGACGCGAGGGCCGCAAGACCGGCGCTGTCGCTGACCGGCGCGGCAAGCGCGGCGTGGCCCTCTCCCGGCAGACTCTCGACGAGCGCACGCGCTGCATCCACGGATCGGTTGTAGCCGACGACCACGCGCATGCCCTCGCGAGCGAGGGCGCTGCAAATGCTCTTGCCAATCCCTCCTGCACCTCCTGTGACGACTCCCACGGGCTTTTCTTGCGTCGATTCCATCGGCTAGGCCACCTTCCTTCCGTAACGGCGGACGCGCAGATCCGCCTGTTCCTTGTGTGCGGCAAACCCTTCGAGCGCGCAGAGACGCGAGCAATATTCTCCGACCATTGCAGCGGCTTCATCGGTCAGGATGCGCTGATACGTGCATGTCTTAATGAACTTGCCGACCCATAGGCCGTTTGTATAGCGCGCCGCCTTCATGGTCGGCAGAGTATGGTTCGTCCCGATCACTTTGTCGCCGTACGCCACGTTCGTGCGATGCCCCAAGAACAACGAGCCGAAGTTGGTCAGGCGTTGGAGGAAGTAGTCGGGATCCCGGGTGAGCACCTGGACGTGTTCGGAGGCGATGCGATCGGCCTCCTGAACCATTTCGTCAAGCGTATCGCACAGGATAATCTCGCCGCAATTCTGCCAGGCTTGACGCGCAATCACTGCCGTCGGGAGCCACGACAGCAGCTTCTCGATTGCCGCAGGCGCTTCCCCGGCGAGCTTTGAGGAGGTCGTCAGCAGGATGGCAGGACTGCCCGGGCCATGCTCCGCCTGGCCGATCAAATCGACGGCGGCCATTTCGGCGTCGCACGTGTCGTCCGCGATGATGAGCGTCTCGGTGGGACCGGCGAGCAAGTCGATACCGACGCGGCCGAACAATTGGCGCTTGGCTTCGGCAACGTACACGTTGCCGGGTCCGACGAGCATGTCGACGGGCGCGATGTTTTCCGTGCCGAGAGCCATGGCGGCGATCGCTTGCACGCCGCCGAACGCGTAGATTTCATCGGCGCCGCCGAAATGCATCGCCGCAACAATCGCTCGATGCGGCTTGCCGCCGAAGGGCGGCGCGCTCGCGATGATGCGCTTGACGCCGGCCGCCTTCGCTGTGACCACGCTCATATGCGCGGAGGCAACCATGGGATACCGGCCGCCCGGCACGTAGCAGCCAACGCTGTTGACCGGGATATTCTTGTGGCCGAGAACCACGCCGGGAAGCGTTTGCACCTCCACGTCCCGGAGCGCGGCGCGTTGCGTCAGCGCGAAATTACGAATCTGGGTCTGCGCGAACTTGATGTCGCCGATCACCCCTTGCGGCAAGGCGCGTACGCACTCGGCGATTTCGCTATCGGAGAGTCTGAAAGACGGCGGAGACCACTTGTCGAACTTCTCCGAGTATTCACGCACGGCCGCTTCCCCGCGAGCAGCGATGTCAGCGAGAATCGCTTCGACGGTACTTCGAACCTGGGCGCTGTTTTCGGCCTTCGCCTCGGCGGATTGGCCGGCCTTGAGATGGCGAATCATGTCATGCTCCCTAAATCAATTTGTATTAAGCGATCGATTACACCGAACACAACAGAGCCAGGATTTCCATCCTGGCGTCCTGGCAATCGTGCAGTATACGCCCGACCCGGCTCATTGGGGCCGGTTCGTTCACGGCCTCCATATCATACTGGCCGGACTAGACAAAAAGTGTTCGGGGAAGAGTTTCACCACAGAGGACACAAAAGGGCACAGAGAAGAGACGAGAATAAAGTGTTTGAATTTCACAGGAATGCTGGATCGTAATCTCCAAGCCACACGCTTCTTCTCTGTGTTCTCCGTGCCTCTGTGTTGAAATCTCGTTTCTTGTGAAAAAAGAGACTTACACGACAAGCAGGAGACCAGTCAACTGGTTCAGAGCCAGCAAATCGTATTTCGGGGGAAGGCCATCCTCTCAATGAGGACAAGAGGTGCTTGAAGGTGGCCCGGCGAGGTCACATTGGCGTAGTCAGGACTTTGGTCTCGTGCCCTGCGGCATTGAGGGTGCCTGGCGAGGTCAAGTGGGAGTCCAGTGCCGCTGGCTCTGTGTTAAAGGGGGCCAAGGGATAGAGGAAAACCGATGTTAGTCCCTTTCCAACGTAGCCTAAGCGCTCCGCCGCTGCCTCGGACAAGTCGATGATGCGATTCAGGCGAAGATTCGGGCCGCGATCAGTGATCGTCACGACCACAGACTCGCCATTTTCCAGGTTAACCACCCGTATGATCGTCCCAAGCGGGAAATACCAGCTTGCGGCGGTCAGTTTGTGGCGATCAAAACGCTTGCCGTTGGCCATTTTCCGTCCTTGATGCTGTTTTCCATACCAGGACGCAGTTCCTACGTAATTTATTTTCAATCTCTTAGCAGGGTTGTGCGCCTTGGCCTTTTCGGTTGCCGCAGACGTTGGGGAAGTCCACAGCAGGCTTGCTACGACCAGCAAACCGAAGATTCGTAGCTTTGTCTGCATGAGTTTATCTCCTTTCCGTCAGTTGTCTCGAACAGCCGCTACCCATATCTTCGCCGGTTTCATCTCCGTTGTTTTTGGCGCCTTCTCTGCCATCCATCCACTGGCCGCTCGTTTTCGCTTTGCTCCTTAACCACATGAAGCAGCGCTGTTTACACCAGTTGGTAGCTGCGGAGCTGACCCACCTTGGCCGCCCCGCGGATTCAAGGAATCCACCGCTTCGGACTCACAGCTCTCACAGCGGCCGTGCTTGTCCAATTCAATTGCGGACCGGCAATCCATACACCACCAACGGTTCATGATCATTTACCTCCTAGAATGAATTAATTTTCTTGGGTGAATACATTCTGGTCGAGAGCCCTGCCGATGGCCATAGCCGGAAAGCCTCATTCTTCAGGGTACGGCAGTACCGGGAAGTTTTTACCCATCTTCTAACAGTCGGCTCTTGCGGGGACAGTCACAAAAGGCAGTCCCATATAATTGCCCAAGTTACAGAATCTATTTACTTTAAGTGAGTTTCGCGCCGGCTCTTGATATCAGCCGGGGAGGCCCTCTCTCCGCGCCGTAAACTATGGTACCGGCCGTGAAATCAGTTGTTGGATACCGGAGGGGTGAAAATGAAGGCGATAGCGAGGTTTGAGGTTCTCTGCTGCCCTTTAAGGGTCGCTGCTTGAAACCGCCATTTGTTCGCAGCACCTAGTGCGAACTGGGTGAAGGGGCGCAGGTCACGTACGACCTTCAAATTTTCAATCGAACTGGACTTGCCAACTGTGACCTGGATGATCACTGTGCCGGGGATAGCGGCGTTCATCGGGTATTGTGGGTAGGTGGCGGACACTATGCCCGGAGGGATGTATTCTTGGCTCCCGATCTGATTCGAGTCCCCTTCCGATAGAATCGGTATGAAGCCAGGGCCTGCCGCCAAGTATGCCGGCGGCCGGAAAACGATTGCAACCCTAATTATGGACGGCACCGGCCTCCCACGCTGTGAGGCGGGAGTAAATTTCCAGGACTGAATCGATGCGGTTGCTACCGAAGTTAAGGACAGGATGTCCCGCACGACAGTGCTTCCTGTAACTGCACCTTTGCCATCGAGAGAAACGTCGAGAACGACAACGCCATCTGCAATGCTGCGGATCGGATATTGAATATCGGTGGCTGATATGACTTCGGCTGGCTTGAATGAGTTCTGCGCCAAGCTCGGAACGGCACGGCAGACCAAAAACGCTGCTGCAACCAAGGCGCCGGCAGAGAGCTTCTGCATACTGATTCGCCCGCCAACATTGTAGCACTCCCTACGCTGATGCCTCACAGATTGCCCCCGGTAGGTACAAGAACGGCATTTCTTTGCACTATCTCTCCCGGGAGTGGCGCATCTGATCAATCTTGAAATCGGATTCCATGAGACAAGAACCGAAGCATTCCCGTTGGCTGCCGAAAAACGCCGTTCAGCCCCCTATAAACACCTTTGGGCGCAACCCTGTGGACGTCCCCGTGGGTAACGGGCAAACTACACGTCGGCAAAGCTTTAGCTGGACGCCAAGAGGCGTCGTTGGTAGGCTAATTGGGCATCAGGGGCCGTTTCCATCACTGAGGGCTCCCGTTCGGTTCCGAGTGGTTGATTTTTATTCGAATCGTAGTGTGGAGGACTGTGAAAATGCCTCAAACTCTTGGGATGCGCACCTGGAAGGCAATGGATTATGTCCTTTGCAAGACCGCGGGCGTCGCCTTCAACACAATCCAAATTTTCAACAAGTACAAGCCGAACCCGTCTTTCACTCCGAAATGGTCCGACAAGCCGCTGCTGAAGTCGTGGGAAAAATCGAAGCCCACGCTCGGCTGGCCGCGGCAGACGGATTCATTGTGCCCGGGCTGCGTCAAGGACGCGCGCGACGCGATCTTCGAGGGAAAGAAAGACTGGCGCGACCTGATGCACGAGAAGGTCGGCGAGATCAAGGCGCAGATCATCGAGCGGGACGGCGAAATCTGGATGGTCAAGGAATGTCCGATCCACGGCAAGTACGAAGACATGATGGCCTTGGATGCGAAGTTCCTCAACTGGATCGAGCAGAATTTCCCGGGCCGCGACATTCCGGCGCACAATGACGAAGACCTGCACAGGCACGGTTCGAGCACCGTCCGGTATGGCCGCGGCTCCGTCCTCACCGTGGACCTCACCAATCGCTGCAACATGATGTGCGATCCCTGCTTCATGGATGCGAACCAGGTCGGCTACGTCCACGAGCTCTCCTGGGACGAGATTCAGGAAATCCTGGACAACGCGCTGAAGATCAAGCCGCGGCGACAAATGTCGGTGCAGTTTTCCGGCGGCGAGCCGACCATGCACCCGCGATTTTTCGACGCGATCCGCCACGCGCGCAAGATCGGCTACAACAGCGTGCAGGCAGCGACCAACGGCATTGAGTTCGCCAAGAGCAAGGACTACTGCAAACAGGCGTTCGAGGCGGGCCTGCGCTATGCGTACCTGCAATTCGACGGCATCGGGAACGATGCGAACAGCCATCGTCAGGTCGGCAACCTGTTCGACGTGAAGCTCCGCGCCATCGAGAACATGCACGCGGCGGGCATCGAGATCATTCTGGTCACGACGATCGTCAACAACCTGAACAACGACCAGGTGGGCGCCATCGTGAAGTTCGCGATGGAAAACCCGAAGAAAATCTCATTCGTTGCCTTCCAACCCGTGTCGTTCACCGGGCGCGACGAGGAAATCACGCCTGAGCGCCGTATGAAGCAGCGCTACACGCTTTCGCATCTGGCCAGGGACGTCAGCGCCCAGGTGGGCAAAGTCGAGCCGACGCGCGACTGGTTCCCAATCTCGATGATCAGCACTTTTGCGGCTTTTGCGGATCTTTCGCACGGCCCCGAATCGCAATGGGGTTCGGTAAGCTGCGGCTGCCACCCGAATTGCGGTGTAGGCACAGGCGTCATGATCAACAAGGAAACCAAGGAATGGGCGCCGGTGCCGAAATTCCTCAATGTGCCGCAACTCGTTGAGGACACCAAGAAGGTTACCGACGCGAATCGCAGCAAGAATTTTTCGAACTTGATGATGGCGCTGGCGCTGCTCAAGAACTACAGCCCGTACCAGTCGCCTTCAAACTTCCGCCTACTTGATTTGTGGAGGAAGTTCGACAAGTCCTGGGGCCTGACCAAGAACCAGCGCGAGAAATACGGCACGGCCGGTCCGGAGCGCACCTACGAAGACGCCATGAAGCGCCGCTCGACCGATCCGTGGAACTTCCTGTTTATCGCCGGGATGTGGTTCCAGGACTTGTTCAACTATGACTTCCGCCGCACCGAGATGTGCATTATTCCGTACGCGACGCAGCAGGGCGAAATTTCATTCTGCGCGTACAACACGGGCATCGGCTGGCGGAAAATCATCGAGAACATGTACAAGAATGCGACCGTCGCGCAGTGGTACAAGGAGCACGGCAAGCACGAAATCTACGCGAAGGGCAGGGCCGTGAACCTTGATACCTACGAGCATTCGCTCGTCATTGACGCCGAGGACGCTGCCCGCGTTCGCAGCGTGGACCACAATGTGCCGATCACCGCGGCCGAAGAAAACCGCGCCCGCCGTCGCGCCGAGTTCCTGAAGGAAGAAGCCAGGGTCCGTAAGATCTACGAGGAACTGGTGCTGAAGCAGGCGCAGCCGGAAGTCGTGCAGATCGGCTCGCTTACCGACATCAAGAAGGCCACTCCGGCTGTCGCTCCGGTGACCATCAGCAACGCGAAAGGAAACGGTAACGGCAACGGCGCCGCGAAGCCTGCGGCGCCTCAAGTCGCCGAACCGGCTCACCGTGAGGTTGCCGAACCCGTAGCTGGAGACTAGCTTGCTTCCAGGTTGTTACATTCTCCGACTGCCTCCGGTTCGCCGGGGGCAGTTGCTTTTTGGGGTAACAGTGGGAATCGGCTGCGCACCAGGGTTGACGGGGCAATAGTGGGCACATAGAATATCTGGCAAATACTGACTCACGCGCGACAGGGCAGGGATACATGAACTTTGCGAAGAAAATATTCTGGTTCCTGGTGGCCGCGCTCGGCGCGGGGGCTTTAGGTTTCATCGCGACCGCCCGAGGCGAACCGATCAATGCTGTGTGGCTGGTGGTTGCCTCGGCCTGCCTTTACGCGATCGGGTACCGGTTCTATAGCCGGTTCCTCGCGTACCGCGTTCTGCAATTGGACGATGAGCGAGCCACGCCTGCCGAGCGGCTCGAAGATGGGCAGGATTTCGTTCCCACGAATAAGTGGGTAGTGTTCGGCCATCACTTTTCGGCCATTGCGGGCCCCGGGCCGTTGGTCGGTCCGATCCTGGCGGCCCAATTCGGCTATCTGCCGGGAACGCTCTGGATCATCATCGGTGGAGTGCTGGGCGGTGCGGTGCAGGACTTCGTTGTGCTGTTCTGCTCGGTGCGCCGAGATGGCAAGTCGCTCGGGCAAATGGCCAAGGAAGAAATCAGCGGTCTTGCCGGCTTTGTGGCATTGTTTGGTGTGCTCTCGATCTTGACCATCGTGATCGCGGTGGTGGCTCTGGTGGTCGTGAACGCACTGAAGGCGAGTCCGTGGGGGTTCTTCACCATCGCGATGACGGTGCCCGTCGCTGTCCTGATGGGTATTTACATGCGTTACCTTCGGGTCGGACGCGCCATCGAAGCATCGTTACTCGGGTTCGTCCTGGTGATGGCGTCCGTCGTAGGGGGACGGTACATCGGCGAATCGCATCTCCTCGCTCCTTATTTCACCTATAGCGCGATCGGGCTTGCCTGGATGCTGGTCATCTACGGCTTTACCGCCTCGGTAATCCCAGTTTGGCTTCTCCTGGCGCCGCGCGGCGTCCTGAGCACATTTGTGAAGCTCGGGACCATTCTGCTGCTGGCAATCGGCATCCTGGCCGCCCGGCCAACAATGCTGATGCCGCCGCTTACGCGGTTTATTGACGGCACAGGCCCCATTTTTGCCGGCAAGATATTTCCTTTCTGCTTCATCACCATTGCGTGTGGCGCCCTATCAGGCTTCCATTCCCTGATTTCTTCCGGGACCACGCCGAAAATGCTAAGCAAGGAAAGTCAGGCGCGCATGGTGGGTTACGGCAGCATGCTGGTGGAATCCTTTGTCGCGGTGATGGCGATGATCGCCGCCTGCGTGCTCAAGCCCGGCATCTACTTCGCGGTGAACAGTCCTGCGGGTGTTGTGGGAAGACTGCCACAGGAGGCAGTAGCGGTCATTTCCAATTGGGGATTCCCGGTAACGGCGCAGGATATGTCGGACCTTGCCACGAAAGTGGGTGAGGTCACTCTTTTCAATCGGACCGGCGGCGCGCCATCGCTCGCGGTGGGCATGGCACACATCTTTTCGGGGTCTCTTGGCGGCGCCGCGATGGGAATCTGGTATCACTTCGCCATCATGTTTGAGGCTCTTTTCATCCTCACGATTCTGGATGCCGGAACACGAGTCGGAAGATTCTTGCTCCAGGATTTGATGGGTCATTTTTGGAAGCCGCTGGGAAAGACGAGTTGGTATCCGGGAATTATTCTGAGCAGCGCCATCATGGTCGCGGCTTGGGGATACTTTCTTTTTCAAGGCGTGATGGACCCGTTGGGAGGTATAAACAGTTTGTGGCCTCTGTTCGGAATATCCAACCAGCTTCTGGCGGCGATCGCACTTTGCGTTTGTACGACCATTCTGATCAAGATGGGCAAGGGCCGCTATGTTGTGGTCACGCTCGCTCCTCTCATTTGGCTCGTATCGGCCACAATGACCGCCAGCGCACAGAAAATCTGGGCTCCTGATCCGACCCTGGGGTTCCTGGCCCATGCCCGGTACCTCGCCGACCAAATCGCGGCAGGAAGCATCGCGGCTAACAAAATTGTGGAGACGCAGAGATTGATTTTCAACGATCGATTGGACGCCATGGTCACGCTTGCGTTTGCCTTGGTGGTTTTGGTGATCTTGATCGAATCCGGACGGAATTGGTGGCTCTACTCTTCCGGAAGGAAGCGAGTCGTTCTGAGCGAGGCGCCGGTCGAATTATCCAGGATAACCGCGTAAAGCGATTGTCTGGTGGAGAATGATCGAAAGGAAGGAGCGATCCGCTGTGGCCGCTGTTTGTAAGCTCGAAACAGTCGAGAACAAACCATCCGTGCTGGAAGCGCGGAGATTCGCGTGCATTCGTGAGAACTTGCTAAGTATTTTCAGAAGTTGTTGGTGGTGGTGGCGGCAAGTTTCCGGCGACGCCGCTTATGAGAATTATGTTCGCCGCGCGATGCGCGGTTCTCCCGAGCATGCCGCGTGCGGGCATTGCAATGCAGAGAAGATTGTGTCTGCAGAACAGTTTTACCTCGACCGGCTTCGCCGCGAACACACCCGCATAAACCGTTGCTGCTAGGCGGAGACCGCAGGGTGGTGCTCTAATTCTCACCGGCAGAGTTGCGATGGACGCAACACCCTTACATCCATATAATGGAAGCTCTGCATCTAAGGCTGGAGACAATAGGCCGGTTGTGCTGGTCCGGGTAATTTCTTGTTTTCGTATCTTTAAGCCTGGGCGGGCAGGATTTCAGGGAAAGCAATACAGCCCGTCACTGAGGAGTCAAGGATCATGGGAACTGCTCCCGCGAAGAAACCGAGATTGATGCCCGAACAGCGGCCTACCGCCGCTTTGCAACTCTACCTGGAGACAATCCTCTATAAGACGCGCGAACGCCTTGAGCTGATCAACATCACGCGAGATTTGAACGAGGTCGTGCGCAAGCACGGTTTGAAGGCCGGGTTCATCATCGTGCAGTCGCTGCACACTACAACTGCCGTTTTCATCAATGAATTTCAGCAGGCGCTGGTGGACGACATGAAGTTGTTTCTCGAAAGACTGGTCGGACGATTGGACTATTGGCGGCACAACGACCCGCGCCTTTCGGAGTGCGACCGCAAGAATGCGGCGTCGCATCTTCGCGCCATGGTTCTGGGCCACACGCTTTCGATCCCTGTGCGCAACGGCGAATTGATGCTGGGAAATTGGCAGTCCATCATTCTGGCCGAGCTGGATGGGCCGCGCGAGCGCTCCGTGCAGGTCCAGGTTCTGGGCGTTCCTGAAGAGCCTTCCGAAGAAGGCCGCTAGCGTCCTTTCTAACGGGCGCGCTTCTAAAACTCCTCTTCATCGTCAGAAGCTTTCTTCCGCTTAACTTTGAGCGTCAGGCGAATGCCTCGCGATCGCAAATCTTTCAGGATGGCCTGCCGATTTTCAAGTGGGATTGCGCCCGGCGGAAAAACGCCAGCGGATTCGCGCGGAAAATGCCTGATGAACAGAGCGGCCATGTGCGCGGTGGCATAGGAGACGGGCGACAGCGCCAATCCACGCTGTCGAATCTGATAGAGCGACGGGAATGTCGCATCGCAGCGGACTTCGATGGGGGCATCTTTCTTCACGCCGCGCACGACGACGGCGACCGCGAACCGCGCGTTTTGCAACATGCCCCGGCGGATCAAACGCGCCACCTGCCGCGGAGTCGGCGTTTTGGGGAACCGCGAGGCGACCAGTCCCCGGGAGCGCGAAAGCTTTCCTTGCTTGTGCCATCGCCGCAAGCGGTCAATTTCGTTTCCGCCGATTTTCACATCCATCTCTTTCAGACGGAGGAAATGCGGAACTGTCCCGACTTCATCCTGCGCAGCCAAGACCACGTTCACTTCGCCAATCGGCGGCGGAAAGCGAAATTTTTCACGTTCGCCAAAACGCTTGCCGAAATGGAAACGACCATCGCGCACGATGCGGGGCCGCGATACGGCTTCGTCGAAGGAAACCTCCGCGGACCACTGCGAGACCGGGTCCTCGCTTTCCGTGCTTTCATAGAGGCGAATGTAAACCGCGTCCACGGCGTCCATCATTCCGGCGGCACGCGCCACCAGCAGATTTGTCAAACCCGGAGCGCCGCCGGCGGTGATCAGGGCGGCACGATTTTTTTCCTGGAAGCGGCCGTCATAGCGAAGTTGTTCGGCCTTGAACGGGTTGCGCGTGAGATGCGCGCCCAGATCCAGATAATGAGCACGAATGCGCAGTGCCACACGCAAGACGATCTCATTAAAGACGGCCGCCGACGCATTGACCAGCAACTGCGAGCCCCGCGCCGCGCGCACAATCCCCCAGAGATTCCGCGCGTTTACCTGAACGACCGGAATCTTGCTTTTCTTGCCGAGAAAGCGGCGTGCGCGGTCGAGGTCCCGGTCACCACAGGTGACCTGATGCCCCTGGCGGATCAGCAGGTGTGCGAGGTAGGAGCCTGTCGCTCCGGTTCCCAGGACGAAGATGCGCATTGGGGCAAAACTGTATCATATCCGCTCGGCCTATGGAGCCAGGGCGAGGTGGGAGGCCTGTTCTGCCATGGATTTGTCCCAAGAAGCATTCTTGCCTGTCTTTGCTGGAAAACCGCGGTCCAATGAACGAGAATAGGACCGGTGCCGCAGCCCAGGCATCTAAACAAGAAGAGTTCAGGCAGAGCATACCGGTGCCTTATCCTTGAGCCTGTGCCGGTGGGATATTGATGGACCACGAAGAAAACGAACCGAAACTTTTCAGCCTGACGGAGGCGGAGCGCGCGCGGCGCGAAGTCGAGCCATTATTGATCGAGGCGATGGGGAGCCGCCGCAAGATGGGGGACCTCGATGAAAAACTCAGCGCCGTAGCCAACCGCATCTTGATGATGGGCGGCATCACGATCAACTACGAAAGCGTCGCACGCCTGCGTTTCGAGCACAATCGGCTGATTGCGCAGATCAAGGACTTGCTGGAGCGCATTCACGCTACGGGCTGCGTGGTGAAAGACCTCGACACTGGCCTCATCGATTTTCCAGCGATCCTCAAGAACGAAGAGGTCTATCTATGCTGGCGGCTGGGAGAAGATCGCATCCGCTTCTACCACCGCCAGGATGAAGGTGTTTCCGGGCGCAAGCCGATCGACCCAGAAGATACCGGCCCAACACATCCGATTCAATAACAAAACGCCCGGCACTGCGCGGCTGCAAATCGAACGTCCGGGAAGGAATACCGTGAACGAAAAATCGGAAGGCCGCCTGGCTCATTCCGCGAGTCCCTACCTGCGTTCTGCCGTGCACCAGCCGGTGGAATGGTACGAGTGGGGTGCGGAAGCCTTTGCCCGTGCACGCGCCGAGGACAAGCCGATCCTTCTCGATATTGGCGCTGTCTGGTGTCATTGGTGCCATGTGATCGACCGTGAGAGTTACGAAAACCCGCAGCTTGCTGGGATCATCAATCAGCTTTTCATTCCGGTGAAAGTGGACCGCGACGAGCGCCCGGACGTGGATGCGCGGTATCAGGCTGCCATCAGCACGATTTCAGGACAGGGCGGCTGGCCGCTCACCGGATTTCTTCTCCCCGACGGCCGTCCGTTTTTCGGCGGGACGTATTTTCCACCGGAGGATGCCATGGGCCGGCCCGGATTCCGCCGCATCCTGGAAGCAGTCGCCGCCGGTTACCGCGATCGGCGCGGTGAGGTGGAAGAGGCCGCGTCCCGCCTTGCCGAAGCTGTGGCGAAAGCCGAAACGTTCGTGGGCGCACGAGGAGAACTTGATTCGCGCGTAGCCGACGATCAGATTGAATCCATCGCGAATATATTTGATGCGCGCAACGGAGGGTTTGGCCGCGCTCCGAAATTCCCGCATCCGGCAGCGATCGATTTGCTGCTCGAACGGCATGAAGCCGGCGGCGGTGCGCGACTGCTCGAAGTTGCCGCGACGACGCTCGAGAAAATGGGCTCCGGAGGCGTGTACGACCAGATTGCCGGTGGGTTCCATCGGTACTCGGTGGATGAGCGCTGGTGCGTGCCGCATTTCGAGAAGATGTCGTACGACAATTCGGAGCTATTGAAGAATTTTTTGCACGGATATCAAGTCACCCGCAATCCGTTCCTGCGAGAAGTGGCCGAGGGCATCATCGATTGGACCAATGCTGTGCTTTCGGACCAAGTGCGCGGCGGATTTTACGCGAGCCAGGACGCCGATCAAACGCTTGACGATGACGGCGATTACTTCACGTGGACTCTCGAGGAAGTCCGCGCCGCGCTTGCGCCTGAGGAAGCGCGTGTCATCGAGCTTACCTACGACGTCGAAGCGCACGGCGAGATGCACCATAATCCGGCGAAAAATGTCCTCTGGATCGCGCGGCGCTCCAGCGAGGTTGCGGCGGCGCTCGGCATGGAGGAAACCAGTGTGCGTCTGACGCTCGCGCGGGCGAAAGGGAAGCTGCTTGCCGCGCGCGCCACGCGGCCCACGCCGTTCGTGGATACGACGCTCTATGTTTCCTGGAACGCGATGTTCGTCTCGGCTTATCTCGATGCTGCGGGGGTGTTGGGCGGAGAGAAGGGCGCGGGTTGCCGCGCTTTTGCGCTTGCGACGCTCGACCGGATTCTCGCGGAAGCCTGGAGCGATACGCGGGGATTCGCGCATCGCATCGGAGGCGCGCGCCTCGACGGATCGCTCGACGACCAGATCTTCGCCGCCATCGCGTTGCTCGATGCCTATGAGGCTACGCTCGACCGGCGGTACTTCGACGCTGCCCGGCGCGCGGCTGACTTCGCCATTGCAGAATATTTTGACGTCGAAGGCGGAGGATTCTTCGATCGCGCCTCGGGCGCGGCGCCCATGGGAGGGCTCGAAGTTCGCCGCAAGCCGCTGCAGGATTCACCAACGCCCGGCGCGAATTCGTCCGCGGCGATTCTGCTCGATCGTTTGCACGGATACACCTCGGGTGCGGGCTCTACTGGGGGCCCGCCAGAAAATGACGCGCGTTACCGCGAGCATGCCGAAGCGACGCTCGAAGCGTTTGCGGGCATCGCACCGCAGTTCGGGATTCACGCAGCGAGTTACGGACTCGCCGCGCTGCTGCACTCTCGCCAGGCGTTCGAAGTCGTTATTACTGGGAATAGCGGCGATCCGCAGGCCGCCGCGCTCGAACAGGCCGCGAATTCCGTCTATCGGTTCGGGAAGGCCGTGCTGCGCGTCACCCCGGAACGTATGGCCGCAGGCAATGCGCTCGCGCCAGCGCTTGCCGAAACGTTCCCACATCTCAATGCCCATGTTGCGCAGGCCCTGGTCTGCGCGGGCACGACATGCCGCCCGCCGGTCAACGATCCCGCAGCACTCGTGGCACTGCTGAAGGAAGTTCCCGCCAGCGCTTCAGCGGATTAGGAGACGGAAGGTCTTATTGAAGGGAATTTCAATAGGCGCTACCGCGATGCGGGGGGCACCATGTTATTCGCGCGGTAGTACACCACAAGCTGGCCGTAGTGTTCTCCAGTTTCCTCGATCGTAGTCCACCAGAGGGTTGACGTACGAACTACGTCGGCGGTGAAGGGTGAAAGAACGGGTTTGTTGAGTCCAGCGTCGCCTTGGGCCTTGATGACAGATGCGCCAGCCGCGACAGCCTCTTTGATCAATTTGACCACTTCTGCTTTCGTCTTGTAATTCGCCCGAGAGGGGCCTTCCATCTCGTTGAAAGCGGGGCCGGTCTTCGTCCCCTTGACCGCGCTGGCAACCTGAAACATGCTGCCGGCTACGTGCAAGATGTTTTCCGCGAATGTTCGCTGGTCCTTCTGCACCTTGAAATCGTATTTGTTTTCGGGGAAATCCTGGGCCATGTCGATTAGCTTACCGCCAATGCCGTTCCACGCCCGCAGGACGTCTTCCGAAGGAGGAAGCAGAAGATTGGGCGAATCCTTGGGAAGCGCTTGCCTCTGTGCCAGAAGCGTTCCTACTGCAAGAAGTACGCAGGACACAAGAACGAAAAAATAGATTCTGTTTCGCACTGGAAAAAGCTCCCCAGAACAACGTCTCGCGCGAAAGCCTATCACGCTCGCGGAAGCGGAGTCCACAGAGAGGCGCGCGGTCACGCTTCAGTTTCCGGGAAACCGGCATCCCAGGGCTCAGCCCAATCCACGCGTCGCCTTAAGGGGACTTGTCGACGCACGGCGCCCAATCAAGTTACTTCAATGTGCGCGCTGCACCGCGCCTGATCTATCATGATTTGAGCGAAGGGAGGGTTGATGGAGGATAGGGCACAATGGTGATGAAAGCGATTCGCATTCATGCCTTCGGTGGTCCAGATGTAATGCAGTTGGAAGAGCTACCCATGCCTGTTCCGGGTTCCGCGCAGGCTCTTGTGCGCGTTCACGCGGCCAGCGTCAACTTTCTTGATGTCCAGAAGCGTCGGGGGGAGCTTGTCGGGCAGGCTTTCTATCACCGCGCTGGCGGCGGTGAACCTGAGCTTCCTGCAACTTTAGGAAGCCAGGGAGTCGGAGTTGTGGAAGCAATCGGTCCTGAGGTCAACAATGTCCGAGCAGGAGACCGTGTCAGCTTCGTGGGGAGTTCCTACGCCACGCATGCCGTTGTCCCAGCCGCGCGGCTGATCCCCATACCAGATGGCATTAATTTCGAACAAGCGGCGGCAGGGATGAACCAAGGATTCCTTGCGTACGCGTTCACGCACATTGCCTATCCGGTCCAGCCCGGCGATTGGTGCCTGGTCCAGGCAGCGGCCGGAGGAATTGGTCTACTGCTTTGTCAGATGGCGAAGATTCGCGGGGGACGCGTTATCGGTGTTACCTCAACCGAGAAAAAAGCGAAATTTGTGAGAGAAGCTGGCGCAGATGAAGTCATCATTTCGAAACAAGCTGATATCGCAAAGGAAGCCAGGCGTATTACGGAAGGCCGCGGCGTGAATGTTGTTTATGACGGCGTTGGGAAGGACACATTTGAGGCGAACCTCGATAGCCTCGCTCCAGGGGGCTACCTGGTGATCTACGGGCAATCCAGTGGGTACGTGCCCCCCTTCGATTTGATGACTCTCCAAGAGAAAGGCTCACTATTTCTTACACGCACGAACGGCCTCCCTTACATCAAGGAGTACCCGCACTACCTACAGCAGCTTGTGACCTGGATACAGCAGGGACAACTTTCCATCAGAATCGATCGCACATATCCGCTGGCAGATGCCGCTCAAGCCCATGAAGCGTTTGAACAGCGGCAGATCAGCGGCAGGGTGCTGCTTCTTCCATAGCAAGAGGGATTTTCTCCAATTTGCATCACTACGACCAGCGTCAGAATTGAACCGACCGTGATAACGATATCTGTGCCCTCCAACGGAAGATGATCCGCAAGCGTGCCCCGCTCGTGGGCCAGTCTGGTTCCAGGCGGGGAGGGCGCATTTGTCTTTGGTTATGACTGCTGCATCCCTGTGCAACCGTGGCTACGATGTCTGCGCGCATTCGTGCCGGCCGGTTGCTGTGAGCGCTGGGCGGTGCGATAATTTGGCATCGCGCGAGAGACGTTCCGCTAGCGGAATCTCTTCAGGGGGAAGCATGGGAGTTCGAGACGCTTGGATTGAGAAGCGATTGGCGGAGTCGGCGGCCGCGAATGGATCGCGCAACGTGTCGCA
>JBGPPL010000031.1:0-38296 GCA_041488495.1 Terriglobia bacterium
ACAGATTGGAAGGGCTGTAGGCAATCCGCATTGTCTTTGATTCGGACGCTCTTCGTTCCTCCTGAGGAGCCCAGAGTGAAGGGCAATCTTGTGAGAACGCTGCAGAAGTCCAGTGCGAGCACTGGACTTCTGCAGAGCCTACTCAGGCTGGCGGGTCTGCTTTAGGCAGCGCAAGCCGAACCTTGTGCGATGCAACACGTGCTCCTGATTCGCCTCAAACTCTGTGCTTCAACGCCCCCACACTTACGGCTGTGCCCAATTTTGTGCCGCGGATGCCATTTCGCCACCCGGGCAAAGTGAATGCAAGTTTAACATAACAAAAACTTTACTGTAACGACGCCGCACCGAACTCCACACGTCTTGAAGACTCTTGTTTCAGTCATGTTGTCCGTCATAATCTTTTGTGACATTCGTCACCCAGTTTTGATATAAGTATCGGGTTGAGTTCAGCCTCCGGATATCTCTCCGATTCGGCGCTGAAACTGGATGTTCTTGGAGATCGGGGCACGGGTTGCTCGTTATCTTGGTAGAGATTTTCGGATGCGCTTCGTGTAGCGGGGGAGCGCGACAGTCAGAAGCATTCGTAGTTACGATCTAACGTCTTGGCCTGCAGCTCGGGTGGGGATGTGCAAGGCGATGTGAGGAGATCGTTAAGACAGAGTCTGATTGCAGCTCCCCTTCCTGCTCAACGGAATTGCCTGGTTGTCTTGTGTCTAATTTTTTCTTGCCGCTTGTTCAAAACATCTCACCTGTCAACAGGGTTCGAAGTCAATTTGAGATTTCGGCGTGTCCGGCTGAATTGAGCGTGACCTGAATTCGGGAGCGCATCCAGAGTATCTAGACAGAGGGAGGCTACGTATGGCGACCGCAGTCACTCACTACACCTCGTATAAAGCAAAACCATTCACGCGGGAAGAGCGGGACAAAGTCACCATCTTATTCGGTGGCCTTACCTGGAAGCACGAACGGCTAGTCCAGGGGGTCTTCCACAACTTGAACTACAACGCGAAACCCCTGCCAAATATCGCGCGCGCAGACCTCGATGCCGGCAAGGAACTGATCGACGTCGGCGCCTGCTGTCCCACGATCTTCACGACGGGCAGCCTGGTGAACTTCCTGAAGTCCGAAGTGGCCGTCCATGGCAAGCAACCGACCATCGACAACTACGTCTTCTTGACGGCTGGCGCCTGCGGTCCCTGCCGTTTCGGCCAATACCACGAGTCTTACGAGATGGCTCTGGACGGTATGGGCCTGAAGGATTTTCGCCTCTTTCTTCTGGCGCAGGACCAGTTGGACCAGGCGCCCGAGAAAGGCGGCGGCCTCGAAATCAATATGCCACTGAGCCTCGGAATCGTTTGGGCCATTCTGTGCGGCGATATCCTCACTGACATGGAATACGTGACGCGGCCCTATGAGGTTACCCCGGGTCAAACCGACAAAGTGATGCGGGAGAGCGCGGATTATCTTTTCGAAGTGTTCCGCAAGCGGCCCATTCGCGGGAAGAAGTGGGGCACCCTGGCATGGCACTTCCTTTCTGGCTATTTTGCGGATGCTCTGCACGAAGTGAGGAAAAAGTTCGACGCGATTGAAGTCGACCGCCTGCAGGTGAAGCCAAAAATAAAAATCACGGGTGAATTCTGGCTTCAAACACACGAAGGCGACGGCAACTACAACATTAAGCATTGGCTGGAACAAGAGGGATCGGAGGTCATGCCTCCTCCCGTGGCCGTGTGGCTCGGCTATCTGCTCCACACGCCGATTTGGCGTCTTGAGAAAAAGACGAATGTAGACCGCCGTGTGCGGATGAAGATTGCCATGGTGCGCGGGCTGGAACGCCTCTACGTGGGCACCTACAACCGGTTCCGCAAGGCGCTAGGCAATGTGCCATATGAATTGCCGGACCAGGAGGAACTCAAACAACTGGCTTCGCCTTTCTATCATCATGAACTTCGCGGCGGCGAAGGCCACATGCTCGTAGGCAAGGCCCTCCATGCCCATCTCCACAAGAAGGCCAATATGACCTGCGAACTCTCTCCCTACTCCTGCATGCCGAACACGATGTCTGTGGGCGCGATGGCGAATGTGCAGGGAAAGTATCCCGACCTGCTCTATGCGCCGATCGAGATCAAAGGAGATGCCGAAGTTCACGCGCTTTCCCGCTGCCAGATGATTTTGACGGAAGCCAAGAAGCGCGCGCAGTCGGAATTTGTGGAAGTGATGGCGAGAACCGGAATGACGCGCGAGAAAATCCGGCAGATCGAGGAAAAGCGCCCCCAAGTGAAGCGCGCGACGTATCGCGTTCCGCATCTCGGCTACGCGTCCACCGCAGCCAATTACGTTCTCCATCTCGCCGGAAACAAAGTCGCGGCGACAGTGTGAACTTAGAAATGGAATGGTCCGGCGGTGCGAGGATTCGGCCGCCCGAAGGAAAGTGGACACAGCAGCGAGGAGTTCTCATGGCCGACGAGGGATTTGTCCAAATCGCCCCCCTTTCGCAGCCGCCGGGCTCCATTGAGATTACAACTCCAAAGACTGGACGGCCCAGCTCGAATGGCGCCAAGATCTGCGGCATCGACGTCGGCAGCACGACTTGCAAGTACGTTCTCGCCTCGCCAACCGGTGAAGTGATCTCCCAGGCGTATGAACGCCACAATACGAAGCAAGCAGAGAAGGTGTTGCAGTTTTTGTCTCGACTCGAGGCTCAGCACGGCCTGACCCCGCAAAAGGACCGCGTCTTCTTCACTGGATCAGGAGCGGGGCTTATTGCCCCGTTGACCGGAGCGAAAGTCATTCAGGAAGTTGTAGCTGTTGCTGCAAGTGTTGAGAGGCTTCACCCGTCGGTACGTTTCGTCAGTGAGATCGGCGGGGAAGATATGAAGACGATCTTTTTCAACGGGAACGAAAAAACCAAGAGCAAGCAAGTCCTCATGCAGAGCGCCTGCTCGGGCGGCACGGGCACGTTCATTGAGAAGACGGCCCGCAAGCTGCAGATTCCTCCCGAGCAGCTCTCTGAAATGCATTACGCTGGTCATACACTGCACAAGATCAGCAGCAAGTGCGGTATCTTCGCGGAAGCCGATGCGAACACACTGCTGAAAGCCGGAGTGACCGTCGACGAGATCATCGCTTCGCTGTTCGAAGCAGTTGTCTATCAGAATCTTGCCACTTTGACTCGCGGCAATACTCCTTCCCCCAAGGTCCTGCTTCTCGGCGGCCCGAATTTGTTCTTCAAGGGACTACAAGAGGCCTGGAGGCTGCATCTCACGCGAATTTGGAAAGAAAGAAAAGTGGAGATGCCGGACGGCCAGGAGCCGGAATCTCTCATCAACGTGCCGCAGGATGCGCTGTACTTCGCGGCGCTGGGGTGCATCGAAGTGGGCCTCGGGGAGGCGCCGGCGGTTGGCGTATACAAGGGAACGAAGAAACTGCTTTGGTGGATTGAAGAAGGCCAATACGAGGAAAAAAAGAAACAGGGCCGCGGCGGATTGTGCGAGAGCGAAGATAATCTCAGGAAATTTATCGATCTCTACTCGAAAACGAATGGCAATGGGGATGCTGTCAAGCATGCCGGAGCAGCCGTGGCGGTGTCGCAAAAGAATAAACTTTCCCAAGTTGTGGTGGGCTGCGATTTTGGCTCAACCACCGCCAAGGCCGTATGCCTCTCGCCGGAAAAGGGAATGCTGTTCTCCTGTTATGCGCTGAGCAAAGGCAATCCCATCGAGGATGCCCGCAGTTTGTTCAGCCAGCTTCGTGAAGCCATCGGCGACGGAGAGATTCTTTCTCTCGGGATTACGGGTTATGGGAAGGACCTGCTGAAAGGCATCCTCGGCGCAGATTGCGGCGTCGTCGAGACGATAGCCCATGCTTCCGCGGGTCTACATTATTTTCCGGACGCCGATTGCATCTGCGACGTTGGCGGCGTCGACGTCAAAATCATGATTTTGAAGAACGGCGCTGTTAGCGATTTCCGGCTGAACTCACAGTGCTCGTCGGGCAATGGCGCTTTTCTGCAAGGCGTCGCGGAAAGATTCGGCATCCCGCTCAGCGAGATCGCGGACGGAGCGTTTCGGGCGCAGGCGATGCCACAACTCTCGATGGGATGCGGCGTCTTTCTGCAGAGCGACATCGTCAACCAACAGCGCAAGGGCTGGCAAGCAGAGGAAATCCTCGCTGCGCTATGCTCCATTCTTCCCCTGAATGTATGGATCTATGCCGGCGGATTGAACAATCTCGCGCAGGTGGGCAAGAAATACATCCTGCAAGGCGGCACGCACAAAAATCTCGCGGTCGTAAAGACGCAGGTCGATTTCATCCGTTCCAAAGTTGCCGATGCGGAAGTTGTCGTCCATCCTTATTCTGGGGAGGCTGGAGCGATCGGCGCAGCGCTGGTTTCTCTCGAGTGGTGGGAAAAGGGCGGCCGGAGCGCATTTCGCGGTTTCGACGCGATTGAACAGCTGACCTATAAGACGACCACTGCCAAGGAGACCGTGTGCAGCTGGTGCCCGGTGAATTGCCAGCGCAGCTTTATCGACGTGGAGTTGCCCGGCGGCAACGGCCGGGAATGGAGCAAAGTTCCACTGTCTACGGGCTGGGAGCGCGTCATCGTGAATAACTCCTGCCCCAAAGGGCTTGTCGAAGACCTGAACGAAATGAAAGTGATCAAGGCTGGAATCGAGAAGACGAAGAATGCGTTTCCCAACATTGCCGACATGGTTCGCAAGGAAGCCTTCCGTCGCGTCTCCGCCTCCGCCTAGGGACCGGTCCGGGATTCGCATCGGGATTCCCAAGGTCTTGAACGTGTGGAGCACCCATCAGTTCTGGGTGGGATTTCTGAGAGACCTCGGGATCAGCTCCGAAAATATCGTGTTCAGCTCGGATAGTTCCGAGGAACAGGGCCGGGAGTTTGGAAAAGGACGGGGCACGGTGGACTGCTGCTATCCGGTGAAATGCATCAGCGGCCATTATGGAGAACTGATATTCGGTCTGAAGAAGAAAATTCACATCATTCTAAGTCCCATGATTTACTCGCTCCCGTCTTTTCTTCGAGGGCACGTTTCGGAAACGCTGAGCTGCACACGCGTCATGGCCGGTCCGGAAAACATCAAGGCCGGTTTCATGAAAGAACGAGATGTTTTCGCTGAAAACAGCATTCGTTACACGTCCCCGTTCGTGAGCCTGGCCGAACCCGATGTGGTTCCAAAGCAACTATACGATTGTCTGAAGGACGTTTTGGACCTGGATCTTCCAGAAACGCAACGTGCCGTGGAAGCCGGATACAAGGAGTTGCGCGCGTTCAACCAGAGGATGCGCGATGAAGCCAGAAACATCCTGGCGTGGTGTGCCCGTGAGGGAAAACCGTGCGTGCTGGTGCTGGGGCGTCCTTACCATATGGACCCGGGGATCGGGCATGAAATCGAAGCGGATCTGCAGGCGCATGGTTACCCGATTCTCTGGCTGCAATATCTTCCCATTGATCAGGATTTGCTGGATTGGCTTTTCGGAGAAGAGGTCCGAGCGGGGAAAATCCGATCCCCTCTCGATATCTCCGACGTGTGGACTTCCTCCAACAGCAGCAATACGAACGAAATACTCTGGGGAGCAAAATTCGCGACCCGGCTTCCCTGGATTACCTGCGTTCTCCGCCTGTCGAGCTATGAATGTGGCATGGATCAGCCGACCTATACACCGACGCAAAAGATCGTCGAAGCCACGGGAACTCTCTTCTTCAAATTCGGTGATCTCGATTCCACCAAGCCAGCCGGCAGCATCAAGATTCGAATCGAGACCATCGTTCACTATTTGGCGAAATACTCGGAGCAGATCATCCAGAAAAAGCTGGCTCTGCTGCCGCCAGATTGCCCCTTGTTACTGCATAAAGAGAAAAGTGCGCTCGCCGCGGCTTCCAGTCACAGCTAGTCTCTTTTAAAATCCCACACAATATGGAAGGGATTAACGCAGTTCTCTCGGGACGCGATTCTGTGAGCGAGCGTTGGATATTTGCCATACAAGCCAGTCGAACATCGGCAGGAATACATTGAACCGATCCGTATCGTCAGCGTGGTGTCGCAGGTGATGCCTCGCTGCAGGCTGGAGCCACGTTGGCAGCCACCCGCCCATATGAGTGCGCCAGTGAATCTCTTCAAAGGCGACGTAATACAGGGTAAAGCTAACAAATACGCCGGCAACCCAGCCATTGTGGAAGATCCACTGGAGAACTAAGAAGAGTAAGGCGTTCGCACCGAAAAGCGCTACGACGCCCCAAGGATTACTCGAGAAGTTGACGTATCGAGCCGCCTCGGGGGACTTCAAGGTTGCGTGATGCACCATGTGTTGCTGGGAGAAAAACCCATGGCCGCAGTGCAATAAGAACCTGTGCAAACAGTATTCGAATCCGTTCGCGTAGACGAGGCCGGCCAGCACGCCAAACAAGAAACCAATCCGAGAAGGTGCAACAAACCTTACAGAGATTAGTGTGAGAGTTAAACCTGATAGGGTTGCCGCAATCAGGTTATTTGTCTTGATCCTCAATCCCTGGGCTCTGGTTTCAGCCCGGATGGCGCTATCTGAAGGCATTTCAATAACAAGTTAGCGCCTTCCATGAAAGGCTGCAAGTGGCACATTCCCCCCAGCTGACGACGAGTATCGTCCCCCAAAGCCGCGTACCGGTCTGATGGAAAAACGTAGTAGTCTGTTTGATGAAGTCTTGGTCTGATTTGAACTCTGGAAGCGTAAAATCAAATTTTGGAGATACCGCGATGGAATTCCTTGCCGGCAGCTTGCTGGAACTCATCACCCAGACGTCCACGAATCTTCCGCCCGACGTACGCGCAGCGATGTCGATCGCGGCTGGTGGCGAAACACCAGGGACCCAATCTTCCCAGGCGCTCGACATTATTTTGTCCAACGTGGACATGGCCAGTGACGATGAGGGTCCCATTTGCCAGGATACCGGCATGCCGACGTTTGTGATTCACACGCCTGTGGGTGTGAACCAGATTCGCATCAAGAAAGCGATCCTGGATGCCGTCGCCGAAGCAACGCGTCTCGGCAAGCTGCGCCCGAATTCAGTGGATTCTCTCACGGGTAAGAACAGCGGCAACAATCTCGGCGACGAGACCCCCGTCGTGCATTTCGAACAGTGGGAAGAGGACGGAATCGAGGTCAAATTGATTCTGAAGGGCGGTGGCTGCGAGAACAAGAACATTCAGTATTCGGTGCCGTGCGACCTGGACCACCTGGGCCGTGCTGACCGTAACCTCGAAGGCGTGCGCAAGTGCATCTTGCACGCGGTGTGGCAGGCGCAGGGGCAGGGCTGCGCACCTGGCGCCGTCGGCGTTTGCATCGGCAGCGACCGGGCGCGCGGCTACGATTTAGCGAAGGGACAACTCTTCCGGACACTCGACGACGTGAATTCCAATCCCACACTGGCCCAGCTCGAAGCCGAGATCATGGAAGAGGCAAATAAGCTCGGCGTGGGTGCGATGGGCTTCGGTGGCAAGGCTTCTCTGATCGGATGCAAGATTACCGCCGCAAATCGACTTCCGGCGAGCTTCTTCGTATCGGTGGCGTACGATTGCTGGGCGTTTCGTCGCCTGGGTGTTCGCCTCGACGCGACCACCGGTGCAATTACCAAGTGGCTCTACCGCGATCCTTCGCGGCCGGTAGAACGCATGGCACGCGGCGCGGGTTTCACGCTGACGGGACGCGAAGTGGTTTTGACTCCCCCGCTGACGGAAGCGCAGATGCGGGCCCTGAAAGTAGGCGACCTGGTCCTAATCAACGGCGAGATGTTCACCGGCCGCGACAACGTCCACGCCTACCTGATGAAGAACCCGCCGCCTGTGGACCTGAACGGCTGCGTGCTTTACCACTGCGGCCCGGTGATGCTGAAACAGGGCGGCCAGTGGACGGTGAAAGCC
Organism: Terriglobia bacterium; assembly: GCA_041488495.1. Classification (GTDB taxonomy): domain Bacteria; phylum Acidobacteriota; class Terriglobia; order Acidiferrales; family UBA7541; genus Palsa-360. The sequence goes on from JBGPPL010000031.1 coordinate 7,920, forward strand.
GCGGGACCGACCACGAGCATCCGCGAAGAGCCGTATCAGGCCGACATCATCAAGAAGTATGGCGTCCGCGCCGTGATTGGCAAGGGCGGGATGGGGGCGAAAACCTCGGCCGCGCTGAAGGAATTCGGGGCAGTCTATTTGAACGGGATTGGCGGTGCCGCTCAGTACTACGCTCGCACGGTAGAGAAAGTGCTGGGCGTCGAGTTGATGGAGTTCGGAATCCCCGAAGCGATGTGGCACCTTCGCGTGAAGAACTTTGCGGCAATTGTGACGATGGACGCCCACGGCAACAGCCTACACGCCGACATCGAGAAATCGACCGGGAAAGTCTTGGAAGCGCTGCAAAAAACCTAGGCCTGCCCGCGGACTTAAACTTTTAAGATTTTAGGCGCAGGCCTTCGCCATGCCAAGACAGTTCATACCCTAGTGGAGCCGGAGAACATGAGCAGAACCATCGTGCACAAGGATCAAACTCAACAGGCCAAAACAACTCGGTTCGCTATTGTGTGTTGGAATCAGGCAGGCACAGCCCATGTTTCAGAAAATGCAGGACTGCTCGGCGGCGTTCCGCCACGTTCTTAGGCAGCCATATGTCACGCTTCCAGATCTGGCTCGCCAGCGGGCCTATTGAAAAATAGTACATAATCATCCCAAAAATTGTGAAAACCGTCTGGTCCGGATTCACCGGGCGGAATTGCCCGCTCGCAATCCCCTCTTTAATCGTCTCCGCGACTCGATTGTGCAAGGGACGGAGATAGGTAACAACCATCCAGTGAAGCCGCCGGCGGTCGGACATCATCCCTCGCTGGATGAGACGCGGGAAGGCGGGGTTGCGCAGCACAAAATCGAATGTGGTATTCACCAGCGCGCACACGCGTTCGGTGGGCGGCATCGAAAGCATGTGCGGGGATTCCATTTCCGCGCATACCTGGGCAAACATGGTTTCGAGCACGAAGCGGTGCAGCTCTTCTTTATTGCGAAAATAATAGTAGGGGAGGGCCTTATTGACTCCTGCGACGCGCGCGATTTCGTCCATTCGTGCGCCGGCGAGCCCGCGCTGTGCGAAAATCTTTCGCGCGGCAACAACAATTCGCCGCACCGTGGTGAACTGCCGTCCTTCCCGGAGCAAGCGGCGGCCGATGGGCGAAAGCTCCCAGTCGCGCACAAAATCCGTATGAGTTCTCGATTTAGTCATTTTGTGTTCTATGAAACTGCTTGTGTAGTCCAAATAAGGGTCAGCGTCAAGACTAATCGGAATTGTTTCAACTGCGATCGAGATTAACGATGATCCAGCCGCCTCAGAAGACAACCTTCAGTGCGAACTGAATCTGGCGCAAGGGACCAAGGCCATTGTAATTCGAGAGACCCTGAGCGTCTGCCCCGCCTTCATTCGAGCCGAAACAGTAGCCATTGCCCATTTACCGATTCTTCCGGTCTCTTGAATGAGGTTGTTGTTTCGCTCATGCGGAAAGGAATAGTGGCCGAAGCGGAAGGAAAGGCTAGGCTAGGCTAGGCTAAAGAAACCTCACCCATAAGAAGTTCCGGCCTCAAGACACATGGCTGGGCAAGCCTGCATTTGTACGGAGACTGCCCTGATCAAATTCGCCGTTCCCGCTCGGCCAAGACCTCTTCGGCAGCATGAAACGCCGAATTCGCTGCCGGGACACCGCAATAGATCGCCGCTTGCAAAAGTAATTCCTTGATTTCGTCAAGCGTAACACCGTTATTCAAGGCCCCACGCACGTGCAACCGGAATTCGTCTCCGCGGTTCAAAGCGATCAGCATGGCCAGCGTGATCAGGCTCCGCGTATGACGTGGCAAGCCCGGCCGGGTCCAGATTTCGCCCCAGGCATACCGCGTGATCAAATCCTGAAATTCTTCGTTGAACGAATTCCTGTTCTCGAGCGACCGGTTCACGTGCTTGTCGCCCAGGACGGCGCGCCGCACTTCCAACCCTTTTACATAACCCTCACGGTCATCCATCGGTTCTTCTCCTAACCAACAAGAAATTTCAAGACTTCTTCCGAAAATCGCTGCGGCAATTCCACATTCGACAGGTGCGCCGTATCGAGCTCGAGATATCTTGAACCCACGATCCGCTCAGCCAAATACCGCCCGCCCTCCGGCGGCGTTGCCTTGTCCTGCGTGCCCGCGACTACAAGAGTCTGGGCACGAATCTTTGAAACTTCACCCCGCAAATCGGTGTCGCAGATCGCTGCGCATGTCGCGGCGTAGCTGCCCGGCGGCGTTGCTTCTAGGATTTTGCGGAAGCGATCCACTGTGCCGGGCTCGCGCTCATGAAAGGGCGGAGTGAACCAGCGCTCGAGAATGCCCTTTGAGATTGAAGCGATTCCACCCTTTTTTACGGCGTCGATGCGCGCGTTCCAGCCTTCGGCAGTTCCGATGTGGGCCGATGTATTGCACAACACAACCTTGGCCAAACGTTTCGCGGCGTTCAGGGCCAGCCACTGGCCTACGATTCCTCCAACGGACAGCCCGCAAAAAGAAATGGTCCCGATCTCCAAATGATCGAGCAATCTGACGACATCCTGACCGAGCCTATCGATCTTATATTCGCCGGGGCTGAACGTAGACGCGCCATGCCCGTAACTGTCGTAGCGAAGCACGCGGAAATACTGAGTGAACGCGGGCATTTGCGCGTCCCACAGAGAAAGATCCGTGCCCAGCGAATTCGACAGCATAAGCACCGGCGATTTCTGTTTGCCCTCCAAACGATAGTGAATCTGGCGGCCTTCTACGGGTGCGAATGGCATAGGCGTCCTCAATTACAATCTATCTCAAAAGTTGCTGTAGGCGTAATGAGTTTCGTGCCGTGTCCTCGCAGCCCTGCTTCGACGTTCTTGCTCTTCTCGCGTCGCGGAATTCCAATTGTTTCCGCAGCCTGTGAAGCCGCGGCCCACAAAAATAAATCCCGAAACACCTTCAAACAAGCACCTCATCTTCAATGCTCTACGTTGTGGAGTGGAAACACACGCGAAATTGTCCGGGCGCGCCTTGACGCGATTCGGCGTTTCGCTTAGAGTCGAAATGATTCGAATGAAAAGCTCCGGCAACCCGTGACGATGCAACGAGTTCTCTCCACGTATCTTTTCGTCAACCGCAAACTAACCGCTGCTCTGGTGGGTGAAGTGGCGCGCGCGGAGGTTTCCGCGATCGAACTGTTTTGCTCCCGCGGGCATTTCGACTACCGCTCGGCCGATGGCGCGCGCGAACTGGCCTCATGGCTTGCCGGGCATAGCCTCACTCTGCATTCGATCCACTCGCCGACAACGCGTGATTTCCATCCCACGCGCGAAAGCGGCACGCCGCTTTCGATTTCCGACCCCGAGCGGATGAGGCGCCAGGAAGCCGTGGACGAAATTAAGCGTGCCCTGGACCTCGTCGAACACGTTCCCTTTCGTTATTGCATTCAGCATGTGGCGCGACCTCGCGATATTCCGGACCAGCACCGGTGGGATGCAGCGTTCAGTTCACTCGAACTCCTGTCCCTGTTCGCGAGACAGCGCGGCGTCACAATTGCGCTTGAAAACACGCCGGGCGAGATGGCGACCCCGGCGAACCTGAAACAATTCCTGGAGCAGACGCGCCTCACGAGCGTGAAGCTATGCTTCGATACGGGACACGCGCATCTCGAGGGCGGCCTCCCTTCGGCTTTAGAGGCCGTACGCGACCTCGTCGTCACGACGCACGTCCATGACAATCGCGGCGAGCGCGACGACCATTTGCTGCCTTACGAGGGGACGATCGACTGGAACGCCACGCTCGCGGCGCTCCCATCTGACGCGCCCTTCGTCTTCGAACTTAAAGAGCCTGGCGCGGCCGCCGGCTCCGTCGACCTGCAGGCGTTTACCGGGACGCTCCAGGGCATGCGCACCGTGTTCGATAAATTCGAAGAGGTCCTGGCGCAGACTTAGCGCGACGTCGCAACTCCTCGTCAGGAGTCTGGTTGTGATCAATCGGATCTGCAGCAGGCACACACTGTCCTTGTGAAGGGAGAGAACCGAGTTCCATGCCAGTGGTGACGATTCAGGATGTCGGGCGGCACGATGGGCAGGAAGTCACGCTGCGCGGTTGGCTTTACAACCTGCGTGAGTCTGGAAAGCTGCTCTTCCCGATCTTTCGCGACGGTACGGGAACGATCCAGGGCGTGATATCGCAGAAAGACCAGCCGGCGGCGTTCGAAGCGCTGCATGGCCTGACGCAGGAGTCGAGCGTCATCGTCACGGGACGTATTCGCGCCGATAAGCGTGCGCCGGGCGGGTTCGAGATTCAGATCACCGCGATCGAGGTGGTGCAGCGAGTCCCGGATGACACTCCGTATCCGATTCAACTCAAAGAGCACGGCGTGGATTTCCTGCTGGACCACAGGCATCTGTGGATCCGCACACCGCGCCAGGCCGCCATCCTGCGCATCCGCGCCGAAGCGGTCCGCGCCGCGCACGAGTACATGGACTCGCAGGGCTACATCCTGACCGAAGCGCCCATTTTCACGCCGGCCGCCTGCGAAGGCACGACGACGTTGTTCGAAGTCCAATACATTGACGACGAAAAAGCCTACCTCACGCAGTCGGGCCAGCTCTACGTCGAGGCCACGGCCATGGCTCTTGGCAAGGTGTACACTTTCGGGCCGACCTTCCGTGCAGAGAAATCGAAAACGCGGCGTCACCTGACCGAATTCTGGATGCTCGAGCCGGAAGCGGCCTACACGCATCTGGAAGACATGATGGCGCTGGGCGAAGGCCTAGTGAGCCACGTCGTGCAATCGGTGCTGAAGAACCGCGCGCGCGAGCTTGAGACGGTAGGACGCGATTCGGCAAAGCTTGCAAATGTCAAAGCCCCGTTTCCGCGCATCACCTACGACGAAGCGATTGAGATCCTCCACCAACGCGGAAATCCCGCGAAGTGGGGAGACGACTTCGGCGGCGACGAGGAAACGATCCTGTCGAGCACGTATGACCGTCCGGTGATGGTGCATCGCTATCCTTCGGCCATGAAAGCGTTTTACATGCAACCGGACGCCCTGCGGCCTGAGCTGGCCCTCGGATTTGACATGCTTGCGCCCGAGGGTTACGGCGAAATCATTGGCGGCGGCGAGCGCATAGCCGACTACGATTTGCTCGTAAAGAGGCTGCGCGAAAACAATCTTCCGGAAGAGGCCTTTGGCTGGTATCTGGACCTTCGCCGCTACGGCAGCGTTCCGCACGCAGGCTTCGGATTGGGCCTGGAACGCACGGTCGCGTGGATTTGCGGAACTGAGCACATCCGTGAAGTGATCCCCTTCCCCCGGATGATTTATCGCGTCTATCCTTAGGACTCGCTCCTTTCCGTTCTCAGGGGGAACCGGCGCGGGTTTCATAAATGGCCCTAAAAATTCGCATCATCGGAGTGCCGATGGACCTCGGCCAGAGCCGCCGCGGAGTGGACATGGGTCCGTCCGCGCTGCGCGTCGCCGGACTGCAGCAGCGCCTGAAGGCGCTGGGCCATACGGTCGAAGACATCGGCAACGTCGCCGTAAAGCAGCCAGAGGAACAACACTACGGCGAGAAGCGCGCCAAGTATCTGAATGAAATCTCCGAAACCTGCCGCAGCCTCGCCGAAATGACCGAGCGCACGCTCACGGAAGGTTTTGTGCCGCTGGTGCTTGGCGGCGACCACTCGATCGCAGTGGGATCTTTTTCCGGAGTGTCGAATTATTTTCGCGGACAATCGAAGCGCGTCGGCTACTTGTGGCTTGATGCGCACGGCGACATGAACACGCCGGAAAGTTCGCCTTCGGGCAACATTCACGGCATGCCGCTTGCCGCGATCATCGGCTACGGCGCGCCGGAACTGGTCGAGCTGCTCGGTTACAAGCCGAAGGTCGAACCGCGCAACGTCGCGCTGGTCGGCGTGCGCGATCTGGACTCGAAAGAGCGCCGCCTGATCAAGGAATCCGGCGTCCACGTATTTACGATGCGCGACATCGACGAACGCGGCATGCGCGAAGTGATGAGCGAAGCGCTGCGCTTCGTCACCGATGACACCGACGGCGCCTCTGTCAGCCTGGACATGGACTTCGTGGACCCGACCGATGCACCCGGAGTTGGTACGCCCGTGCGCGGCGGCGTGACCTACCGCGAGGCCCACTTGGCCATGGAGATGATCGCGGACAGCGAAGCGATGGTGTCGCTCGAAGTCGTCGAAATCAATCCGGTGATCGATCTCCACAACAAGACGGCACTGCTGGGCGTCGAAATGGTGCTCTCCGGATTGGGGAAAAAGATTTTGTAGCGCCCCGACCCTGTCGGGGCACTTTTGATTCAAGCACATGCCCGCCTGAAGGCGGGCGCTACAAGACTGAATTGGAGCTCTTGAGAGGCGGGGTTTTTCCTTGCGGATCGCGTAACTTATGACCACAGAAAAAAAGCGGCTGCGCGTAGGCGTATTGTTTGGCGGGCGTTCGGGCGAGCACGAGGTTTCGTTGATCTCGGCAGCGTCCGTGATCCAGGCGCTTGATCCGGCGAAATACGAAGCCGTACCCATCGGCATCACGAAGGATGGCCGGTGGCTCGCCGGAACGGCGGCGCACAAGATGCTCCCAGACGTGTTGCGTTCGGGCGAACGCGTCATGCTGTCCGCCGACCCGAATGTCGCGGCCCTTGTTCCGGTTGGCGATTCGCGGCCGGACGCGTTGCGCGTGGACGTCGTTTTCCCCGTACTGCACGGCACCTACGGCGAGGACGGCACTGTGCAGGGCCTGCTCGATCTCGCCGGACTCCCGTACGTCGGTTCCGGCGTACTGGGTTCAGCGGTGGGCATGGACAAAGACATGCAGAAACGGCTGTTCCTGCAGGCGAAGCTGCCCGTCGGCGATTTCCTTGCCATCACGCGAGCGGCATGGGAAAAGTCACGCGGCAAAGTCCTCGGCGCAATCCGCAAGAAATTTCGTTTCCCGGTCTTCGTCAAGCCCGCGACGCTGGGCAGTTCCGTCGGCATGACCAAAGCGCACGACGCCAAGGAACTTGCCGCCGCGATGGACCTGGCCGCCGAGTTCGCGCAGAAAATCCTGGTCGAGCGAGCGATCCGCGGCCGCGAAATCGAAGTTTCCGTTCTGGGCAACGAGGATCCGAAGGCGTCGATTCCCGGCGAGATCGTGCCGCACCACGAATTCTACGACTATGCCGCGAAGTATCTCGAAGAAGGCACGCGGCTCCTGATCCCCGCAAAACTGAGCCGAGCGCAGGTCAAACGCTTTCAGGAATACGCCGTACGAGCCTTCCGCGCGCTCGAATGTCTCGGCATGGCGCGCGTGGACTTTTTCCTCGAGCACCGCACCGGCCGAATCCTCCTGAATGAAATCAATACGATCCCCGGCTTCACGTCGATCAGCATGTACCCGAAGCTCTGGGAAGCCTCCGGCCTCAGCTACCGCGAATTGCTCGACCGCCTGATCGAGCTGGCCCTGGCCCAGCATCGCGACAAACAACGCACGAAATACACGATCGAGCTTCCCGCGGCTCCTTCCTCCAGCACACTCGAAGCGTAGCCCTTTGACCGGGCTCACATACGAGCAGGACCCAGCTTCCGATAGTGGCGTTTATCGCGAACTGGCGAACTATCTCCAGGTAGCCAGTGGACAACATTCCGAAAAGTGCGCTTCTCAGGTGAGATGAGGAGCCTGCTTTACCGCTAATGACCATCCACCTACGCATTAACCCCCTTGACGGGAATACACGACTCAATTAGACTAACCAGTTAGTCAGACTATGAAGGCCTTAGCACAAACACGGGCGTCCGCATCGAACGGATGGGAACTTGCGAGCCTGGGGCGGCCCGTGCCGCGCAGCTTGCGGCATGCGCGGGATCTTTCCACCGCGCGGCGGATTGTCGCCACTGCGGAAGAGATCTTTGCCGAGCGAGGCCTTGCCGGGGCGCGCATGGATGAGATTGCCCGCGCGGCGAAGGTGAACAAGGCGCTGCTCTACTATTATTTTCGCAGCAAGGAGGAGCTGCACCGCTTTGTCCTCGAAGCGCTGCTTTCGCAATTGCGCGCGAGGGTTGGCGAAGAGGGTGCGGACGCGCTGTCTTCGCGCAAACGCCTCAGCGCGATCGTCGACCATTTCTTCGATTTTGTTCTGGCGCATCCAAACTATCCACGGCTGATCCAGCGGGAAATCATGAGCCGCGGGCCAAATATGGGGTGGATTGTCGCCGAATACTACCGGCCGCTGCACGGGCGGCTGGTGCGCTTGATCGAAGAGGGAATTTCGTTAGGCGAATTCCGGCGCGTGGATGCGCGAAACGCAGCGGTGACCGTCGTTTCCATCATGGTGCACTACTTTGCGGCCGCGCCCGTGCTGCGCAGCGTTTTAGGGCACGACCCATTGCGCCCCCGGGAAGTGGCGAAGCGCCGCGAGGCCGTCCAGGATTTTCTCGAGCACGGGCTGTTCCGGCCTGGTGCGGGGGCACGATGAAACTTTCAAATTTTTTCCTCTTCGTCGGAGCGCTGTTCGTCGTGGCGCTCGTCATGTACCTGACGACGACACCGCGTGGCAGCGACATTCTCCTGACGGGAATCGTTACGGGCAATGACGTGATCGTCAGCCCGCAGGTCGCGGGGCGCATGATTCGCCTCACGGTGGACGAGGGCTCCGAAGTTCACAAGGGGGACTTGATCGCAGAGCTTGATCCCGCCGAGTTGGTGGCCGCGCGTGATTCCGCCCAGGCAAATATTCGCACGCTCGAAGCAAAGGTCAATTCCGCCCAAGGTACGCGAAGCTGGACCGACGACCAGACCAGCGCTGCGCTTCGCCAGGCCGAAGCCAGCCTGACCGCAACGCGCTCGCAGCTTGCACAGGCCGAAGCCAACCTCTGGCGCGATCAGCAGACCTACAAGCGCCAGCAGGGGCTATTCGACGGCGGCGTTGCCTCCGCGCAGGACCGCGATCTGGCCGACGCCGCCGCGCGGGCCTCCGATGCGGCCGTCAAAGCCCTCGAAGACCAGGTACGCGCGGCGGAAGCGCAAGTCGCTGTGGCGCGTGCCAACCGCAAGCAGCTCGACGTCCAACAAAGTGACCTGCTGGCGACACGCGCGCAGCTTCTGCAGGCGCATGCCGAAAAGGCCTCGACCGAAGTGCGGCTCGGCTACACAAAAATTTACGCGCCGCTCGACGGCATCGTCTCGGTGCGCGCGGCCCGCCAGGGAGAAGTCCTGCAGGCGGGCGAGCCGATCGTGACGATTCTCGATGTCGATCACCTCTGGGTACAGGCCGACGTGGAGGAAAGCTACATCGATTTGGTGGCGCTCAACCAGCATCTGAAAGTCCGGCTTCCCTCGGGTAACACTCTCGAAGGTACCGTCATTTTCAAAGGCGTCGAAAATGATTTCGCGACGCAGCGCGACGTCAGCCGGACCAAACGCGACATCAAGACATTTGCCATCAAAGTGGCGGTGTCCAATCCCGGACGCCGGCTCATCTCGGGCATGACCGCCACCGTGCTTCTGCCGCCACCTCCTCCCACACGAAGCTGGTGGCGACGGCTGATTTCGGCAGCGCACCCTGTGGCAAGCGCCATCGCCGGATGATCTCTCCAGAGAAACAGCGGGCGCGATGAACACGACAGAAACGAACGCCATCGAAGTCAGTAAGCTCACGAAGCAGTTCGGAGACTTCGTGGCCGTGAAGGAAGTGAGCTTTACGGTATCTACGGGCGAAATCTTCGGCTTGCTGGGCCCAAACGGCGCAGGCAAGACAACGCTGATCCGCATGATGACGACGCTGACGCCGCCGACTTCGGGCACGGCGGTGGTCGGCGGACATAACGTAGTGACCGATGCCGACGGCGTTCGCCACTCGATTGGCGTCATCCCGCAGGCGCTGACTTCCGATCCTGAGCTTACCGCGCGCGAAAACATGTTGATCCACGCGAAGCTGTACGGACTACCGGCTTCCCAGCGCCAGGAATTGATTCCGCACTTATTGGAATCCGTGGGCCTGAGCGATTTCGCGGACAAGGTGGTGGGAAGTTTTTCTGGAGGGATGCGGAGACGCCTGGAGATCGCGCGCGGCCTCGTGCATTCGCCGAAAATCCTGTTCCTCGACGAGCCGACGACAGGCCTTGACCCAGTCTCGCGCAGCGCCGTCTGGGAAATGATCAACAAATTGAAAGAAGCCTCCCACCTGACCATCCTGCTGACGACGCATTACATGGACGAGGCCGACCGGCTGTGCGACCGGATCGCGATCGTGGACCATGGAGTGCTCGTGGCGCTCGATACGCCGACAAAACTGAAGGACAGCGTGCCCGGCACCGATATCGTGGAAGCGGAGTTCGACAACCCCCCGGCGGACTGGAACTCATCGATTGAAAAGCTGGACGGTGTCGCCAGCGTTACCGATCACGACGGCGTCACGCACATCGCCACGAACAGAGGGCCGCTCACGGTCGGAGAACTGATGGACATGGCGCGCGAACGCGGCGTCAGCGTGCGCCGCGTTTCCGTGCAAGGCACTACGCTCGACGACGTCTTCCTGTATTACACGGGCCGCCAGCTTCGCGATGCGGCGTCGGAGACCCTCCAGCACGATATGAGCCATTTGTACAAGTAAAGGACGATCCGCAGGCATGAAACTGCAACGCATCATGGCGATTATCGAGCGCGACATGCGGAAATTCTTCCGCAGCCCGGCGCTCATGGTGAGCTCGATGATCTTCCCGCTCATGCAGCTCATCGTGCTGGGCTACGCCTTTGGCGGGAAGATCAAGGGAATCAAGGTCGCCGTCGTGGACAAGGACCACTCAGCCGCTTCGCGCGATATTCGGGAGCGTTTCAACGCCATCGAGGCGGGCCCACGCACCATGGAAGTCGAGGAGTATTCCTCTCTCTCCGATGCCGTCGTCGATCTGCGCACAGGATTCGTCCGGGCGGTGGTCTATATCCCTCCCGATTATTCGCGGCGGGTAGATCAAGGGAACCGGCCGCGCATCGCCTTCATCCAGGACAACACGGACAACTTCGTCACGAGTGAGGTCCTTAGCCGGATGCAATCCCTCGTTCAGGATGTCAATCGGGGACTGAACCCGTTCCAGCCCGGGCAACGGCTGACCGTGCCGACTCCCCGCCTCAACCCGCTGATCGATCTGCAGGTCGTCGAACTCTACCCCTACATCGAGTACATCAAGTATCTGCTCTCGGGTTCGATTGCGATGTCCATCTTCATCGTGGCGATGATCGGCGGAGGCATTACCTTCATCGACGACAAGTCGCGCGGGCTCCACGAAGGTTATCTCGTGACCCCCATCAAGAAATCGGAGCTGATTCTCGGCCTGATCTTCTCCGGCGCGATTAAAGGACTCATGGCCGGAACAACCATCACGATCATCGGCGGGCTGATCGCCGGCATCGATCGGTTGTGGGACCCAGTGCGGCTGGTGTATCTCGGACTTGTTTTGGGAAGCACCTCTGTGGCTATGATCAGTTTCATGTTCCTGGTCATGGTCCGCGTCAGCGACCCCCTGGTGCCGCGCGCCATGTTTGGCGTGCTCAATACGTTGTTGTATTTCCCTTCCGGGGCCATATATCCGGTCGAAGGCTTCCCGTCCTGGCTGCGCTGGATTTCCTACATCGACCCGTTCACCTACGCGGTCCACGCACTCAAGGCTCTGCTCCTGAAAAATACGGGATTTGCCGGCATTTATTCGGATGTCTTAGTCCTGGTGGGGTTTTCTATTCTCCTCGTCAGTCTGTCTGTCGCATTTTTCAGGCGGCAGATATAAAATGCGGAAGGGAGCTGCTTTCGTGGGCATACTCGATCAGGGTGCCGAAGAACCGAAATCAAAAGCCCTGCGTTACGTCATCAGCGCGGTTGCGTTGGCCGCGATGATTGCGGGGGGGCTGGGGTATTTCTTGCGATTCACGCCGGAGAAGCGCACGGTAGAGCGATTCATGAATGCTGTCATTGCGGGAGATACTCAGCAGGCCTATCAGATTTGGCACCCGCATCCCAGCTTCACCTATCAGGACTTCCTGGGATTCTGGGGGCCGAAGGGTTACTACAGTCCGATCAAGAGCTTCCGAATCGAGAGTGCTGAAATGCCGCCCAAAGGTGGCAGCGGAGTGGTCGTCGTCGTCGAACTCAGCGCGTACGCCCCGTTTCCCACATCCGAGGATTCCGTGAAATTTGCCCAGAGCCAAGAGGTGCGGCTCTGGGTCGAACGGTCTGACCATTCCCTGGGCTTTCCCCCGCCATAGCATCGTGCTTGCCGCGAAGTAATTCGGACGCAGCATCCCGGGGGCTTCCAGGAACCCAAAGACGCACAATTGTGAGGCGATTTATCTGAGGTCTCGGACGGCGGCGAGCAATTCGCCGGGCGTGATGGTCGAAGTGCCGAGTTTTCCGACGACGACACCCGCGCCGGCGTTTGCAAGCACAGCGGCATCGCGCATTGGAGCGCGCGCCGCGACGGCAAGCGCGAGCACGGAGAGCACCGTATCGCCCGCTCCGGTGACGTCGAATACTTGGCGGCCGTGCGAGGCGTGGTCCACTCGCGTCTGGCCTACGCGCGCATAGCTGACCTCGCGGCTGGTCGCGGGCACGTGAAAGCCGCGCGGCACGGTATCTTCAAACACGCTCAGCCCATCCGCGCCTCGCGTGATGACCACCGCCGAGCAGCCAAAATGCGCCAGCAGAGCGCGGCCCGCCTGTCCGACGGACTCGTCATCATCGAGGTGTCGCGTTACGAAAAAACCAGCTTCCTTCGCGTTGCAGACGATTGCTGTCGCGCCCCGGTAGGCGAATAGCCGCGACGTCTTTGGCTTGACCAGTACCGGCACGCCGCGACGGTGGCATTCCGTCAGCACGCGGTCCGCGAGCGCGTCGGTCACCACTCCTTTGTCATAGTCCGAGATGACCAGCGCATCGATCCGCCCTAGCGCCGCCTTGATCCGCCGGATCAGCGACTCTTCCAGAGCGCGGCTGAGCGGCTCGCGGCGCTCGCGGTCCACACGCACGATCTGCTGCTGCCTCGCGACGATGCGCGTTTTCACCGTGGTGATGCGCGACGCGTCAGCCACCAATCCTTTCGTCGCCATTCCGGCGGCAGCCAGGCATTCGCAAATCGCTTGGCCCGGCTCATCCTCCCCGATCACGCCGAATGGCAGGACGGTGGCCCCAAGGGCCGCAAGGTTCGCGGCAACGTTGCCAGCTCCGCCCAGCACCTGGCTGTCGTTCATGAAATCCACCACGGCAACAGGAGCTTCCGGTGAAAGCCGTGTGGCCGCGCCCCAGACGTAACGGTCCAGCATGAAATCGCCTGCGACGGCGATCCGGCGGCCGCGGAGGGCGGTCACGATCCGCGCGAGTTTTCGGTTCTCAGTTGTCATGGGAAGATGAACAAGCGCAAAGGCTCGAGATTCCTCCATGCAAAGCTTCGCCGCGAATGATCAACAAGCACGCTCGCACTCTAGCAGAGAGGATTTGCCGGGAGCAACTGCTGCAGGCGCTGGCAACAGCCAACGTTGGCGTGTGAACACGCCATCTTCGGCGGCATCACGAATCCCTTCGGCCAGCTCATCACCACGCTTACGCTCTGAGCCGGGCCAAGGTCCGGCGTTCCGGCCGATTGGTTGGGAGAGGATCTGGGAGCGTGGCGCTGTCCTGACGCCTCGGCTGCAGTCGTTCGAAACGGAAGTGCGGGAGTATTGCATACTGATGCTCTTAAGTGTACCTTGTCGGTCGGCCGGGAAGTCAAAACGGAAATTCCGGTTCGTCTCCGTTTCCGCCAAGTTACGAACCCGCCGAAGTGGTACGTGGTGACTGGAACTGAATCTTGGAGGAATACATGATCGACCTACCGAACCGTCGAGCAGTGCTCAAGTACGGGGCAGCCGCAGCCGTATCTGCGTCCCTGGGGAGCATCTTGGAGGGCCAAGAAAAGAAGAGTTCTCTCCAGAGAACAGTCGTTATCATGTTTGACGGCTTCGGGCCCGACTATCTTACCCAAAGCAAGATGCCTGTCCTTGGGCAATGGAAACGCGACGGACTCTATAAGCCCGTGAAGGGCGTTATGCCTTCCGTTACCAACATTAACAATGCCTCAATTTGCTGCGGGGTTTGGCCCGAGGTGCACGGCATCACCGGAAACACATATTTTGATGAACAGAGCGGGGTAGAGGACTACATGGAGTCCCCCGACCTCTTGCTAGCTCCCACCCTCTTCGAGCGCGCCGCCCGCAAAGGTGTGAAGTCGGCACTCCTTTCCAGCAAGGCGAAAACGATCACTTTCCTTTTACGCGGCGCTGAGATTGTGCTCACGGCGGAGAACCCGTCGCCAGAATGGGTCCCGAGGCTTGGCCCCGCGCCACCAATCTACAGCAGCGAGATCAATTACTGGCTTCTGAGAGCTGCCATTGACGTCCTCAAACGCCGCCCGGACATTGGTTGCGTTTACGTTCACACCACAGATTATCCAATGCACATGTGGCCTCCAGAGGCGCCCGAATCTCAAGAGCACCTGGCCCGCATGGACGATCTCTTCGGACAAGCAATGAAAGCGGCTCCCGATGCTGCATTCCTACTCACTGCAGACCATGGAATGAACGCCAAGACCCACTGCTGGGATCTTGAGAAAGTCTGCGCCAGTCGAGGGGTTCCGCTCCGAAAAGCTTTTTCCGCAGGACGCGACCGCTACGTGAAGCACAATCGAGGCTGCAGCGGAGCAGCCTATGTGTATCTCAAAAACCCACAGGATGCCGACCGGGTCCGCGAGATTCTCTCAAGGCTCAAAGGAGTCGAGCATGTTATTGCTCGCGAAGCGGCGGCGCGCGAGTACAAGCTGATGAAGTCGCGGATCGGCGATCTGGTGGTGTGGGGCGACAAGGACACAGTGTTTGGAGAAATGGATATGGAAAGCGAGAACTTCCCGAGCGGGCTACGGTCGCATGGAGCCCTGCACGAGCTGGATATACCTTTGTTCGTCTATAACGCGAAAAACGCGCCTTCCGGCGATTACTTCCAACACAATCTCGACCTGGCGCGATGGCTCTATCGCGTCAGTTGAGGACACTCATAAACCTTTCGCTTTACGGAACTCTCGTACGACTTCGGCCGGATCGCGGTGTTCACCATCGACCGCGTAATTCATGCGGCGCATTTCTTCCTCGGAGATTGTTCCTGTGAGTTGTCCCAGCGCCGCGCCGGCTTCAGGATGCTTGTCGAGGATTGCCCGGCGCACGAGCGGCACCGCTTCATACGGTGGAAAATAACGGCGGTCGTCCTCGAGTGCGACCATGCCCAGGGCTGCAATCAAGCCATCAGTTGAATTCCCCGCAACGATATCCACTTGCCGGTCCGCAAGCGCCCGATAGAGCAAACCCAGATCAAGGATGCGCGGCTCGCCGGAAAAATGCAGGCCATACCCCGCTGCCCAGCCGCGATACCCGTCGGGCCTCTCCATGAATTCGTAACCGAACCCCGCGCGCCATTTGGGCGCGTACGCCCCGATATCTGAAATTGCGTGCAGGTGGAGCTTCGCGGCGTCATCACCGCGCACCACCATGGCGAAAGTGTTGTTGAACCCGAGCGGCGGCATCACTTCCACCCCGAATCGAGAACGATATTCCGACTGTACACGATGAAATACTGCCGACGGATCATTCTGAGGGGGTTCATTCAGGATCGCGGTAAGAGCCGTGCCAGTGTACTCGGGATAAAGGTCAATTTTCCCGGCAACGAGCGCCTGATGACAGAGCAGAGTGCCGCCAAGATTGACGCGCCTTTCCACATGCAGCGTCGAATGCGCCTCAATCTGCTGTGCGAATAATTCCGCAAGCACAATCTGCTCGGTGAAATTCTTTGAACCAACGACAATCGTTTCTCCGCGCTGCGCACGGCATCCCGCCGTCGCCAGCAATACGGAGACAAACAGCAACAGCGCGCCTCTCGAAAAATACAAATGGCTTCGTAACGCAAACGGCAGTCGTTGGCTCACCGTCTCACCAGTCTCCGCTGGATGACTCCGAGGGTGAGATCGGCCAGGACGGCCAGCAGCGCGGCAGGGATTGCGCCAGCGAGGATCACCTGATTGTTGACCATCGAGACGCCACGAAAAATGAAGACCCCCAGACCGCCTGCGCCAATCGCGGCTGCAATCGTCGTGAGGCCAATCGAAAGCACTGTGGCCACGCGGATCCCGGCGAGCAAGACGGGCGCGGCCAAGGGCAGTTCCACCTGCCAGAGCACCTGCTGCGGTGTCATCCCCATCCCGCGCGCAGACTCGATTACGGCGGCGTCCACCTCCTCGATGCCGGTGCATGTGTTGCGCAGGATTGGCAGCAGCGCATACAGCGCCAGCGCGACAATCGCCGTGCTTGCGCCGACTCCGCCAATCCACGGCACCGGAATCAGGAAGCCAAACAGCGCCAGGCTGGGGATCGTCTGCACGACGTTGGCGGCTCCGAGCACCCAGCGCTGCAGTGTGCGGCGTCGCACCAGCGCAACCCCCAGAGGCAATCCGACGACAAGCGCGATCGCCATGGCCGCTGCCACCAGCCCGATGTGCTCGACCGTCCTTTCGATCACCTCGCTACGGTTTCGCAGCAGGAAATCGTACCAGTTCATCTCACCTCCTCATCGCCGCGGCTTAAGTGAAGAGATGCCGCGAACGCGCGCACTTCCGGCTCTCCCGCGCGCAGGAATTCCTCGGGCGCATACTCGCCTACCAGACGCCCTTGTGCGAGAAACGCAATCCGCGTGCCCAAAAACAGGGCTTCCCGCACGTCGTGTGTGACAAACACAATTGTCTTCTCGAGGCGCGATGCAAGCGCGCGGAATTCTCGTTGCAGTTCAGCGCGTGTAACCGGGTCCAGCGCCCCGAAGGGCTCGTCCATCAGCAGGATCGGAGGGTCTGCCGCCAGCGCCCGCGCCACCCCCACGCGCTGCCTTTGGCCGCCCGAAAGTTCAGACGGGCGCCGCGAGGCGAACTCAGCAGCGGGAAGGCCGACCAACTCCAGCATCTCTTTACCCGCGTCCGAATCCGGTCCTCTGCCCAGTGTTCGAGCTGCGGGACGAGCGCAACGTTCTTCTCCACGCTCCAATGCGGGAACAGCCCCGCGTCCTGAATGACGTAACCGATCCCGCGCCGCAATTGGATCGGGTCCCATGCCGAAACGGCGCGCCCGGAGATAAAAATTTCGCCCTCGCTTGGCTCCAGCAGACGATTGATTAACTTGAGTGTGGTGGTCTTGCCCGACCCGCTACGCCCGAGCAGGACAAGCGTCTCACCCCGGGCAACAGTCAAATGCAAACCGGACACCAGCGCTGGTCCCGAAGGCAGCCGGTAAGTCACACCTCGGCACTCCAACGCATAGCCGTCCTGAGATTCGACGATCATCGGTGTAACTTTTCGTCCCCACCTGAGTCTAATCAACCTTGATAGGCTGTAGAAGGATACAGTTGACTTCTGCCTCCGAGGAGGTTAAACAGGAGTCTCGTCCGGCTCTCCTACCGTTCCCGGAGGCCCTCTCATGCCGGTGTATTCCCATCTTCACAGCCCGTATCTCGGGAGATGCCTATGAACCCGACTGTCGCCTCCCAGTCCTATCTTGAGCGGTTCCATGCGCGTATCCGCGAGGCTCGCTCCCGCAGCGAGGAGCTATTCGAAATTGTCAGGCGCGAGGCACTCTACGACCGTCCGATTCCCGAACGCCACCGTATTATTTTTTATCTGGGCCATCTTGAGGCGTTCGATTGGAACCTTCTCCTTGGGCCGCTCGGACTTGCGTCGTTCAACCCCGATTTCGATAGGCTTTTCGCGTTCGGCATCGACCCCGTGGATGGAGGTCTGCCGGATGACCAGCCAGAACATTGGCCGCCGGTCGAAGAAGTACGGCGTTACAACGCGCAGTTGCGCAAGGCGCTGGACGACGCGCTGTGCACCGCCGTCGCGGAAGACCCCGGCCTTGCGCGTCTCGAACATGGGCGCCTGCTCGATGTCGCCATCGAGCATCGCCTGATGCACGCCGAAACGCTGTGCTACATGCTGCACCAGTTGCCGGTCGAGCGCAAATTTGCCCGCCCGGTTCAGCCCCTACCGCCAGCCCCGCTGCGCGTTCCGCGCAAGGTCGAAATTCCCTCAGGAATCGCGACGCTGGGCATGCGTCGCATGCAGGGCGGACGATTTGGCTGGGACAACGAATTCGAGGAACATCGCGTGGAAGTCCCTGCCTTCGCGATCGATGCGTACAACGTGACGAATCAGGATTACCTGAGCTTCGTGCATGACGACGGTTACAGCGATCGCTCGTTGTGGAGCGATGCAGGTTGGGAGTACATCTCATCCCAGGGACGCGAACATCCAGTGTTCTGGGTACGTCGAGGCGATGCGTGGGCCTACCGTACGATGTTTGAGGAAATCCCATTGCCGCTCAACTGGCCCGTATACGTGAGCCACGACGAGGCCTGTGCTTATGCTCGATGGGCCGGAAAAGAATTGCCGAGCGAAGCCGAATGGCATCGCGCCGCCTGCGCCACGCGCAACGGCCCCGAGCGCGCCTATCCTTGGGGTGCGGAGACGCCCTGGTCGCGCCACGGGAATTTCGATTCACAGCGATGGGATCCCGCTCCTGCCGGATCATTTCCCGACGGGTCCAGCGATTTCGGCGTTGCCGACCTTTTCGGAAACGGATGGGAATGGACGCGCACACCCTTCGCGCCATTTCCGGGGTTCGAACCGTTTTCCTTCTATCCGGGTTACTCTGCGAACTTTTTCGATGGGAAACACTTCGTCATGAAAGGCGGTTCGCCGCGCACGGCTGCGTGCCTGCTGCGGCGGTCGTTTCGCAATTGGTTCCAGCCGCACTATCCATATGTTTACGCGACCTTCCGTTGCGTCGAACGCTGAAGCCCGAATCGCTCTCGAGGAGGCATCATGGCCACCGCAGTTGTAGCTCAATATTCGAGATCTGATTTTGCAGGCGAAGTCCGCGCGGGACTCCTTCACCCCGGACAGAAAGAGTTGCCCTCAAAATATCTATATGACGAAATTGGTTCCGCCTTGTTCGAAGTCATCAGCGTCCTGCCGGAATATGGTTTGACGCGCGCCGACGAGCGCCTTCTCAGGCGCCACGCTGTAGACATCGTTGCTCGTCTAAAATCGCAGGTCCTTGTCGCCGAACTCGGAAGCGGCAGCGGGAGAAAAACGCGCTGGATTCTGGAAGCTCTTGCGCGCCGGCAGCGCACAACGTACTGCCCGATCGAAATTTCGCCCACCGCCCTCGCCCGGTGCGAGAGCGAGCTTGGCCAGATCGAATGTGTCAGCATCGTCGGTTTCGAGCGGCCCTACCTCGACGGCCTGCTCGCAGCCGCCTCGGGACGCCGCGAAGACGAGCATCTGCTCGTCCTGTTCCTCGGCAGCACGATCGGAAATTTCGATCGCGACGCAGGGGACCGCTTTCTGGCCGAAGTGCGCCGCATCCTGTATCCCGGAGACGCGCTGCTGCTGGGCACGGACCTCGAGAAGCCGCTGCCGCAATTGCTCGCGGCATACGACGATTGGATAGGCGTGACGGCCGCGTTCGACCTAAACCTTCTTGCCCGCATCAATCGTGAGCTCGGCGCGGATTTTGATCTTGCGGCGTTTCGTCACGAAGCGCGCTACAACTCCCTCGAACGTCGCGTAGAAATGCACTTGCGCTCCATGCGCGACCAGTCCGTCACGATCGCCCGCGCAGGATCCACTATATCTTTCGCAAAGAATGAAACGATCTGGACTGAAAGCTCGCACAAATACCGGGCGGAGGAAATTCCAACTATGGCGCGGCGCACCGGCTACCGTTGCGATGCACAATGGCTGGATTCCGAGTGGCTTTTTGCGGAAAGTCTGTTGATTGCCGAATAGATCTCAGTTTTTGTGTTTTATGTCTCCCTGGCGAGCTGGCGTCACGTGGAGGGCTGTTTCCCCGCTCCATTTCCCGGAAGGAACCAATTCAACGGGCCAAACCGCCAGGATCTGTGAGCCCTGATACACGCGTTCGAAGCCTTCTTCGGACTCCGATACGGTTTCGATCGGCGCTACCCACAGATGACTTGCGCCGGGGGCTTCGAGCGTCACTGCGACGTCCTGCCACTCGTCCACAACGCGCAGATGCGAGCCTTCCACAACACCGCTCCAGGCGAGCGGGTGCCGCTTTCCAGGAAACTCAAAATACCGGTCGGGAACATTCGGCGCGAGCATGTTCAGCACGATCTCCAACCCCACAATGAACTGCAGCGGCGCCGCGGTTTCAGCCGCGCCCGATTCTGAGCCGGATCGCTCAAGATCGAGACGGCAGACAACATCCGAGCCTTTTTTATGCCAACCGAACTGGAACGCTTTTACCGCGCGCAGCTTGTCCCCCGGACGTCCTCCGGGAATCGCATGACAGAGAGGGACTTCCAGCGCAAGCTTTACGTCGTGCGGCGTCGCCTGCTCGACCTGGTAGTTGCCTCCTGCGAATATCGCACTTTCTTCAAGGCGAAGCGCTTCATAGTCCGCGTGGGCTTTCCCGGTGGAAAACAGCAATAGCCGGAACGCGTGACGCGGCCATCGGTCGTATCGCAATCGATGTTCGAGTCCGTCCTCTTTGGCAAGCGTCTGATCATGAATCGACGCGACGCGCCCCGTAGCCTGCGTCGCATTCCGCAAGCGCTCGTGGTAGGCCTCAACACGCCTCTGAAGCGAATTGATCAGTGTCACCGCGCTTGGGCGAAAGTCGAGCACCTCAAGCGTTCCGCCGCCTGAAGGTTTAATCAACGCCGCGAACTTAGGTGACGTAATCTCGATTTCTTCCATTCCGTCGGCGTCGAAATCGAGCCGATCCATCGTTTGATACCGTTTCGCGCCAATCCGCACCGTGTCGGCGAACGTTTCTGCCTGCACGAGTTCGCGCCACAACGCCGCCCGCAAATGCGGCGCATAGAGCCCGCCGAATACCCCGTGCCAGTAGGCGTCGTTGCATTGGGCGCGGAGCAGGTGTGTGATCGCCTTGGCGCGGCTCGCAGCTCGCTTCGCGCCTTTTCGGCCGCTGGATCGCAGCTTCGAGGAAACCCGCAGCATCTTCTTGTGCAGCAAATTCGCTTCCGCGTACTTGCTGAAAAACCCGCGCCAGAACCCGCCGCGGAGAAACCGCCGCACATCCGGCCGTCCCGCGAACTCTTCTTGCAACGCGTGAAACCGCTGGCGCGCCTGCGTCGGCAGGACCCACTCCATCATCTCGGTGTACGACGCCGTGGGCAGATCCACGCGGCCGAGCGGACTGCGCGCGGCCAGGGCTTCGCCGGGCGGAATTACTTCCAACCAATCTTGATTCGCATCCAGTGCCGTAAAGAAATTCTCGATCCATCCGTCGCGAAAGCAATGCTCCCAAGTGTGCGGCCAGCCACCGAATTTCTCCATATCATCGCCCATCGAGGCCATTCCGCCAGGATGCGCGGCAGCGGCGCCGCGGAGAAATGCGATGGAATCGTCCACGCTCCCAAACGGCAGCAGGTAGCGCAATTGCTGCAACCCGGGGATCACCTTCACGGTCCGGCCGCGTTCCTCGCAAACGTAATAGCCATACAGTTCCGGCAGTTCGCGGCCCGCTGCAAGAAAATGGTTATCATCCACAAGCGTGTATTCCACGCCTGCTTCAGCCAGCGCGGCCGGCAAATGCGGCTCCCACACGCGCTCGGCAAGCCAGGCGCCGCCCGGACGTTTTCCAAAATGCTCCATAATGAAATCGCTCAGTCGCCGGATCTGTTCGATTTGATCTTCCAGCGGAATCGTGATCAAAATCGGCTCGTAAAATCCGCCGCCCACCACTTCCACCTGACCGCGCGCGGCAAGTGCGCCGATCCGATGGAGGTATTCGGGATGCCGTTTGGCGAGCCACTCGAGCAGGGAGCCGGAATAGTGGAGCCCCATGCGCACATGGGGATGCCGTGCCAAACAGTCCAGAAATGGTAAATAAGAATGCACATACGTGCGTTCCATGACTTCATCAAAATTACCGATGGGCTGGTGCGCGTGGATGAGGAGGACTAGGTTAAATTTCGGCAAGTGCGGACCTCGCGTCCGGGTAGGCAAACATCATAGCGCGGGTGGTACCCATGCGCGAAATCCAAATCCGCTATCGTGACGATTACAATGTCCCTAACCGCGGTCACCGGTGGTACAGTCACGGGCTTGCCAGGATGCCGTGCTCTTTACCGCTCGCGGTTGACGGGCAGAGAAGATTCATGGACTCTCACGACAAAGATCGGCTTTTCCAGATAGGGCTTGAAGCTTTCAATTCCGGGCACTTCTACGACGCGCATGAACATTGGGAGGAAGTCTGGCTCGAAACTTCCAATCCGGAGAAGATGTTCCTGCAAGGTTTGATTCAGGTTGCGGCAGCGTTTCACCACTATTCGAGGGCGAACCGCCTGGGTACTCAGAACCTTCTTCAGGCAGGACTCACGAAGATCGAGCCGTTCCCACACGTTCATAGACGGCTAGAACTCGAACCCTTGCGGGTGGCCGTCCGCCGGTGGCTTGCGGCGCTGGAGGCCGGAGAGAATCCGGCAAAGGACGAAATTCCCCATATTGAATGCCATGACGAGGGCCAAAGCCCCGCATGAGCCACATCGCACGCCTATGAACTTGGAGACTAAAACCTGGTTAGAAGAGTCTTGGCAGGAATCGCGGCTTCGCGCCCATGGTCACACGGTAGGCAGGGTCGGCCATCAGGACGCCTTCTTCCACCCGCAGCCTTCGCCTGAGGATCTCCAGGTTCGCCAGCATCCCTGCCAGCGCCGTGATCCAGGCCGTGTGCATCATTGGCAAGGCAAACAGCTCAATCACCACGGCGACGTAATTCGGATGCCGGATCCACCGGTAGGGACCTGATGTCACCACGCCGACGCGCGACGATGCCATGACTTCCACGTTCCAGTGTCCCGCCAGGGTCCGGATCACCCACCATCGCAGCGCATTTGCGAGGCCGAACAGCACTGCCATCGTAACTGCCAGCGCAGGAATCAGCGGCCAGTGGAGCAACATCACTTCTGCCGCTGCGCCCGCCAAAACGCCGGCGTGCACAAACACCATCCAGCGAAAATGCGGCTCGGCAATCTTGCGAACGCCCTGTTTCTCAAGCTGGCGCTGGTTGCGTCGGGAAATCCGCAGTTCGACAAGGCGCCCAAGACCAACCAGTGCCAGCAGCCCAAGATACGCGGTCGTCATGGCCACTGCAACAGGATCATCTCAGCCGTGAATCCCGGCCCGAAAGCCATCAGCAGGCCGTAGCTGCCCGACGGCATGTCGCGCTTCGACAACCACTCCTGAAGGATGAACAGCACGCTTGCGCTCGAGAGATTGCCGAAGCGGCGCAGCACATCCCAGGAAAACTTCGTGTCGGCACGGCTAAGTCCCAATTCAGCTTCCATGAAGGAGAGCAGCTTTTGCCCGCCCGGATGAAGAATGAACGCGGAAATGTCTTCCTTGCGCAACTTCTGGCGGGCAAGGAAACCCTCGACGAGTTCCCTGACTCTTTCACGGATCAATTCCGGAACATCCTTCGAGAGCACGATATGAAATCCGGAATCGCGCAGGTCAAATCCCATCGCATCAAGCGAATCGGGAAATAGATAGCTTTCCGACGCGAGAATGCGCGGTCCGGAGGCTTCTCGGCCGGTGACGACCACGCCGGCCGCGCCGTCACCAAACAGGACCGCCGAAATGAGGTTGGCCTGGGAAAAATCCTTGCGCTGAAATGTCAGCGTGGGCAGTTCAACCGAGACCAACAGCGCCGTGCGGTTCGGGAATGCGCGCAAATACTCCCAGGCGTGCGCGAGCCCCGCGGCGCCCGCAGCGCAGCCGAGCTCGGTAATGGGAAGTCGGCGTACATCTGAGCGAAACCCCATCTTGGTGGCCAAGTAGGCATCGAGCGACGGAATCATTACGCCTGTGCACGATACCGTCATGAGCAGATCCACGTCGGATGGACTCATTTCAGCTTTTGCCAGCGCATCTGCCGCCACTCGCAATCCCAGCTCGGAGGATTTTTCACGATACTCGTTGTTGATCTGGGCCAAAGGACGCGGCTCGATGATGTATTCCACGGGAAATACGCTGTGGCGCTGATCGATCTGTGAGTTATCGATGACACTGTGGATTGCCTCCAGCCGCCTGCCGTCCAGCGAAAACACGTCTTTGATGTGCTGCTTCACGATATCGCGTGTCAGCAGATACGGCGGCACGGCAGTAGCGGTCCCGGCAATCGTCGCTACACCGACAGCGCCGTCGGGTCCGGCCTGGATTTGCGGTTCCGGCTTGACGGCCAACGCTTGCTCTTTTTCCGCAGACCTGAGTGATCGTATGGAGGGCAAGACACAACTCCTTTCGATATCGCTGAACCTTCTCGACGGGGGCCTAGTTTCGAATTACCCTGGTCAGATGCAGGATCTCACAAAGGGGCGCCCGAAGGGAACTGGGAAGCCGGGATGGTCAATATTCTCAGGTCAAAATGCTGCGTCTCCGCGACGCACAAAAAACAATGCGGCATCCCTTTGGAAATCGGAACGCCGCACCAGGGCCTTCCAACACAATTTCAATGTTTTCGACCGGCCGGAATCAGGCTTTCTTCGTATACCAGTCCGCGTTGATCGGCGTAAAGGAGGCCCACTTCTCCGGCAGATCTTCCAACGCGAAGATCGCAGTCACCGGACAAACAGGAACGCACGCACCGCAGTCAATGCACTCCACCGGGCTGATGTAAAGTTGCGGCTCCGATTCAAAAGTAGGCTCATCTTTCCGCGGGTGGATGCAATCTACCGGGCAGACGTCCACACATGCGGTGTCCTTGGTTCCGATACAGGGCTCAGCAATTACGTACGCCATTGCGACTCTCCTTCGAGCGGTATCTGAGATTTAAATTATCGCAAAAAATGAGTCTCGAAGCCAAATTGAAAAGACCGGTTTATACCACCAAACCGAGTACTGCACAAGCCGCTTTTGTTCAGTGAATTATAGCACGTCCGGAGTCACGCAACCTCAGATCGCTCCGAGGCTGAATTTGAACCGGGAGACTGCACCCGTTACAATGAAAGTTCGACATACGCGCAAAATGCGAAACGAGGTGATGTCAATGCTTCGAACCGCTGGAAACAAAATCACGTGGCTGGGACACGCCACACTTCAAATCACGACCTCAACCGGCCGTGTCATCTTGATCGATCCATGGATCGAGGGAAATCCGGCGTTCCCCGCCGCGATGAAAAACCTCCCGCGCGTGGACCTGATTCTGGTGACGCACGGCCACGGCGATCATTCGGGAGACGCGATCTCCCTGGCCCGCGCGCACAACGCACCTGTCGTCGCCATTTATGAGCTCGCCAAGTGGTTCGGATCAAAGGGCGTCGCCAATATCCTGCCGATGGGCAAGGGTGGCACACAACACATCGGCGATATCGATGTCACGATGGTCCACGCGATCCATTCGAGCAGCGTCGAGGAAGATGGCAAGAGAATCTACGCCGGCGAACCCGCGGGCTTGGTTGTGCGGTTGCCCGGCGGCTTCACCCTGTACCATGCGGGTGACACAACCGTCTTTGGCGACATGAAAATCATCGGTGAACTCTACAAACCGGATCTGGTCTGCCTGCCCATCGGCGATCACTTCACCATGGGCCCGCGCGAGGCCGCCTATGCGATTCGATTGCTCGGCGTCCACCACGTCATCCCCATGCACTATGGAACCTTCCCCGCGCTGACGGGAACCCCTGAAGCGCTTCGCGAACTTACACAGGACATCGCCGGCCTCGAAATTCACGCGCTCAGGCCGGGAGAGTCGATCGGGGAATCTAGAAGGGCTGCGGCACGATAGGACGACTAACTCGTACCGCCAATCGCGAGAACGGCGGCGCCTTCGAGCTTTCCGCTTCTTAACTGGTCCAGCGCATCGTTTGCCTGTTCGAGCGCAAACAGTTGCGTGGTCGTGCGCACGGGAACTTTGGGCGCAATCTTCATGAACTCCGTGGCGTCCTTGCGCGTCAGGTTGGCCACGGAGCAAATCGTCCTCTCGCCCCACAACAACTCATACGGAAACGACGGCACGTCGCTCATGTGAATGCCGCCGCACACAACCGTGCCGCCCTTTCGAATCGCCGCAAGCGCAACGGGCACCAGCGCGCCGACGGGCGCAAAAATGATGGCCGCGTCCAACTTTTCCGGCGGACGCTCGTCTGAACCTCCTGCCCAAGACGCGCCGAGGCGCATGGCAAACTGCTGCGCTCGATCGTCGCCGGGCCGCGTGAATGCGTATACGCTGCGCCCCTGATACAGGGCCACCTGAGCGATAATGTGCGCCGCTCCCCCGAATCCGTAGATCCCCAGGCGCTTTCCTTCTCCTGCCCGGACCAGAGAACGGTATCCAATCAAACCCGCGCAGAGCAGCGGCGCGGCCTCGACGTCCGAGTATGCCTCGGGGATCGGGACGCAAAAGCGCTCATCCGCAACGGTAAATTCGGCGTAGCCTCCGTCGATCGTGTACCCGGTGAAGCGCGCCTGCGCGCACAAATTCTCATTGCCTGCCGTGCAATAGGAGCAATGCCCGCAGGTCCAGCCAAGCCATGGCACACCGATGCGGTCTCCCACAGAAAGCCGGGTAACGCGATTTCCCACCCGGGCCACTCGGCCCACAATCTCATGACCGATGATCAGCGGAAGCTTTGGATCGGGCAGTTCGCCGTCGACGACGTGAAGATCCGTCCGGCAAACGGCGCAGGCGTGGACTTTCAACAAAACCTCACCGGCGGCGGGCTCCGGCACGCGAAATTCTCGAAGCGCAAGTGGATTCCCGACCCGCTCAAGGACCATTGCTTTCATAGTTTGGTCTCGGCTGGTTCGAACCAGAATTCAAGACGCCTGCTAAGCGCTATCTCACATTTAATCTTTGTGGGTCGCGGCTTCAGCGCCGACAATGACAAATCCGAAAAGATGGGCTTTAGCCCCTGGAGTCCCATCACAATCGAGTTTAAATTGCACGATCATCTCTATTCACGTGTTGCTGTCCCACGGAACAAATTCTTCGCAAAGAAGAGCAGGTTGGCGGGGCGCTCGGCCAGCCGCCGCATGAAATATGGGAACCAGTCTTGCCCAAACGGAATGTAAACGCGCACGCGATAGCCTTCGCGTACAAGGCGGCTCTGGAGATCCGTGCGGATCCCGTAGAGCATCTGGAATTCGAACTTGTCCCTGGCAATGCCGCGCTCGGCGGCCAACCGGGTGGTCGCATCGATCATATTCGGGTCGTGTGTGGCCATGGCGTGATAAATGCCGCTCGGCAGCAGCAGGCGCATCAGTTTGACGTAGTTGGCATCGACATCTTTCTTGCGGGGAAATGCAATTTGCGAGGGCTCCTTGTAGGCCCCTTTAACCAGGCGGATGCGGCAGCCGATGCCCAGCAGGTCCTGGATATCCTTTTCGCTGCGGTAGAGATCCGCCTGAATCGCAGTTCCCACGGCGCCGGTTTCCGCGCGCGCCAGCTTCACGATGCGCAGGGTTCGATCCGTGTATGCCGAACCCTCCATATCCACGCGCGCGAAATTTCGAAGCGCCGCAGCGCGCTGCGTCACAATACGCAATTGGCCGGCGCAATATTCGTCATCGAGATCGAGGCCGAGATGCGTCAATTTGAGAGATATGTTCGCATCGAGATTTTCCGCTGCGATCCGGTCAAGGGCATCCGTATACGCTCGCCGCGCGCGCTCCGCGTCTTCACGGTGCAGCACGTTTTCTCCGAGCTGGTCCAAGCTTACGGCCATCCCGGCCCGGTTGCAGCGGCGCGCTGCTTCGATGGCGAGAGCGAGCTCTTCTCCGGGAACGAACCTTTGCGCCAGTCGGCGCGTCGTGCCATTGGAAGTGATCCAGCGGCGGAGACGGGAGCTTTTTGCGAGTTCGAGCAGCAGCGCGCGCAACATCAGGTTTTATGCCCGGCAACGCCGGGAAAATCAGAGGGCGGCGTCAGACGTCCTTGAGGGCGTCGAGATATTTTTCGGCGTCGAGCGCAGCCATGCAACCCGAGCCGGCCGCGGTGACCGCCTGGCGGTAATGGTGATCCTGCACGTCGCCTGCGGCGAACACTCCGGGCACGTTGGTCTGGCTGCCGTGACGTGTGATCAAGTAGCCGTTTTCATCCATGTCCAGCTGGCCGCGAAAAACCTTTGTGTTCGGTTCATGGCCGATAGCGATGAAAACGCCTTCCACCGGCAAGGTTGTGGCCTCGTTCGTCTGCGTGTTGCGCAGAGTCACATTTTCGACAACTCCTTTTGAGACATCGGAAATGTCCTCGACCACAACTGGAGTGACGAACCGAATTTTCTCGTTGCTGCGCGCCCGGTCGATCATGATTTTCGACGCGCGGAATTCCGGCCGCCGGTGCAACAGATGTACGCGGCTCGCAAATTTGGACAGGAAATTCGACTCCTCCATCGCTGAATCGCCGCCCCCGACAACCGCGATTTCCTTTCCTCGGAAAAAATATCCGTCACACGTCGCGCAGGTCGATACGCCATGCCCGATCAGTTTGCGCTCGGACTCGAGTCCGATCATGCGCGCTGACGCCCCCGACGCGATAATCAGCGCGCGGGTTTCAAACACGTCGTTTTCCGCAGAAATCTTGAAAGGCCTCTTGCTCAAATCCACGCCGGTGATGGCGCCCGCCTTGAATTCCGCACCGAATCGCTGCGCCTGCTTGCGCATATTCTCGATCAAGTCCGGACCAAGAATACCGTCAGGGAATCCGGGGAAATTCTCGACCATGGTGGTGAGCGAAAGCTGGCCGCCGGGCTCGTAACCGTCGATCACGAGCGGCTTGAGGTTGCCGCGTCCGGCATAAATGGCGGCCGTCAATCCAGCGCACCCGCTGCCAATGATGATGACATTGTTCAAGTGGAGTTCTCCCTGCCCTCAATTCGATTCATCAACCTGGCGCCGCGATTCAATTCGCAAAACAAGGAAGTTTAACATCAGGGCGCGCGCCCGTGCTTGCGGAAAGTTTTGCCCCGGAGTTCGCACCCTGCCCGGCGCTGGCCTCGCCGCGCGGAATGGGCGATAATGCCTGCGCATTTCGCTTGTCTGAGGAGGAAACCTTGAGCCGCGCACCGGGAACCTATGCCGTATTTGAAACTTCGCAAGGGACGATTGTCTGCCGCTTGTTCGAAAAGGAGGCTCCGCAGACTGTCGCGAATTTCATCGGCCTTGCGGAAGGAACAAAGGAATTCAAAGACTCGCGCACGGGACAGAAAGTGAAGCGGCCGTTTTACGACGGGCTGGCCTTCCATCGCGTGATCCCGCAATTCATGATTCAGGGCGGATGCCCCCTCGGGACGGGAACCGGTGACCCTGGCTATCGTTTCGCCGACGAGTTCCACGCCTCTCTGCGGCATGACAAGGCGGGCAAACTTTCGATGGCCAACGCAGGGCCCAACACAAACGGAAGCCAGTTTTTCCTCACTGTCGCGCCGACACCCTGGCTGGACAACAAGCACGCGATCTTCGGCGACGTGGTCGAAGGGCTGGCGATTGCGATAAAAATTTCGGAATTGCCGCGCGGGGCGAACGACAAACCCAAAGAACCAGTCGTCCTGAAATCTTTGCGGATTGAGCGGGTCTGATTCCCCGCGGCGCTGCCATGCCAAGCCCGGCAAATTTATTCCGGATGATGACCGAGATGATTTTTGTGTTGCT
Source organism: Terriglobia bacterium (assembly GCA_041488495.1). Taxonomy (GTDB): domain Bacteria; phylum Acidobacteriota; class Terriglobia; order Acidiferrales; family UBA7541; genus Palsa-360. The sequence goes on from JBGPPL010000031.1 coordinate 37,665, forward strand.
CGGGGGCCTTCTTGTGTGGGTCGGACTGAACAGCAGGTTCATGTTTGATCCCCGGAAACCTGCGTGGCTGGGCCTGGGAGCCGTGCTTGTGTATTGGGGCATCCGCGCGTGGAGGAAAACGAAGCGGGCCGTGCGGACACCCGAACGCACGGCGGTGCGTGTGGGCGGAGCGTCGCTCGCAATCGTGGGTTTGATGATGCTTGGATTGGTATTTGTGGAATTCCATTGGGTTGGGACGGTGCTGGCGGTCGCTGGCGGCATCCTGGTTCTTCGCGGCCTGGTCAGCGCCGTGCTCTCGCTCCGGGTGAATTAGTCCCCTATTGGTTTGATTGGCGGGTGGCCCGGAGAATGCCGAGGGTTTTGAAGTTCGGGTGCCCTGCCCTTCGATGTGGGAAGGGCGGGGCTTTTGTCAGATTCATCTCTACATGAATTACCTGGCCGGATCAATCCGCACCAAACCCGGTTTCCGGCTTGCGTAGAATGAGAAACTGCTCCAGGGCCAGTCTTTCGGGTGAGCGGCCAGTCTTCGCTTCACCGGATTCAAGTGCATGTAGTGGAGCTTCTCGACTTTCTTCTTCTGACTCCACACGTTGAAATCATAGAACCTGGGCTGCCAGAAATGCGGCAAAGAG
>JBGPPL010000032.1:0-32304 GCA_041488495.1 Terriglobia bacterium
ACAAGGACGCGAAGTTCTGCTCGATGTGCGGACCGAAGTTCTGCTCGATGAACGTCACGCAACACGCCGAAGCGCTCGACGGCAAGGACCAGTCCCAGCGCCAGCAGAAATTCGTCGAGCTGCTCGCGAAGATCGAGCAGTGAAAACCGTTCGCCCCTGTCGTCATCCTTCGCTCGCCCTAGTGGACCATTTTTGATTCTTCTCAAACGCTTAGGGAGGAACTAGCGCGGCCAAAGCCAGCCAAAGGTGCCGGCAGTCAGCAAGGCGTAGACAAGTCCATCGACGACTTCCTTGATGGTCATGCCCCACGGCTGGCCCCTCCAGATGCTGTTGCTCAGGTGCCCGAGGCCGTAGGCAAGAAACGCAGCGGTGCCCGCGACACGGAATACGGCCAGATAGTTCGCGCCGGGCGTTACTGTGTGTCCGACGAGATAGGCCACGAAGAAACTGATGATGAAGCAATAGACGAACCACATCACGAGAAACTTCGGCATGACGGGTCGGCCGCTAGGAAACACGGTCAGCATCCCGGCCGGTCCCTGCTTGTATTTTTCGAGCAAGGCGGGCGACTTCATCTCCTTGTGGGTGCCAAAAGGGAAGATGTAGAGGCCTCGCTTTAGCCCGGCGGAGCGCAGGGCAGCTAGAAGCTTGTCTTCGTCGGGAAGTTTCTGGTAGTCACCGCGGTGATAGGGCAGCAGCATGTGAATGACGGAGCTGGCGACGAACACGATGGCTGTCGACAGCAGGATCGGAAGCCAGAGAGTGGTGAGAGGTACCATGCGCGCCTCCTCTGGTGCGTGGGTAAATGCCGAGATTATGGACGCGAGGCTACGCCTGCCGCGACCCGCGGTCAAGAGACTAGTTCGAACTGGCTGTCCCCAAGCACTGAACCGAGCTCTGAAATTGTCCGTAGCTTACCGCATCTCTACCGACCGGGATCCAGATCCCTCATCACGACATGGAGCACCTGCCCGGTCTGTCGCGCATCGCGCTCGGAAACCGTAACCTTCGGGCCGCGCTCGCCGTCGGCATTGTTGAGGTCTCGATATGTCCGCGCGACTGGCGGGAGCCGAGCGCACCCGCTGTGAATGAGTCCCGCCCTCTCTGCGACGGCGAGGCGCTCCTCGAAAGACCAATCGGCGATCTTCCCTGCGGGCAAGTCGGCGGCAGCCAACGCACTGAGCCCCTTGTGCTCCAACGCGTCGGTTACGATGGCCTCCAGGATCCCGCAGGAAGTGAGCAGCGCCAGGCCATAGCGGCCTTGCTCGAGGGCGCGCCGGCTATCGGAGTACGCCTGCTCGACGACAGGCCGGAGTTCGGGATTGTGAACGAACTCGAACCGGCGAGGGGCCGATGCCGCCTCGGATGAGGTAGAAACGATCTGGCCGTCACGCATTCGGGACAGCGAGGCAACGGCTTGCTCGAGGACGTGGACAAGCCGGTTGGCGATCTCGGCCGGCGCCGCCGCTTCGACGACATGGCCGGCTGTTGAGCGCATCAGGAACGCTTCGCTGAACGACCGGGCAAGCCAATGGGCCTTGCTGCCACCCGACAATTGATTGACCGTTACCCCGCAATCTTGCTGCCAGAGGCGATTGGCCGCGAGAGCCGATCCGTTGGAGGGATCGGTCGCCAACGTGTCGTGAAGCTGACGTCCGCGGTGGATCAGGCCATCCAGATGGGGCAGATAAGTGTCGATCTGCGCTCGCAGGTTCTCATCCATCGGTTGGGTCCCCCACTACTTGCCGGGGTCACTGGGAAGCTTGCAGGCGTGCAACTGCAGATCGGCGATCTGATCGATGTGCTTGTACATGGCTTGCGCCGCGCCCTCGGCGTCCCGGCGGCGCAGCGCCGCGACCACCGCCTCGTGTCCCTTGATGGATTGTTCGGGACGGCCCTTCTGCTTCAACGTCAGCTTGCGCGATTCCACAAGCAGATCGTTCAGTGTCGCCATAATGCTCACGACCACGCGATTGCGCGTGGACCGCGCCAGGGCGGCATGAAATGCCGTGTCCTCGACGATGGGCGATCGGCCGGTTTTGAGCTTCCGTCTCTGAGTTTCGAGGATGCGCTGCAGATCGGCGAAATCTTCGTCTGTCCCGCGGGTGGCCGCGGCGCGTGCGACGGCAGGCTCGAACATCCGACGGACGTCCAGAAGTTCGTCCTGCAAATCATGCCGGTAGGTCATTACCGAGGCCAGGGGCGCGACCAGACGGTCCACCGTCAGCTCGTGCGGAAACGTGCCTTGCCCGTGTCGCGTCTCGAGCAGACCAATCACCCCCAGCATGCGAAGCGCATCGCGGATGGACCCGCGGCTCACACCGAACCGTTCGGTCAGATGGCGTTCCGAGGGCAGTGACCGGCCCGGCGGGAATGTGCCGTCCAGGATTAAGATGCGGATCCGGTCGGCAACCTCCTCAGCGATGCGCGTCTTTTTAATCGGCTCGATGAGACGAGCCGCGTCGCCGCGGGGGTGGGCAAAGCGCTTGACAGTCTGGGGAGCGGATGCTAAATTCGGTTTCCCAAGTGGTTCGATCACTGGGCCAGTGTATCACAGTTTGCCATGCACGAAGAGATCTTCGAATTCACGGCCACCGGCTCCCCGCGCGTCGTCTCCCGCGCGATCGAGGAGTACGCCACCGGGCAGGGGAGCCTGACCGCGATCATTGTGCCGTGGGAAAGCGATCGCGTCACGTTGAGCATGGCTGTCACCTCTGCCAAGGGGGACGGGTGGGCCATCGAGCATACCAACCTGGGGACGATCAGATTGACCGATCTGGGAAACGACTTGACCCGTGTGGCCATCGCGGCTCACGCGCCGGATCACGCAGAGAAGAAGAAACTGGCTGCGCTCTTCGACGGATTCGCCCATCAGATTCAGAGCAGGTTTCAAGTCGCGCCATGACGGAACTGGCCCCCACGCCTCTCGCGGTAACCCTAACACTGCGCGTTGCGGAGGCGCGTGTCGAGGACATCGGGCACGCCATTGCGAGGCTGGCGCCCGCCGACCTGATGCGCATCGGCGCCCGAGCCGGCGACGTGCTGAAAATTACCGGCGGCACGATCGCTGTCGCACGTGCCGAGATTTCGGCCGAAGGACACGAAGGCGTGATCCAGATCGACGGCACGGCCCGCAGTAATTGTGGCGCAGGATTGCAGGAGCAGGTGACGGTAACTCCAATCGAGCACGACCAAGCGGTGGCCGTGCGCTTCTCGCCGTTGTGGGTGGGGGCTGCGCCGGCGATCATCGCACCCGACCGGATGCTCGAGGACCTGGTGGGCGTCCCGGTCATCGCGGGCTGCGTGGTGCGTGTGCCGACGTTTGCCAAAGCGGTGAACTTCCAGGTCGTGCGCACGATTCCCTCGGGCCCGGTCGTGATCGGGAAACACACCGACATCCGGGTCGTGGAAGGCGAGCAGACGACGGCCCGCGCTCCCGCCGTATCCTACGAAGATATCGGCGGGCTGGAGCGTGAAGTGGCGCGGGTGCGCGAAATCGTCGAGCTGCCGCTGAAGCACTCGCGCATCTTCGAGCGGTTGGGAATCCTCGCGCCGAAGGGCGTGCTATTGTACGGTCCGCCAGGCACGGGCAAAACCCTGCTGGCCCGCGCCGTCGCGGCCGAAAGCCGCGTGCACTTCATTCACCTCAATGGCCCCGAGATCATGCGGAAGTTCTACGGCGAGAGCGAGGCCAAGCTGCGCGAGGTCTTCGAGGAAGCGGCGCGCCACGCGCCGGCCATCCTCTTCATCGACGAGATCGACGCCGTGGCCCCGAAACGCGCCGAAGTGGTCGGCGAGGTCGAAAAGCGCGTCGTGGCGCAGTTGCTCAGCTTGATGGATGGCTTTGTGTCGCGCGGCCAGGTCATCGTCATCGGCGCGACAAACATTCCCGAGGTGCTGGACCCGGCGCTGCGACGTCCCGGGCGCTTCGATCGCGAAATCGAAATCGGCGTTCCGAACACCCAAGCGCGGCTCCAAATCCTCAAGATCCACACGCGCGCCATGCCGCTCGCTCCCGACGTCGACCTCCAGGAGATCGCCGAGCATTCCCACGGCTTCGTCGGCGCCGATCTCGAAGCGCTGGGCCAGGAAGTCGGCATGATTGCCTTGCGCGGCTTCCTCTCAGCTGTCCCACTCGAGACCGACGGCTCCGCATCTGCTGAGCTGGGGACGCTGCAGGTTACGCGCGCCGACTTTCTAGCCGGTTTGAAGGAAGTCGAACCCAGCGCGACTCGCGAGTTCTTTATTGAGAAAAGCTCGTCGACGTTTGCAGCCCTCGGAGGTCTCAACGAGGTGAAACGATTGCTCGATGCCGTGGTCGAGCATTCTCATATGCACGACGACATCTATGAGCAGGTCGGGCTGGCGCCGCCGCGGGGCATTCTGTTGGTCGGACCGTCGGGTACTGGGAAGACCGCCATGGCGCGAGCGCTCTCGGGTGAGAAGCAGATCCCGCTCATCGCCATTGACGGCCCACAACTGTACTCGAAGTGGTTGGGCGAATCCGAGAGGGCGCTGCGCGAGGTTTTCAAGAAGGCGAGACGGGCGGCGCCCTGCATCCTGTTCTTCGACACGATCGATGCGGTCGCGCCAAAGTTCGGCGCCGATCAGTTCGGCACCGACGTCTATCAAAGAATTCTCAGCCAGCTCCTGCGTGAGATCGACAACCTGCGTGACGTCAAAGGGGTGATTCTGCTGGCAGCCACCAACCGCCCCGAGCGGGTCGAGCCGGCGCTCTTGCGAAGCGGGCGGTTCGACTATACACTTCAGTTCGCAAAACCCGACGCTGCCGATCGGGCGGCCATCCTGCGGCTTTGCTGCCGGCGGGTGCCGCTCGCGCCCGAGGTTGATTTCGAGGAGTTTGCTTGCCGGATGGAAGGTGTTACAGGCGCCGATATCGAAAGCCTGTGCAAGAAGGCGACCCTGTTGGCGATTGCGGAACTTCAGGATGGCACTCGCGGCGCGCCGTTCGTCGTCCGGCGGAGCGATTTCCTGGCGGTTCTGGACTCCGATCGTGGCAGTCCTAAAGGCCATTGAAAAACGCGAACACGCTGAGCAACATCGCCGGGAGTTGTACCCTGGCGCATCTGAATGATGACGAGGGCTGATTATGAGTTATACGGAACTCACAGTGTGGACGCGCGGCATCATCATGGACAAAGAGGGCCGCGACATCGTCAATTCTGTCGCCGCTGCCGCCCGGCTTGAGGGCAAGTTCGCGCAGGCGATGGAAAACTACGTTGACAATCCCGATCGCACCAACGCCCCGACACGCAAGTACTGCCGCGTGAGCGACGGCGAGATCGAAAACGCGCTTACCTACGAGAACGAGCATCCCAGCATCGTCGTACTGGTCGAGGAGACGATGGTCAAGGGCTGGGATTACATGCGCGGGATGCCTCCGGGCGGAACGCTGGTGATCAACACGCACTATTCACCTGAGTACATGATTCGCTTCGTACCGGGTCCCGAGCGGCTGTCCCAGCTCGTCTGCGTCGATGCCGCGAAGCTGGCCAACCACAAGTGGCTCTATTACCGTCTGGGCGAGCTCGGTCTCGACCGCCTTTCGACCGAGGGCGCCGCTGAGCGAAACAAAGCGATCGCACCCGACATCGCCGCTCCGCTCATCGCGGCTGTCGTCAAGACGACGGGCATCGTCAAGATCGAGACGATTGAGCCGATGATTGCGAACAAGAAAGCGTTCCAGGCGGCGCTAGACGAGTTGCACATCCTGCCGCTCAAATCAGTGGCTGCTTAGAAAAGGATCACATGTCGACCAAAGGCACACACATCCCCGACTGGCTCACGGTCCCGTTTGCTGGTATCACGCCTGCGCCGTCGCAGGATAAAGGCCAGAACCTGTTCCCCACCGGCAACTGGCGTGCGATCAGGCCGGTGTACCGGGACAAGTTACCACCCTGCAACAATGCCTGTGGAACCAACGAAAAGATTCAGGGCTATCTCGACCTCGTGAAGCGCGGCAAGTATCTGGACGCCTACGCGCTCATCAAGGAAGACATGCCCTTCCCGTCGGTCACCGGCCGGGTGTGCTACCACCCGTGCGAGCAAGCCTGCAACCGTGGGCAGTACGACGAGGCCATCTCGATTCGCGCGGTCGAGCGGTTTCTCGGCGATCTCGGACAGGCGCTGGCGCGCGACGTGGTCAAGGCCGGACCGCCCAACGGAAAGAAAGTCGCCATCGTCGGGTCGGGTCCCGCCGGCCACAGCGCCGCGTACCAGCTTGCGCGCCTCGGCTACAAAGTGACGATCCTTGAGAAATCGCCGAAAGCAGGCGGACTAAATCGCGGCGGCATTCCAGACTGGGTGCTCCCGTCGCACGTGCTCGATCGTGAGATCGAGCGCCTTGTCGAGATTGGCGTGACGATCAAGACGAACACCGAAGTCGGCAAGGACGTCACCTGGGACGACTTGAAAAAGAACTACGACGCCTGCGTGCTGGCCGTGGGCCTCACCGAGCCCAACAGCGCGCGAGCCGAGGGCGAGAATAAGGAAGGCGTGCTTTACGGACTTCCGTTCCTTCGCGACATCGGCATGGGCACGTCAAAGGTCAAGCTGGGTGCTCGTGTCGCCGTCATCGGCGGCGGAAACACCGCGATCGACTGCGCGCGCGAAGCGCTGCGGCGAGGCGCGGTAGAAGTGACCATGATCACGGTCGAGGCCAACATCAATGAGATGCCGGCCGTGCCGGAAGATCTGCACGACATGGTCGAAGAAGGGGTGGAATTGTTGCACGGGCGGGCGATGACCGCCGTGCTCGGCAACGGCAGGGTCGAGGCTCTGCAACTGCGTCCGGCGCGCTTCTCCGGCGCCATCAACGCCTCGCCGATCACCGTCAATCGAGAGGCCCCCGCCGAGCGCTTCGCCGTCGACAACGTGATCATCGCTGTGGGACAGCGGGCGTCGCTCGGTTGGTTGCCGGACGAGTTCAAGACCGAGCGCGGGACGATCAAGATCGACCGGTTCGGACGTCTCGGCGCCACGAAATTTTTCGCGGCAGGCGACGTCGTGCAGCTGGGGTCGGGTCAGCCGCTGATGGTGGTGAATGCCGTCGGCGACGGGAAGCGCGTCGCATTCAATCTGGACAAGGTCCTCCGCGGGGAGCCGTTGCAGCCGCGGACGATTCCCGTCGACGTCATCATGGATTTGAACCGGATGAACATGACGTATTTCCCGCACTTCCCGCGCGTCCAGCAGGCGATGCTTGCGCCGGCGAGCCGGCGAAGGACGCAGGAGGAAGTGATCCAGGCGTTCTCGGAGGAGCAGGCGGTCGAAGAGGCCAGCCGCTGTTTCAGCTGCGGCACCTGCAACGCCTGCGACAACTGTTATCTGGTCTGTCCCGAGCCGTGCATTGTGCGTTCGGTGCGTTCGAACGGCCTCTATAAGATTCTGGTCGACTACTGCAAGGGCTGCCGCGTGTGCATCGAGGAATGTCCGACGGGCTGCCTCGAGGGCGTGCCCGAACTCGACTTCGATACCGGCGTCGTACGAATGGACACGGCGTTCGCCATCACGCCTGGGCTGCACGGGCGGCAGGCGGAAGAGTTGAGGAATCTGGCGGAGCGTCCGGCGAAGAGCATTTAGAATTGGCATTAGGTCAGGCTGAAAGAGGACACTGCACACGAACCAATCGTGGTGCCTGCGTACCCATCAGTCGTAGCGTTCGCCGTCAGGCGGACCGTGCGGAGTGAGCCATGGCAACGGTTACCGAAAGAAAAAAGAAGACGGTCCGGATCAACGGCTGCGTCGCGTCGGCGCAGGCCGCCAAGTACGCCGACGTCGATGTGATTGCGGCCTACCCGATCCGGCCGTACACGGCGACGATGATGGCGCTGGCGCAAATGGTGGCCAACGGAGAACTCGACGCCGAGTACATCGTGGCCGACAGCGAGCACTCGCAATTGAGCATCGCGCACGGTGCTTCGTCGAGCGGCGCACGCGTTTTCACCGGCAGCTCGGGCGTCGGGGTGCAGTTCGCGTACGAGCTCTATTCGCCGATCTCAGGCAGTCGTATGCCGGTGCAGATGATGATCGCCGACCGCACGCTCGATCCGCCCGGCGATTTCGGTTCCGAGCATACCGACGCGCTCTCGACGCGCGATATGGGGTGGATCATGGGCTGGTCGTGCGACGCCCAGGAAGCGTTCGACAATCACCTGATGGCCTATCGAATCGGTGAGGACCACCGCGTGCTTTTGCCCCAGATGGTCTGCCAGGATGGTTTCTTCGTCTCTCATATCACATGCGACGTCGAATTGCCCGACCCGGGCCAGGTGAAGGAATTCCTGCCGCCCTACAAGCATCCGTACCCACTCGATCCGCGGCATCCGGTGTCGCACGGCCCGCAGATCATGCCCGAGCAGGGTCCACCGCTTCAGTTGGAGCGTGCGCGCGCCATGGAAGGTTCGGTGGCGGTCATTGAGCAGGTCCACGACGAGTTTGCGAGCATTTTCGGGCGACGATACGACCCGTGGGTCGAAGAGTTCATGACCGATGGCGCCGACGTCGTCTTTTTCATGCAGGGCGGCCACGCGGTGACGGCGCGTTACGCGATTCGGCACATGCGCGATCGGGGCGCGAAGGTCGGTCTCGTACGGCTGCGAACCATCAGGCCATACCCGACCGATCGCGTGAAGGACGTCCTCAGTAAGTTCAAAGTGGTCGGCGTGATCGAGACAAACATGGGACTTGGCAGCGTGAGCAGCGGGGGCTCGTTATACGCTGAGGTCTGCGCGGCGCTCTATGAAAGCCAACAGCGCCCGCTCATCGTCTCCTTCATGGCTGGAATGGGCGGCGAGGCGATCGTGCTGAAGGAATTCTACTGGATGACCCAGAAGATGATCGAAGCGCAGAAACGCGGGGCAATCGAAAAGCGTACGCATTGGGTCGGATTCGAAGAGTAGTAGAGTAATCGGGTGCGGGCTCCAAGTGGAGCCTGCCAGAACGGGTGCGGGCTCCACTTGGAGCCCGCCAGAAGTTGCTACAGCGGACCTAAACGTCCGCATTACGACAGTGGTTGGGCAGGGTCTCAGGGCCCTGCCAACGGGAGGAACTGATATGCCAGCAATTGAAGTTCAGCGGCAGGTGCTGCCGATTCTCGACAGCCCGAACCAGGGGGCGCGTTTCTACAACCCTGATTTACCGTCGACCGAGCCGTTCGTCCCCGGCCACCGCACGTGTGCAGGCTGCGGGCCCTCCATCCAGTACCGGATGACGAGCAAGGCGTCGGGCGACAATACGATTCTGGTCGGACCGACAGGCTGCATGTATGTCGCCAACAGTTCGTATTTGTGCACGCCCTACAATGTGCCCTGGGCGCACACACAGATCGGCAGCGCCGGCAGCTTCACCGCCGGGGTCGCTGCTGCCTATGAAGCGATGATCCGAAAGGGTAAGTGGAAAGGCGCCTTTCCGAACATCATCTGCGAGGCCGGCGACGGCAGCGCGTCTGACATCGGCCTCGCCTCGATTTCAGGAGCGCTCTATCGGAATCACGACTGCCTGATTATCTGCTACGACAATGAGCAGTATGCGAACACCGGCATCCAGGCCTCGTCACGCACGCCCTACGGCGGCATGACGACCTTCTCCCCTCCCGGCCCGATGGTTCCGGAGGCGAAAACGCTGTTTCCCAAGGACCTCGCCCGTATGATGGCGGCCGGGCATCCCCACTGCTATGTGGCGACCGCGAGCGTGGGCTATCCCATCGACTTGATGAACAAGGTACGCAAGGGACTCAACCACAAGGGCGCTGCGTACCTGATGATCTACACCCCCTGCCAGAAGGGTTTCGTGTACGAGACACCGCGCTCGATCGATCTCGGTCGGCTTGTCGTCGAATGCGGGCTCTACCCGATCTGGGAGTGGAACCCCGAGAAGCGTGAGTTTGATTACAGCTTCCGCCCGCAGAACATGCGGCCGGTATCGGAGTACTTGAAACTGCAAGGACGCTTCGGCCACCTCCACGCCGAGCACATCGCCAAGCTGCAGAAGTTTGCCAACGAGCAATGGCGAATGATGGGTGTCGCGCTGCCCGAGGCCTTGATCCGGGCCGCGGATGCGAAAAACCTGGTCGATATGGCGTCTGCGCAAGAGGCTACTGCCGTGGCGCAAACTCTATGAGCGCCAACGCGAACCTTCCGCCTGCCGCTCCCGAAGCGCAGGAAAGCTATATCGTCACCGAAGGCAAAAAGCGCGGGTCGACGCGCGACGTACGGCCGGAAGCGGCGTTCGACCGCTACTACACCGTCCTTCGCGTGCACGCGGGTGACGCTATCCTTACCGACAACTGGCACACGAATGAGGTGCTGGCCCACACGCGCAACAACTTCGAGGGATACACGTTCGTGATGCGCACGCTGGAAGCCTGGGGCGCGATGATCGAGAACGATCACCGGGCCTACTACACAGCCGGCGGTCGAATCTGGGTCATGGATCTGGAGCCCGCCGCAGGCAAGAAGAAGCGGCTGCCTGGCACCGGGGCCGGCCAGAAGTAGCGTACGGTTGCGCCGCATCCTGCTCATCGACGACACGCCGGAGATCGCCGAGCTTCTGACTTTTGCGTTGCGTGACCGCGGCTATGAGGTCTTCGCCACGGGCTATACCGACACCGTCAACGAGCTGGTTGTGGAGCAACGCGCCGATGCGCTCGTGCTCGACTGCTCGGCCTACGACGTGAGCGAGTCGCTCTTCGACACCGTGCGCGACCATCCCAATCACGCCGAACTTCCCGTCATCATCATTAGTGACACGCCGGAGGAGGCTGACGCGAGCCTCCGCTCCCGGCACGCGCGAAGAGTCTTTCTGATCCCGAAACCCTTCACCGGGGCACAGGTCGCAAGAGCGCTCGATGAGCTGCTTGCATGAATAAGCCATTGTGGAGCATGGACGAGTGGCAATACCTCGAGCGCGAGGCCGTCACCGACCCGAAAGGAAGACGGTGGACTGTGGCGCTGATGGACGTGCTGGGACAGGAAGGTGATCCCGAGATACCGAACAAGTTGCTCGAACTTCAATATTCATCGGGCCGGTATTTCACGGTCATTTACTCGGCCAGTGGAGCACTGCAGTGGGAACGCGGCCACGCCTTACTGTCAGAGGCGGCGAGCGCATATGAAGGCCTGCTCGTGGCTGTCATCGAGGGTAGTCTCGATCCATCACAACCGGTGTTCCGGCAGGACCTGGAAGATTGACGGTACGATGATGGCGTCGGCGATCTTCTGTTCGTCCCGCGTGACGCGGTGATCACTGATCTCACAAACTATCGAGCAGCTCTTTCATAAATGAAGTAGCCGTAGAAAACTTGAACAAAGATAGATCACAGAGCCGTTTGTCCGGCTTTAACCGGCTCTGAAACGCTACCCAGCTGCAGAGGTGACGCCAGATTCTTCTGCAGCGTCTTCCGGTCGATTTCTTTCTCCCAACGCGCCACGACCAGCGTGGCGACGCCATTGCCAACCATGTTGACCAGCGCGCGGAACATGCTCATGAACCGGTCGATTCCGAGAAGCAAAGCCATGCCGGCCACTGGAATCGTCGGGATCACAATCAGCGTCCCCACCAGCGCGATAAAGGCGGCGCCCTGTACACCGCTCGCACCCTTCGAAGTCAGGACAGCCACCACGAAAATGGTGAGCTGTTGCCCCATCGTCAGATGTGTGTTTGTGGCCTGGGCAATGAATAGGGCTGCCATCGTCATATACAGGCTGCTCCCATCGGTATTGAAGGTGTAGCCGGTCGGCACGACCAGGCCCACCAGCGACTTCGAGCAGCCGAGCTTCTCCATTTTACGCATCAGTGTGGGCAGCGCCGGTTCCGACGAACTCGTGGCAAGCGTCAGTAAGATCTCTTCCTTGATGTACAAAAGGAATTTGAAGATGTTGAATCCCATAGCCCAGCAAACGAGGCCGAGGATGACCAGAACAAACACAATACAAGTGACATAGAACGTCGCGATCAATTTCACCAACGGACCGAGCGCCGTGATGCCGTATCTGCCCACGGTAAACGCCATCGCACCGAAGGCGCCAATGGGCGCGAGACGCATTACGATATTCACCACACCGAACACCGCGTGCGTCATTCCGTCAAACAATTCGACCACAGGTTTACAGCGAGGCCCTACAGCGGACAGGGCAACGCCAAACAGGATGGCGACCAGAAGAACCTGCAGGATATCCCCTCTCGTGAAGGCGTCCACGATCGTGTTGGGGATAATATGCAGAATAAAGTCGGTTACTGTTTGCGCCTTTGCCTGGCCGGCGTAATCGGACACGGCCTTGGAGTCGAGCATGGCCACATTTACGTTAAAACCTGCGCCCGGTTTCACGACGTTGGCCACTACGAGTCCGAGCAGGAGGGCCAGCGTGGACACAACTTCGAAATATAGCAGCGCCTTGCCACCGACTCGGCCGACCTTCTTCATGTCTTCCATGCCGGCGATGCCCGTGACGACCGTGCAGAAGATGATCACGGCAATAATCATCGTGATCAGGCGGATGAAGCCGTCGCCGAGCGGTTTCATGGCAATCGCGGTCGCCGGACGTAGTACCCCGAGCACAATCGCGACGGCGATCCCGAAAAGCACCTGCCAAGACAAACTTGTGTAGAAGGGTTTCTTTTTTGCATTCGATCCGGCAACGGCAGGGGCAAGGGGTTGCGTGGCGCCGGTTTCTTCCATCGTCAGTTCTCCTTCAGCGCATGAGCGCCAAGAGTGTCATCCGAGCCATTTCCCAGGTTCTCGCATCGCTTCGGCCAAATCGTTAAGGAATGATGCCGCGCGCGCGCCGTCGACGACTCGATGATCGCTCGACAGCGTCATTGTCATCATGGAGCGGATGCCGGGTTTCCCATCGACCGGCACGACGCGATCCGCGATGCGCCCCACGGCGAGGATCGCAGCTTGCGGCGGGTTGATAATAGCGCTAAAGGCGTCCACTTTGTACATCCCAAGATTGCTGATCGTGAATGTCGCGCCGGTGATGTCCGCGGGGCGCAACCGGCCGGCCCGAGCGCGCTCCGTCAAGTCATGCCGAAGGGTGGCAATTTCGCCGAGATTCTTCGCTTGCGCACCGGGGACCACGGCGGCCACGACGCCGTCATCGACCGCCATGGCGATGCCGATATTCACTTCCTGATGGAGGCGGATCCCTTCGCCCGTCCAACTCGCATTCACGCGCGGATGCTTCATCAGGACTCGGGCCGCCAGAGCCACCAGGACATCGGTGTGCGTGACCCGCACTCCCTGCGCCTTTTCGATTGCCAATCCCAGCTTCTCCCGCGCTTCGATCACTGCGCCTGCGTCGACGTCTCGAACGACAAAGAAATGCGGCACGCTGGTCCAACTTTGCGTGGTTCGCTCGGCCATGAGGCGCGCGACCGAGCTCATCGTTTCAAGCGTACCGGGAGCGGCCGCATCCGTTGCCGTTGCGCGCGATGCCACCAGCGCCAGGACGTCATCGGCGAGGATCTCTCCTTCATTTCCCGTTCCGCACGCGCGGCTGAGGTCGATGCCGTGCTCGCGCGCGAGGCGGCGCGCCTTGGGCGAAATTCTAACGCCTGACGCCGAGGGCTCGCCGGAAGCCTTTGCAGCAACGGGGGATGAAGGAGGTGAAGCTTTTGTTTCCATCCGCCTGCCGGTGGCGGACGGGTGTGCATCGGCCGGAGGATTTTCGCCCGGGAGAACGATCCAGGCAATTGTTTGGCCCACGGGTATGACGTCGCCTTCGCGCGCCTTTACGCCCGCGAGAATTCCATCGGCTGGAGATTCAATCTCAACGACGGCCTTGTCGGTTTCGATTTCCAGGAGCGGCTCACCCTTGGCGACGGATTCGCCTTCTTTCTTCCGCCAAGCCAGAAGCTTGCCGCTTTCCTGCGCCATCTCGAGGGCGGGCATTACGATGCTGTGGGCCATGATTGTTGGGAACGGCGAAGGACAGCGCCGTTATTTTGAAACTACGACTCGCTCCGTTCTTGCGCTGGCTTCGACCATCTCCACGACGTTCTGGCTGGGAGCAGCTTCGTGTTCCCGCGTGGTCGGGAGCGGTCCGTCCACGGTCACATAGGACGCGCCGGCCACGAGAAGCTGTTCGGCCGGAAAACGTGTAATGACCTCATGGCCGGTTTCGGTGACGACGATTTCTTCCTCGATGCGCGCGGCGCTCCAGCCATCGGTTGCGGGCCAGAACGTCTCAAGCGCGAACACCATGCCCGGCTTGATCTCGTAGGAATGCTCGAGCGACACGAGCCGGCTGATCACCGGCTTTTCCCAGATGGCCAGCCCAATGCCGTGGCCGTATTGGAGCGCGAAAGCTGCTTCTTCATTCGGGAAGCCGAACTCCTGCGCCTTCGGCCACACCGAAGCGATCTCTCCAGTCGTGCGCCCCGGGCGCACCAGCGAAATTGCCGCGTCCAGGTAGTCTCGGCAGCGCTTGTAGGCGTCGACCATCGCGCGGGATGCGTAGCCGATGGTGAAGCATCGGTAGTAGCAGGTGCGGTAGCCCATGTATGAGTGAAGAATGTCGTAATAGACCGGGTCGCCAGGCCGCAGCACGCGATCCGAGAAGACGTGCGGATGCGGATTGCAGCGCTCTCCGGAGATGGCATTGACCGCTTCGACGTATTCTGAGCCGAGGTCGTACAGAACTTTGCTGACGAGTCCGACGGCCTCGTTCTCGCGCAGACCGGGTTTCATGGCGCAATACAAATCGTGGTACGCGGCGTCGACCATCATCGCTGACATATTGAGCAGCGTGATTTCATCCTGCGTCTTGATGACGCGCGCGTCGGACATGATCTGCTGTCCATCGACGACGGTGATCCCTTCGCGCTGCAGCGCGAAGAGGACAGGCGGCTCAACGATGTCAACTCCGAGCGGCTCCTTGTGCAGGCCGCGCTTCTCGAGTTCGATACGGATTTTCTTCGCGACATCTTCCGCGCGCCCCATCTCCGGGGACATCGCACCGCGCAGAAGTGAAATTCCGGCCCGCGAGCGCTCCCCGAGCCAGGGGCAGTGAAGCTGATGATGCCGCGCCGCCGATCCGAAGTCCCAGAGGATCGGCTCGTCATTTTGCGGCAGCAGCGTGAAACGGCTGTTCTTGTCCTGCGCCCATGAGCCAATGTGCGTGGCGGTAATGTAACGTACATTGTTCATGTCGAAGCAAAGCAGCGCGCCCATCTCGGACTTGGCAAGCAGCGCCTTTGCCCGCGCCAGCCGTTCCCGGCGCAAGCGGTCGAAATCCACGCGCTGTTCCCAGTCAACCGTCATCGTTCCATATGTCGGTAGTGCCATGGCCAGCCTCCTGTATTGAAATCTGCTCCCAAATCCGAAGTCGCGCAACTAATTGTTGCTTCGGTTTGTGGGTCGGAGCCCCGACAAGGTCGGGATCTTCGACTTTAGCTCCCACATTGATCGCTGATGACATCCAGGGCTTTAGCCCCTGAAGCTCCAGGGCTCAAAAGTCCTTCTCCGGGCTCACGTTCATTGTCGGACCTGAAGGTCCGACCCATAAATCTTTTCCGAAGCGGCGGACTTTGTCAGCGAACTTTCGACTCACAACACTAGGATCGTTTACACATTGCCCGAGCTGCTTCGAACACCAACTGTTCGCTGGGAATCGTCGCGTCTTCAAGATGGGGAGAGAAGGGAACTGGAACGTGCATCGCTCCAATTCGCTTAACAGGCGCGTCCAGGTCGTAGAAAGCGCCTGTGGCGATCACCGAGGCGATCTCCGCTGTCACGCCGTATCTCTCGTAGCCTTCGTCCATCACGATGGCCCGCGATGTTTTTTTCGCCGACTCGATCAGCGCTTTCTCATCGAGCGGCCAGGTCGTTCGCGGGTCAATCACTTCGGCGCTGATTCCAATTTCTTCGAGCATGGATGCTGCTCCGAGCGCCACCTGGACCATGCTGCTGGTCGCGACGATGGTGACATCATCTCCCTCGCGCTTGATGTCCGCCACGCCGAACGGGATCGTGTATTCCTCTGTCGGCACCGGCCCCTTAAACTTGAACATCATCTTGTCTTCAAAAAAGATGACGGGATTTTCATCCCGGATGGCCGTTTTCATCAGCCCCTTGGCATCGTAAGGCGTCGATGGCAACACGACTTTCAGGCCAGGGACATGGCTGAACCAGGCATGGAGCGACTGCGAATGCTGCGCGGCCGAGCGGCGGCTGGCGCCGAGCGTCGCACGCATCACCATCGGAACTTTCCATGCGCCACCGGACATGTAGTGAACTTTCGCCGCCTGGTTCACCATCTGGTCCATCGTCAATGTGACGAAGTCCCCGAACATGATGTCAACCACAGGGCGAAGACCCGTCATCGCGGCTCCCACCGCGATGCCCGTGAATCCGGCCTCCGAGATCGGCGTATCGATAACACGAGTTTTCCCGAACTCTTCCACGAGCCCTGATAAGACTTTGAATGGCGTGCCTGCCTCGGCTACATCTTCGCCGATGAGACACACGCGGGGATCGCGCCGCATCTCTTCTGCCAGCGCCTCTCGGACCGCCTCTCCGAGTGTCAATTCGCGAACGGCGACCTCAGGCATAAATGTCCTCCTCCACCTGGTCTATGCCGGGATAAGTGGCCTTCATGGCGAAATCGACGGCTGCGTCGATCTCGGACTTGACCTGCGAGTGAATCCCATCGAGTTGAGCTTTGTCCGCGAGTTTTTGGCCGATGATCCACTCGCTTAGCAACTTGATCGGATCGCGTTCAGCCATCCAGCGCTGTTCCTCCTGCTTGGCGCGATAGTATTCACGATTCACATCGCCGACGTGATGGCCGCGATACCGGTACGTGTTGCACAGAAGAAATGCGGGACCTTTTCCAGAACGCACCTGGTCCACGATGCGGCTTGCCGTTGCGTACACGGCCCTCACATCCTGCCCATCCACGCTCTCCGCGGGAATTCCGAATGCTGCAGGGCGCGCCAGAATATCACCCGCCGTCGTTTCAGAGAAATGCGTGTACTCGCTGTAGAGATTGTTTTCGCAAACGTAGATGACCGGCAAATCCCAAAGCCGCGCCAAATTCATGACTTCATACAGGAGACCCTGACCGAGGGCCCCCTCACCGAAGAAACAAACCGCGACCTGCTTCGTGCCCAATGTCTTAGCGGAAAATGCCGCTCCCGCCGCGATTCCCACGCTTCCGCCCACAATCGCGTTCGCCCCGAGGTTCCCGCTTGTCGGGTCTGCAATGTGCATCGATCCGCCCTTGCCACGGCAGTACCCCGCTTCCTTGCCGAGCAATTCGGCGAACATGCGGTCCGGCGCCGCGCCTTTGGCCAGGCAATGCCCGTGGCCGCGATGCGTGCTCGTGATGTAATCGTCGCGGTGGAGCGCCTCGCAAATCCCGACCGCGACGGCTTCTTCACCGATGTACAGGTGGGCCAGGCCGGGCATGAGGGCTCGCGTATAAAGATCGTTCACCTGCTCCTCAAACAGACGGATAGTCACCATCTGCTTGTACATGCGAAGCAGCCGATCGGTTCCAAGCCCGGAATCGGCCTTCGACTTATTTGCGGCAGTTGTCATCTCGAGACTCCTGACATTCGGGCTAACACGTCGAAAACGACGGCAAAATCCTGGTCCGCGAGGCCCATGCCTCGTGCCGCCGTCAGAAATTCATTGACCGTTGCGGTTGTCGGCAATGGCACGTCGAGCTGGCGCCCCATCTCCAGCGCCAGCAACATGTCCTTCTGCATCATGTTCACGTTGAACCAGGCTTCGTCCGGCATCTTGAGCACGAACGGCCCCCGGTACTGGACCATCGGCGACGCGATTACACTATGGGTCAGAACCTCAACCGCAGTCTCGCGGGCGATGCCACTTTTTTCCGCGATAAGGACGCCTTCTGAAAATGCGAGCATCTGAACGGCAAGACTCAGGTTTGTGGCAATCTTCATCGAAAGCGCGAGGCCGTTGTCGCCAACGTAGGTGACCTTCGGTCCGATGTCAAGGAGCAGCGGCTTTGCGCGTTCGAACGTTTCGCGACGCCCCCCGACCATCACCGACAACTTCCCCTGTTGCAGCGTTGTCACGCTACCGGACACCGGCGCGTCAACCATGTCAGCGCCTTTTTCTCGAACCTTGGAAGCAAGCGCGCGGCTGGCAGCGGGGCTGACCGTGCTCATGTCGATGAGCATCTTCCCAGCGCTGAGCCCGGCCAGGAATCCGTCCGGTCCATCTGCTACGGACGCTAAGGCCTCGGAGTTTGTGACCATCACCAACGTCACGTCCGCCGCTGCGGAGACCGCGCGCGGGGAGTCTCCCCACTTCATGCCCCGGTCCACCAGCCATTGCGCCTTCGAACGCGTGCGATTGTACCCGGTTACAATGTGCCCCTTGTCGAGCAGCCTGTTCACCATCTGGCTGCCCATCACTCCGAGCCCTACGAATCCAAGATTCGCCATTCGCCGTGGTCTCCTAGCCGAAAATAAATTCTTAAACTACAAGTTCCCGCTCACTCGAAGAATTACGCGAATCCTCGCGCACCTGCCGAAGGTGAGCCTGCATCGCTTCACGCGCTCCCCGCGAATCACGCCGCTCGATCGCATCGAGGATTCGCTTGTGGTGAACCTGTCCGCGCTCCGGACCGCCATCGACAAAGAAGATTCGCATGCGTTGTTCACGCAGCAATCCAACGATGGAATCAATCACGGAGAGGATGAATGGGTTCGCCGCCGCTTCGGCTAGGGAAAGATGAAAATCGAGATCCGCCTCGATGAAGGCGTCGGCATCGCGCCGCGCGTTGTCCATTACACTGACCGCCTCTCGCATGGTTGCAAGGCCCTGATCGTCAGCACGAGCCGCTGCTAAAGCAGCGATCTCCGGCTCAAGAATTTCGCGAAACTCCACCAAGAGGGCCGCCCCGTCTGAGTGGCCGCTCTTGAGAATGCGGTCCAGAGACTGGCGCATGGAATTCGATTTGCCATTTGTGACGAACGTCCCACGTCCGGGATAGGCGTCCACGATTCCCTTTTCGTGGAGTGCTTTGATCGCCTCACGAACCGCGGTTCGACTGACACCAAATTGCTGCGCGAGTTCGCGTTCGGCAGGAAGCTGATCGCCCTCCTTCAAGGCGCCCTTGTGGACGGATTCCTCTATCTGCTGAACGATTTGTTCGTAAAGCCGCGATGTCTGGACTGCCTTATACACGACCTTTTCTCCAAATCAAACGATGCAACTAGTTCTACTCTGTATAGAGAGCACCAGTCAGTTGCCAGCAAACGATATACCACAGGTCTGCTGGTCTGACCACCATATTACGACACAAAAACATTCGCAATTAGTTCCTGTCCGCGCTTCGTCACTTTACCCAGACGGTCTTTACATTCGTAAATTCGCGGATCCCATAAGTGCTCAATTCCCGGCCATAGCCGGACCGTTTCACTCCGCCGAATGGGACCCGAGGGTCGGAAGCCACCATCTGGTTGATAAAGACCATACCTGCTTCGAGCCCATTGATGAAGCGCTCTTGCTCACTCTTGTCGTTCGTCCACGCGCTTGCGCCGAGACCAAACCGGCTATCGTTGGCGATCCGAATCGCTTCCTCCGCGTCTTTCACTCGGAAAATGGAGGCCACTGGACCAAATAGTTCTTCACGATATGCCGGCGAATTGTTCGGAATATTCGTCAAAACCGTAGGCACATAGAAATTTCCGGTGCGCTCCGCCGGTTTGCCGCCCGTCAGAAGTTTCGCACCCGCGTCGATCGTCTTGCGGACGTCGGCATGAAGGGACACTACGGCGTCGGGTGTGGCCAGGGGGCCCACATCGGTTTTTTCATCGAATGGATCGCCCAGCTTCAGGCTTTCCATCTGGCTTACAAAGGCGCGTTCAAACTTGTCTGCAATTCGGTCGGCAATGATAAAGCGCTTGGCCGCAATGCAGGATTGTCCGTTGTTGACTACACGCGCCTTGACGCCGACCGTGACCGCTTCGTCAAGATTTGCGCTCGGCATGACAATAAAAGGGTCGCTGCCGCCGAGTTCGAGGACCACCTTCTTGATCCTTTTTGCGGCGCCCGATCCAACCTGTATCCCGGCTCCTTCGCTGCCAGTCAAAGTTGCCGCCGCCACACGCGGATCATCCAGAATTCTGTCCACTTTGCCGGACCCGATCAGAAGCGTTTGGAAGGCGCCCTCGGGAAATCCGGCCCGCAGAAGAATTTCTTCTATCTTCAACGCGCATTGGGGCACATTGGAGGCATGTTTCAGCAGCCCGACGTTGCCCGCCATCAAACCCGGCGCGATGAAACGAAACACTTGCCAGAAAGGATAATTCCACGGCATCACGACCAGGATGATACCAAGGGGTTGGTAACGAATAAAACTGCGGCTTGCCGGCGTCTGGATGATTTCATCGGCGAGGAAGCGTTCCGCGTTTTCGGCATAGTAGCGGCACCCCCAGGCGCACTTGACGGCTTCCTCCACCGCTGAACGAAACGTCTTGCCCATCTCAATCGTCATCAGCCGGCCGAGGGATTCTTTTTCACTCTCGAGGATCTCCGCTGCCTTGGTCATCATTCGCGCGCGGTCCGCAAACGATAATTTCCGGAACGCCGGAAATACTTCGGCTGCGCGTTGGATTTTTTGGTCGACCTGTGAATCCGTGAGAGCTTCGAACGTCTTGATGGTCTGTCCCGTCGCGGGATTAATCGTTGCAATCGCCATGTCTGAGAGATCCTCCGGTATCCGAAACTGTTGGTGAGCAACCGAATAATTACGAAAATTTCTAGTTTGCCCGATTTGCAATGAAGACAGAAAAAACCCCATATTGCTCTAGCAATATCGGCTCAGCATACCATACTCCCCGTGTCGAAGAATCTTTTGCGGGTAGTCTCGGACATCTCTGGAATCTGGGGTCCGCGGGAGGCGTCGAATGCTTTGAGGCGCGAGCGGCCCTTGGCCGCAGGGTTGCGATTTTTCAAACCATTCGAAATCGTGGTTTTAGCATATACTAGCGCACACGGCTTGCCCTCATGTTTCCCGGTAGGGGTGGCAAGGTCAGGACCTAAGACTTTAGACGCAAGGGATTTTCGGCTCCAAAAAGGCCCGCCCCTCGACGGGCGAAATGACTCTTCAGGAGGATTAAAGCATGAACAGTTCGCGAAGCAATCTCGCACGGCCCGTCATGTACGTTTTCCTGGGAATGGCACTGGCGCTTCTGGCCTATCCGCTCTTGCATGCCGCGGATCAGCCTCCCGCGGTTGGAACCACTGCTCCGGATTTCAAGCTCACTTCACAGGAAGGCACGCCAGTGAGTTTGCACGATTTCCGCGGGAAGTGGGTTGTCCTTTACTTCTATCCGAAAGATTTCACCACCGGATGTACGATCGAAGCCCACAATTTCCAGCGCGACCTCTCGCAGTACGAGCAGAAGAACACGACCATCCTGGGCGTCAGCGTGGACACGGTTGACTCACACAAGCAGTTCTGCACCAAGGAAGGGCTGAGCTTCAAGCTCCTGGCCGACCCCGACAAACAAGTCGTCAATACGTATGGGTCCGTTCAGACGTTCAACGGAAATACAGTCGCCATGCGCAACACCTTCATCATCAATCCGCAGGGCGTGATTGTGAAGGAATACATCAAAGTGGATCCGACCAAGCACAGCGAGGAACTTCTTGCAGCGCTGCCCTCACTGCAACAGATGGGGAAGTAACAGGACTCGCAAATATTCTCTAAAAATGCCGGCGGTGTCTGACCAGCTTCCGCCGCCGGCATTGGAGGAGAAGGTCCATATCCTCGGCTTCGAACAACACCATCACGGGTGATCGCACCGAAATACCTTCTGAAATTGGCCCTACGCAAATAAGTGTAGCGCTTGGTTCGAACCAGCCGAGAGCAGGGCGTCATCCCCTATGAGGTCCGCAACTCCCGGCTAGTTACCCAAACTGAACCGAAATTATCGGCCCGTCCGCTTCGAGTGCTGGAAAATCTCTTGCCACGCTAGTTCGCGGGCGTCGGAGGCGGCGGGGGCGGCAGAGGCTTCGTGAACCGCGAATCCGCTACAGGGGTGTTCACATCGACCTGTGCCCACTTATAGGTCCGGTTTCCTTGCGCGCTCACGAGCCGGACGGTAAAGGGTACCTTGACCCCGCTGACATCGCGATAATCGTCGTAATTAACCTCTTCCGGGAATGCTCCGAGAACGCTTTGCATGGTCGTATACGACCGCAGGAGCAATCCGGTTTGCGCGTCGAAATAGAGACGATCGATGGCAGAACCATCGGGGCGCTGGCCAACGACGCGGTAAGCATCGCGATCTCCAATCTTTTCCATCGCATCGACCTGAACTCGAGGATGGTCCTCCTTAAATTTCAAGGCCGGAGGAAATTCAGCGAATCCCTGCAGGAGAGCCAATTCACCGCCTGTATCCTCACGGAGGGGCGTCCCGTGCCAACCGATCATCCCATCGAAACCCATCATGTTCGGGGCCCTTCCGGGGAATTGCACTGACACGACTGCCTTGCCCGGGAGCTTGCGATCGACCTCGGCTGGAACAGTGCCGATGGCGGAGGGGACTGGCGGCGTTCCTTGAGGCTGCGGAGGCGCCGGTACCAGCATCTCGACCGTTCCCTTTTCGACCAGCGACGTGATTTTGCCAATCGCGGCCATGCCGCCTAGAGCCTGTGTGTATTTGCTGAAAACATCTTCCACGGCAGGAAGCGGAGCTGCGGGGGAAGCTGGTGGCTTCGGCGCTGGGGGCGGACCCGACACGACGGACACGGGGGCCTTACTCGGGGCCATGCTGGAATCGATAGTCGTTATGTTCCGCACTCCGAGAGCAGGGAAAATTTCTGCCGCCGTTTGCTCGGTGGGTGATTTTTCACCAGGGAACACAAGCGTTTGCGCGGGCTTTGCAGCGCCGCGATGGCAGGAAAAACAGGTGATTTCCCGCTTGCCATCGAACACGGTGGCATTGAGCGCCATGGTCATCGCGATCATGCTCCGCGCGACGTGCTTCTCTCTTTTATCATCAAGGTCGAACTTTCCAATCGTATGGCAGTATCCACACCCAACCCCGAGGGCGAGGATGGTGTATTCCATCGCGGGGTGAATTTCAGTGGCGGGAATGTCCTTGAGCACTTCTATTTTCTTGTAGAACTGCGCTGCGGTCTTGCCTTTCATCTCGGAAGCCGTGGGCGGAGGAGGCGGCGGACCAGCCGGGGCCGCCGCTTGGCCCTGCGGCTGTGCCGGCGCTTGCGCGTTCAGGTTTGGCAGATTCCACGCGAGACCGATTACAGCCATGGCTAAAATCACAACGGCACCGTAAAAACGGCGCACAGACAATCTTGTTTTCATAACGGTTGGGCCATCCTCTCGGTGAAGTTCCCTTGTGGGGTAAGATTATACAACCTGCGCCCTGCATCCTGTGTGAAGAATTGTTAACTCCGCGCACGAAACCAATCAGAACTCTAAAGGAATCATGACAGGGCAGAAGTGCCTGTAGGACCAACTTTTGTAAAGGTTTCGCACAGCTTCTGAATTCTAAACATTTTGGGCCAAGTCAGGCGTTGGCGCTCAATGGGGACAAGGGGTTCCCGCCATATATTTGGAGCACAAATCAAATTTTCGCATTCCAGGCTCCTAACGAATTAGCATTTCCACAATACAGTAACCATACATTACTCAAGAAAAGCTTGACGTGTGGGGGGATGGCCGCGTCCATAGTAACGCTTCAACCCTTTCGGCATGATACAAACCCCCACGCGTAGAACCGACGCGTGGGGCACCCTCGTTTCTTAACGTCCCGGTGTGTTGCACCAGTGGCATTCTCTCATCGATGGACGCCCTCATGAGGAAAGCACAAAAGCGAGCCTGGGCCACCCGCCGACTGAATCCGGGCGCGCCGGGGCCGTGCGTCGTAGAATCCGCGCCGTGAACATTCCTTGGCTCACAATCCTAACTTCAGCGGCGGTTGGCGTGCTGGCTTCCAGCATGGTCACGCTGGTAGGGCAGTATTTTGAAAGACGCTCACGCCGGAATGAATTGCTTCTGACCAAAGCCTTGGAGATGGCAATACGAAGGACCGATGTACTTTTGGAAGCTATCAAGATTTCGGGCAAAGGCTCAGCTCATCTGCCCGATGAAGTGATTAACGCGGAAACTTATTTTAGGCGGTTGAAGTCACTGCTAGTTTCGGGCAAGTTGCCAGCAGATGCCGAAAAGTATAAATAAATAGTGGGGCTGGCCAGAATCGAACTGGCGACCTAGGCGTTAGGAGTGCCTCGCTCTATCCAACTGAGCTACAGCCCCGCACATTTATTTATACACGACGGACTGAGGGTTGCCAATGCGGTTGCCACATCGTGCAGGATTGCGGTCTAACCGCAACAAATGAGATCAAACTCCCCGGACGGCTGCGGCTAGTTTACTATCGGCCAGCGGCAGCGGCACGCTTCCTCATTTCATCAGGTGATACGTCCTCCGTATGGGTTGCGACGTACCAAACATGTCCGAAGGGGTCCTCCAATCCGCCGGTCCGATCGCCATAGAACTGATCTGCCACAGGCCTTTGCACCTTTGCCCCGGCACCGACGGCTTGGCTGAATATTGCATCGACGTCCTCGACATAGAGAAGGATGCTCACCGGTGATCCACCAAGGGTCTGCGGACTGCGCGCGCCCATCTCCGGGGATTCGTCCGCGAGCATGATGGGCGAATCGCCTATCTTGATCTCGGCGTGGCCGATCTTCCCATCGGGTTGCGCCATGCGCATCAATTCCGTTGCTCCAAATGCCTTCTTATAGAACTCGATTGCCCCGGCTGCGCCCCTGACGATCAGGTACGGCGTCGCGGTATGGTAGCCATCTGGGATAGGTTTCGGTTTGCTTGTCATCGATCGTCTCCTTTTGCGTTAGGTTTTGCGCGATGTCGTTCCGGCGCCCCCGCGCCTTTGTGCCAGCACCCAGAGCACAATATCTCAAATTAGAGATGCAGGAAATGGCTGCGGCTAGGGGCACATCACCTGAGTAGTTGTACCTGTGTCCCGGAAGCAGGCCCAGTCAAAGTAGACTTGCTTCTTCATTTGCTGGTACATCAGGACAGTTGTTTTTCCGTTGGCAGCGTGGGGGGCGATATCGAGGTGGCGTTTGTATGGTGCAGAAGACGGCCCGCCTATTAGAGCTTCCTCCAGTATCCGTCCATTCAGTTTTCCATTGCTGGCGATGTTAAGCCGGAGAATTTTCGCGAGCGTCGGTTGAATGTCCGCATTGCTTACGGGGGCGTGGTCAACAAATTGTTTTTTGAAGTCTGGCCCAATCGCCGCCATGAAGTTGAATGTATTGGCTCGCCCGAAGCTGCCGTGCATTCCTTGTCCTTGCTGCAAGTTTGTGTCCGTGATTTGGACGGCGCTCATGAGTGGCCGCTTGGAATCTGTGGCAAAAGTCTTGAAAGCCACGACGATAGATGGCCGCGGCAATTTGGACGCTCCGGCTAGCCGAATCGCGCTCAATGGCAAAGCCGCAGGAACCTTTCCGTAGTCGTCGTCGGCGAATAGTCCTCCTACATAGTCCTGTTGGGCCAGGAACGCGACGGTTTTCTCCAGAGTGTCGGGATCGTGCGCGGGGAAGTAAATCAGATCGGACCCACCGTTGGCAGCGACGACCACCTTGGCATCCGTTTGATTCGCTATTCGGCCTGTGCCGCCGATTAGCCCATTGCCATTCACGGGGTGCTGACCAACCGTTGGCAGTTGCTGAGGAATCTTCGGGTCCACAGGCTGAAAGGTCTTCTTACCATCCGGACCGTTGATTTGGCTGTCGGGATCGAATAGCGGGAGGCCCAATTCATGAGCGAGGTCAATTGCAAGAAACCCGGGGGGCAGAAAGCCGTCGTTCACCTCTTGCCGGCCTTGGGCGTCCCTATAGACCCACTTCGCTGCGTAGCTTGCCGTTCCGTGGCCAGCGGCATCGACGTCGTGCTTGCTGATTGTGGCGAAGCCGTGATCTGCGGTTAGAAAAATATCCGTGTCCGCAGCCAGCCCGGGATCACTATCGATGTAATTCAGAATTTGTTTCAGGTTATTGTCGGCGTTCCTCAGGGCTGCCCTCGAAGTCGGTCCATTGATTCCGGGGACCAGCGTGTTCAGGCTGTCTCCTTGATAGTGCTGCGTTCCATCCGGATCGCGCGACCAGTAAAGCAGCACGAACGGCTTCCCGCTCTTCTTGAACATCGGCAGGATGACTCGGGTCACGGCGTCTGCAAAATATCCTTGCTGTTCGTAATTCGGACTCGTGGTTCCTGCGTTGGTATTGTTCCCCGTCCGCTGAACCCGGACGGGAGTCGCCGTGGGCAACCCCGCTCCCAGCAGTCCAGAAGAAACCTGCGGACTCAGTGGGACTCCGTCGGGTGTGCCTGTCCCATCGTCGATGATCACCGTCTGGGGTGTCGCAAATTTACCGCCGACTGGATTCAATTGGGTCACGTCCTGGATCGCCGCGGGCCCCATCTTTCCCACGACTGCCGTATTGAACCCGTGCGTGCGCGCCGCGCTGAGTAGAGTCTCCTCGTTTAAGTAGTTTCCGTTGAACTGCGCGTCCAGGTCGCCCAGGACGGAATCATTCTCGATGTAGGGTGCGTACGTTCCTGGCGCTCGGCCGAAATTGCCGCTCAGAAATATGGGTTGTCCGATGTAAAACGTATTGCTGAAATCGCCTGTATCTCCCAGGTAGTGTCCGGTAGCGATGGCGGAGGCGTTGGCCGTAGTAAACGTTGGAAAAAGAGAGTGGCTGTTCGCAAAGCTGACTCCGTGCTGGGGAACCCAGTCCATCGTCGGTGCGTCGGTGGCATTCACTGATCCGCCGCGCAGGCCATCCGAGACGAAGATCACGATGTTGCGAGGCCGACCGTCTACTGGCCTTCTCTGTCCCGAAACAAAAATTGGAGATACGGGCCAGGCAACCGCTGTGACGACCAACAGGACCAAGGTTTTTTTCATCACAATACCTCAAGACCGAAAAAGTACCATGAAGACAGGCCCAAATTGCCACAACAATTGTTGTTTCTTGCTTTCGGCACCGAGGCTGACGCTGCTTGTCCAAGATTACTTCATCGTGGCCGCTTCCAGGTTCGGGACGAGATTCCGGATTCCCGTGGATTATGCCTTGACGACGGATTTTTCGGGATCGATCAGAAAAGTCCAGATGAGCGCGCCACTGAGCAACATACCGGCAGTCACTAAGAAGGGAGCAATCCAGGAACCCCTCTGAGCAAAAAAACCGAAAACAACGGGAGACAGCGAGGCGGCCGAGGCTCCGGCCATGTTCATTACGCCGGTCACTGTGCCGCTATATTCACCACCAACATCCATGGGAACCGCCCAGGCAGGTCCAATCACCATTTCCAGAAAAAACAGCGAGGCCGTTAAGCAGATGACCGCGGTTGACGCCGAATGGCTCGTCGCTGCCGGTATCAGGCAAGCGGCGGAAGCCAGCATGCACGGCGCGGCCACGATGCGGCGAGCAAACTTGAGCTTTCCGGTTTTTTTGTACACTCCGTCGGTTAACGATCCTCCCGCGATGTCTCCGACCATTCCAGCCAGGAGCGGGAGAGATGCAACAATACCGAGCGACTTTATCGACAGGTGCCGGTATTCGAGCAGGTACGTGGGAAACCAGGTGAGAAAAAAATAAGTTCCGTAAAAGAAACAGCCATAACCGGCCGCGATGTACCACATATTGGGCGAACCGAAAATCGTTTTCCACGGCACAGCCGGTCGTGACTTCGGATCGACCGATGGTTTGATCGAGCCATCTGCGTCACGGCCCCGTATGTGAGCTAGCTCACCCCGATTGACGCTCTTGTGTTCTTCC
Source organism: Terriglobia bacterium (assembly GCA_041488495.1). Classification (GTDB taxonomy): domain Bacteria; phylum Acidobacteriota; class Terriglobia; order Acidiferrales; family UBA7541; genus Palsa-360. Next base: position 27,848 of record JBGPPL010000032.1, read on the forward strand.
GGACGATTACGGTAGAAGACATAGAACGCGACCGACCAGAGCATGCCCGCCGAACCAAAAACGTAGAAAATCGTGCGCCAGCCGAACGCAACCATAATGCCCACCGCGACCAGCGGCGTAATCGCGACGGCAAACCGGCTGAAACTATGTGTGACGCCGTGCACGAGCCCGCGCTCGGATTTCGCGAACCAGAGCTGCATCGCGCGGGTGGCTATGGGGAATGCGCCCGCTTCGCTCAATCCAAGAACAAAACGCGTAACAATCAGGGAAATCACACCCGTGGTCAGGCCGGTCACGATCACTGTAAGCGACCAGAAGGGGATGATAGCGAGAAGTATCCTTCTGGGCCCGAAGCGGTCTCCCAACCACCCGCCGGGGATCTGCCCGATTGCATAAGCCCACAAAAACGCACTGAAGACGAATCCCATCGCGGTCTTGCTCAGTCCGAATTCCTTTGTGATTGCCGGCGCGGCGACCGAGATATTGCTGCGATCCATGTACGTGAGCAGGTACATCAGGCTGATCAATAACAGGACCACCCACCGCGTTTTCGTCGGCTTGGATGCTGCGTTCTCTGAAATGGCGTTAGATTCCAGGACAGGCGTAGGATTGGTATCCAACATTGTCTCCGTCATCACCGCCCGGCGCTCAAACGGACGCAATGGACCGCAGGTCGGCGAGGCTCCGCGAATCCCTGCGTTTCACCGAGGACCCAAGTGATTCGGTGCTGCGTCGAGCAACGCGCTTGTACGCTTCGGCTTCGAGGTTATCCCGGAGACAAGCGCAACGGACTCATGAAATTGCTGGGGCGCGGCCGGCCGGAGTGCGATCGATCGCGCCAGCTTGCCAATCCGACCGGAGACCGTCGGGAAGGATGTCGATCGGCCGTCCTTCTTCTGCTGATTGATCGGCGGCCTGATAGACCTGCATGACCATCCTCGCGTGCTCGGGAGTCACCAGCGGCGGACGGCCCTTCGCCAAGCACTCAAGAAAATGGATCGTCTCGGCTTCCATGGGGCCCGCATACACATGCGCGACTTTTTCCCCGGGCATGGTCGAGATGGGGAATTCGATACCCCGCTTCATCGTGTTCAGGCTGACGTCGCGATGAGTATCATCCACCATGATCGCCCCTTCGGTGCCCACCATCTCAATCCAAGTAGATGAGAAATTCGGATACGCGGGCGGAAGCACCCAGCCGGCGCCGATCGTGAACACGCATCCGTCGTCCAACGTAACGACGATCCAAACGCAATCCGGCACGTTATGCGTCGGTTTCATGATCTTGTTCACTTGCTGCGCATAGACGCGTATTGGTTTTCTCGGCGCGAAACACCAGAGCATAAAATCGATGTCATGCGTCGCCTCCATCGCGGCAGGCGAGAGCTTGATGCGGCCTCCGATTTTGTTGCCCAGGTTGCGCGTGATGTGCCTGCTGACCAGCGCACTGACGGGCTGGCCGATCGTGCCGTCCTCGATCGAGCGTTTGACATACGCGAACTTGGGATTGAAGCGCTGTGAGTATCCAATCGTGAACAACAAGGAGTTCGATCGTGCCAGGGCGATTAATTCATCCGCTTCGGAAAGTTCGAGCGCAATAGGCTTCTCCAGAAACACATGCTTGCCTGCCAGCAGGCTTTCCTTCGCCATCGGGTAGTGCGTGGTTTCCGGAGTCACCGAAATAATAATGGAGTTGATGTTCTTATTCTCGAGCAAGGTTCGGTAATCCGTCGTGGCCGTGACCGGTTTTGTCTTCTGCGCAACTTCCTTCAGCCGTTCTTCCTTGATCTCGGCAATGTGCAGTTCGCTCACATATGGACTCGCGGCGCAGACCTCCGCCCGTATGCCACCACACCATCCTGTTCCGATGATTCCCACGTTCACTTTGTTCATAATTTCTCCATCCGTTCAGGTTGTTCCGGCTCGCAAGCCCATATTTCTAATCCTGGGGCCTTCGAAAGGGTTATGGGTTAGTTTAACAAAAACATTACTCCAGATGTAGGACTTGCGCGGCGTTTCATTCCAACGGCTGAATCCGGACCATATACCGTCTTACGGCCATGGGCTGGGCTGTGATGAACTGGGAGTATGGTATCTTCAGCGATTGTACGGTCCGCTCTTGATTGTGAGCCGGAATCTTGCCGCTGACTCAGCGGACACATTTCAATGCAGGTGGTGCGGACACTTCACGATCAAAATAGAACGACTCATAAACTGGAGGTGACAATGTCGAATCCTGGCCGCCGTGAGTTCATGAGGAAATCCATGGCTCTCGCGTTAGGGCCCGTCGCTGCCGAAAGCGCCATGCTCTCTGCTGATCTGTGGACCGGGCGCGTGTACAGTCAACAACCGAGCGGAGATTTGTTCGAGGGTTTTAAGCGCGAGCAAATCAAGACGCCGGGCGCAACCATTCATACAGTTTACGGCGGCAAAGGCTCGCCGCTGCTGCTTCTGCATGGGATCCCGGAAACGCATGTGCTCTGGCGCAAAGTCGCGCCGCTGCTGGCTCAAGATTTCTTTTTAGTGATCACAGACCTCCGTGGGTATGGCGATAGCAGCAAGCCTCCGGGCGGCGAAAATCACATTGCCTATTCGAAGCGGTCCATGGCTCAGGACCAAGTGGAAGTGATGAAACATTTCGGATTCCGAAAATTCGCAGTTGTGGGGCATGATCGCGGCGGCCGCGCCGCCCATCGGATGGCCCTCGACTACCCGGATCTCCTCACAAAGCTCGTCATTCTCGACATTGTCCCGACTTACATGCTGTACCAGAACATCACCAAAGAGTTCGCCACGGTCTTTTATCACTGGTTCCTTCTCGTTCAACCGGCCCCATTCCCGGAAACCCTGGTTGCAAACAGTGCCGAGTATTTCCTTAAGTCCATGTTGTTCCGGCTTGGGGGAGAAGCCTACAGCGAAAAGATTCCCGACTGGGTCGGCGAAACAGCTTACAAAGAATATCTGCGTTGCTTCCGCGATCCAGCCGCGATCCATGCCATTTGCGAGGATTACCGGGCGGCCGCATCCATCGATTTGGAGCACGACAAAGCGGACCTGAACCGAAAAATTCAATGTCCACTTCTTGTTCTCTGGGCCGAAAAGGGGCCGTTTCATCGTATGTACAACGTCCTATCGACCTGGCAAGACCGCGCCAAGGAGGCAAAGGGCAAGCCGCTTCCCACTGGCCATTTCCTCCCGGAGCAGGTCCCGCAGGAATTGACCGTAGAACTCAAATCGTTTCTGAGCGCCTGACTGGCGTCAGATGTGGCCGCCTGCCGGCAGCTTTCATCGTGGGGTGTGTAGTTGCAGGTTGCCAGAAATCCGAGGACGAAAATACCGGTCGAGAGTCAATGTTGGTCCACCACTTTGAAAGATACGAGTGCGGGCTCCGCTTGGAGCCTGCCAGAAAAAGGAGTCCCGAATGAAAAAACCTCTTTCGATTCTCAGTCTTGCGCTCGCGACCCTGTTGCCGGCAGGCGCATCGAGGGCGCAAGTGGCTGCGCCGAATGAAACGGGCGTGGCGATGGGCCACGTGCATCTAGTCATGCAGGACGTGGAGGCCGGCAAAAAGTTTTGGTTGGCGATGGGAGCAACACCCACGAAGCTGGGCCCAAACGAGGTCATGAAGTTCCCTGGTGTCCTGATCCTTTTGAGGAAGGGCGAGCCATCCGGGGGTTCCGTTGGATCGGTGGTGAATCACATTGGGTTCTATGTGGCGAATATCCAGGACTCAATGGCGAAATGGAGGGCCGCTGGACTGAAAACGGAGCCTGGTCAAAGTGCGCGGCAGGGATATGTGACTACCCCGGACGATCGGGTTCGGATCGAGATACTCGAAAACACGTCGCTCACCGTTCCGATTGCGTTTGACCACATACACTTCTGGATAGCGGAACCCGCTGCGGGCGGCGCTAGCTCCATATCAGAAATGCAGGCTTGGTATGCCAAGATGTTTGGCGGCGCACCTTTCAAACGAGGACAATTCGCAGCCGACAACGTGCCCGGAGTGGTCCTGCTCATTGCTAAATCGGACACTCCGACCGTGCCAACCAAAGGACGGGCGCTGGACCATATCGGATTCGAGATCAAAGATCTCGAGGCGTTTTGCAAGAAGGCGGAAGCCAACGGAGTGAAATTCGACATGCCCTTTACCAAGCGGCCTGAGTTAGGCATTTCGCTGGCATTCCTGACCGATCCCTGGGGAACGTACATTGAGTTGAACGAAGGTCTGAATCGTTTGTGAAAACGCTCGGAAGCAGCTCGGATCGCCGCCAACTGCCAATCAAATCGAATCGCGGCTGAGCACCTTCCCAGGAGCTACTTTTGGCGTGCCATGAATAACATGAGAGTGAATATGACCACGGGAATCAAGGCCAGCATGACGTAAAACAGTATTCTCCGCGCCACCGGCGAGCGTCTCCGTTTCCAATCCCGCAATTCCGTACGGTCGGCCACAC
>JBGPPL010000033.1:0-31173 GCA_041488495.1 Terriglobia bacterium
ACTTGGAGCCCGCCAGAAAACCGACGGGGGCTCTACTTGGAGCCCGCCAGAAAACCGACGGGGGCTCTACTTGGAGCCCGCCAGAAAACCGACGGGGGCTCTACTTGGAGCCCGCCAGAAAATCGGTGCGGGCTCTACTTTTACGCTGAACGCCCCGGCTTGGCCGGGGCGTGGAGCCCGCCAGAATAGCGATCCATCTTTTCGCATGCCGCGTGCGATTGCAAGCCTCGGCGCGAGCAGCCGTGCGGTGATATAAAGAATGGATGCGCGTCACGCCCGCAACCGAAGTGATGTACCTCAAGGGTGTGGGGCCGCGCCGCGCGGAGTTGCTTGCGAAGCGCGGCATCCGCACGTTCGAGGACCTTCTCGGTTACCTACCCTTCCGGTATGAGGACCGCATCCGGTTCGCGAAGATCCGTGAGATCGTGCCGGGACAGATCTACACCGTGCAGGCGCAAGTCTTGAGCGGCAGCCTCGTACGCTATACGCGGGCGCGGGGCGGTGTGTTTCATCTGGTTGTCCGGGACGACAGCGGCTCGCTTTCCTGTAAGTTTTTTCACGGCAGCTATCTCGAGGCGCGATTCAAGCCTGGACAGAGGATCGTCCTTCACGGGAAGGCGGACCTCGACCCTTACAGGCCGGGCCGGATCGAGATGATCAATCCGGAGTATGAACTGCTGGACACCGGGGAAGCGGACTCGACCGAAGTCGGCCGCATCGTCCCGATTTACGAAGCGATCGGCGGCGTCAGCTCGCGGATGATGCGGCGGATCATTTATACGGCGCTTGAAAATCTTGGGGGGATGCTTCCCGATCCGTTGCCAGCGGAGATGCTTGCCCGGTACCAGTTCCCCTCGCGGGGCGACGCGATCCAGTTTGTCCATTTTCCGCCGCAGACGGAATCGGTCGAAGCATTGAATTCGTTCCGCTCGCAGGCGCACCAGCGTTTGATTTTCGAAGAGTTTTTCTTTTACCAGCTGAGCGTCGCGATGCGCCGGAAGGCGGCACAGCAGCAACCGGGCATCGCATTTCGCGTACGCGAACCGGCCATCCGCGAGGCGATCAAACGCGTGCTGCCCTTCAAGCCTACCGAGGCGCAGAAGCGCGCCCTCGGTGAAATCGCAGCGGACCTGGAGCGCCCCGTGCCGATGAACCGCCTGCTGCAAGGCGACGTCGGGAGCGGGAAAACGATCGTGGCGCTCGAAGCGGCAACCATTGTGATTGAAAACGGCTGCCAAGTGGCGCTCATGGCGCCGACTGAAATACTTGCGGTGCAGCACTTCCTCGCTGCGCGGAAAACATTTGCGCGTGCGGGCTACCGCGTCGAGCTGCTGATCAGCGGGATGAAGGCGGCGGAGAAAAAAGCGGCGCTGGAGCGCGTGCGATCCGGCGCCGCGCAGCTCATCGCCGGCACGCATGCGCTGCTGGAGCCGCAAGTGGAATTCGCGCGGCTGGGCCTGGTGATTGTGGACGAGCAGCACCGCTTCGGCGTGCTGCAGCGTAAGGAATTGATGGAGAAGGCCGCTGCGCCCGACGTGCTCGTGATGACGGCCACTCCCATTCCGCGCACGCTTTCACTCACGCTTTATGGCGATCTCGACATCTCCGTGATCGACCAGATGCCGCCCGGCCGCGTGCCCATCGAAACGCGATGGTCGTCGGAGGCGCATCTGCCGGGCGTATGGGAATTTCTCCGGCGCGAAATTGCCGCGGGGCGGCAGGCCTACGTCGTCTATCCGGTGATCGAGCAGTCGAAGTCGGCGGAATCGCAGCGCTCTCTCAAGGCAGCCATCGTGGAATACGAGCGCCTGCAAAAGACGGTCTTTCCGGAACGGAAGCTCGGCCTGCTTCATGGCCGCATGAAAAGCGATGAAAAAGAAGACGTCATGGAACGGTTCCGCCGCCGCGAGATCGACATCCTGGTGACGACGACAGTGATCGAAGTCGGTGTGGACGTCCCGAATGCGACCGTGATGGTGATCGAGCACGCGGAACGCTTCGGCCTCTCACAGCTTCATCAGCTCCGGGGCCGCATCGGCCGCGGCGGCGAAAAGGGCACGTGCCTTCTGATTGCGCCCAAGACCCCGGGAGAGGATGCGCGCGTGCGCCTGGAGACCATGGTGCGCACGACCAACGGGTTTGAAATCGCCGAAACCGATTTGAAGCTGCGCGGCCCGGGCGAATTCTTCGGCACGCGGCAGCATGGACAACTCGGTTTCCATATTGCGAATCCGCTTCGCGACTTCGAGTTGCTCGAACTCGCGCGCCGCGAGGCGCTAACGCTGGTGGAAACTCCCGGCGCGGAGCCGGCGCGTCAGCATCTGCTCTCCCAGCTTCCGCGGGAATGGCAGCGGCGCTACCAGCTCGCGTCCGTCGGGTGAGGAAGCGTGATTCGTGTTTCGTGAATCGTGTAGACCCGAGGGTTTAGAAATTATGGAGGAAAGTTGAATGCGAGCCAGATTGCGCTTCGGGAGAGGTTCTAACTCTCAACTTTTGACTCTTGACTCAGGACTTTCCTTGGTCCGCGGGCCCTGCCATGCACGAATCACAAATTACGGATCACGCGTCACGGCATTCTCATGCGCGTAATCGCGGGGAAATACCGGAGCCGGACACTTCGCAGTCTGAAAGGCCAGGCGTTGCGGCCCACGAGCGATCGTTTGCGGGAGACGCTGTTTAATATCCTGGGCCCGACGGTCGAAGACTCCCTGTTCGTGGATCTATACGCGGGAACGGGCGCGGTCGGCATCGAAGCGCTGAGCCGGGGCGCGCGCACGGCGATTTTTGTCGAACGGCACGCACCCGCAGCGGCCTTAATCCGCCGCAACCTGGAATCGCTCGGCATAAGTGACGAGGCTGAAATTCTCGGTGTAGACGTCTTGCGCGGGCTCGAGCGGCTCGAGGCGCGCCATGTGCACGCGCAATTCGTTTTTCTCGATCCGCCCTACGCGGCGGCGGAAGAATATGAGAGCGTCCTTGAATTTCTGGGCGAGTCGTCGATGGTGGCGCCTGACGGGCGCGTCATCGTGGAGCATTTGCGCAAGCGCGCGTTGCCGGAGCGTATTGGGGAACTTGAACTTGCTCGCGTGGTCGAGCAGGGCGATGCCGCGCTCAGTTTTTACAGGCTTGCGCTGGCCGCGTGAAGATCATGTTGCAGTCCGCTAGTGTTTCTTGAACAAGTCTTTCAGGGTATCGATCGGGTTTTGCGGTGCTGCGGGCTGGGCAGCAGGCGCCGTAGAAGGTGCCGAGCCTGAAGCCGACGCGGGCGCTGCAAAGCTCGGAATGCCTTTGCCGGGCTGCACTTTCGGGCTGTCGATTGTGCCGCCGAGCGCGATCGGCACGGTAATTTTTCCCACTCGGCTGCCGATGAGACCGCCCACGATGCCGCCGAGTGCGCCAGATCCGCCCACTGCAGCTTCCGGGTTCACCGTAACCTGCCCCTGATAGTCGAGCGATCCGTCGAGACCCACGCTGCCGCGCAAGTCCACGATTCCGCTCGGTGAGTCGAGGTGAATCTGCTTGCTCGACACGCGCTCGCCGGCGATGTTGATGTCGCCTTCGAGAACCGTGAACGGCGTGTCTCCGCCGCTGGCAAATTTCGCGAGCGATTGCGCCGCGCCGGCGAGATTCACTCCCGGCAAATGTCCGTTGCGCACCGCAAACTTTCCCGTGCCGGACAGCGATTTCTTCCACGCGTCACTCAGATTGCCGAGAAGCTGCAGATCGAGTTCGCCGGTGCCGCCCATTTTGCCGCGCGCAGCGGGAGTGACGTCGAGCACCTTGGCGACATTCAGATTGCGCATCTGAACGTTGGCGGTGAAGCGCGCAGGATCGGTCACGCGATCCACCCGCGAAGAGATCTGCAGCGTGCCTCCATACATGCCGATGGAGACCGGCCAGAGTTCTGCGCGATCGGTGTACACACGAATTTCGATGTTGGAGGGCCCCACGGTGTAGGGCTTCGTCGTAATTTTCTCGATGTTGATGTGGCCTCGCGCGACCATCTCGCTCTTTCCGGCCGGCGGATCCGCCCGCTTGGAGGGAGCAGAAGACGCCCCGCTCGGTCCGCTGCCCGCCACGGCCATCAGTTTATCCACGTCGAGCTGTGATGCACTCATTTCAAAATTCACTTGCGGGTGCTCGAAATCGGGCACGCTGAGCGTGCCCTTGATGTCGGAGGCTTTTGCAAGGTCAGCGACAAATTGCGCTTCCAGTTTTCCCCCCGAAAGTGTGAATTGTCCCGAGCGGAACGCGATCGGCTCGCTCCAGCCGCTCAGCGCGAGCGTCACTCCGGATAGCTTCGATTCCGCCTGCCAGTCGTGCATGCGCATTGGACTCACGGCGAAATTGTGCAGGGTGATGTTGATTCCCTTTGTGTCCGCTAATGGCGCGACGGCTCCTCGAATGATGCTGCCCACCAGCACTTCTGCGTCGGTCAGGTTGATGCTGTCGATTTGATCGAGCGACACACCCGAGGAGGTCTCCTCCGTTTTCGCGGGCCCTCCGGCCGCCGCTGGCTTCTTTTGCGCCGGGCTGGAAGAAGGAAATGTGTAATTGTCTTTCCCGTTGCTGTTCGTGAGGAGCGTCAGCTTCGGGCGCACCAGTTCGAAGGAGTTGAGATGAATGATCCCGTGCAGCAGCGGCCCAATTGCCAGATTGCCGCGGATTTCACTGGCGGAGACAAGATCGCCCGCTGGAAATCCCTCCGGGTTGCCGATATGCAATTCTTCGACGACGAACCCGACTCCTGGTAAGAACCGCGCGCGAATCTTGCCAAGCGTGACATGCCGTCCGGTCTGCTTCTGGATTGCATCGGCAACCGTGACGCGGTAGCGGTCGACGTTCAGAAAATAAGGCACGGCCAGCGCGATCACGAGCAGCGCAACGAACACGCCCATCACAATCTTGGCCCAAAGCGGAAATCGGCGGGAAGCCGAGTTGGAAGGAACTGTTGTCGCCATAAAAACTCACATTCCCCCGGCGTTCGAACAGTAGCACCCTCAGCCGGGCGCTCGAATTGAAAGCTTATCGTTGCAAATCGCACGGCGAACGGCAAGCCATTCCTTTGCATTGCCGGGCCGGAAGAGGGGCCAGAGGCGTATAATTCGCACGGAATGATTCAAGTGAGCGCTGCCGGCGACATGCAACTGGGACGAGGTCTGGCTTCCGGGCCCGACCCGGAAGCCAAGCCGCATTTCCCGCAGCTTGCAATTGCATGGATTGGCTGGCGCGAAGAGTTCATCTCCAGCGTTGTGGTTTTTCTTCGCGGGCCAGTCCTGCCAAAAGAATTTCTCGGCGCGCCATACTTTCGCGATTGCTGGATCGAACAGCGGTTTCCCAAGGTCGCTTTTGTTACGGCGGTCGCCTTCCAGGCGCTCCTCATCGTGTTTCCTCCGCCGATCTGGAACATCCGGCCAGACCGCGCCGAAGTTCTTGCACCACAAATGGAGTTGACGTGGTATGGTCCCGTGAAAGATTTTCCGGCCGTCCTGCTCGCAGCGCCGGCGCCAAAGGCAGCACCCCGAAACGACGCCTCGAAGACTCCGCCCCAGCGCGGCGCCGACGCATTTCATCCGCGGCAGACGATCATCTCCGAGCCGCTGCATCCAGCGCATCCTCGGCAGACTCTGATTCAACCGGCGGCGCCACCCGAGCCGCCCAAGATCCTGCCTCAGCTTCCGAACATCGTGCGGCTTGCGGGATCCGAGCCGGCGCGTCCGAAGTTGCAGCTCACCCCTGAGCAACTGGCGGCGATGCGGCCGATGGCTCCTACGCCGCGCGCGGCGCAGGATGCCGCAGTTCCAGAAGTGTCTACCCCAGAAAAGATGGCGGGCGAAATCAACATCGCTTCATCCACGCAGGCGCCGCCCAAACCGGCCCTGCCGGTCAGCCCAATGTCTGCGCCACACGCGGCAGAACAGAAGGGCGACACGAACGCAGCCGCGCCTGAAATTGCGCAGCAGCCGGCCGGAGATAGTGGCACGCTGATCGCGATTTCCGCGACGCCGGCGCCCGTGGCGCCGCCTCCCTTCGTCCCGGTCGGGAATCTTTCGGCGCGCTTCTCGGTCTCGCCGGAAGGACCGCAACCCGGTGTGCCCGGCGGGACCGCGGAGGGCAGGGGCGCGAACGGAGGAGTTGTCGCCGGGGGAAGGGGCCATGGCCCTGAAGGCATCTTCATCAGCGGCGGGAACAGCGCGAACACGGTTTCTGCTTCCGGACCGGGTGTCGGCTCCGTGTCGCGGGGAGCGGGGAATCCGCTGCCCTCGCTGGCGGTTCCGCGCATGAGCATTCCCCCTCGGGATTCGAACGCTCCTCCGCTCAATTCCGGTTCCGCGCAGGACAGTCCCAAGCTGGACGTGCCACCCGAGAAGGTGCTGGGTTCGAAGCGCGTCTACACGCTGCAAGTGAACATGCCGAATCTGACGAGTGCGTCCGGAAGTTGGGTGCTGAAATTTGCCGAAATGGATGAGACGGATACTCGCCCATACGCAAGATCCGTGGCGCCAGATCTCGCGGGGCCGGTCCCGTTGCGGAAGGTGGATCCGAAATACCCGCCCGAGCTGCGCACCGCGCATGTGGAGGGAGAAGTGGTGCTCTACGCCGTGATCCGCAAGGATGGCAGTGTGGACAGCATTCAATTGGTGCATGGTGTGGACTCTCATCTCGACGCCAATGCGATGGCGGCTCTCGCGCAGTGGAAATTTCAGCCAGCGGAAAAACACGGCGAGCCGATCGACCTCGAAGCCGTCGTGCACATCCCGTTCCGCTCCCGCGCGCCAGTGTACTGATCGCGCAGCCGCTTGCACGCTACAGGAAGGGAAGCCTGGCTGTCATTCCAGTTTGTAAAGCCGGTCAGGCGGCGAGAACCGTCAACAGGCGATCGATATCCCGCTCGGAATTGTAGAGGTGCGGAGAGATCCGCAGCGCCCCTTCCCTCAGGCTCACGAAGATTTGAGCAGCGCGCAAGCGTTCGAACAGTTGCGCAGTCATTTCCGGTTTGCGTGCCGCCACGCAGGCGTAGGCGCCACGCGCGCCCGCGGAGGCAGGGCTCGCCAGCACGTAGCGGTCGAGTGGCAGGCGCTCGATCATCATGGCGGTCAGACGCCGGGTGTGTTCCCAGACCGTTTCCACGCCGATGCGCAATAGGAATGCAAGTGATGCGTCCATCGCGGCGAGATTGGAAAAGCTTGCTGTCTCGGGCGAATCCCAGCGCCGTGCACCCTTCGCCAGGTTATAAACGCTTGTAGAGAGAGTGTGGAACTGTGCGGCGTCTTCGAGCGCCATCCAGTAGAAAGGTCCCACACGCATCTGTTCGATCAATTCCCCTCGCGCCCAGAAAAAGCCGGTGCCGTACGGCGACAGCAGCCATTTGTAGCCGGAGGCTGTGAGGAAATCGGCGCCCATTGCGCGAACATCCATCGGCATCGCGCCCGCGCATTGCGCTGCGTCCAGGAGCAGGAGCGCGCCGGCGTCGCGGCATGCGCACGCAATCTTGGCCGCATCGAGCCGCACGCCATCATCGAAGCGCACGAGGCTCGTCGAAACCAGACGCGTGCACGGGCCGATGTGAGCGATAAAATCATCGGCAGTAAGGAAGCGTCCGCGCGGCTCAACCACGATCACTTTCAGCTTGCCGGCAGCCTGCATCGGGAACCACGTGGTGAAATGCGCGGGAAATTCGCCGTGCGCAATGAGGACTTCATCGCCGGGCTTCCAGTCGAGTCCCGCAGCCACCGCAGCCAGCCCTGAGGATGCGCCCGTGGTGATGGCAATTTCCTCGTCGCGGCCCCCGATCAGCTTTGCAAGCGAGGTTCGAACGCGGTTCGGCAGGTCAAAGTAGACGCTGTCAGGCATGGTATGCGGAAATTTCTTCCATTCGAGCGCCTGCGCAGCTGCATGAAGCGCAACGCGCGGCAGCGGGCCTTGTCCCGCAGCATTGAGGTACGTAGCATCTTCGATTTCAAACCATTCTTTCCGCCAATCCGTCATGAGGGTCCTTCCAAAAGGCAAGCACGCGCGCGGAGACCGATCGCCCTGTTCCAGCCGCATGCGCATGTTTGGAGTTGTTTAGAAATGTTCGCGCAGATCGCGGAAGCTCGTCAAAATAAGCAGCCGGCCTGCCCCGCTGCGTACTTCATCATGCTCCAGGGCCCAGGTGGCCGGATGCGGGATGAACACCGCATTCAATCCCGCCTCGAGCGCCGGGTTGATATCGCTGCGCGGACTGTTGCCGACCATCCATCCGCGCGATTTCACGACGTGGTGCCGGTTCACCAGTGAGCGGTATGTCGCCACATCCTTTTCCGGCAAAATCTCAATCGCGTCGAAATGAATCTGCAGCCCGGACCGCTCGACCTTGGCCGCTTGTTCCGCCGGTTCGCCCTTCGTGAATAGGATCAGCCGATGCCGCTCGGCGAGATAATCCAGCGTTTCGACCACTCCGTCGAGAACGTTCGGTGGCGTGCGTTCGAGTTCGGCGACGCGATGATGGATCGCCTCGACCGTCGCGCGTTTGGCCAGGTGCCCGGCAAGTTTCATGTAGGTGTCCTCGAGCGACTTGCCGAAGCTGCGCACGCCGTAGCCGTGCTGGCGGATATTGCGGCGCTCGGTTTCGTTCAGGATGTGGCGCGCGTACTCTCGCGGATAGCCAAAAGGCTCAAGCAACGTCAGAAATTCTTCGATGGTTTGCTCGAAGAAGACGTTATTTTCCCAGAGCGTGTCATCCGCATCGATCAGGATTGTTTCTCGGGGCATGATTCTGGCCCGCCTCGGCTGCCGGCCCTGCGGGAGTATCTCGGACTCCTTAGTTTCCATTCAAAAGCGATACCACTTCCCAACGCGGTCGGATTCCGTGGCGGCATGGCGCCATCCATGGGCCCACTGCGAGCCAGTGGTTCTGAGGCAGGCCCTTACGAATTTCCCGAAACGGTGGCGGCGATTTTTTCCAGTATTTCGAGCGCAACCTTTTGCGTCTCGCCGTAGTGCGACAGGTAGTTCTGAAATTCACGATTCAGCTCGAGCGCGTCGCCTGCATTGAGCTGCGTGCGCAGGATCATGTCGCGCAAGCGAACCGGGTGCGGCAACACCGCATCCTCTCTCAACTCATCGAGCGCCGATTTGGCATCATAGTGATCCATCATCCCTCCAGAGCACGACTGCAAGAGACGATTCTACTGCATAATCGGGGAAAAGACCGCCTCACGAAAGGAATAAGGAATGCTTTCTCCGGATGGACCGTCCCGATCAGACTGTGGCTGAGGTTGCGGCAGGAAGAAATTCGTAGCGGTCGATGCGAGCCGCGAAGCCTCGGTGGCTGTTGTGCGGCTCGACACGCACGACCTGCGCGAAGCAGCGGATATGGACATCGCCGGCCATGGTGATCTCTCGCGGCAGGGTCAGAATAAATTCGATGGACTTTCCAGCCTCAAAATCGGCGTCGATCAAAAAGTACAGGCCGCGGAAACTGACATCCCGCGTGTGTCCTTGCCGTTCGATCCCGCCCTCCGGCCCGCTTGTGCGGACCGTCAGCGGAAGCGTCATCGTGAATCGCCGCGAGGATCGGCGTTCGATTGAATTCGCCATTTCTCCCCCGGAAGAAGGCGTTCCAGGTTCGACACACCGTAGCATTGCAGAATAGAAATCGCAACGAGAAATGCACGCTGCGGAAAAATCGGATGTCTTACTCCAATCCTGACGGAGCGGGGGTTTGTTCCGCGATGCAAGTCTGTGGTCTCATGGGATCGGGTATGCCGCAACTTCTTCATCGAACTTTATTCTTGCCCGGGCCTGCGGGACGGCTCGAAGCGCTCGTGTGGTCCGTGGCGGAGCGCGCGGCCGGCGCGCGGCCGCCGCTTGCAGCTGTGGTGTGCCATCCGCATCCTCTTTTCGGCGGAACGATGCACAACAAAGTGGTCTATCAGACAGCGAAAACGCTGCATCGCTTTGGCTTGCCCGTTCTGCGATTCAATTTCCGAGGCACAGGCTTGAGCGAGGGCGCACACGACGAGGGACGCGGCGAGCAGGATGACGTCACGGCGGCGCTCGATTTTCTTGCCGCGGAGTTTCCAGGCGCGCCGCTGCTGCTTGCGGGTTTCAGTTTCGGTTCGTGGGTCGGGCTGCGCGCCGGTTGCAAGGATCCGCGCGTGTCGGAACTGATCGGCCTTGGCCTGCCCGTGGGCAATCTGGGCAACCGGGAGTTTTCCTATCTTGAGGCATGCGACAAGCCGAAGCTGTTGGTGTCTGGAGAACTCGATCCCTACGGCCCGCCGGAGAAATTAGAGGCCATGGCCGGGAGATTCCCTCCGCATGTGAAGGGGCGGACCAGCATCGCGATTATTTCAGGCGCGGATCATTTCTTCGCGGGGCACCTTCCGGAGTTGAACCGGGCGATCGCGGCATGGCTGACGGCGCGGCACCCGGAGCTCGTTGCGGATGGAGAGTGACAACTCACGCCTTCTTTCCGCGTTCAAACAATCTTGAGAATTCATCCTGCGAGGCCGGAGAGATGGCGGCGAGTGAGAGGTTTGCGCCCACGTGCTCGACGCGGCTCATGCCCACTAGAGCCGTGGTGATTCCCGGCGTTGAACGCACGAACTGTAGCGCGCGCTCGGCATCATTTTGCAATCCGAGCGCTGCGGCAACGAACGAGGGCAGGCCGCGCGACAACTGGCCCTGCAGCATCGCGGCGCTGGCCACCAACGTGATGCCGAGCTTGTTCGCGGCTTCGACCACCGGCACTCTGCGCCCGTCGAGCGGCTGGTTCGACCGCGTGAGCGCTTCGGTCATGCCCAGGTTGCACGGCAGTTGCACGAACCGGAAGTGGTGCGATCCCCCGGCGACATCCCGCGCGAGCGACTCCATCGCGGCGAGCGAAAGAAAATCCTGCTCATTCTCACCCTGGCGAAACGCATTCCACGTGGCCATCCCGTAGAAGTGAATCTTCGCCGCTGCCACGGCGGATTCCAAAAATTCAAACGCCGCCCGCACACGGCTGTTGAACATCTCGCGCGGCACCTCGCCCAATTGTGTTTCCGGGTTGTGCAGGTAATAGACGTCGATCGTTTCGGCGCCGAGGTTGCGCCGGCTGCGCTCGATCTGGTCGGCTATGAATCGAGGCGCCATGGAGTGGCACCCCGCGGCGACGTCTCCTTCGCGCAAGATGTCCGTCGCCACGTATTCGCGATTAAAGTATTCGCTCGCGTCCGCTGGCATGTCGCCATCGGGCGTCAGGAATCCTCCCTTGGTGCAGATCACTAATTCTTCCCGCGCGAAACCGCGCCGCGCGAGCTCTTCGAGCGCCGCCCGCACGGAGCGCTCCGAGCGCTGGAAGCGGTAATTAATTGCGGAGTCGATCACGTTCGCGCCCGCTTCGACGGCGGCAACGATCGCATCGGTGTAGGCCTGGTCGGTGCGCGCATCCGGCTCGCCCAGATAGGTGCCGATGCCGATTGAAGACAGCCACAGGCCCTGCTGCTCACGGAAGTGACCCGCAGCGGCGCGCCCGGCAAATCGCGCGGCATATTTCTTCGTGCTGTCGGACGTCGCAAATGGACTCATCTCACCTAGCTCCATTATTCCGGCGGGCTCCAAGCGGAGCCCGCACCCATGGAAGCGCATGATTATATGTGAATCTCCTCCGAACAACGAGGAGAAGCCTCTAGCCGCGTCATGTGCAGGAGCGGACCATCAGCATTAGGATCGAAAGTTGATAGTTAAAGGTTGAGAGTGGAAATTCTCATCGCAGCTCCCGCCAACGTGCGGGTGTTCGCCCTGGAATGTTCCACTGTCAACTATCGACTTTGACCTAAGAATTTTCGACTTTCTCCTCGGGCGGTGCCAACAGGCGCGAGCAGGCGCGGAGAATTCTGCGATAGGGCCATTCGCTGTTACGGCGTGCGCTGGCGGCATCCTGCGGCCCGGCGGAAGAGGAGCGAGCCGTGGCTTCGCGGAAGAAGATTTCGCCGACTCGCGGTTTTCCGTAAAACCAGCGCGCCAGCAGACTCAACTGGTCTTCGAGCTCACGATAGCTTTGTTGTGGTGTTCCTGGCTGCCTGGGGGGCGGATTCACCTCTCCTGGCGGCTCCAGCCATTCGCGAAGGATCTGCTCGACCGAGCGAGGTTCGCTGGCCAGCTCCGCGAAGCGCAGCATCCGCGGCTCCTCGATGCGCCCGGCTCGTACCAGAAAGACGGCCACCGTGTCTTCCTCCGCGGCTCGCTGGAGGACGACGGCATTCAGGTCGTCGAGCTGCCGCGCCAGTTCGGGCAAACCTCGCAAGGCTTCGGCGGCTTTCTCAACGCGGCGATGGACCGCGGCGGCGCGCTCGAAATCAAGCGCTTCGCTCGCCGCCTCGCGCTCGCGCTCCAGTTCCGCGGTGAGCGAAGCGCCGCTCGTCGCCAGAAACGCGGCCACACGGCCCACTTCGGCGTCGTAATCCTCCTTCGTGCATCCCGCAAAGCACGGCGCAAGACACATCTTCATCTCCGAGTACATGCAGCCGGGGTAGGTCGGATCGCGCCGAATCTTGATCTGGCAGCGGCGAATCTTGAACAGGTCGAGGAATCCGGAGGCAAATGCGTCCGCTGCGCGGCGCGAGGGGAACGGGCCGAAATAGAAACCGCTCGCGCTGATGCGCCGCGTGGCATAGCAGCGCGGATAAGCGTTCGCCAGGCTGACCTTGAGTACGGCGGGCGGACGCAGCCGCAACCGCTCGCGATACGCCGCAGGCCAGAGTCGTTGCGCGTGCTTCCAGTGAAGAAAAATCAATTCGAATGGAGAACCGGCGACGCGGTAGCTGACACGCGCGGCAAATTCGCGCAGGTTCAGCCGCTTCGAGGCAGGCTCGGGCGGGCCCAGCAGCCTCGCGAGGCGCTGCCGCAGATTCGCCGTGCGCAGCAGGTAGGGCTGCGCGCCGATGAGTTCCTCGCGCGGCTCGATTGCAAACACGGCTGGCCGCGCGGGCAGCGAAGCGAAAAATTCGCCGTCGCGTCCGGCGTCAAACTCGACGCTCGAATCGAACTCCTGCATGAAGGAAGCGTGCCTCTTGGGTCGCTTGCCCAGGGCCCGCCTCAGCGGGCGAAGGGTGATCTCGTGGAAAGAATACGATGCTGTCGTAGGAGTCGGAAGTCAAAAGTTGAAGGTCGAAAGTCTATGGACGAACTTGAATCGGGTTCCCATTTTCCGGTAGCAAGGTCTTACTTTTGACTCTTAACTTTCGACTTTCAACTGGAAAGTTCAGTACGTCTTCAACACCCACGCGGCGATCACCAGCCGCTGGATTTCGCTGGTTCCCTCATAGATTTCCGTGATGCGCGCGTCGCGGTACATGCGCTCGACCGGATACTCGCGGCTGTAGCCGTAGCCGCCGTGGATCTGCATGGCCTTATGCGTGACGCGCGTGGCCAACTCCGAAGCGAATAGCTTCGCAATCGAAGCCTCCATGGTGAAGCGCGCGCCGGTGTCCTGTTTCCATGCCGCTTTGCGTACCAGCAGGCGTGCCGCATCGATCTCGGTGGCCATGTCGGCGAGCATGAACTGAATCGCCTGAAAGTCCGCGATGGGGTGGCCGAAGGCCTGCCGCTGCTGGGCGTACGCCAGCGCCTGCTCGAACGCGCCCTGCGCGATGCCGGTGGCCTGCGCGGCGATGCCGATGCGCCCGCCATCAAGCGTCGAGAGCGCGACCTTGTACCCTTCGCCCTCGTTTCCGATGCGGTTGCTGGCCGGCACTTCGCAATCCGTGAACGACAGCTCCGTGCATGCCGTGGCATGGATGCCAAGCTTCTTTTCTTCCTTACCCACTTTGAATCCGGGCGTGCCGCGCTCGACCAACAGCGCAGTGATGCCTTTTTCTCCTTTCGCCGGGTCGGTATTCACATAGACGATTGCCGCGTCGGCCACGCCACCGTTGGTGATCCACGCCTTGGCGCCGTTGATGACGTAGCGGTCGCCCTTGCGCACCGCCTTGGTTGCGAGCGCCGCTGCGTTCGAACCCGCCTGCGGCTCGGTCAGCGCGTAGCAGCCGATTTTTTCGCCGTGCGCGAACGGCAAGAGGAATTTATGTTTCTGTTCATCCGTGCCGAACCGGTGAATCGGATCGCAATACAGCGAATTTTGCACCGAGAGAATCACGCCGGTGGAAGCGCAGACGCGAGAAATTTCTTCGATGACGATGGAGTACGCAATGTGATCGAAGCCCGCACCGCCTTCGGATTCCGGCAGCGCTACTGCGGTCAGGCCCAGTTCAGCCGCCTTGCGGAACGTTTCGCGGGGAAAGTGGCCGGTCTCGTCGATCTCGCGCGCCAGCGGCTTCACTTCGCTTTCGGCGAATTCCCGCACCGTGCGCTGCAGCAGCTTCTGCTCTTCATTCAGCTCGAGGTTCAACGGTTCGCTCCGAGGAACGATGGCGGCGGATGCGCGCCGCAGGCTCAGAAAAATTCTGGCGCGCGGCGCAAGCGATTCCAAAAATCTGGGGCGCGGAAATCACGAACTCAGCGCCCGGCGGAGTTTTGCGTATGTCGTCGCGAGCTCTTCCGGCTCGAGGCGCGTTTCGCCGATCGAAGTCATAAAGTTTGTGTCGCCTGTCCATCGGGGCAGCAGGTGCAGATGCAGATGATCGGCAATGCCCGCGCCGGCCGAGCGGCCGAGATTCATGCCGAGATTATAGCCTTCTGGGTGGTAGACCGCATCGAGCGCCGATTGCATTCGCTGCGCAAGCTGCATGATCTCGGCCGATGTTTCGGAATCCAGTCTTGCGAAATCGGCGGTATGCGCGTACGGGACAATCATGACGTGTCCCGACGTGTAGGGGTAGAGGTTCAGGATGACGTAGTTTTTCACGCCGCGCAGGAGGATGTGCGTTTCCTCGTCCCGGTTGGCAGCCGGGGCATCACAGAAGATGCAGCCGGCAATTTTCCCGGCTTCGGCGATGTAGCGGTAGCGCCAGGGCGTCCAGATGTAATCCATAAGGGATGGTGGCCACTCACCGCGGACGATGGTTGCCGGATGAGTCTTCAGCTCTGCGGCGTGACCGGTGCGGAGCCTGCGCTTGGGGAGGCTGGCGCACCGCCATTGACGTGATCTTTCAGCTCCTTGCTGGGCTTAAAAAACGGGATGCGCTTGGGCGGCACTTCCACCTTCGCGCCCGTTTTCGGGTTGCGTCCTGTCCGCCCGCGGCGCTGGCGCGTGCGAAAACTGCCGAAGCCGCGGATCTCGATGCGGTCCCCGCCCTGCAGCGCGCCGATGATGCTCTCGAAGATCGTTTCGACAATGGCTTCGGATTCTTTGCGTCCAAGTTCTGTGACGCGGACAACTTCTTCAACGAGGTCCGCTTTTGTCACGGTGGAATCGGTCATCGATTTATACTCCGCGGAGTTCTGAATTGCACCCGTAGGTGCTCCGGCGATTCGCGCCGTACAGGCGCGCCACTCGCTCGCAGGAAACATTTCCCCTGGCGGGCCGCCTTTGCTCGCATTTCAATATCACCAAACGAGCGTGAAGGGAAATAATATTTACTGCCCCGGTAGGGGGGCACCGGAGCGCCTATAGGGAACGCTTGGCCATTATGGCATCGCCGATCGTAGCTTTCGCCGAGGATTTCGTCGAGCGGTAATCCTCCATGTCGCGGCGTTCCGCCTGTTTCTGCGCGCCACGGTAGCTCAGCCCGATCTTGTGCTGGTCCGGGCTGATTTTCACGATCTTAAATTCGTATTCGCGCCCGGGATCGAGCAGGCCGCCAGGGCGTGCGCGCGGGCCCGGCCCCGCGGTTTGCGGCTTGTCGCCCTTGTTGCGCCGCTCGTCAATCTCGGAAATGTGGCAGAGGCCTTCGATCCCCTCCGCAATCTCGACAAATGCGCCAAACGTCGTGACGCGCGACACTCTCCCGCGAATCAGATCGCCGACCTTGTGTTTCTCAAACCAAGTCGACCAGATGTCGTTCACCTGTTTGACGCCGAGCGACACGCGGCGCGACGCCTGGTCGATCTTCAGAACTTTTGCTTCGACCGCGTCGCCCTTCTTGTACACATCGGCCGGATTTTTCACGCGCCCGGTCCAGGAAATGTCGCTGACGTGGATCAGGCCGTCGAAACCTTCCTCGATTTCCAGGAACGCCCCGAATTCGGTGAGATTCCGGATGCGCCCGCTGACCACCGTGCCTACCGGATACTTCTCGGCGAGTTGCTGCCACGGGTCCGGCTGCGTTTGCTTCATCCCCAGCGAGATGCGCCGTTCGTTCGAATCGACGCCCAGCACAGCGACTTCAACGTCGTCTCCTACTTTCACGATCTTCGAAGGATGCTGCTTGCGCTTCGACCAGCTCATTTCGCTGACGTGCACCAGGCCTTCGATGCCCGGCTCGAGTTCCACGAACGCGCCGTAGTCCGTCAGGCCCATAATTTTGCCGGTGAGTTTCGTGCCGACCGAGTAGCGCTCCACCACGGACGCCCAGGGATCGGGCAGGAGTTGCTTGCGTCCGAGCGATATGCGCCCCTTTTCGCGGTCGTACTTCAGGATCTTGACTTCGACTTCTTCGCCCGGACGCACGGCGTCAAGCGGGCTCGCGACGCGGCCCCAGGACATGTCCGTGATGTGCAACAGGCCGTCGATGCCGCCCAGGTCGACGAACGCGCCATAGCCGGTAACATTTTTCACCACGCCGCGTACGATTTGTCCCTCGGCCATCGAGTCCAGCATGGCCTGCCGCTGCGCCTGCACCTGTTCGTCGAGGATTGCCCGCCGGCTGACCACGACGTTTCCGCGTTTGCGGTTCATCTTCAGCACGCGGACAGTGAGTTCGCGATCCTTCCACTCGTCGAGGTCGCGCACCGGATGCGCATCGGCCTGCGACGCCGGTAAAAATGCGCGTACGCCGATGTCCACCACCAGCCCGCCCTTGATGTGATCCACGACTTTTCCAGCGATGTCGGTCTTGTTGCGGTAGGCTTCTTCAATCTTGCCCCAGATGCGGCGGCGGCGTACACGCTGGTACGACAGCAATACGTACCCATCCTTGCGGTCGCCAGTGCGCTGGACCTCAACCGGCTCCCCGGCCCGCAACGGGAACGGCCCATCCAATTCAGCGAACTCCTGCGCAGGGATCAGCCCCTCGGTCTTGCCGCCCAAGTTCACGACCACACCGAGGTCGAGCACAGCCACGACCTGGCCGGATTCAATTTCGCCTTCCGCCGGCGCCTGATGCGGCGCGGCGTACTGCTCCATGAGCTGTTCCATCTCCGCGGTCGATTCGGTGGAAGCCTCCCCGGAATCCGCCACGGCACTCACGTCGGAATGCTCCACCGCCGCAGGGCCGTCCGGCTCTGGAACGGGTTCAGCAGGGACAACCGTGACGACGGCTGGCTCCGCAGCGGCCGGTGCGGCAGTTGCAGGCGCATCTTGAGCTTCAGCCGCAGCCGGAAGCGCTTCCTCTGTCACTCCCGTTGGAATTATGGGCTCCGGCGCCGATGTGGCGGCGGTGGCGGATTGTCCGGCGGAAATTTCCGTGCCGGGTTTTTCGTTATCGGAAAACATCTTACGGCCTCCAGGAGGTCCAGCCCTGCTCCCCGGAGTAACTCCAGGGGAATCTTCCCAGTCACGGGACAAGTGCAAGGAAGGAAATGCGGCATCCCACCCGAGGGCCGCATCGAGGGGATGATACCTGCGCCCTGTGGCCTATGTCAATCAAACGTGGCCCGGCTGCCCGAAGCCCCGCGAAGTGGTGTAAGGCGCGAATCGTGATTCGTAATTCATGGTTGTCGAGCGGGTTTGTGTGGGGTTACGGAAGTCGTAAGCCAAAAGTTGAAAATCGCAATCTGCGCCGAACCGCAGTTTCGCCCCAATTGAACTCTCAACTTTGGACTCTAAACTTTCGACTTTTTCACGAATCACGTTTCACGACCGCACGCGGCCCGCCTGGCGAACTTCGCGCCGGTAATCTGGCGCGAAGAGCTCAATCGTGCGGCACATTTCGTAAAGACGGGAGCGAATGCGCGTGCCTAAGCGGTCAGAGAGCGCATCTTCGCGCGCGGCGGAGACGGCTTGTCCTGATGGGAGACGTGGCCCGGGGGGTACGGACGCCGTTCCTGTGCCATCGAGATAATTCGTTGTGAGCAGGGTGATGCGCCGCTCGTTATACCGCGTATTGAGGATGTGTCCGACCGTTTCGAGCGCCCAGGGAGAGGGCTTGCTCGCGCCCAGGTCATCGAGCAGCAACACGTCGGCGGTAAGCACAGGTTCGAGCACGCCCAGCTCTGTTGCCTGGCTTTCCGGGTTGTAGCTTCCCTGGATTTCCTTGAGTAGTTCGCGGTAGTCGTAGAAGAGTCCCGTGTGCCCGCGCATCACGATTTGGCGAAGCGCGGCAACCGCCAGATGCGTCTTGCCCGCGCCGCACGGTCCCATCAACAGCAGGCCGGTCTCAGTTCCGACCGGATAATCGCGCGCAAACGCTTCGACGACGAGCTTGGACTGCTCGAGGCTGCGGTTCCACGCAGCGGATTCGCGGCTGGCTTCGTAGAGGTCGGTGTCGAAATTGTCGAAGTCGCAGTGCTCGTAGCGGCGCGGGATGCGCGCGCGCGCCATCGTCCGCGCGGCGCGGTCGCTGCCCGTGCAGTCGCAGGGGACAGCCCAGACGCGCTTCGTCTCGCTGGTGCCGGGGACGGGCTTCTCCCAGGAAACGCGTTTTGCTTTTTCATCCTCCGCGATGCGCTCGACGGTTTTCCATCCTGTGCCGCCGCAATGCGGGCAATCGGGTTGCGCCATAACGCCAGCATAGGCGCGCGCCTCCAGATGCGCAAGCGGTCACGATCTGTGGAAAGCGGTGGCAGTGTGGAAAAGGGGAAGTAGTTCGTGAATCGCTTGCCCTGAGCCTCGCCTAAATCACCCTGGCGAACACGAATCACGAGTCACGTTACTTCACTTGTGCACGCGGATGACTTTCGGGGGAGGGACGCGCACCAGCGCGGCATCCGCAGGCCGCGCGGTCGCGGACCTGAGTCCGCGGGACAATTCCTGCTGCACGAACGAGGTGAACGCCTCCATCTGGCGCTGCATTTCGGCCATTTTTTCCCGCATGTTGAGGATGATTTCGATTCCGGCCAGGTTGACGCCCATCTCGCGCGTCAGGGTCAGGATGACCTCAAGCCGTTCGAGATCCGAGTCGGTGTAGAGCCGCGTGTTGCCCTCGGACCGCGAGGGTTTCAGCAACCCCACTCGCTCATACAGGCGCAGCGTCTGCGGATGCAGCTTATAGAGTTCGGCGACCGCCGAGATCATGTATCCGGCGCGGGCCTTTTTCCGTTTCGCGTTTACGTTGGTGCGCGGCATGGCAGCGCTCCTTAGTCCTTGGCCTGTTCAAAGAGATCCTTCCGCGGATTCTCCGGGGCGATGCGGTCCAGTTCACGCAATAGTTCCCGCACGCGCTCATCCACGGGCTTGGGCACGACCACCTGCAGCTCGACGTATTGGTCCCCACGGTGTCCCGGCCGGCGAGCCGACGGGACGCCCTTGTCCCGAAGGCGCAGCTTTTGACCGCTGTTGGTGCCCGGCGGAACGCGCAAGAGTGAGCGGCCGTCCACCGTCGGGACTTCTATTCTTGCGCCGAGCGTCGCTTCGGTGACCGTAATGGGCACGACGGTATAGAGGTCGTCGCCACGGCGGTCAAAAAATGGATGCGGCTGGACGTCGGAAATGATGTACAGATCGCCCGGGGCAGCGCCCGCTGTTCCGGCATTTCCGCGCCCCGGAACGCGTACGCGCGAACCGGTCTGCACCCCAGCGGGAATGCGAACCTCAATAGTGTCGGAGCGGCGCACGCGGCCATCGCCACCGCACAGCCGGCAGAGATTTCGAATGTGTCCGGTGCCGCCGCAGCGCGTGCAGGTCAAATTGAAGCGCATCCGCCCGCTGGTCTGCGTCACCTGTCCGGTGCCGCCGCAGGCCGTGCAGGTCTGCGGCTGGCCGACCGTTCCGGTGCCATGGCAGTCGCTGCAGGCGTCGAGGCGCGCGATCGTGAGCTTCTTCACTGTGCCGCGCACGGCTTCCCAGAAAGTGATTTCGATCTGATACTCGAGGCTTGCGCCGGGTTCTGCCCGCGAGGGCGCCTCGGCCGGCGCGCCGCCACGGAAGAACTGCCCGAACAAATCGCGGAAGCTCGGGCCGGCGCCCCCTCCACCTCCGCCGAAATCGAATCCGCCGAAATCGAAATGTACGTCGCCAGGCTCTGCTCCTCCGGGCACGCCGCCTGCACCCGGCGTTTCGAATCCGAACTGGTCGTACATCTGGCGCTTCTTGGCGTCGGAGAGGACCTCGTAAGCTTCCTGCACCTGCTTGAATTTTTCTTCCGAAGATTTGTCGCCGGGGTTCAGGTCGGGGTGATATTTGCGTGCAAGTTTCCGGTAGGCCTGCCGGATCTCTTTTTGCGACGCCTTGCGGGAGACACCGAGCAATTCGTAATAATCTTGTTTAGTTGTAGTGGCCATGAGAGTCAGTGACTCGTGATTCGTGACTGGTGACTCGCGTAGCGCCCGCCTTCAGGCGGGCATCTGCTTGAATCGAGAATGCCAACCTCCCGACCGAGTCGGGACAGGTTCCGGGCGGCGCTACAAGACTGCTTCCACTCAAAGCTTTCCCCAGCGTGCGTTCACTGCGGCGAGCTCCTGCTGTTCGCGTTGATGCTCTTCGCGCCGGCGCCGGCGCTCTTCGTCCAATTTCCCGCCCATCGCGGCTTCCTTTTGGTTGGCGCGATCGATCCAGCGGTCAATCCAGGCCGTCTTGGCTTCCACGCTCGCGGCGTCTGTTCGGAACCGGAGCAGGTGACCGCTGATGTCGACCGCGCGAGGAGGAAAATCCGGCGGCGGCGATTGTTGTGTCTCATAAAACAGACGTTTCCAATCCGCGCTGGGGGTCTCCGAAAGCGCCACCTGCACCATGTACAACTCTTCGCGCAGCTTCTGGATCGCTTGAGGCGGTCCGGCTCGCTTGATTCCCTCGTACGTCGTCAAATGGGGCTCCTGGATGATTCCAAAAAAGTCCCGTGTCACGGGGAGGGCCAAACAGGCCTGCACTCCCCGCGACCAATGATTCTGATTGCTGCTCCGCCGGACGCGGCACTGCTAGTTCGGCTTTTTCGATTCGTCGACGTCTACGTATTCGGCATCGATGACTTCACCGGGGGGCGCGGAACTCGAGCCTGATTTCGGCCCGCTTGCGGTACCGGCGCCTCCCTCGGACGAGCCTGCGGTGCCCGCCTGAGCTCCGCTCGTTTGGGTTGCCTTGTAAAGCACCTCGGCGAGCTTATGCGAGGCGTGCTCGAGCTGCTGCGTCGCCGACTGGATCTGGTCGAGAACGCCGGCGGAAAGCGCTGATTTTGCCGCCGCCAGGGCTTCTTCCACCGGTTTCAAGTCGGATTCGGAGAGCTTCTCGCGGTTTTCGCCGAGCAACTTCTCGACCTGATACACCCGGTTATCGAGAATATTCCGCGCCTCGATCTCCGCCAGTTTCTTCTTGTCCTCTTCGGCGTGCGATTCGGCGTCGTTTCGCATCCGCTCGGCCTCCTCTTTGCTTAGGCCGGTGGAGGCGGTAATGGTGATTTTCTGTTCCTTGTTCGTCGCGTGATCCTTCGCCGAAACATTCAGGATGCCGTTGGCGTCGATGTCGAAGGTCACTTCGATTTGCGGCAACCCGCGCGGCGCCGGCGGAATCCCCATCAAGTGGAATTTGCCGAGCGTGCGGTTGTCGGCGGCCATTTTGCGCTCGCCCTGCATCACGTGGATCTCGACGGAAGGCTGGTTATCCGCCGCGGTTGAAAACGTCTCGGATTTACGCGTCGGGATCGTCGTGTTCCGTTGGATCAGCGTGGTCATCACGCCACCCAGCGTTTCGACGCCCAGAGACAACGGGGTCACGTCCAGCAGAAGGATGTCCTTCACTTCGCCGCCAAGCACCCCGCCCTGAATCGCAGCGCCGACCGCGACGACTTCGTCGGGGTTGACGCCCTTGTGCGGCTCCTTCCCGAAAAGCTCTTTGACGAGCGCTTGAATGCGCGGCATGCGCGTCTGCCCACCGACGAGCACAACTTCATCGATCTTGCTGGCATCCACCGCCGCGTCCGTCATGCATTTTCGGCACGGCGCAACGGAGCGTTGGATGATGCCTTCGACCATGGCCTCGAACTTTGCACGCGTGAGTTTCTTGACGAGGTGTTTCGGGCCGCTGGCGTCGGCCGTGATGAAAGGCAAATTGATTTCGGTCTCCATTGTCGTGGAGAGCTCTATCTTGGCGCGCTCGGCCGCATCGCGGAGACGCTGCAGCGCCATTTCGTTGCCCTTACCGCGCAGGTCGAGGCCCTCATCCTTCTTGAATTCGTCAGCGAGCCAGTCAACGATGCACTGGTCAAGATTATCGCCACCGAGATGCGTATCGCCGTTGGTGGCCTTCACTTCTGTCACTCCCTCGCCGACTTCGAGGATTGAAATGTCAAAGGTTCCGCCGCCAAAGTCGTACACGGCGATCGTCTCGTCTTTCTTTTTGTCCAGACCGTAGGCAAGAGCAGCAGCGGTGGGTTCGTTGATGATGCGCTTTACCTCGAGCCCCGCGATCGTGCCTGCGTCTTTTGTTGCCTGGCGCTGCGCGTCATTGAAGTAAGCAGGCACGGTGATGACCGCTTCCGTTACCTTCTCGCCGAGAAAATCTTCCGCCGCTTTCTTCAACTTCTGCAGGATCATGGCCGAAATCTCAGGCGGGGGATATTCCTTGCCCTGCGCCACGACGGCCACGTTTTCGCGTTGGGGAATTACCTTGTACGGAACCATCTTCATTTCTTCATTGACTTCGTCATAGCGCCGCCCCATGAAACGCTTGATGGAGTAAACCGTGTTTTCAGGATTCGTCACGGCCTGGCGCTTGGCTACCTGCCCTACCAGCCGCTCGCCAGACTTGGTAATGGCAACCACCGATGGAGTCGTCCGGCCCCCTTCCTGGTTCGGGATCACTACCGGCTCCCCACCCTGGATGACGGCGACGACAGAGTTGGTTGTTCCAAGGTCGATACCTATAATCTTGCTCATTGCTTCCTAGCCTCCTTCAGACCCTCGACCGGTAAGACCCCGGTATGAGTGCGTAACACACGCCCATTATAGAAATTGAGTGTGCCATTGTCAAGTATTTTGATTGCCACATATCTCCATTATTTATAATATGTTATGACGTTTTATTGCCCCCCAGGCTCTCCATATTCCTCCGCACTTCCATGTTGCTGCACCATCAAAGATTGTCATTGATATCATTACTTTCTATTTGGGGGCAACCGCGTACGGCCAGACGGTCAGTATTGAGAGCGAACCTCTCCTCTGCCAGGGAGGCCCAAGTTCAAGTATGGCTTCAAGCATGGTAACTTCATGAGCGTGGACCGTAAGATAACCATATCTATGAGTTTTACGTCTATTCGTGTAGGACAGGCCGAATTGGGGTTAGAATACGCGGGTCAGAAAAATCAAGGAGAGCGCCGAGTGAAACCGCTTCCAATCAGCCGGATCGGAGTTTTTCTCTTCGTTGTGGCTGCCGTAGCGATGTCGGGCGTATCCGTGCGCCCGCAGACGAAGACGCCCGGGAGTCCCGCGGCAAAGCCGGCATCTGTGGCCATTGGCTCCACGAATGCCAAGGCATTGGGGTCGAAGAACGCGCCGGTCACGATGGAAGTCTTCGAAGATTTTCAATGCCCGGCATGCAGGAATTTCTACGAGACGAGTTTGAGGCAGGTCGTCGAAAACTATGTGAACTCTGGCAAGGTGTATTTGATCCATCGTGATTTCCCGCTTGAGATGCATCCTTTCTCACGCCAGGCCGCGCGCCTGGCCAACGCCGCCGCTGAGCTTGGGCAATTCGAAACCATGGAGCGGGCGCTTTTCGAGAGTCAGGACAAATGGTCCCCGAATGGCAAGATTGACGAGGCCATCGCTTCGTCCGTTCCTGCGCAACAGTTGAAGAGGATCCACGATTACGAAACGGCGCACATTGATGAGATCAACGCCTCGATCGAGCGCGACCGCGCGATGGGGGTTCAGCGGAACGTCAACCAAACGCCAACGATTTATGTGACATCGCGTGGGAAGACGGAGGCACTCCCGGGCGGGGGCGTGGACTACAAACTATTGAAACAGTACCTAGACTACCTGCTGCGCCAATAGCGATGGCGACTCCTGCTGCCGTTTCGGAATCATCATCCCGGCGGGGCAATTTGCCTCTTGTGTTGCTCATATTGGGGCGCGTTGCGCTCGGTCTCATTTTCCTCTTTGCCGCCTACTCGAAACTTTATTTTGATGGTGCGTGGCACCTGCGCGATTACCATTTCTTCTTTGCCATGGCCATCGATTCCTACAAGATGCTGCCCCTGTCGGTCGTCGAGTGGATGGCTTGGATTCTGCCCTGGTTCGAGCTGATGCTTGGCACGCTGCTTATCGTGGGCGTCGCCTTGCCGTGGATCGGTTCAATCACCAGCGCGCTGCTGCTCGTGTTCATCGGGGCGATGACGCGCGCCAAAATACTCGGCCTCGAAATCAATTGCGGGTGCTTCGGCAATAACGAGAAGCTGGGCACGGCCACATTGATTCGCGACTGCAGCCTGCTGGTTCTGGCTCTCGCCGTCACGATTGGAGCGTTTCTGATCAAGAAACGCAGGGTTGCAGTTTCCTCCTGATCTTCGCGTGCTCTCCAAGTATTTGCGCTAGAATGAAATCCTCATGGTAGAGCTGCCGCCGATCACGCTACGCCTGCGCGACCGCAAGGTTGTCGGACGTGTCGCCTTCGCACTCCTGCTGCTGGGCTCGATCACCTTTGGGGCGCTGGCGGGATTACTTTTTGTTTATTGGAGCGACCTTCCCCAAATTCACGCCCTGGAAGATTTTCGTCCAGACATCGTCACCGAGCTATACGCGGACGACGGCCAGATTGTCGGCAGTTTCGCTCTGGAGCGGCGCATCCTGCTCTCCTACGAGCAGGTTCCGCAGGTCCTGAGGGACGCCATCCTCACGACCGAAGATCAGCACTTTGAACAGCACTGGGGCGTGGACTTTACTCGAGTAGCGGGCGCGGCGTGGCGGAACCTGCTGGCGCATCGCGTCACCGAGGGCGCCAGCACCCTTACGATGCAGCTTGCAGGCACGTTGTTTCTCGACCGCTCCGATCGCAGCATGCGCCGCAAGATCCAGGAAACACTGCTGGCCATCCAGATCGAGCGCCACTACACCAAACAACAGATCTTCACGATGTACTGCAATCAGATCTATCTATCCCATGGCAACTACGGATTTGAGGCTGCATCGGAGTATTATTTCGGCAAACCGGTGGGCAAGCTCACGGTGCCCGAGGCCGCGCTTCTGGCGGGCTTGATCCGGGGACCGAGTTATTCGCCCATCCTGCACGCGCCGCGAGCGATTGCGCGGCGCAACGTCGTGCTGGACCGCATGGCCCGCGCGGGCAAGATCACCGAAGCGCAGTCGCGCCAGTGGATTGCGCAGCCGATCGGGCTGCATGTGGCGGTGCCGCGCAACACCCTGGCGCCGTATTTCGTTGAAGAAATTCGCAAGTATCTTGAAAGCACCTATGGCACCGAAACGGTGCACGAACGCGGCCTCCGTGTATACACGACGCTCAATGTCGAGATGCAGCGCGCGGCCAACCAGGCCATACGTGACGGACTGCATGCCTACGATAGGCGGCACGGCTGGCGCGGTAAGCTCGACAACATCGTGCGCGATCACCGCGATACCCTCGAATCCTACGAGGACGATGACTGGCGCTGGCCGATCGGGAAGGGCGACTATGTCACGGGCTTGGTCACGGCGGTCGACGACAAAGCTGCGACCATCAAGGTCGGTCCTTACCGCGCCCTGCTCACGCAGCCGGATTTCGCCTGGACAGGACACCGCTCGCCGAAAGAAATCCTAGCTATCGGCGACCTTCCGCAGGTTTCCATCAAGGACATCAATGGCAGCGTTGCGCATGTCCAGCTCGAGCAGAATGTGGGTCCGCAGGCCGCCATGGTGGCCATTGACAATCCTTCCGGCGAAATCAAGGCCATGGTCGGTGGCTACAGCTTCGACGAATCGAAATTCAACCGTGCTACGCAGGCGCAGCGGCAGGTCGGCTCCTCGTTCAAGATCTACGTCTATTCGGCGGCAGTGGAGCAGGGGTTCACTCCATTCGACACGATCCTGGACGCGCCGTTTACGACCATGAGCGGCGGTCAGCCGTATTCGCCGCACAATTACGATGAAAAATTCGAAGGCATGATCACTCTGCGCCGCGCGCTCGAGGGCTCACGCAACGTTCCTGCCGTCAAACTCGCTGAAAAAATCGGCATGAACAGCGTGATCGACATGGCGCGCCGGTTCGGCATCACCAGCGCTCTGCCGCCCTATCTGCCGATTACTCTCGGCGCCGCCGACCTGAACCTGCTCGAGCATACTTCCGCGTTTACCGTTTTTCCCGACGACGGCATCCGCATCGACCCGCACATGATCCGGCGCGTGACCACGTACGACGGCGCGTTGCTTGAGCAGGCCCATCCAGCCGTTCACGATGTAGTGGAACCTGACGTGGCCCGCACCATGACGGCAATGCTGCAAGATGTCGTGCAGTTCGGAACCGGCATGCCTGCTCGAGCACTCGGACGGCCTGCCGGCGGCAAGACCGGCACAACCAATGATTTCACCGATGCTTGGTTCATCGGATTCACGCCGCAGTTGACCGCCGGCGTGTGGGTCGGCTTTGACGACACGGCTGTGTCGCTGGGCAAGCCCGAAACCGGCGCGGTCGCGGCGCTGCCAATCTGGCTCGAATTCATGCAAGGCGCGCTCGCCGGCAAACCCATTGAAGCCTTTCAAAACGTGGTGCCGCTCGAAAAGCTCGCGCTGACAAAAAGTGTGAAGGTGGATACGCCCGACAGCGCTCCGACCGAGGCGGGTGAAACGCCAGCGAGCAATGACACTCCCTCTGGAAGCGGCACGGCGCCGCCGGGCATCGCGCCGGCCTCAAAAACACCGCCTGAGCCGGTCCTGCCGCCAAAGCAAACACCGATTTCCACCGGCGATCCTCGCGGGTAGCACTACGCTCGTTTGCAGATCGATCGCTTGCGGAATGGGTCCCAACCTTGCGCCGGAAGGGGCCTGGCCCGACCCGCGTAATCAACCAATAGGATCTGTCTTCCCCGCGTGATTTCTCCGATGATTGTGACGGGGACGCCGCAAACCATGCGCGGCAAACGTCGCTCCAGACGCTTCGGCACGGTGAAGAGCAACTCGTAGTCCTCACCGCCATCGAGGGATAGCCGTAGCGGGTCAAGACCGAGCTTCTGCACGTCACTCGGCACCACAACCTTCGGAATTCTATCAGCCCACACCTGCGCGCCGACGCCGCTTGCCTCACAAATATGAGCCAGATCGGTCGAAAGGCCATCCGACGTATCAATCATCGCGGTGGCCCTTCCGTTCTTGGCCAGCCACTCGCCCAAAGACAATCGCGGCTCCGGGTAGAAATGCTTCTCGAGTAGCTTCTTCCACTTCTTTCGCGGGTTCGGGCTCCACTTGGAGTCCGCCGGGAATTTGAGCCATCCTCGCTGTATCAGCTGCAGCCCCAACTCAGCCTCGCCCAGTGTGCCACTCACACAGATCAGGTCTCCCGGTCGCGCACCGGAACGTAAGACAGCCCGGCCGGGAGCGATATCGCCTATTACAGTGAGGTTGATTGAGACCAGCGGACATCTTGTGGTGTCGCCCCCTGCCACAACCAGCCCGAAGCTGCGCGCTGCCCGCGACATTCCCTCCAGGAAGCGGTCAAACCATTTTCCGGTACAGGAAGATGGAAGCGCCAGGTTCAGCAGAAAATAGCGCGGCCGGGCGCCCATAGCGGCCAGATCGCTTGTCGCGCGGGCCAGTGCTTTATAGCCGACAGCCTCCGGCGGATGGACCCGCAAGAGAAAATGTACGTTTTCGAGGAAAGCATCAGTCGTGAGTACCCACTCGGCGCCGTTTCGGGGGCGCATCACGGCAGCGTCGTCCCCGATACCGATGCGTAGGCCACCGCCCGTCTGCGATGGGAGCTTACGGGCTGCCCTTTCGATCAGTTGTCTTTCACTGGCCATCAGTACAGTTGTCCAGAACCCACCCGGTATGCTCTCATAGGAGCCATAGGAATAGTAAAGGCAAGGGGTCGAATGGCGTCAAAGGCTTTCAGCCATCCCCGGGAAAAAAAAGGTTGACTCTCCCATAGCCTGAACCTAGACTGTGGCGGGTTTCGAACCAAGGCTCTCGGTTCAAACGACGGGTAGTGAGACAAGTTGCCGCTCAGGGGATGAACGGCGCCAGCCCCCTCGCAAGTAGATTAAGATTGGTTTTACAGACTTTTGACCATGAAGCCAGCGGCCTATACATTTTTTGTAGCATCCAGCCGGAAGGGAACCTTCCGCAAAATTATCATTCCCGTCTATGCGCTGCATTTGCTTGCCATTCTTGTGGTTGTGGGCGGCGTCACCGTCATTGCGGCGGCCAGTTCCTACACGCGAATGCTTTGGAAAGTTGGGAACTACAATACCCTGCGCCGCCAGCAGGACGCCCTGAAGCATAATTACGAGCAGCTGGAATCGACGGTGCAGGACACCAATCAGCGGCTGAACTCTCTGCAGTCGCTGGCCACTGAAGTGGCCATGACTTACGGATTTATGCGTTTCCGTCAGGGCCCCTTCGGCCTGGATAATGTTTCGGCAGGCTCGAATACGGGTTTCGAGCAATCCATCGCTCAGTTTAATTTCTTAGCAAAGAACATGACGTCCGCGGCGTTTCCCGCCGGTGGCTTACGCCTGTTCGCGGCGCCTGGCTTACGTGATTTGACTTCCACGCCTTCGTTGTGGCCTGTGATCGGGCATCTGACCGGGACCTTCGGTGAGCGGATGGACCCGTTCAGCGGTGAGGGCGCCTTTCACACCGGTGTGGACATCTCCTCGCAGTACGGCGACGCAGTCCGGGTCGCTGCTGATGGCGTTGTGATCGAGGCGGACACTCGAGCTGGTTACGGGCGCCTCGTGATTGTCGACCACGGTTACGGTCTGACAACCTGGTACGGCCATCTCTCCACCTTTAGCGTCTTGCCGGGCGAGCAACTTAGGCGCGGCGACACGCTTGGCAACGTCGGTGTTAGCGGACGATCCACCGGCCCGCACGTCCACTACGAAGTCCGCATCAATGGTGCGCCAGTCAATCCCATGCGCTACCTGCGTTACGCTGCTTCTGCGGATTGATTCCCCCCAGAGCTTTTTTCGGCACTCCTTGGCCTACCGCTTCTTTTGCGAGCTGCTCAACTTTAAGATATCGGGAGTAATTTCGACCAGTATACGGACGCGCTCGGCGGTCTCCGTGATGTCGGCTGTCTTAAGCAGAGTTTCAAGGACGCCAAACGTGGCCGGATCCATCGTCTGACGCGTCTTCGGCCTCTCAAGTCCCGCTTGCCCGAACATGCGCAGCATTTGCAGGGCTGACTGAAGCTGCCGGGCATCGGTACCGGTCTGGCATTCTCCCTCGAGCGAAACGCGCAAATTCTCGCCCTCGGGACGGGCGGCCAGCGTGATCCACTGCACCGATCGTATCAGGCTGGCGAGCTGCGCGAACTGCATTCCGCCCGCAGCAAAGTTGTCCGGGATCGCGGGTACACGACTGATGGCAAATACGGCCGCACCGTTCACGCGCGCGGCCCTCTCGCGCACAGGGTCGGCGGCAGAGTCCGCCGCATGGGGTGCAAGCACCGGCGCGATACTGGAACCTTCAACGATGGCGATGCGATGATCGTCCAGAAACACGAGCGAGTTCCAGCCGTTCAATTCGCGGGCCGGAAATAAAAATACATCGTGTCCCTGCTGCCGGTCGATCTTGCCATTCTTCATCGCGTAGTCATGGATCTTCTGTCGATCGAAGCGGCCCTCGGCCACCACCACGTTTTTCTTCCGCTCTTCACCGAGTGACTGTGGCCATGACGCGATCACGACTCGGTCTAGATCTTTCTCGAAATCGAATCCCGTCGCCTGGATGAAATTCGCGTAGTCGGAGTCGGGGACGGTAATGGGCGCACGGTCCGTTCGGTGCCGGTAAAAAGACGATGCCCGAATAGCCGCCAGATCGATGTAAACCAGAGTAGGCGCGCCAACAGGAACCTGGGAGAGTATTCCCAGAGCGGGCGACGGGTGGGCCGCATCTCCGCGCAGGTTCCGTACATAGACGGCCGCCGCGGTAGCGAACGCCGCCAACCCGGCGGCAATGAGTAGGGCGCCCGTGTATTTCCGCATTCTTTTCCCCTCTGGGATGCATTCTCTCATTCGCAGGGTCTGGGCGTCACCTTCCATCGAAAGGATTTTCCCCTCCAGCCGGGACTAAAGATGTAGAATAAGTGGGCCGGCCGGGGCTGCTCGGAAAGCGTAGAAGTGTCATTTCCTATTCTTCGACAGGGGCCCTTGCAATTGACGTGCCCTTTTGTTATATTTTCTTGGTTTGGGCCGTGCTGGCGTAGCTCAGTTGGTAGAGCATCTGATTTGTAATCAGAGGGTCGGGGGTTCAAATCCCTCCGCCAGCTCTGCCAATAATTTTTCGAATCAGGGGATGATTCCCGTTTTTTTTCGGGAGGCGAATTTCTGCATCGCGAAGCGGGCGGAATTGTGTCTTTTCTTTTCGCGAGAGTACAGTGGCCTTCTACGTTGTGAATCCCCCGTGCGGACGGGTGGGTGAGTGGCTAAAACCAGCAGACTGTAAATCTGCCGCTCCTTGCGGGCTACGGAGGTTCGAATCCTCCCCCGTCCACCACCTGATCGCACCGCTGGTGAAGCCCTGAAGCGAGGATCGAGCGTCGTTGTTTTTTCGGAACTCAGCCGTGCTGTGAAATCCGATCGAGCAAAACTTTCGGTGTACAGGATTGCGCTGCATGCGGCAAACAGAACTCGCCTGGGTAGCTCAGTTGGTAGAGCGCGTCCTTGGTAAGGACGAGGTCACCGGTTCAATCCCGGTCCCAGGCTCCAGAGGTCGTTTGATTTGGCAGGCAGGGCGGGGGTAACTCAACGGTAGAGTCTCGCTCTTCCAAGGCGATGGTTGCCGGTTCAAATCCGGTCCCCCGCTCCAAAGATTCGGCGTGAGGTTTTGAGACGATGGCGAAGG
>JBGPPL010000034.1:0-30627 GCA_041488495.1 Terriglobia bacterium
GAAAATCGGGTCGCCTTCCATTTCCGGATGCGGAACCTTGATGGCCACCGCGCGGCCCGTGCGCAGGTCCGTCCCGCGAAAAATGGAGGCCATACCGCTTCTGGCGGCCAGGCCTTCGATGCGGTAGTGATCGAGTTGGTCACCGGGATGGAGTGCAGTCATTGAGTAAAGTAGGGTAGCAGTCAGGGAACAGCGGCAGCAACAAACCCGCGTCAGTACAGCTTGTACGGCCGTCCGCGGTACATTCCCATGCGTTCGACGGCGCACACGCGGATCAATTGAACGCTGATATTATCGCTGCCGTCCCGCTCATTGGCAAGCGCCACCAGTTTCTTACAAGTGGCCATCCTGACGCATGCCACCGGTCTGTTCCTGAGGAACGTTGCGTTTGGTTCCGATGCGAATGTGATATTTTAGCTGTCGTCGCGAACGCCGGGGCGAAGCTTACATGCTCTGGCCGGGGGCGTTCGGTATGAAGTTCGTGGGCTTCTTGTTGTTACTGACGGGATGGTTGCTTGTGCTGGCTGCGATTGTGCTTCTCGCGTCGCCGTCTTCGCGTGCCGCGTTTGTTTTGGCCGGCGTGGCCGTGGAAGCCTTGGGACTGACATTTGTCATCCGCTCCCACTTGATCCTGCGAGAGGACAAAGGATAATGCCCATGCCGGTTCCGGGACTCTCTGAAACAGCGATGATTGTCTGCCTGTTCTTCATCTTCCTTGTCCCTTTTGCGGGTGCCGGAATCTCGCTCATTAATGCCGGCTTGGGGCGCTCGCGCAGCGCCGCTCACATGATGATGGCAGCGATTTCCGCCATCTCGGTCGCGGCGATCGTGTATTTCATCTGTGGATTTGCCTGGCAGGGGTTCATCGGCAGGCCGGGTCACATCCTCGCTTTGTCCGGCAAGAGTTGGAATTGGATTGCGGCGGAGCCATTTTTCTTTCGCGGGCTGGCGCTCGATGGCTCTCCCGCATCTCTGACCGCATTGCTGCAAATTTTCTGCGTAGGTTTAGCAGCGTTGATTCCGCTGGGGAGCGGTGCGGATCGCTGGCGGCTGCGGGCGAGCTGCGCTTCCGCGGCGCTCCTGGCCGGCTGGACGTATCCACTTTTTGCGCATTGGGTCTGGGGAGGCGGCTGGCTCGCGCAGCTCGGAGTCAACTACGGACTCGGACACGGTTTCATCGATGCCGGAGGAGCCAGCTCGATTCATGTAGTGGGCGGCCTCTCCGCTCTCGCCGTGACCTGGATTCTGGGGCCTCGGCGGGGAAAGTATTCGCCGGACGGCATGGCGCCCGCCATTCCCGGCCACAATGGAGTTCTCGTGTTATTCGGCTGCCTGCTGGCTTTGTTGGGATGGTTCGGGCTGAATTCCGCTGGCGCGATCCTGTTCACCGGCAGCTCTCCGGCGCAGACCGTGTTGATTGCCGTCAATACGATGCTGGAGGCGGCTGCGGCTGCTCTCACCGCTGCTGTGATTACGGGAATCCGCTTTGGCAAACCGGACGCCTCGCTCAGTGCGAATGGCTGGGTCGGCGGACTCGTGGCCAGCAGTGCCTCGTGCGCTTTCGTCGTGCCGGCAGAGGCGATTGTGATTGGTTCGATTGCGGGCGCCCTGGTTACCTTCTCGGTGGAGTGGTTCGAGCTGCGATTGGAAGTGGACGATCCGGGAGGTGCAGTTTCCGTGCATGCCATAGGCGGCATTTGGGGCATCCTGGCGCTCGGTCTTTTCGCTCGTTTCCACGACCCAGTCTTGAATGTTGTCAGCGGCTCTTTACCGGTGACAGGTGGCGGTGCCACTGGACAATGGCTGGCTCAGTTGGTGGGCGTGGCGACGTTGCTCGGGTTTGTCTTGCCGCTTACCTATGGCCTGAATTGGACTCTGAATCGCCTCTGCCCATTCCGAGTGGCCATCGAAGGAGAACGCCAGGGCATGGATCTTTATGAGTTGGGCGCCGGCGCGTATCCGGAATTCGTTACCCATACGGAAGATTTTATCCCGCGGTAGACCAATCCTTGCTTCTCCCGGGCCTCAGTTCTACTCGTCATGTCCAACCGCAGTCTCGCGTGCAGGGCGCGCATCCCTGCTGGGAGAATCTGTTTCGTTCCACTAATTCATGAAATGATGTTTGCGGCGTCCGAAACTCAGGCCCTATCCAAGGGCTGAACCGTCCACAAATTCACCCTCGCAGGAAGATTGGGGCATCCGCCTGTGGGATCAGGCATCCTTCGGATTATTTGGCATCACCAGTTTCGATTCTTCATCCTTGTGGTCCGAATCCTGTTGATTTTGATCTTCTGCACTTTTCTTGAGGAGTTCGTAGAGATAGGTACGGCTAATTCCCAATATTTCTGCTGCACGTACCTTGTTCCCGCCGGCGTGAGCTAAAACGCGTTGGGCGTGCAAGCGTGTGAGCTTGTCCATTGACAATTCGACTTCGTCGTTCGAATTTGCCGGCGGTCTTTGATTCTGAATGCGGTCTGGCAGGTCGCGCAAATCGATCACATCGGATTCGGCCATCATGCAGGCGTGCCCAATGACATTTTCAAGCTCGCGAACATTGCCGGGCCACGAATATCGCGTCAGCAAGGTCTGTGCACGCCGTGTCAGGCCCGCCAAAGGCTTCTTATATTGCGCCGCGAAACTTTTCAAGAAGTGCCGCTGCAACATGGGGACGTCCTCGCGTCGCTCCGCAAGCGACGGCACTTTTAGTTCGACCATACAGAGTCGGAAATAGAGATCTTCTCGAAACTTGCCTTGGCTCACCATCTCTGGTAGGTCCTTGTTTGTGGCGGCCACTACATGAACGTTTACTTTGCGGACAGCCGGCGATCCCACACGCTGTAACTCTTGGTTCTGCAAGACACGCAGCAGCTTCGCCTGCAAGGGCAACGGCATTTCACCGATTTCGTCCAACAGGGCTGTTCCCCCGTCGGCATACTCAAAAGCTCCGACCTTATCCTGATGCGCTCCTGTAAAGGCGCCCTTGACATGGCCGAACAATTCGCTCTCGGCCAATGTCTCTGAGATCGAGGAGCAATTCAAGGCAACAAAATTCCCCTTCTGTCCGGAACTCAAGCGGTGTAAAGCTCTGGCAACCAGTTCCTTCCCTACTCCCGTCGGCCCCGTCACAAGGACACTTCGGAAATGTGGAGCAATACGGCCGATCTGCGAGAAAAGTTCAAGCATGAGAGGGCTGCGGCCAATCATCCCCTCGAACTCGAAATTTTCAAGAAGTTCATTCTCTAGCTTCAAACTGCGCTGCCGATGTTTCGAATCTTCCTTAATCTGATTGATTCTGTCGCGGAGTTTTTCGGGGGAGAACGGCTTAGGAAAATAGTCGGCGGCTCCTTTTTGAATCGCCTCCACCGCCGATTCAGTCGAATAATACCCCGTCATCAAGATGACATCGATGCCCGGATCGAATTCCAATATCTTTTGCAGTACCTCCATTCCCTGCACACCTGGCATCACCAGGTCGAGAAGGACGATTTGCGGGCGCGTTCGATGGACAAGCGCCATGCCGCTCTGCGGGTCGGTCGCAGCATGAATTTCAAGATCCTCGTTCGCCAAAATAAAGCGTACGAACTTAATGTTCGAGGGATCGTCGTCGATGACTACGAGTATCATGTCCGAACGGCGCTTTCACCTTGCAAGTGTTGTGCTTTTTTCACAGCAAAGCCTCTACTATCCTGCAACGCCGATTGCCACATCTTCAATCCACCGCGTTAGCTCGTCTGTCGTAAAGGGCTTGCGAAGAATCGATATTCCGGCTTCCGGGACTCCGTGCTTGGCAATCACGCCGTCGGAATAGCCAGACATGTAGAGCACTCTCATTTCCGGGCGTTGGGGAGACAACGTCTCAGCCAAACTCCGCCCACTCATGCCGGGCATAACCACATCCGTCAACAGCAAATCAATGGGGGTTTCTGTTTGCTTTGCGATTTCGATCGCTTGGAAAGCATCCTTTGCTTCGAGAACCGTATGACCCATGTCCAGAAGCATCTTGCGAGTTAGCTTGCGAAGGGCTCGTTCATCTTCGACAAGCAGAATTGTTCTGTGTTCCCGGATAATCCTTCCAGACGGCCCGATTTCCTGGACTTTTTCCGCGGTTTCCGAGACCCGAGGAAGATAAATCCTGAAAGCGGTGCCTTTCCTTGGCGCGCTGTCGACCGAAATGTAGCCACCACTCTGCTTGATCACTCCATAGACCGTCGCCAGTCCCAATCCAGTGCCTTGCCCTTTGGTAGTAAAAAACGGCTCAAATATGTGGGATTGCAGCTCGGCGTCCATCCCGCACCCCGTATCGGTCACTCTCAGCATGACATAATGACCAGGTACGACGCAGCGATGAAGAGTCGGACTTGTTTCGTCCAATTCAACGTCTGCCGTTTCGATCGTAATCTTCCCACCCTCGGGCATTGCTTCTCGCGCATTGATTGCGAGGTTTAAGATCACCCGTTCGATCTGGCTTCTGTCTGCTTTCACCGCTCCAATTTGTTGGGCCGGGACAATATCCAGTGTGATGTCCTCACCAATCAACCGTTCCAACATTTTCCCTGCCTCGCCCACAATCACGTTCAGATCAAGGACCTGTGGTTCGAATACTTGTTTCCGGCTAAAGGCCAGAAGCTGCTGCGTGAGGGAGGCCGCCCGCTTTCCCGCGTTCTGAATCTCGTCGACCGCCTCTCGGTATGGGTCATCTGGTGGAATGCGCTTCTGCAGCTCTTCACAATAACCAAGGATCACACCTAATAGGTTGTTGAAGTCATGGGCCACCCCACCCGATAGCCTTCCGATGGCCTCCAGTTTTTGAGAGAGAAGAAGCTGCTTCTCCAGATCTTTGCGCTCCGTAATATCTCGATTCACAATCACCAGTTTTTCGACTTCCCCGCTACTACTTCTAACCACGCTGGCAGTTGATTCCAATGGCACCCAACGTCCGTCTTTGTGGCGGATCCGATATTCGACGCTGCGCCCCATTCCTGAGCGCTTGGCTTCAGTGGCTGCCTCCACTACTTTTTGCCGGTCGTCTGGGTGAATTTGGTCAAAGCCCTTGGTCTGTCTTAATTCCTCCGGCGAGTAGCCAAGTAATTTCTGATATGAGGGGCTGTTGTACAGGCGGTTGCCGCTCCCATCCACGACTGCAATCATGTCGGCTGCGTTTTCGCTGATTAATCGGAAAAGTTCCTCGCGTTCCGCAATCTGTTTTCGAACCCGGAAAAGTTGAACTTGCTGAAATATGACATAGAGATCGAACAACAGGACCAAACCCACGAGGGCATGCACAGCCAGACTTGTATCGAGCGAGTAGTAGCCCCCCAGCTCCGGAATAAATGCGGGGAGCACGAAGGACACAATTCCCAATGTCAATAGGAGAGAAACAAGGATGCCAGTCGAAGACAGCCACCATTGGCGGCGCTCGGTACGGCTCCAGGTCTCCGGAATAGACTCCGAAGGACTCGTGCCAAAAGTTGAGGAAAGCCTCATCCCGGATTCTCTCCGCGTGAATTCAGAGCTTTGAAGCTTGACATCTACAATCTTGCAACAGGTTGGATAATGGCAGTGCTGGCATTCGCAGAGGCGTGTCTTCGAAGTTATCGGCCAGATGAGATAAAGAGTTTCGATTATCTTTCATTGAGGCTTACGTCTCTTCCATTGATTTCTGGTCGGGGAAGGGGGGATGTGGTGCCAGCCACGCTTCGGCTGGTTGGAGGTGTCAAGTCATGACTTGCGAGAAGAGTTGGACTACATCGCACGCATCTGGTCTGCGCAGGCCATGTTGCGTTCGAGGTGCTGATCCACAAGGACCGCCACGTACCGCGAGCACGTGGCCATCTCGGCTTCAGCCCAGCCGGTTGCCGAGGGAACAAAACATCCGAGCTTTTCTACTACTGAATAATAGGCTCGAATTGCGCGGAATGTGCCTCCCCGGCCCCTTAGATCGGGAGCCAAATCGAGCACGTTCAGAATGGCTCGGAAGTCGCGCGAACTCAATGAAGTAGTTGAGATGCCTGCCGCAACCCGCACGCGGTCCGAAACTGGCCGCGTGGCGATGCCTGCAATGGTCGCGCGCCAGTAGTAGAGCACGAACCGGCTGAACGCGGCCATCGAGATGCAAAATAGGATTGCAGCCATCATTTGCCCCGTACCTCCTCTCGCGTTCCTTCCGATTTGGAATCTATCCAAACCATTAAACTTTCCGAGTCATATCGGAGACACTTGAATAAGCTCAGACTCAGGCATGAGCTGAATTAGACTCGACATGTCCCGAGCAATTTAGTTTCTGAAGCATGGCCTTGCACTTCGCGTCAGACAGTACACCTTGCCGCATGAGCTCCATTACAAGCTCATTCAGAACAAGACATTCTTTGTTGCTCGGGCCTTCTTGAGTGCAAGACTGATCCGATAGCTGTGGTAACTCTGGCTCGGGCAGTATTTTTCCGCTGAGCTCTCCTATCCATTTCTCCACAATCCAAAGTTGCTCTGGATCGGCGCCTGTGAACTTGACGCCCATGCCCATACCCACTAAAGAATAGACGACCTCCGCCTGTGCTTCGAAGGAACGGTTTTCTTTCGTAAGGCGCATCTTGATTATCGAACCTGTCGGAAAGGAAGTAATCGTATCCACATAACAACCCCCTCGGCTTAGATCGGTCGTGCGTCCCTGAATTCGCATTTGGGACTTGGGCTCGACCGCTTCGACAGCCGCGGTGAATAGGTATCGCGCGTGTTGGCGACGTTCGTGGGCATCGGCTTCAGCAGAGTTGCCAATTTGGTTGTTAGGCTCTTTGAACATGTCCATGCCTCGGTTAGCTTTGTTTAGATCAATCTCGGCTTTCATATGCTGCACGCAGCGTGCCCTTTACCAGTGTAGGAACAGCCCTGGAATC
Organism: Terriglobia bacterium; assembly: GCA_041488495.1. Lineage (GTDB taxonomy): Bacteria > Acidobacteriota > Terriglobia > Acidiferrales > UBA7541 > Palsa-360. The sequence goes on from JBGPPL010000034.1 coordinate 6,888, forward strand.
AGTGGGTTGCAGATGGCCGAATCTCATACACTGGCATCACTGTCTATGTGGCGAATCGACTGTACGTAGCAACTACAGCTAACTCCCCGACCTGCCCGGGTCCCCGGACAATTGGCACTCTCCTAAAGTCGAATAAGTCATCTCATGGCGAAGTGATCTATCCACTGATCCGCTCTCCAGCCCAGAGATGTGCTCCGAAATTCATGGCCGTGCGCTCCGATGCAGGTACAATACGAAACATTCCGGCGCCACTCGACGGTTTATGGAAGCCACGGCTCTATGACAGACCATTTTTCCATTGAGTTCCTCATTTGGCTGCTGATGATCGCCTCCGGGATCGCAGTCGTTGCGATGCGGCTCCGGATTCCCTATACCGTTGCGCTCGTTCTCGGGGGACTCGCTCTCGGTTCGATAAGCTCTCCAATCCTCGATAGATTTTATGCGGGCCAGCGCCCCGACTGGCTGACCCCGGAAGTCATCTTGTTTTTCTTTCTTCCTACCCTGCTGTTTGAGGGAAGTGTAAAAATAAATTTCAGGCAACTGAGGCAAAATCTTACCCCCATCTTAATCTTGGCGAATGTCGGGACTCTCGTGGCAGCCCTCGTCACGAGTTATGTGCTTCACTGGACGATTGGCCTTCCGATCCTCACTGCATTGCTCTTCGGCGCAACCATTTCTGCCACTGATCCGATTTCCGTCCTCAGCATCTTCAAGGACATGGCGGTCACCAAGCGTCTCGCATTGCTCGTGGAGGCCGAAAGTCTGTTGAATGACGGTACTGCAGTGGTGCTCTTTCAAATTTTCGTGGCGGCGGTTCTGAGCCGCGAGGTCCACATCGCGAGAGGTGTTGGACAATTTCTTGTGGCGGTTATCGGAGGCGGCGGCGTTGGGTTTGGCCTCAGCTATCTCGTCAATGTGATCACGTCCCGAATTGACGACTCTCAAATCGAAATCACTCTGACTACAATCCTTGCTTACGGCTCCTATTTGGTCGCTTCCCACCTGCATCTGTCAGGCGTGATTGCAACCGTCGTTGCCGGAATTGCAGTCGGTAACATGGCGGCCAAAACTGGAATGAGCGCCCGGACCCGGCTGGCTCTTTGGTCGTTTTGGGAGTACGCCGCCTTCATTATCAATTCGATCGTTTTCTTGTTGATCGGGATAGAAGTGCGCGTCGGCGAACTGATTCACATGTGGCCGGAAATTCTGCTCGCTGTGGCTGCCGTCTTGCTTGGCCGCATCCTGTGTGTGTACGGCCTGATTCCCATCGCCAACCGTTTTGCGGAAAAGATTTCGCTGCGCTGGCAGCATGTGCTTGTCTGGGGTGGTTTGCACGGGTCGCTTTCTCTTGCGCTGGTCTTGAGCCTCGACCGAGGCTTTCCCGATCGCAGCAGAATCCTCGTGCTCACGTTCGGAGTGGTGGCGTTCTCGATCATTGTTCAGGGGCTTACCATCAAACCCCTGGTCCGAATTCTGCAAATCGCTCCTCCGGAAGAAGATGCGTATGCTCTGGCGCGAGTAGAGCAAATTGCCATTTCTGATGCGCGCGCAGAGCTTGAAGACTTGCTCAAGACCCATGCGGTCTCTCACATTGTCTACGAGGTATTGCGCCGGGATCTCGAAAGCAGGCTGCAGCACGTGAATACAGAGCTTGCTGAGACGTATTCGAAAGAGTCGTCCCGGAAGGAAGCGGAAATGCTCACGGCGCGAATGCGGCTCCTGGCTGCGGAGAGAAGCTCCATCGAACAAGCTGTTCATGACGGCCTGATCACGCCGCAGGCCGCCGCCAAGATCATGGATTCGGCAAATCGTGAACTCGACAAGTTACGAACCGAAAGCTGAAATGCCGCGCCTGGCGAGACTGGCTTTGCGCTCCGGGTGGTGCATCACTTGAGAGCAAGGGTGACATCGTCCGCTGGACGGCTTCTAGCCGTGGTCTTGCGGGCGCATCGGGGCTTTCGCCACCCATCGGAACTTTTTCTCTCTGAAGAGCAACCGCCAGTCCACTCGCGTGAAGACGTAAACCAGCGAAAGCAACAGAATTTGCGAAGCCACGAAGTAAACACTCAGATACGACAGCGCGTCGGTGGATTCGAGCGTAATTCTGCGGGCAACGGCTGAGGCGGTGAATCCCCAAAAACTGTAACTCACCGAGCGTCCGATGAAAAAAGGTGCGGCAATCGAGCGCAGCTTCATTGTTGTCAAGCCGTATGCAATGAAAAGATAGTTCGAGGGAAGCGGCGTAAATGCGTAGAAAAGGAAAACGCCGAACGTCAGTTTCCTCCGCGGCTCGAGGTGTTCGCGGATGGCATCGATATTCTCTCGTGTGCTGTTGCTCATGAATCGCTGTCGAACTACGACGCGCGCCATCTTGGCGAGCGTGATCCGCCCCAGCGTCGCGGCGGTGGCTCCAACCAGCGCCAGCAACGCGACGTTGACCGCGACATAGCGGAACCCGATGTAGGAAAACACCATCCACGTGGGCGGAGCAAAAGCGGGGATGATGTTGAGGCCGAAAACGATAAGGAAGAGTAGGACGATAGCCCGCATGATTGTCGATTCAGTCTATGACCGTGCTCCCGCGCGCTCTGTCGTCACCGTGGTTTATCCAAACTTCGATGGCTACCACTGCAAATCGGTTTCCGTGGGCTGTTCGTAATCTACGCCCTCGACTTCGAAGCCGAACAATCCGCGGAATTCTCGCTGGAAGGCGGCAAAATCCGTCATCGAACGGAGATTCTCCGTTGTGACCTGCGGCCACAGCGCCGCTACTTCGGCCTGCACGTCGCGGCGCATTTCGCGGTCGTCCAAGCGCAGGCGCCGCGCTTCATCAAGCTTCGGCGGGCGGCCCGCGCAAAGAAAATCGGTGAAGAGCCGCCGCATTTGTTCGAGCGGCCCTTCGTCCAGGTTCTTCGTCTTCATGACCAACGGAAGCAAACTCAAATAAAGCGGCACGACGGGAATCGCTGCAGAGGCCTGGGTAACGACCGCCTTGTTTACCGAGACCCAGGCATGGCCGCCGAGTTTGCTTGCGAGAGCCGCGTCGAGCCCGCTCGCCGTGCCCTCGAGATCTTTTTTCGCCTGTCCGATCGTCCCGTCGCGGTAAATCGGCCAGGTGATTTCGGGCCCGATGTAGGAATACGCGATCGTGCGCGCACCCTCGGCGAGCAGTCTTTCTTCGAGCAACATTTCCATCCATAGCCGCCAGTCATCGCCACCCATCACGGCGACGGTGTCTGCGATTTCTTTTCCATTCGCTGGTTGCAGCGTGACGCTCACTATTTTTTCCGAATCGAGCTCGATCGTCCGGCTGGTATACGCCTGGCCAACCGGCTTGAGCGCCGAATTGTGCACTTGTCCCGTACGCGGGTCGGTGCGCTTCGGAGACGCAAGCGAATAGATCACCAGATCCACCGGAGCCATCTGCTTGCGGAGGATGTCCACGGCGTTCCGTTTCACTTCATCCGAGAACGCGTCGCCATTGATACTCGCGGCATACAGGCCGTCTTTTCCCGCGAGAAAATGAAGCGCGACCGCGTTGTAGTGGCCGGCAGTTGCGGTCTTGTCGTCTTCTGGCGGCCGCTCGAAAAATACGCCCAGGGTCTTCGCGCCGTAGCCCCACGCCGCGGCGATGCGCGACGCAAGGCCGTAGCCGGTGGACGCACCGATGACCAGTACATTCTTCGGTCCGATCTGGCCGGCGGGAATTCTCCCACGCACGCCGGCAACCCACTGCTCGACATTGCGGCGGCATCCTTCCGGATGTGCGTTTACACAAATGAAGCCGCGTGAGCGGCGCTTGATGATTTGTCGTGGCATATTCGAAGTCCGATACGTTAGCGCGAGCGTGCGCCCTTGTCCACCCGGATGCAGGGGCGGCGCCGCAAACTTGGGAACCGGTCAGCTTTGCGATATGCTTTTGTACCGTGAACATTCTCTTGAATGACGTTGAAACAAGAGTGCTGGGCTCTCTGGTAGAAAAGGAGCTCACGACTCCGGCTTACTATCCGCTCTCGTTGAATGCGCTCGCAAATGCGTGCAACCAAAAATCCAATCGCGATCCACTCATGAATCTGGATGAAGAAGCTGTACGGCAGGCGTTGCGCAGTCTCAATCAAAAAGAATTGGCAGGACCAGCCGACGATATGGACGGCCGCGTGACCAAGTACGAGCACCGGCTCCAGGAAGCCTTCAATTTCACCCGCCACGAGACCGCCATCCTGTGTGAGCTGTTATTGCGAGGCCCGCAAACTCCCGGTGAGCTTCGCGGCCGCGCGGAACGCATGCACCGGTTTGACGATCTGGGGATCGTGCAATCCACTCTGCAGCGCCTGATGAAGCGCGAACCACCCCTGGTCAAGATGCTCCCCCGGCAGCCCGGCACCAAAGAGGCGCGCTACGCGCATCTGCTATCTGGTGATGTGGAAGCGCGGGAGCATGAGCCGGAATCAGGAACAGCGGTGACTAGGAACTCAGCCGGCGGCGAGCGGATCGCGCGACTGGAGGAGGAGGTCACAGTCCTTCAGAAGGAAGTCGCGGACTTGAAACAGCAGCTCGAGGCCTTCCGAAAACAGTTTGAGTAATCTCGGTACTAAAATTGCAGCTTCCTTTAGATCGAGTCTACTTTTCAGCGGACTGCGCTGACGGATGAAGAGTGAGCTTCTGAACTCGCCAGTTCGAGATCTCACCCACGTAGATTTCATTTTCGTTCCGGCAGTCGATTTCGTGTACCGCCATGAACTCCTTCAACTGCTTGCCACCACGCCCAAATTTCCCCAGAATTCGACCGTCCATCTCCATCTTATAAATTTCGCCGTTCTCATTCATATCGGTGGTGCTCGTCGAGGTTGAGCTGTAAAGATATTGGTGCTGGCCCGGGGTAATGCAAATGGCCCAAGGAGCGCCGACATTGATGTACATGGTCTTGAAGTTTCCATCGTTATCGAACACTTGGATTCGCCTGTTCGATCGATCACCGACATACACATTGCCCTGATGGTCTACCTGTATCGTGTGTACGTCTTCGAATTGTCCGGGCCCCCGGCCTCTTGAGCCCCAGGCCTTCACAAAATTGCCGTTCTTGTCGAATTTCACAACTCTCTTATTGCCGTATCCATCAGAGACGAAAATGTTTCCAGCAGGGTCCCAGGCAACATCGGTTTCACGGTTGAAAGTGGCGAACGGCCCTGCACCGAACCCCTCTCCACCTCCGCCTGTCCCTCCGCCTGCACCTGGGCCTGCGCCCGCCGCTCCACCTGGACGGGCCGCGAGGACTAGCTGCTGCATCAAAGCTCCACCTGAGACTCCACCAGTCGACTGCCCCTCTGCGACAGGACCCGGGATTCCCGCGAAGTCTTCCGGTTTCCGGCCGAGGGTCAGCAGAACTTTGCCCTCTGGACTGAACTTGACGATCATGTTGGACCCTTCGTCCACCATCCAGATATTGTCCTGGGGATCAACCCGCACGGTGTGAGCAAAGGCCTGGGCATAGGTACCCTTGCCGAGCTCGTGCACAAAGTTTCCATTCTGATCAAACTCGTAGAGCCGGGCGGCGGCGCCACGCGCAAATTGACGCGAGGTTCCGACCGTGTAGGAGAGGAGGCCGTCTCGCGTGTAAACAAAAATGTGCCCCTTGGAATTCGTAGCCACGCCGACCGCCTCGCCTATGACGATATTGTCCGGCATCTTCAAAAGGTTGGGCGCGGAGTCGAAAGGTACCTCCGGAACTGAGATCTGGGCAAACGCGGGGCTGGCGAAAAGAACCATCACAGCCACCAGGATCAATTTTGAACAGCGTTGCATGGAAGCCTCCGCAAAAAATTCGACTCGTAGAAGGGGGAGAAAACACCCTGCAAAATTGCAGGCACTCGCCCCGCTGATTCCTCACTCAGGGCCGGCGTCACTTCGCAGAAGCTTGCGCCTGCGGGTGGAGCGACAGTTTTTGCACACGCCAATTCAGAAGCTCGCCGACGATAAGCTCATTTTCGCTCGTACAATTCATTTCATGGACCCAGCCGAACTCCTTCATCTGCTTCCCGGCGGTGCCGAATTTGCCCAAGACGTGCCCTTCCATATCGAGCTTGTAGATCGGACCCACAGCGTCTGAGCTGTAAAGATATTGCTTCGGCCCCGGTGTGATGCATATCGCCCATGGAGCGCCAACGCCCGTCCACACGGCACGCAGCGTCAGGTTGTTATCGAAGACTTGAATTCGACTGTTCCCTCGATCTCCGACATACACATTTCCCTGCTTGTCTGTCGCGATTGTGTGCGGGGTATTGAATTGTCCGGGCTCCTTACCCTTCACACTGCTGCCAATAGACTTGATGAATCGGCCATCCTTGTCGTACTTCACGACCCTCGAGTTGCCATAGCCATCGGAGACGAAGCTGTTTCCGGCTGCGTCCCAGGCGATGTCAGTCTCCCGGCTGAAGGAATAGGGCTGCGCCGGCCGCGGCGGATCTCCGGGGACCGGCGGGTGAAAGTTGAAGCCGCCGGGAACATCCCCTTCAGCGGATTCCGGCCTGCGTCCCATCGTCATCACCACTCTGCCTGCCGGGTTGAACTTGACAATCATGTTCGAACCCTCGTCAACGGCCCAGACGTTGTCCTGCGCATCGACCCGCACGGTATGAGCAAACGCAAAGGCATACGAACGCGGGCTGATCTCGCGAACAAAGTTCCCTTCCTGATCGAATTCAAATAGCTGCGTCTCGCCGCTGCGGGTGAAAACAAAAATATGTCCCTTGGAATTCTGCGCCACTCCTGCGGCTTCGCCGAGATAAACGTCGGCCGGAAGTTTCAGGAAATTGGGCGCCGAATCAAAGGCGATTTCGGGCACACCCTGAGCGAAGAGAGGGGCGGTCAGAAGCGAAACCACGACAACAAAACAAAGCTGGAAACACCGCTTCATGGAAGCCTCCAAATAGGACCGGATGTAATAAAGGAAGGCACTGCGGTGCAACATCTTTTCGCAGGTACCGACCGTATCAAACGAAACGACATGCTTCACATCCCGTTTTCTTCTCAGAAGTTCCCCTGTCCGGGGCTGTACGGACTGTTCAGGTAGGTCCGTGATTGAGCTTCGCTCTTCAGGGGAACCACTTTGTCAGGATCGATCCGCACCATCACATAAGTGATGTGATCGTCGATTCTGGTGAACCAGTGGCCGGTCCCTGCCGGAATGATGATCACGTCGCCAGCCTTCAGTTCGTGGCTCTCTGGGTTCTTGATCGATGCGGCGCCAAAGCCGGGACCATTTTGCTCCCGGACGGTTTTCATGGTACTCGGCCTCTGTTTCGCATCCACCAGGTCCGGGCCTGTCAGCAGTGTCGCTGAGCCCTCGATGATGTAATAGACCTCGCTGATCTGCTCGTGCTCGGCAACCGCCTCTCCCCCGCCCGAGCCTGGGGCCAGCTTCCCACGGGTGACCATGCCGATGCCCACTTGTGCCTTCCCCAGATCCACGGAGCGAACTTGCTGATCGATGAGTTTGTTCTCGACAGCCCGCTTCGTATAGGCATCCAGCTCGCTCTTGGGGACATACGTAGCCGAGCAGTGATTGCACGTGGGTTTGGGTTGGGGACCTTGCGGCAAAAGCGCGAACAGAACTGCAAGAACGCTCAACATTGCTTTCAGCATGGTTATTGTTCTCTCTTTTTTAGAATTATGGCTCCAACATTTCTACGACCTTGCAAAGCTGGCCGTCGAACACGTCCACGGGCCTCGGCACCGCCCCACAAGGCCTGCGTACTCGATGGAAGAAGGGAAACCAGGACCGTCCGCACAACGACTGCGGGACGTCTTTGGTTTCGGCGAATGCCTGGCTCCCCTTCCCGCTGAAGTTACACGTTACCTGGCTGCTACCAAACAACTTTCAATCCAAACTGGATTTCCCTCATCGGTACCTGCAGGGGGGCCTCGAGCACACCGAACTTATCAACCGGAGCTCCGCTCTGGTCAAGCGCCTCGAGATTGCCAGCAGGGACGGCTGCGAAGTTAGTGCGATTCATGATATTGAACATCTCAGCCCGGAACTGGATATTGAAAGCTTCCCCGAGTTTCTTGATGTGGTTGTCTTTAACCAGGGAGAAATCAAGGTTGATCAACCCTGGCCCGATGACCGTGTTGCGCCCCAGGTTGCCGAGAAGGTTGAAACAGGTGAGAGGGGAAACGCCAAGCGACGCAAGCGAGACAAGCGCCCCTTTATTCCCGTACGGCGGATTTTGGTCGCAATTGGCAGTGGCAAAGGCCTGGTTGGGCGCAACGGCAGGGATAAAGCAATTGGAGTTTATGTATTGGAGGTCTCCATGTCGTCCTGACGATGGATTAGTCAGCTTGCAGCCTGGGACATAATTCGGAATCGCTATTGGCGCACCGTTGAATTGCCCCATCGGGTCTCCCTCGATGCCATCCAATGGCCACATAGGAGTGCCGTCGCTCAGCGCGAGGGATCCTCCCATCCTCCAGCCTCTAGCTATCCATCCTATTGGCCCGGAGAACGACGCCGGTGTCGGGACGTGCCACAGCCCGCTAATGGTCAGGTTGCGTGTAACATTGAAGTCCGACACCCCCTTGACTATGCTCAAGTCCCACCACGGGACGACGGGGGATATGTTGTTCGAGTAGTTGTCGCCCGCAAAGCTGCTGGAAGTCGTGTCAAACGACTTACCCCAAGTGAATGAACCCCCCATCTGGAAACCATGACTCATTCGCTTGTCAACCCTCACCTGCATGGAGTTGTACCAGGACTGGGCTTGGAAAATGGTCGACTGAATTTGAGCAGCGGTGGTTCGCGGGTTGATCAGTAGCCCGGCCACTATGCCGGTGGGGTTGTTGTTAAAGCCGGCGGGAAGCCCCAGGGCCGCATCAGTTGCACTACAGTCCGGCGGCCCGGGGAGGCATCCGCTGCCAATCGGGTTAGGAAACAGCCAGCCCGCCGAAGTTCTAGTCGGGAACACCGTATTGAGGTCGTCGGTCTGCCACGGATTGTGGATTCCCCTCGACCCTGTATAGGCGAGCGTTACTGAAGTGCTCGGTGTTATTTGCCTTTGGATGTTGAAGTTATATTGCAAGACGTAATTGCGCCTCGGGAATTGTTCGTTAAACCCCCACCTTAAACTGTTCCCGGACCCCGCTCCGCCAAGAGCTAGCGCAGCAAACCCCAAGGGGAATGTCCCTTGGCCTGGTTTCGCCAGATCAATTTCGGCGCCGTTGGGAGCGGTTTGCAAAGAATTGAGCGCAAACATGTACGACATGGGCAGGACATCAAATATCCCGAACCCTCCGCGCACGGAGGTCTTCCCGGAGTGAAATGGGTCCCAGGCAAAACCGATCCGCGGCTCAAAGTTTCTCCGTGTCGGGTTCCGCTGAAAGATCTGGTGGTAAAAACCAGCACACGTAGCAAGGCCGTTGAAATCGGCCACACAAGTGCCATTGGGGTCGGGATTTTGATAGAGCTGCTCCAGCTGGTTAATCTTGCCCTGGGTCTCGCTGGGAATCGTTTGCATTTCGTAGCGCAGGCCCACATTCACCGTCAGGTTGGAAAGCACCTTCCAATCGTCCTGGACATATCCGCCGAAAACTGAGGAGCGGTAATGGTGAGTCGTGGGTGGAGCAACGAAGGGCGGAAGCCTGGGCATCCGGACCTTGGAGGGAATATTCAGGAAAAAATTCTGTACCGAGGTAAAGGATGCGCTACCGCCGCACCCGGCTCCCAGACCCCAGTTGTCGTGATTGTCGAGGTACATAAAACCGAATTTCAGACTATGTTTCCCGGCTGTACGAGCGACATCGTCGAACACCTCAAGCCTTCCAGTATTGGCGTAGAAACCCGGAGCTCCGGTAAACCCCCCGAAGCCGCTAACCGTTGCGCTATTCGCAGATAGCCCATTAGAACCAACGGTGACTCCAGGCGCTGTGCATCCAGGACCCATCCCAAGGGTCGTGTCCTTCTCTAGAGGGTTAGAGGTCGAAATCACTGGGCTCGCGAGGTCTGATCTGCTGTATCCCAATCGAATGGTATTGACCATGGCGGAGCTGAAGACGTGGTTTTCCTCCAGGGTATAGGCTTTGTGCGGAACTGTGAACCCGCTAATATCCTGGTTGAAGGCGTTGGGCTTGGTCCACGTCGAGTCATCCCGAAACCAACTGCCGGACAGGCTGTCATGGTCCGAGATCTTGAGGTCGCCTCGGACCGTCCCGTAGTTGTCGGTCACCCTTTGATTGCCGTTAGAATTGAAGTTGCCGATGTTGCCAGCTCCGATCAGGGAGCCATTGGGCAGCGGCTCGAGACCGAAGCCGGACGTTCCGGAGCCTATAAGCTTTGCTATTGTATTATCAATGCACGTAGACGCTTTTCCGGGCGCAAAATTTGTCATGTTTGCGAACGGGCACGGGACGCCAGAGCCCGGGACGCCAGCCAAAGTCGCGGGAAGAGGTAGGCCGGTATTAACGTCGTTGATGATCCCTAGCCTCACGTTGGGCGCTAAGCTCTTGGCATTCTGGGATACGGCTTTCACCTGGCGGAGCCCTTCGTAATTGCCAAAGAGGAAAGCCTTGTCCTTCAGGATCTTCCATCCTGCCGACGCTCCGAACTGGTTGCGGTTGAAAGCCCCTTTCGGTCTACCACTGGCGTTGTCAAAGAAATCTGCCGCGTCGAACGCTTTGTTGCGGACGAACTCATAAACGCTTCCATGCAACGAGTTGGTGCCGGACTTCGTGATGGCATTGATCACCCCGCCCGAGGTAAAGCCGTACTCGGCCGAGTAGTTGCTGGTCAAGACCGAGAATTCCTGAATCGCGTCCACACCCACGTTTGCGCCGAGTACGTTTCCTGGACCCGCATTCGAGTAATCGTTGACGATCACGCCGTTGAGCCTGTAGACGTTCTGCTGGGGCCGAGCTCCGTTAACGGTCATCTGCACTCCCAGCCCGCGGGTCGCGCCGCCAGGCGCGTCGACCGCTTCGTGAGGCCGCACCGAGGCCACGCCGGGTTGCAACGTGGCCAGAGATGCCCAGTCGCGGCCGTTCAAGGGCAACTCTACAATCTGCGCGCCCAGGACTTCGCCGCTGAGGGTGGCGTTCGTCGTCTCAACGATCGGAGCAACGCCGGTGACCTCAACGGTCTGCGAAACCTCACCGACGGTCAAAGCGACGTTCATCTCTTGTTTGGCACCGACGCCGAGCGTCACTTTGCTGGTGGCGGTGCGGAAGCCCGGAGCGGTAACTGACACATCGTAATTCGCCGGGTTGAGGTTCACTATGCTATAGATACCCGAACTATTGGTGGTGGTGTCCGTTGATATACCGGTGGCGCCATTCCTGGCGGATACTTTCGCGCCGGCAACAGCTCCTCCCTGCGCGTCAGTGATCACGCCGGAAAGCGTGGCGCCGGCCACCTGCGCGCGCAGCGGAGTTGCGGAGAACAGAAGCCCGAGAACACAGATTAAAACAAGCAATTTGCTGATTTTCGGATTCATTGACGGTCCTCCATTTCGGATTTCTCTGAAACTCAAAACACCCACAGCTCACCCAAGAATTTTGAACGGCAAAAAACATGCACAATTCTCGTCAAATCAAAAACAGGAGACGCTTCGGGATAATGGTTTTCAGGTCGTTGAGCGTTGCGACTCAATTGGAGGCTCTTACTAGGGTCTACTCGGGCCCACTTGGCGCTCAAGATTCGAGCGGAGAAGGAAACACCCATTTCACCCCTCCAACACGCCGAACTACCCCAACAAAACGAGAAATTCGATATAAGGCAGTAAGAATCTTGTCAACTTGGGGCATTCGTATCACTTGTCATGAAGGATGTCAACTGCTTTATCTATTTATCCCTTTCTTATTCTGAGGCGGTTGGAGTAGGGAGGTGGAGACCGTCCGCATTGCCGCGTTAATTAGGTGGATCCTATGATGAAGGCCAGTGTGATTAATGTTTTCTGTTCGAGCTCGTGCACCTTGCCCGGTCCAGTGGCTGGATGGTTTCAGCAAACACCCTGTACTTCGTCCCACGCAGAGAGTGAGAGGGGTCTCCCGGTCCCGCTTCTCAGTGTTTCAATCCGTCGAGAAATTCGGCGAGGTGCTTCTGCCAGACCGCAGCCTGGAAAAACGTGTAGTGGCCGCGCGATTGATCGGAAAACGGCAGCAAGACAAATTTTCCGTTTTCCACTTTCTTGATTTCCTGCTCCGCGATGCCGAGTTCCGCAGGATTCCAAAAATCTTCCTGCGGATTGATGAGCAAGACTTTTGCCCGGATCTTACCTAGATCTTTCGAAGCATCAAAGTTGCGTGACGCGTCGTACTGGTACATGAAATCGTTCGCGTCGGTTGTCTTCATGTTTTCTTCGATGTATTGATCCACGTATTTGTCCGCGAGCGCGGCCGTCGGATATTCCTTCTGCCAGATCGTCGGGGCGCTCCCCACGACCAGCAAGTGACCGAGCGCGGCGCGCAACCCGTAAGGCTGTTGCGTGTAGTTGCCGTTGTTCCATCCCGGATCGAGGCGAATGTCGTCGACCATGATCTTGCGCACCATGCGGTTGCGGCTGGCAACTTCGACCGGCAGGCAGGAGAGCAGAAGCATGGCGTCCGTATCGCCGGGGTTTGATTCGCCCCACATCCAGCCTTCCATACAGCCCATGGATGCGCCGATGAACAGGCGCAGGTGGTTCACCTGCAATCCTTGAGTCAACAGAAGCTGCAATGCCCGGACCATGTCCGAATAATCGTAGTGAGGAAACTTGGCCCGCAGGTCGTCGCTCGGCTTCGTGGATTTTCCAGCGCCGGCGCCGAGCTGGTCGGGAAGAATGAGGTAGTACTTCGAAGCGTCCAGTAGCTGCCCGGGCCCGAAGAGCACACCGGCAAACGAGGGAATAAGGAAAACTCCGCCGCGGCGGTTCGTGCCGTGAAGAATCAGCACGGCATTCGTGACGCGGCCGCTTGCGTCACGCTGCGGTGCGCCGATCGTCGTGTAGTGCAGCCGTAACTCCGGAAGCGTCTGGCCGTCTGAAAATTTGAAGTCCCGCGCAACGAAATCGCCTTCCTTCGGCGGTACAGCCGTCAGCGGCGCATTCTGCTGTGCGGAAACAGAGATACCTGCGCAACACAACGTCGCCATCCATACAATTCCCTGCATGATCTTTTTTCGCATCTTCGCTTCCTCCCGGAAACCCAAAGTTTAGAGCATTGCCGCGCCGATCAGCTCGGACCCGTGGTAAATGCCAGCGTGACCAATGTTTTCTGCTCGAGCTCGTGCGCCTTGGCCGATCCGGTGGCCGGGCTGGCGCTGGCCGAGCGCTTCACCGAGCGCACAGGGATGCCTTGAATATAATGATGAATGCGCGGCAGGACGTAGGAGAGGGCGCCCATGTTGGCAGGTTCTTCCTGCACCCAGACGATTTCGCGCGCATTCGAATGGCGCGCAATTTCCGCACGCAGTTCGTTCTTCGGGAACGGATAGAGCTGATCGAGAAAGAGGATCGCCGTTTCATTGTCGCCGCGCTGTTTGCGTTCGTGGCGCAGCTCATGCCCGATTTTTCCGCTGCAGATCAGGATGCGCTGGGCGGAAGTGATTTCGCGGTCGGGAACAACCCACTCGAACCGCGGATGGAAAAAATCCTCGAGCGGTGAAGAGGCATCGGGATGGCGCAGCATACTCTTCGGCGTGAACACCACCAGCGGCTTGCGCCAGTGGCGCAACGCTTGCCTGCGCAGCAAATGAAAATACTGCGCGGCATTCGACGGCTGGCAGATTTGAATGTTGTCCTCGGCGGCGAGCTGAAGGTAGCGCTCGATGCGGGCGCTCGAATGTTCCGGGCCCTGGCCCTCGTGCCCGTGCGGCAACAGCAGCACAACGCCGGAGGGCAGGTCCCACTTGTCCTCACCCGCGCTGATGAACTGATCGATGATGATCTGCGCGCCGTTCGCAAAATCGCCGAATTGCGCCTCCCAGAGCACAAGCGCCTCGGGATAATCGCGGCTATAGCCATATTCGAAGCCAAGCACGCCGGCTTCGGAGAGTGTGGAGTTGTAGATTTCGCAATGCGCCTGGCCGGGCGCCAGGTGTTCGAGCGGGACGTATTCGGCTTCCGTCCGTGTATCCACCAGCGCCGCATGGCGTTGATTGAATGTGCCGCGGCGCGTGTCCTGGCCCGTGAACCGCACCGGCGCGCCCGAGAGCAGCAGCGTTCCGAATGCCAGCGCTTCGGCCATGCCATAGTCCACTAAGCGCTTGCCATGCCCCATTTCGGCGCGCTGTTCGAGCAGTTTTTTCACTTTCGGGTGAATGGCAAAATTCGCAGGGTAGCTCGTCAGCTTGTCCGTAACTTCGCCGAGCGTATCGGCCGAGACTCCGGTATCCATTTCACAGGCGCTGTCGTAGCGCCCGCGCTTGTATGGCGACCAGTACGAAGGCAGCTTGCCCAGGCGCGGGTTTTTCTGCATCGCGCTCGCGGCCTCGTGCGCGGCTTCCAGTTCGCCCCGCACCGCGTCGATCATTGCAGCCGGGTCCGCACCGGTCTGCTTCGCGTAGATCTGCCACAGCGGCGGATGATTCTTGATTTTCGCGTACAGGAGCGGCTGCGTGATGGTCGGATCGTCCACTTCGCTGTGGCCGTGTTGCCGGTATCCGATCAGGTCCACGACCACATCGCTCCCGAACGCGTGGCGGTATTCCAGCGCCATCTGCCCGACGCGCACAACGGCGTCGGGGTCCTCGCCGTTGACGTGGAAAATGGGAATCGCCTGGCGTTTGGCCAGCGAAGATGCAAAGCGCGACGAATGAAGCTGCGCCGGCGCGGTCGTAAAGCCCAGCAGGTTGTTCACGATGACGTGGATGGTGCCGCCGACCGAATAGGCTTTCAGTTCGGCGAGGTTTAATGTTTCCGCCCAGACGCCCTGGCCGGCGAATGCGGCGTCGCCGTGCAACACGATCGAGAGGACTTTCACCCAACGGGAGGCGTTGCCGACGCGCGCCTGCTTTGCTCGCACGCGGCCGATCGCGACGGGATCGACCGCTTCGAGATGGCTGGGGTTCGAAGCGAGATGAACGCTCAGTTTTCGGCCTTCTCGAGTGCGGTACTCTCCCGTGGCGCCGACGTGAAACTTGACGTCGCCGCTGCCCAGCACGCTGCGCGGGTCCACGTCCTCGAACCCCGCAAAAATGTCTGCCGCGCGCTTTCCCGCGATGTGCGCCATCACGTTCAGCCGGCCGCGATGGCTCATGCCGATCACCACTTGCTCGCCCCCTGCTTGCGCAGCGGATGTGAGCACGCGGTCGAGCAGCGGGATGAGCGCCGTAACGCCTTCGAGTGAGAATCTCTTGCTGCCGAGGTAGCGCGCCTGCAGAACTTGTTCGAACAACTCGGCGCGGATCAGCCGCTCCAGGATATAGTCGCGGTCGGGTTGAGGCGGGTCCGATTCCAGACGCCCGGCAATCCAGCGCCGGCGTTCGGGATCATCGATGTGCACGAATTCGGCGCCGATCGTCCCGCAGTAGAATTTTCGCGCGGCAGCGGCGGCTGGGCCGTCGTGGATGAGTTCGGAATGTTCGATCGGCGCCAGGAAGCCGAGGGGATCGAGATTCGCCGCGAGATATCCCCAGCGACGGTAACCTTCAAATACGCGCTCGTCGTTGGCGCTTCTCTGCTCTAACGCTTCCGGCATTTCAGTGGCTTCCCCTGTCCCTTATGCACAAGATGTGCTTTGGCGGGTGGAAGGAATCATTCTATCAAACATGCTGCAGATGCGGCTTTCGTCAGCCAACTCGGCGAGGAAATACCAGCTACGAAAGTGCGGAACAAATGGGATCGCCTGTCATTCCGTCGCGCTTCACAGTTCACGGCGAGCCGAGAACGTTTACCCTGAACCCTTCAAGTGATGGGTTCTCCGTGAACGGCAGTCGACGAGGAATCTCTTCTTGTCTCTCTATCGCAGAGAGATTCTTCGCGGAATTCACCCCGGCCCTGCCTGGGTGGAATGAAACCCAATTTCCCTCAGGCTACGGCTCCCACTTCCAGCCGGCGAACTGTTCGCGCAGCGCGATCTTGCGGAATTTGCCCACCGATGTTCGAGGAATTTCTTTCGCAAACACAAATGCGTCGGGCAATTGCCACTTCGCGAATTTCGCGGCCAGAAATTCGCGCAACTCTCCGGGCTGCGCCTGCTTGCCGTCGTTTAAGACGACCACGGCCAGCGGGCGTTCCTGCCATTTCGGGTGCGGTAAGCCGATCACAGCCGCTTCTTTCACGGACGGATGTCCCATCAGCGCATTTTCCAGGTCCACCGAGCTGATCCATTCGCCGCCGGACTTGATCAAGTCCTTGCTGCGGTCGACGAGCTTGATGTAGCCGTCTTCATCGATGTGGGCCATGTCTCCGGTGCGGAGCCAGCCGTCGGGCGACCACCGGTGCGATTCTTCCGGCATGTTGTAGTAGGCCGCCGCGACCCACGGCCCGCGCACCTCGATCTCACCGATGGTCTTGCCGTCGTGTGGCGCCTGCGTGCCGTCGGGCCGAATGATGCGGGCTTCCACGATCGCCGTTGGAATCCCTTGTTTCAGGCGCTGCGCGTATTTCTCATCGTCGCTCCAGGCGTCCATGTGGGGACGCAGCAGTGAACAGGCGCCGTGCGGAGTGGTTTCCGTCATGCCCCACAGACACATTAAGGTGAACCCGTGGCGGTCAAATCCGCGCATCAGCGCATCGGAAGGCGCGGCTCCCCCCACGAGCATGCGCACCGGCCAGGAAAATTTCCACCGGTCAGGATTTTTTTCGAGCGCCTCGAGAACCCCGAACCAGATCGTCGGCACGCCGAGCGCCACCGTGACGCGCTCCTGCTCCATCAGGTCGAGGATGCCTTCCGGGTCCGCGAATGGTCCGGGCAGCACGACTTTGGCCCCAGCCATTGCAGCGGTGAATGGAATCCCCCAGCCGTTCGCATGAAACATGGACGCCAGCGGCAATACCGTATCCCGAAATGATATAGCGAACGAATCGGCCCCGCAGCAGTTGAGCGAATGCAGCGCGATGGCGCGATGCGAATAGACGACGCCCTTCGCGCGCCCCGTGGTGCCGGACGTGTAGCACATCGCCGCCGCTTCATTTTCTTCGAGCTGCGGATACGCGAAGTCCTCGCTCGCCTGCGATAGCAGCTCCTCGTAGCCATCGCAACTCGCCGGCGTTGCGCCGCCGCCAAACGGCACGACGATCACGCGTTCGAATTTTACGCGGTCGCAAAATTTTTCGTATACCGGCAGCAGCACGTCGTCGACAATCAGGAAGCGGTCGCCCGCATGATTGGCGATGAAGCTGATTTCGTCCGGGTGCAGCCGCATGTTCAGCGTGTGGAGCACGCCACCGGCCGCCGGGACGCCGAAGTATGCTTCCATGTGTTCGGATTGGTTCCACAGCAGCGTGGCTACGCGGTCTCCACGCTGCAGACCCAGACCGGTGAGCGCGTTCGCCAGGCGCCGGGCGCGCCGGTAAAGATCGCCCCAGGTATAGCGCGCGAGCGAGCGGTCCGGCCGGCGCGTGACGATTTCGACCTTGCCGAAAATGTTGCCCGCGCGCTCAAGCAGCGCCGGCACCGTCAGGGGAAAATCCATCATCAAGCCGCGCATCGGAACGAGTCACTCCCAAATGGATTGGTGCATCCTACCACCAAAATCCATGAAATTTCGCCACCCGCGCGGCGCGCCGGTTTTTTGCATCTATTCATTTCATAGTTGATAGTCATACAAATATCTTTTGTTGACGACCGTACAAATTTAGAGCAAGATTCGCCCGGAGCTGAAGTGCGTCTCTCGTCGGACTAGTTTGGGCCCCCGGCCCGTTTCCCCGACCTCGACCCTGCCTCTTCAGTCTCGGGTTCCGTGGGCTCCATTCCGCCACGGCCAAAAGGAGTCTCGAATTGAAGAAACTCTACGTCGGTAATCTTCCTTTTCAAGCGACGGAGGAGCAGGTCAGCACTCTATTCTCACAGACGGGAGTCACCGCGGCGAACGTCACTCTGGTGCGCGACCGTTTTTCGGGGCAACCGCGCGGGTTCGGGTTTGTCGAGGTCAACAGCGACGAGGAAGCCGAGCGCGCCATTCAGGGTCTGAACGGCCATGATTTCATGGGCCGCAATATTGTCGTCAACGAAGCTCGCCCCCCTCGTGAAGGTGGCGGAGGCGGCGGTGGAGGCGGGCGCGGACGTGGCGGCTTCGGCGGTGGTGGTGGCGGTGGACGTGGTGGCGGTGGTGGTGGACGCGGCGGAGGCGGCGGGGGCGGGGGCGGAGGCCGGGACCGTGGCGATCGCGGTGGTGGCGGCGGTGGCGACCGGCGCTGGTAATCGTCTTCAAGAAGAACAATGAATAGCTGTGAAGCCGGGGAGCTCCAGATAGCTCCCCGGTTTCATTTTCTGCCAGCCCCAGGTGGCCGCCTGGTTCCACTTCCAGGAGCGGACCGACCCGCCGCCATCCTCACGCGGTCGCGGACTTGAACGATTCCACTTTTTCGACGCGGCCGGCGGCGTAGCGGTACCGCTCGATGGCTACGGTGTCGATTCCGTGGCGGACCAGCACTTCTATGTCCATCTTACTTTCAGCCTGTTCGAGTTCCTCGGCAGAGGCGTGCAGCGCGGGGTTGCGCGGCAGGAAGATGGGGCAGCAATCGTGGAACGGTCCGGCAGAGATGTCGTGCGTGCCGATTTTTCGCGCGGCAGCCATGATTTCGAGCTTGTCGTCGCCCGCGAGCGGGCGGTACAGCGGCATGCGCACGGCGTCACCCACGGCCGCCATGTTGTGCAGTGTTTGCGAAGCCACCTGGCCCAGGCTGTCGCCGGTGACGAGCCCGAGCGCGCCATCAGCGCGCGCGATGCGCTCAGCGATGCGCAGCATCATGCGGCGATACAATAAAATGCGGAACTCTTCCGGAGCGCTCGCCACAATCTCCCGCTGGATTGGTTCGAACGGCACCATATAAAGCTTGGCGGAAAATTGCCACGGCACGAGGCGCCGCACCAACTCCCGCGCCACGTGGACCGAAGACTCGCCCGGCAGCGCCCCGCCGCCCCAGAAGTGCACGAAGCTCAGGTGCGCGCCGCGCTTCATCATTTTGTGCGCGGCCACGGCGGAATCGAATCCGCCGGAAAGCAGGCACGTCATGCGTCCGGCCGTGTTTGGCGGAAGCCCGCCGGCGCCGGGAATTTTCCGCGCGTAGACCAGCAGCGACGGCCCGGGCGGAATTTCGATGCGGCAGGTCAGCTCCGGATCGTTGAGTTTGACGCGGGCGGCGCGTCCTTCAGCGCGCAACTGGTCGGCCAAATATTGCCCGACCGAAACTTCGATCTCGGAGGTGCGGTGCGGGAAGGACTTGTCGCTGCGTTTGGCGCGCACGGCGAACGTCGAAAATTTCTCGCTGCGAACTTCCTCCCACGCCGCGCGCCCGAGCGCCGCGAGGTCGTCGTCCCCGCCGCGCCGAACCTCACGCGCGACAGCATAAAACGCCACGCCGAACACGCGCTCGATCCGCGCAATCGCTTCCTCGACCGAAGCGCCTTCGCCAAATTGGATTAACAGCCGGTCGCCGGGCCGCAAAATTCGCTCGACAGGCAAGCCCTCCAGCGCGCGTTTCAATGCCGTGTGCAGTTTGCCGAGGAAGAAGCGGCGGTTTCCGCCCTTCAGCCAGAGCTCGTGGTAGTGAACGACGATGGCGGGTTTCGGCATCTCAACAGATTCCAGAGAGGACGGTCGAATGCCGTCAGTATAGCAGCCGGGCGCCGCGGTTGCACAGCGTTGTGGGGGGAGGCTCCTGGGCAGGAACGCAAACGCGTGCAAGGATGTGACATGGAACGACTTGGCGCGTTGTTCCACGTGAAACGCTGCGTTGCCTCGATCTAGATGCCGTTCGAACGAATTTACGGCGCCGGCGTGGAACGCCTTCCTGATGCAACGTGATAATTTCTCTTTCGTAACACGCCTGAAACAATCTGGAGTCTATGCTGGACGCCGCCGGAGTTGTGTCGTATACCCGGACTCTGCCCTCTGCGGGCCCCGATCTGATCGGGGCGGGCAACGGGAAGCGACCACCAGGGTATATGGCGCATCTCATACCTAGAGCGTCCTGAGTCCCGGGGACGCAGGAGCGAGCGATGTGGGACAAAAACGACTGGCACCAGTTCTTCGCGATCGCAAACCACCCGTGGCAGCGGCGGCGTCCGCCGCGCCCGGTCTACCCAAGCGGCAAGCAGCGTGTGTTTCCAGCCATCGGATTCAGCCTGTCTGAGCTCGATGATGCCGGCATCAACGTGGAAGCCGCTGAGCGCCTGGGTTTGCCTGTCGATGCGGCCCGCATCGGCGCTTACGGACCTAATGTCTCGGCGCTGCGCGAGTTCGTCCGTTCCGCGCGCCAGCCGGGCAGACCGGGATAATTCAGCACAATTCTTGATCGTCCCCGTAGAACCGCGGGCGATCCTCGTCCGCCGGGTGGCGCAAAGAGTCGATGTCCGCGCCTCCGGCATCAAACGGGGCTGTCAGGAGTCCCTTGGCTACCCGGATTGCGAATTTGACATCCTGGACACGGGTACCACTTGACGCCGCGAAATCTTCCGGTAAACTGCCCTTTCTGTCTTTAGGCGCTGATGCAGACCGACATCAACCCGACGCTTCCAGCCGCAGCCCACGCGGCCGAAGAGACCCAGCACGACTTCGACTATCCGCAGCGGGAGGCGGCCTTCTTCTACGGCCTGTTCCTGCGCGGGCATTCCGCTGAAGAGCTTCGCCGCGACATCGAAGTTCCGCAGACGGTACTGCTCAAATGGCACCGCGAGGCCGAACGCGAACCCACCCTTCGCGACGTCTTCACGCGCATGGTTGAATACCGCCGCCACGTGCTCGCCATCTTCGAGACTCTGGTCGACACCGAGTCGCGCCCCCAACGCGTGCAGTAAGCCTTGCATTTCACATCAATCTGCTTTTTTCCGACTGAATTGCTGTAGGGCCACGGCATGCCGTGCCCCTAAGAGAGTCGCCTCTCGCTTCTCGACAATTTTCTACCGCGCCACGTGTTAAACTCTGCGGGAGTCTTACAGAATGCTGGATCGCGAGCGATCGGCAATGAGTTGGATTGACTTCCTCTGGCTGGTCTTCCTCGGCGGGCTGGCGCTGCTCCCGCCGGTTTCCGAAATTCACAAGCAATTGATCATCCTTGCAATCGTAGTTTTCCAGCTCTTTGAGGGCTGGCTGATCAGCCGGTTACCAAAACGTGGCCGCGCTTACAGCGTCGCCATCAAGATCCTGCTGGCCACGCTTCTGCTCGATCACACCAGCGATATGGGGATCAACAGCAGCTACTATCCCATCTTCTTTTTGCCCGTGGTGAGCGCGGCCATTTACTTCGGTCCCATCGCCACTTTGGCCTGGACCACAGTCGCCTCACTCGCCTACATCTCGCTCTTGTTCCCGGCGCTGCAGGATTACGAGCTGACCTCTGCCGGAGCCAGCGTGCTCACCATCCGCGTGCTTTTCTTTTTCATCGCGGCCATTCTTGTCAACCGCTTCGTGATGGAAAATCGCCGGCAGGTGAAGCGGCTGGAGATTCTTTCGGAAAAACTGGAAGAGACCAATCGGCAATTGCGCCTTGCCGAAGCCGAAGCGCGCCGCGCGGAGCGCCTGGCCGCGCTGGGACAACTTTCCGCCGGACTCGCGCACGAGATCCGGAATCCGCTGGGCGTGATCAAGGGCTCGGCGGAAATGCTGAGCCAGAAAGTCGCGGGGTCGCAGCCGCTCGTCGCGGAGCTGGCGGGCTACATCTCGTCCGAGGTGAACCGGCTGAACGCGCTCGTCGTGCGATTTCTCGACTTTGCGCGGCCCTCGAAGCTCGAATTGCGCCCTGAGCGCATCTCCGAAATTGTGGATCGCGCGCTCGAGTCGGCTGCGGCTTCGTTCCCGAATGCGAAGGTGAAAGTCGACCGCGAATACGCCCAAGGCTTGCCTGAAATTCAAGCGGACCGTCAGCTTTGCGAACAGGTTTTCGTCAATCTGATCACGAATGCGTTTCAGGCCATGGAGGGACAGGAAGGCCCACTGGACGGCCCAGTGCATGGAACTCTGCGCCTGTCGATTGCGCCGGAAGTCTCGAGAGGGGAGGCCGGCGTTTGTGTGACTGTCGAAGATTCAGGCCCGGGCGTGCCGCCCGAATTGCGCGAGCAGATCTTCAATCCATTTTTCACGTCGAAGAAGGATGGCGTAGGACTGGGGCTTTCAATCGTCGCCAAGATCGTGGACGACCATCGCGGCACGATCCGTTTGGACGACGACACCACCAAGGGCACGCGCTTCCGCGTGTTTTTCCCGCAGGCAGCAGCGAGCTAGCCGGCAGCGAAACGAGAGACGGCCATGAAGAATCGTGCAACCAGAAAGCGTTCCGTCGTCAAGGCCACCACGTACCGTGGCATCATCGTGTGCCTCGATTTCCTGGTGGTCTACCTGCTAACGGGCAAAGTGGTGACGGCGGCAAGCTTTATGATTGTCAGCAACATCTACACTACCGTTGGCTACTTCTTGCACGAGCGCGTGTGGGCCGGCATCAAATGGGGCATGGAGCCTCAGAATCAAAATTGAAACTTGGTTTCTAGAGGGGGAAGACCAGCTCCGTCAGTGGTGAAGTGGCAGCGAGATCCCGCCCGCGCCTAGATCTGCGAGTAGGCGGTCGGAGTCAGAATAAAGTTGTTAATGGTGGAGACGATGGCCTCGAACGCGTACTTGGGCTGCGTCGAGAAAGTCTTCCATTCATCGGACCCACGGAAGGCAGCCCATTTCTTGTCGCGATCTGCCAGATTGTCGAAGGCCAGCATGTAGGTCAGGTTCGGCAGCCGCGATCCAATCAGGGTCTCGCTGTAGAACACCTGCTCGACACCGGCCTTCGTGAAAATTTCCGCTTCGCCCGACTGCATCATCTCCACCTTCCGCCTGTGATCCTGATCCGAGGCTCCCTCATAGATCCGGAGTTCAAAGACCCGCGGGCCGTGCGTAGCGGTTGCCGCTGGCAGGACGATCCTGGGCCATTTCTCAAACGCCTGCAGAAACGAACTCTCCATCCGGTCGAACGCAGGCTCCTTGGCAGGAGCGTTCAGGAAAGGCGCTCCGCCCTTCATGTACTCGGCGTCTTGCCCCAGGCGAGTTTCCACTGTGGCCAGCGTTTCCGCCGACAGGCTCGGCATCAGCACATAAATCGAAGGAGTCTCCGGCCCAATCGAAAGGTCGAACACACCGACAGGCGCTATGGATAGGCGATTCAGCGCCGGCACGAGCGCATCGCGGAAAAAATCATCGCAAAGTTTTCTCTGCGGCCCGCTGTTGAGGTGATAGCGCCGGAGTTGGTAGAACTCCCGGCCCTTTCCTTGCGCGGCCCCTTGCGCAGCCTCTGAATAGCTGCTTGGCGTGGTGACAGCCAGCGCCGATGCCGCGAGCGATGAAGCCAGAAATTTTCGTCTTTCCATGGATACCCTCCATTGCAAGTTTATGAGCCATTAGCTTACTCTTTTGTCCCGTATCCTCACATAATTCGAACCGCATGTCTATTGCTGCAGTCAGCAGTTGGCGGTCCAGTTTCCGATCATCCGACGCATTATAAAAGGGCGCCCCTTTCGAGTAGGTTTGATCGTTCGAAGCAACACCTACAGAAAGGAACACCCTCATGAATGACGCTAAGTACATCGGCATGGATGTCCACAAGGAAACGATCTCGATTGCGGTGATGGA
>JBGPPL010000035.1:0-29422 GCA_041488495.1 Terriglobia bacterium
AGAAGCGGAGGCTTTGCAGCAAGCAATGGTCAGGGAGTTCGGCGGCGATCCGGCAGCGACGGACTCAACGCGCGTGTTACGACTTCCCGGTTTCGCTAACAAGAAATACGACCAAGATTTCTATGTGAAGGCCCATGCGGAATCGACGCAGACATACCATCTTCGGGATTTCAAGATTCCGATTGATTCACACGATGCCCCCCGACATCACAATGAAGAAATAACGCACAGGGATCGCTCTCCCAGCACTGCGCTGAGCCAATCCGAGCATGACTGGGCTTATGCCAAACGTGCCCTCGCTCGTGGAGACGACGCAGAAGAAATCATTCGAAGAATTGCCGATTTTCGCACTCAAGATAAACCAAACCCCGAATACTACGCGCGTCACACCGTTGAAAAAGCACATGCGGAGCTAGTCAAGCAAAAAGGGAACAATGGCCCGTCTGACGCAGAGTCATGGCAGGCAAGAGAAATTGGAGCCGATCACTGAAGTGCTGGAGGGATTATGAGCTGCACAATTCAATTCGAAAGCGAGCCCAGAGAGTCTATCAACGGCAGCAAAGTTCCACGCAGCCACCCGGAGAAAGAGAGAGCGCCGAAGTTTGTAGCTTGCCTGCTCCTTTTACCGGAGGACGCCGAACAGATTCTCAAGCTCTTTCAGAAACTCGCAGTACGCGACCCTGAACTCTCCCTCAGTGGCGTACCAACCGATGTAGAGGAGCCTAACGTGTCAGCGGACATGGACCATTGGTTAGGGCACTCGGAGGCTGCGGCATACCTCGGAGTATCGACCAGCACCCTCTATCACTATTCCTGCCAGGAGCAAATCGAGCGCCGCAAACTTGGCGGACGACTCGAATACCGCCGCTCGGTGCTCGACAAGTTCAAAGAGGCTCATACCCTACCAGCTAGCTCTACTCCAACCACAGCGCGTATAATCACCTCGGCGCACTCCTCTGGCAAGTAGAAGGAGCGCCGAAATGGGGTTGTACCAAAGAAAGGATTCGCGGTTTTGGTGGATGAGCTATACGGCAGCGAACACGCGCACGTTCGAGTCAACCAAGACGTCCAGCAAGCAAATCGCCAGGAAGATTCTTAGGCAGCGGGAAGGCGAAATTGCTCTGGGCTTGTTCAAGGTCGGCTCTCCATGTGTGAGGTTTACGTTCGCAAAACTGTGCGAAGAATTTCTCTCCTCGCACTCACCAACTCTTTCCACCAGCAGCCAGCGAAACCATCGCACGTTCATCAAAAACCTGAAACTGCACTTCGGGGAATACGACTTGACGGAGATTCATAGGCAGATGATTGAGGAATATCGCAATCATCGCCGCCGCCAGCCATCGCAGTCCAACGCGAAGCTCACTGTAAAAGGAGCGACCGTGAACCGGGAACTTCAGTGCCTTCATTGTATGTTCCAGTTTGCGGTTACTCGAAAATACCTCACCGAAAACCCCGCAACCGGCGTGAAGCACTTTGACGAGCGCCGAGAGCGGCCAATAAAGCGAATGCTGACTGCGGAAGAGGAACAACGAATCCTTCACGCAGCACCACCGTCCCTTCGTGTCGCGATCATTCTGCTCGTGCAGACGGGCGGAAGAACGTACAGTGAGGGGCTCTCGCTACGCTGGGAGCAAGTGGATCTCCACAATCAGGTCATTCGCTTGGGCGGCAACGTCAAGACGAAAGACTCCGAACAACCTGTTCCATTGACTCGCCTAGCCTCCGATGTGCTCATTGAATGGAAGAAGGAATGTGGATCGAGAAGTCCTTTTCTGTTCCCCAGTCCATCCAATCCTGAGAAGGCCATCGGAAACGTGAGGCGAGCATGGAAGACGACCCTCAAGAAAGCTGGTGTTCCGTATTTTCCGATCTACAACCTGCGTCACGTATTTTGCACGCGCCTCAGTTGGGTTGCACCCGATGCGGTCGTGCAGCATGCGATGCGGCACAGTAGCCCGGAGACGAAACGTTTCTATCAATTGGGACTGGCGCAACAGGTTCGAGAGCATCTCGAACAGGTAAACGAAAAAACATACGAGGGGGGCTCTCTGTTACGTTTGGGCGACGCTTCTCGTGAAGAGGCTACACAACAAACCGCGCCAGTTTTAGAACCGAAGAAAGCGAAAAGCGGTCGCAAACCGTTACGTTTTCGTGACAGTGCAGTCGCAGAAGAAAAGACCCAGCAAATCGAGGGCTGTATCTAGATGATAGAGAAGGAGAAAGTGGCGCGCCCGGAGGGACTCGAACCCCCGACCCTCTGCTTAGAAGGCAGACGCTCTTTCCAACTGAGCTACGGGCGCGTATCAACACATTTTAACGGTGAAACCGCTGGGCGGCGAGGAAATTTCCAATGAGCCGAGACTGCTTGGACCACTTCGTAGGGGCACGGTCGTGAGGTAACGTCTGCCCCGCGTCGAGTGTGTCGTTTTGCTGCCATTCCCGAGTGGACTGCAAAACTGTGAAACATACTCTCCCGTGGAGTCGTCTACAATAGGTGTGTGAACGAAACGCGTTTCCCGAGGAGCTGTTCGCAGCACCGATCGGGTGGAGGCAACGGGCCATGCAGCGCGTTGTAGCTCTTTTTGTGGCAGCAATATTTCTGTGTTCGTCGATGGTTGCGAGCGGGCAACAGGCTTCCCCTGTGCCTGTACAGGGAGGAAATCAAATAGCTCCAGATCCCGCGCAGAATTGCGGCAGCTATTTCGACTCAATGCAGGAAGCTATGCGGACCGTGGAACGCGACCGGCGCGTCCTCGTGCAGCAAGCAGATTCGGGCAGCGCGCCGGAGATGAATGGCGCGGGTTTACGGCCAGTTGATTTGCAGAAGCATCTAAGGATCCTCGAGCAAAGACGGATGGAGCTCAATCAGTGCGCACTCGGGAACAACGGGTTGAGCGCGGGACAAGATCCGTCAACTGGCTGTTCCAGCGAGCCGCTATTGAATTTCCAGATGAGTCATGATGGAGAGCCGGAGCGCGAAGTTCCGATCTGGCACTTGCCGGGCGACACTGCCTTTTTTTATGAGTCGGGAATGACGATCGATGCCGATGGTGCGCCAAATGCCTACCATCCTGACAATTCGGGCCTCGATGATCTCGCGAATGCGGGGTCGCCGGGGAATTGGCAAGGGTTGGCTAAGAATCAAGATGGAGAACCCTTCGTGCAAGGCCCGAATGATCCTTTTCCAGGCTATTACGTTTCCGCCACTGCGCTTACCGACCGAACAAAGCCGATGAACGATCCTGCGCACTACGTCGATTCAACAAAAATCCCTTATATTGTGCTGCCGGGCGGCATGGCGCGCGAGATTGGCGCGCGCCCAGGAGACTTCGCATTCGTTGTCAATCAGGGGAATGGCAAGAGCTCGTACGCGATCTTTGGTGACGTTGGACCATCCGACAGGATTGGCGAAGGCTCGATGGCGCTGGCCGAAAATCTTGGAATCCGGTCCGATGCACGAAATGGCGGTGCGCGGAGAGGCATTCTGTATCTCGTTTTTCCAGGATCCGGAAACGGCCGGCCCAGGCCGGTCGAGGAGATCAATGCCGAATCGGAGAAATTGCTCCAAGCCTGGGGAGGAACCTCTCAGTTGACCGCGTGCACAGTCCAGGAGCCGGCACGTCCGTTCACGGGACACCAGAGCACAAATTGAAACGCAGTGAAGAACCGGGAGAAGCCAGTGAAGGAAAAACTATTGCGAGAGCATCTTACGAGCCTTCTTTCGGGCCGCGGCGCGCATCTCGATTGGAAAGCCGCGTTTTCCGG
Source organism: Terriglobia bacterium (assembly GCA_041488495.1). Taxonomy (GTDB): domain Bacteria; phylum Acidobacteriota; class Terriglobia; order Acidiferrales; family UBA7541; genus Palsa-360. Next base: position 3,766 of record JBGPPL010000035.1, read on the forward strand.
GATTCCTTCAAAGCTTCGAGGAGTCCGTCCCAGCGGTATGCCGCATTCGGTCTGGGAATTGCTGGAGCACATGCGAATCGCGCAATGGGACATCCTCGAATTCTCGCGCGATCCGAAACACGTCTCGCCTGATTGGCCCGCCGGGTACTGGCCCCAAAGCCCGGAACCCCCGAATGCGAAGGCGTGGGAGAAAAGCCTGAAAATGTTTGCCCGCGACCTTGCGCTGATGAAAAAGCTGGTGGCGAATCCCAAGACAAATCTCTTCGCACCAATTCCACACGGCACGGGACAAACGATTCTTCGCGAAGCCCTTCTCGTCGCCGACCACAATGCGTACCACCTCGGCCAAGTCGTCTCTCTTCGCCGCCTTCTCGGCGCTTGGGAGAAAAGCTAACCTCTTGCTCGCACTCGCGGATTATTCCAGGTACGCGGCAAGCCAGTCGAAAAATGACTTGTACCAGAGCTGGCTGTTTTGCGGTTTCAGAATCCAGTGTCCCTCATCGGGGTAGACCATCAACTTGGATGGCACGCCTTGACGTTGCAATGCCGTAAAGAACTCGAGGCTTTGCGTGTAGGGCACGCGGTAGTCGAGCTCGCCGCAAATCAACAGTGTCGGCGTCTTGTATTTGCCCAGATCACCGGCAAATGTGCTCGGCGACCACTTATGGTAGCTTTCGGGGTTTGTCCACGGCGTCCCTGCCATGTCGTGCTCTTCGAACCAGAGCTCCTCGGTGGCGCCGTACATTCCGGGTTTGTCGTACACGCCCGCATGGCTGATGAGCGCCTTGAACCGTCCGGTGTGCGTCGCGATCCAGTCCACCATGTAGCCGCCGTAAGAGCCGCCCGCTGCGGCCACGCGGCTCGCGTCCACAAACGGATACTTTGCGAGCACGAAGTCCACGCCTTTCATCAGGTCGTCATAGACGCGGCCGCCCCAGTCGTCCGTGACCTCGTCGGTCAACTTCTGTCCGTAACCCGTGGACCCGCGCGGGTTGATCATCACGGCGACATAGCCGGGCGCGGCAAACAATTCTTCATTCCAGCGATAACCCCAGGAATCGGTCCACAAACTCTGAGGACCGCCATGAATCAGCAAAAGCAGCGGATATTTCCTCGACGCATCGAAATGAGGCGGGCGAATCAACATACCGTGCACGCGCGTGCCGCCCGCGCCTTCATACCAGAAAGACTCAGGTGGATTAATGTCGAGTGCGGCCAGGCGCGCGGCATTGTGATGCGAGAGCTGTTGCGCGCCGCTGCCGTCGGAGCGCGACGTAAATATTTCCGCAGGCATCGTCAGGCTCGAACGCAGGAACGCGAACACGCTGCCATCCGCGGAAACAGAAAGGGTTTCGTTATAGGTGTCTTTCAGGATTTGGCGCGGCACGCTGTCCTCGGTGGCTGTGATTTCGTATATGGGTTTCTCGCCCTCGCTTTCCGCGGTGAAGTAAATCCGCTTGCCGTCCGGGGACCAGTCGATTTCATCCACGCTGCGGTCAAACGATTCGGTCTGTTCAATCTGTTTTCCGCCGGCACGGTCATACAACAACAGACGCCAGCGGTCGCTCTCATACTCGGCTGTTTTCTGGGAGTGATAGGCGATGAAGCGTCCATCGGGTGAGTACGCCGGATGGCCGTCGAAACCGGGATTGGTCGTGATGCGTTTTGGTTCGCCGCCGCCGAGCGGTACCAGGAAGAGATCGCCGTTCGTGCTGATCGCTTCGGGACGATCGGTCACCGCGGTGAAGCACAGTTCTTTGCTGTCGGGAGAAAATGAGAAGTCACTGGCGTCGCCACGCTCATCGGGAGGCACGTCGTAGTCGGCGCGCACCGTCAAATCGCGAGGGGCGCCTCCATTCGCCGCGACCACAAACAGATGGCTGCGTTTGCCGTCGCTCCAGTGCGTCCAGTGACGGTAGAGTAGATGATCGTAGGCGCGCGCTTTGACCTTGCTCTTTTCAGCGGCTTCGTCGCGCGAATGATTGCAGGCATCGTCTGCGCAGCCGGGATAGACGCTCGACGTGAAGGCGATCCATCGGCCATCCGGCGACCACTTTTCGTTGTCCGCGCCCGTCGAGAGGGAAGTGATCTTTTTCGCATTCCCGCCTTGAGCGGACATCACGTAAACCTGCGACGCAGCTTCGCGGCTGGAGAGGAACGCAATTTTCTTCCCGTCCGGCGACCACTGCGGCATCGTGTCATGCCCGCTCTGCGTCAGCTGGCGCGGCTGGCTCCCCGGCGCGGTGGAAACGACCCAGATGTTGCGGGCGATGCGGTTCGATTCCATTTCCGGTGTGCCAACCGTGTAGGCCACCGACCGCCCATCGGGCGAAATCTGCGGCTCGCTGACGCGCTGCATCGCGATCAAGTCGTCAAACGTCATCGCATGCTTGGCCGGAGCCTGCGCCTGGATGGCGGAAACGCAAGCGAACGATATGCACGCGAATGTGAGTGGTTTAAACTTACAATTCATAGAAAACCTTTCTGCTGCAGAATCCGCCCCCGATCAACCAGGGAGCCAAGTAGCCGGGCGTCAGCCAAGAGAATGGCGCAAGACATTCTCTCGTGATAATTACATTTTCGAGTTACTTTTCCAAGTTAAGGGAGAAGATGATACTCAGTCAGGGTCGGCTTATCGGAAGCTGGCTCCGAGGCCTTATGTTGGGCTATCTGGCCAGGTTTCGATAATGGCGTTTGTCGGGATATGGCGTCTCTACAAACCTGCAATGTAAGATGACCGCAGCCGAGAATCATGTCAGTCTAATCAAGGGTTGGGTTGCACCGCACAACATCGGTATATTGGGAGACAGTAGCAGTCATGCAGATTCTGAAAGCTGGCGCGCTCTACTTCGCTCTCGTATTTGGAGTTGGCTTCGTGCTTGGGACCATCCGCACACTTTGGATCGTCCCGAGGTTCGGTACGAGAACGGCCGAACTTATGGAGACGCCCATAATGTTTGTGGTAACCGTTCTCGCGGCACGTTGGGTGGCTCGGCGCCTTTCCTTGCCACCCACACCGGCGACACGGCTTGGCGTCGGCTTTGTCGCGGTCGGCTTCTTGCTTGTCATGGAATTCACGGTCGTACTATGGCTTCGTGGTCTCACGGTTGGCGAGTACCTCGCGAGGCGAGACCCCGTGGCGGGAACGGTGTACTTCGTGATGCTCGGGATCTTTGCTGTCATGCCGCTTCTCGTGGCTCGAAGGTGACATCGTCTATCCACCCTGAGTTCCTTGTCCAAGAAGCGATATGCAGCGACTGGTCCTGACAAGTCATCTGGTCGGCAACCTGCCGTCTGCGAACTTGCCCGCTATCCTCGCCAGAGTCCAGGCACCGCACCCGATTCGCCGAGACACTCGCTTTAACGGCGACAGCATCCCTCGCGCTAGCCTATAATCGCCGTTGTGCAATAACTCTATCCCGGAGTTTGCCGATGCTTTCAATTCGCTCTGCCACCCTCAAGGATGCGCCGCTGCTCACGACTTTGATCCATGAACTTGCCGAGTATGACCGCCTGAGCCACGAAGCCAGTGTGACCGAAGAGGACATCACTCGCGATGGTTTTGGCGCCAGACCGAAATTTTGCGCCGTCATCGCGGAGTGGAACGGGCAAGTCGCCGGATATGCTGTGTTCTTCGAGTTTTATTCCACGTTTCAGGGGCGCGCGGGATTGTTTCTTGACGACATCTTTGTGCGCCCGGACTTCCGAAAGCACGGCATCGGTAAAGCGCTGCTCGCGCATGTGGCTGGAGTCGCCTGGAAAGAGCGGTACTTCTGTATGCGTTGGGAGGTGCTGGACTGGAACACTGCGGCGATCGACTTTTATCGCAACCTGGGCGCGGTGTTTCTTGATGAGTGGAAGGCGGGCTGCCTGATAGGCGATGCTCTGCAGGCCGTCGCGGAAGAAGCAAAGTAACGGGAACAGCCGCCGTTCAATCTCCTATTGAAAGTTAACGTCCCTCCGCGTTCCGATTGCGGGCCCAAAGCCAATTCACGAGCGCGATGGCCATCGTCACGAGGATGACGATCCATTCGGCGAGCCGCATCCGCGACACGAGCACGAGCATAAATACGACACCAAGAGCCGCAGCAAGATTACCCGCGGGAAGCCTGTAGGCGGGTGCGTTGGGGCGGTTGCGGCGCAGCACGGGGAGTGACGCGCAAACCAGCACGTACACAAACAATCGCCCAACCGAAGAGATAATGACATTCCATTTGAAATTGCCAAGCGCGGCCAGACACCAGACGATTCCCGCGAAAATGAGGATGGAAACGTGCGGTGTGCGGAAGCGCGGATGAATCCGCGCAAAGAATGGCGGGAAATCCCACTGCTCTCCCAAAGCGAACGTCAGGCGCGGCGTGTGCAACATCTGCGCACTCAGGTAACCGTACAAGGAAATCAGGGCTCCGGCGGAGATCAGGGCCGCCCCCGCTGTTCCCCACATCTCGTGCGCGGCCGCGGCCAGTGGACGATCCGTTGCGGCCGCAGCCGGAAGCACAGCGACAACCACGAATTGAATCGTGCAATAGATGAGGGCCGTGGTCACAAGTGCAGTAAAGAGCGCAAACGGCGCGTCGCGCCGCGGATCCTTTGCTTCGGCCATGGGCACGACGGCTGCTTCGAATCCACCGTAGGCGAACACGAGAACGAGCATGGCCTCGAACCAGTTCCGCATCGGAAGCGGAGAATTTCCCGGCGGGGTCGGAACCGCCGGGTGCGTGCGCAAAAGGAAGATTCCTCCTGCGATCGCGAACGAAACCAGCGCCGACAACTTTGCCACAGTGAATACGTTGCTCGCGACTGCGCCGGATTTCACGCCGCGATAATTCACGATGGCCAGAAATCCGATCAAGAGCGTAAGAACCGCAAGCCGGTGCAACGGCTCCTTCACATCCGGCCAGAATTCCGCGAGGTAGTTCGTGAAGAGGTTCACTGCGGCGGCGGCTCCCGTTACCCGCACCAGCCACAGCAGCCAGCCCGTTTCGATGCCGAGGAACCTGCCGAAGGCTTCTCGCGCGTAGAGATAGGGGCCGCCCGACTCGCCGAATTGTGAAGCAACTTCGGCGAAGCAGGCCATGATGACGGCCACTCCGGCCGCCGCGATAAGATAGGCGAGTGGGCTCCAACTGCCGAGGTAACCCGCCACCACGGACGGGAGGCCGAAAATGGCGCTCCCGACCATGGTGTTAACGACGAGCGCCGTGAGCGTCCAGCGGCCCATCGCTCGTATCAGTCCGGCTGATTTTTCGTTTTCCACCCGTCCTCAAGAAAGAGAAACCGAAGTGTGTCTTACTCTATCGCGCGGAATGCGTTGTAGCACACTACGGGTGGAATGAAAATGCGCTGCTCGTGGGAGTTGGCACTGGATTTGTTGCAGTCCGCGTTTTCAGGCGCGGATTTTTCCGGTGATTCGCGGGGGGAACCCTCGTCCCGGTCGGGCCGGGACGAGCTACAATTTCGGTGCTACCCGGCAAACGAAACGCCCGGCATCAATGAGAAAGCCAACAAGCCAGCTAGCCTCTAACGGGGAAACGGGGCCAGCGGCGGCGTTTTCCCTGGCGGCAAAGGCGTCCGCGCCACGTTCATGACCATCCCCAGCAACGTGTAGTAGCCGCAGAGTCCAATGATGTCGATCACGCCCTGCTCGCCGAACCTGCTGACCACTCGCGCGTAGGCGGCGTCGCTCACGCACCGGTTGTGGTGCAGCTCGATGCAGAAGTCATGCACCATCTCTTCGTCTGCGGACATCCCTGCCGGGCGGCGTCCTTCCGAAATCGCAGCGACGGTCTCCGGCTTCACGCCAGCCTTCTGAGCCACCGCGTAATGCGATTCCCATTCAAATTGTTGCGTCCATTGCCGCGCGGCTATGAGGATGATGAACTCGCTGATGTTCGCCCCGAGCTTGGTATTGTACCGGAGATACTCCCCCACTTTCTGCAACCGGCTCATGAACTCAGGACTGCGGAGTAACGGAATGAATGGCCCCACAAAAGTTCCCCGCGGGCCCGCAACGATTTCCTCCACGATCTTCTTTTGGACGTCGGTCAGCTTATCTGCTGGAATCGGCGGCATTCGATCCGGGGCTGCGTCGGCCGCTGCCGCAGTGGCCGGCAAGCCGAGCCCAAGGAGTGAAGTTCCCGCCAGCGTTGCCGCCCCGCCCAGAAAATCGCGCCGTTCCACCAGCGCCTTCGTCTCGGGATTTTCCTGCTCTCTCGACTTATCCATCGGTATTTCCTCCTCGTGTCCTGCAATCCGCAGGCATTATACGCGGCGACTCGGGAATTTGATACACGCATGGTCACTGCTAGTGAGAAGCCAACTCTAGCAGCAGGTGGCCGAAGACTATCGAATTTGTGCTCGTCCAACCTTCCTTAGCGCTGCAAGAAAACCACGCTCGATCGTTCAAAAGCAAGGGGACCTCTTCCACGGAAGATGGTGTCTAACATAATCAAGGAGAAGGAGGACGTCATGAATCGAATGAATCCGTTTACCCGGGTCCTTATGGGGACCTTCTTGTTGGGCGGCTGTTTGGCTGCGGCCTTGGCCGGTGGTGGGCAGAAGCCAGACCGGTCCAGCGCAGGCGGATGGCGGCTTGGGGATCCTGTCACATACGAAAATTTGACCGTATTTCCGATCATAAGCCGGCAGATGGCGGATACCTCAGGCTTTGCCACGCTAGATGAAGCATTGGGAGCAGGTGACGCAGTTGTGACCGAAAGTGGAAGCGAAGCCATCCGGCGCTCTCGCGACGGGCATCCGTCCGCCATCCCCGTACAAGGTGGCGCATCGGTCAACCAACTCGTGCTGATCAACCGTGGTTCGAAACCGCTGATCCTCCTTGCGGGAGAACTGGTCAGCGGCGGCAAGCAGGACCGGATCATTTCTAAGGACCGCATCGTCCCTCCGGGCGCCAAACCATTGCCGCTTGATGTGTTTTGCGTCGAACAGGGCCGCTGGTCATCCGGCGCTCAATTTTCGGCGGCTAAACTTATGGTTCACCCAAGTGTGCGCGAAAAGGCCGTAGCGGATCAGGAGCAAAGCAAAGTATGGGCAGCTGTGCGCAGCGGGACTACCTCGGGCGGAGGCACTGCGGGAGGCGTTCCTGCCGCGTCGGCCCAGCAGGCTATGTTATCGCCCGATGCGCTCGGCCGCGTTGTGGCTTCTGAAGCGCCAACCCAATCCTACAAGGGAATTTACCAGTCTTCCCGCGTGGAGAACTCCGTCGAGCCATTCGCCGAAGAGTTGCGGAGGCGATTTGCCCGCGCCACCGCAAACTTGAAGGGGGAGTCCGTGGTTGGTGTCGTCGTGGCGTACGGCGGAGAGTTAGCCTGGAGCGACGCCTTCGCTTCCTCGACTCTGTTTGAGCGTTACTGGCCCAAGCTGTTGCGCAGCTACGTAGTGGAGGCGCTGGCGCGGCCCCAGACCAAGGAGCAAGTTTCGCTTGGCGACGCGCGCGAATTCTTGCAGCCTCTCGCGGGCCACGAGAACATTGAGACTGAGCCGGGCACCTACAGCCTGCGACAGGTGACGGAGACCCACTACGTCGAGGTCGAACTGGAGGCGTTGCGACCCTCTAAGATCACGCTGCACACGTTGAAAATCCATTGCACGAGCTAGGGACAACAACTCAGTTTGCGGGGATCTAAAAGGTGTCGACAATGAAGATTCCCACCCTCGTCCGCCCGGCGGACGAGGGTGGGCCATCCGCCACCCGCCTATTCCGTATTGACAGCTGGACAGCTAAACTCGCTGCATGTGGATGTGGAGCGCGGCCAGCCTTGCATTGGGTGTTCTTACCTTGATCAGGGTCTACTATACAAAAAAGCAGGTTGACCTGATTTGGCAGGAAAGTGACACAAAGAAGAAATGGACTGCAAAACACGCCGAAGCGTTCGCACTCGTTTCAAAGACTCACAAGTGGCTTGCCTTTGACGGGTCCCAACAGTTGGGCTACTCGGTTGTGTTCTCTGATGCTGCACTCGTTCAGCTGATGGAAACTTATCTCGTCTGTATGAATCGAGCACAAAACACCTTGTCTTCACGTGTGCTCGATGGCGACCACTACTGTTTTCCGATTGTTCAGGAAACAATTCAAAGAACCATTGAAGCCGTGGAACGGTTCAGGAAGGAGAGGCCCAGAGAAGCCGCTAACTTGGGCTTGCTCACAGCCAAAGCCGAGCTAGACTTTGGTGAAATTGTTGGCGCGTATGCAAAACTAAGATTGCGAACAACCTTCTCACAGTTCTCAAGAACCCCAACTATTCGACGTATATGTGCGGTCACGGCGCACAATTCACAGCTAGGGTGGTTGGTGAGGACGGGAAAACAATTAAGAATCGTACAGTTTGACTGGTGGTAGTCTTCAGGGTATCGATATAATACGCATAAACTATTGAGTTGGGTTGGGGTGAGCGATGGGATTTGAACCCACGACCCTCGGTGCCACAGACCGATGCTCTACCAGCTGAGCTACGCTCACCACCGCGAAAGTATGAACAGTTTAGGCCACATTCCGTCTCCAGTAAAGTGGGTCGGGGCGGCGCATTGAACAAGCCAAGACTGTTTTCCACGCATGTTTTATTTGACGAACCGCGCCGCCGGTTGGGGGAGCATTTTGACGTCGATTTTTGGAGCGGGAACGAACGGCCGCAGCGCCCGGAAGTGCTAAAGCGCGTTGCGGGCAAGGATGCGCTCATCTGTCTGCTTACCGAAAGAGTTGATCGCGAATTGCTCGACTCGGCGGGTCCGAATCTGCGGATCGTCGCGAACGTGGCGGTCGGTTACGACAATATCGATGTGTCCGCGTGCACCGAGCGAAACGTCGCCGTTACGAACACGCCCGGCGTGCTCGACGAGACGACGGCCGACTTCACGTGGACGCTGCTGATGGGTGTCGCGCGCCGTCTGGTCGAGGGCGACCGGCTGGCCCGCTCGGGCGCTTGGCTCCAATGGAATCTGGATCAGCTTTGCGGAACCGATGTTTGGGGCAAGACACTCGGTATACTCGGATTTGGACGCATCGGCCGCGCCGTGGCCAGGCGCGCGGCGGGATTTCGCATGCGCGTGATTTACTACAGCACGACGCGTGCGCCGGCGGAGGTCGAAAGGGAACTGAACGCGGAATACTTGGAGCGGGATCAGGTGCTGCAGCAGTCGGACTTTCTATCGCTTCATGTGCCGTTGCGCACGGACACGCGCGGATTGATCGGGCCCGCGGAACTCGCGAAGATGAAACGGACAGCGTTCTTGATCAACACGACGCGCGGACCCGTCGTGCAGGAGGCGGCGCTTGTGGCCGCGCTTGAGCAGGGAACTATCGCCGGTGCGGCGCTTGACGTATTCGAACGCGAGCCGCTGATCAGCGACGGCTTGCGGCGCGACAACGTTGTCCTCGCGCCCCATCTCGGATCGGCCTCAGTCGAGACGCGCACCCGAATGGCGATGATCGCCGTCGAAAATGCGATCGCCTATTTCAGCGGTAAGCGTCCGCCGACAATTTTGAACCCGGAAGTGCTGCGGCAGCAGTAACGGCTAAGGAGTCCGCGTGGCATCTCCGGATTGATTGGTGTAGCGCCCGCCTTCAGGCGGGCATGCGCACGAGTAAGAGTGCCGCCCTGAAGGGCGGCGCTACAAGGACATCTCAAACCTGGGTTTTCGCATATACTTTGCAGCCATCCGGCTTTTTCCCTGCATACAATGCGATGCTCGACCTCAAACAAATCGCGCTACGGATTTTTCGCGAAACCCTCGCAGCGATCGATATTCCCGCAACCATGCGGCGGAAACTTCCGCGTGAGGGTTCGCACATCCGCGTAAACGGCGCGATGCTCGACCTCGCTTCGTTTGAGCGCCTCTGCGCGGTCGCCATCGGCAAGGCGTCGGTGGCGATGGCGTGCGGACTAGCGGAACTGCTCTCGCCGGACTTCCACGCCGATGGCATCGTGGTTACGCCATCGCTGTCGAGCAAGGTCTCCTTGGGATTCCGTGTGATCGTTGCAGGGCATCCTGTTCCGAATGAAGGCAGCTTCGCAGCCGGCCGTGCGATTCTGGATTTGCTCGCAACAACGGATGAACGGACGCTGGTTTTCTTCCTCTTGTCGGGCGGAGGTTCGGCGCTGGTCGAACAGCCGCTCGATCCTGCCCTTGGACTCGAAGACATGCAGGTGCTCCACCGGTTGCTCGTCACGTGTGGCGCATCGATTGATGAAGTGAACGCAGTGCGGAAACATCTTTCTGCGGTGAAGGGCGGACGTCTGGCCGTTGCTTCCTCCGCGGCCATGAAGATCACGCTCGGCGTGACCGATGTCCCCGGTGGGCGCGAGTCCGCCCTGGCGTCAGGTCCGACACTGCCCGATCCAACGACTGTATCTGACGCTTGCGGTGTGATCCAGCGCTACGGATTGCTCGCCAGGTTGCCCGCGCCAATTCGCGCCCGATTCGAACGTCCGGAAGGCATTCCCGAAACTCCGAAACCGGGCGATCCCGCGTTTCGCCGCGCCGCCTTTCAACTCTTGCTTGGACGTGACGACCTGTTTCATCCCGCGCACCGCGCCGCCGAGACGGCCGGATTCGTCACCGCGTGCGATAACACGACCGACGATTGGCCCGTGGAGCGCGCGGCGGATTTCCTGCTCGCACAGCTCTCGGAGTTGAAGCGCGCAAATCCGGGCCGGCCCGCAGCTGTGATCGCGGATGGCGAAGTGAGCTCACCGGTGAAGGGCGACGGCGTAGGCGGGCGCAACTCGGCATTCGTCCTCCATTGTGTGGAGAAAATCGCGGGCCAGCGCGCAGCCGTGCTCAGCGCCGGCACCGACGGCATTGATGGATCGAGCCCGGCGGCGGGGGCCGTCGCCGACGGCGAAACATCCGCGCGTGCGCATCCGTTGGGGCTCGATCCGGGCGATTATTTTCGGCGAAGCGATTCCTACACGTTCTTCCGGAAGCTGGGCGATGCGATTGAGACGGGACCCACGGGAAACAATCTGCGTGATCTCCGCATCCTTCTCGCGGAGTAACTCCAGCAGAAACCCGACCCCACTGTTAGCCTGCATTTCTCACAAAGGATTCAGCACCGAGTAGCAACGCACCTGAAAGAGGGCCTCACGCGCAGTCTTGTTGCGCTGGCGTTTCGCCGGCGTACTTGCGCTCTGTCTGCGGCCCCGGAAACCGCCAGCGAGGCGCTACGCTATGAAGAAACTTCATTCCACCCACCTGCATGGGAGTGTGAAATGCGTGCTGAACGAACGACGATCAGTCGCTCTTACCGCCTGATAAGGCCGCTTCAATTTTGCGCAACCGGTCGTTCATTTCTGTCATCTGGCGCTCGAGGCGGTCCAGCCGGTCGACAACAATTTGATTATTGGAAGCGCTGGCCCCGGCAGCATCGCTGCTCTTCTGATCCGTCGCAGCGGTGTCCTTTCGCGGCTCTTTCTGGGTTTTCAGCTCTTCGATCAGTCCTTCAACGGCGTGCGGGACGCTGATGGAAAGCTTTCCGGTCTTGAGCAACGCTTCGAGCGGTTCGATGGCGGTGGGGTCGCCGCGGTGACCGAGCGAGAAGACGGCGGAGTATCGGATGTCGAACGAAGATTCATTTAGATAGGAGATGAGACGCGCGGTGATGTCGTGATTCTTGAGGTCGGCGCGGCTCAGAGCGCTGATCGCGACCTTGCGGAGGGCCGAGGGTTTCCCTGGGGCTGACCATTCAAGCAGCGCAGGAACAACCGAGTTATCGCCAAGAACGCCCATGGCGCGGAGCGAAGCGCGGCGGAGAACGTCGTCCGGCGATGAAACGGAGAGCGCTTTTTCGAGGAGAGCTGCCGTGCCGGGGACTTTGTCTTGTGCCAGGGATTGCAGCGCTGCGCCGCGCACGGAATAGGCTTTGTCGTCTTTATAGACGGCCTGCAGGCGCTTCGCGGCTTCGTCGTCGTTCTGGAAACGGCCCATTTGCTCGACGGCAACCTGGCGTACCCAGGGCTGTTCGTTCGAAAGCGCGGCGATCACCTGCTTGCGCGCGTTGGGCGAATTGAGGTGCCCGAGAGCGCGTAAGGCTTCGTTTCGAACGCCCCAGAACCGGTCGCGACGCGCGGCCTCTCCGAGCGCGGCCGCCACGGCGTCGTTGTCCATAATGTTGCCGAGCGCGACGGCTGCGTCGGCGCGGTCCGGAACATCCTGCGCGGTTTGCAACTGCCGGATCCATTCTTCCGGCGACTTCTGAAAATCGAGTGACTTCAGAATCTGATCGCCCTTGTCGAAGAGCACCATCAGCGGGGGCCCCTCGACCGGGAAGGAAAATGTTTCTTCGGCTTTCGAAACTTCAATGGGGAAGACCCTCTCACCGCCGGCAGTGGTAATGGCGACATTGACGGGCACGCGGAACAGTCCGACGCGCCCTTCCACTTTCTGCGTCTGCTTGACGTTGAGGCTGACTTTCTTTTCCGCCGCATCGTAGGTGGACTTCACGGTGAAGCGCGGGGCGCCGGCGCCATAGATCCATTGGTCGAAAAATGGATCGACGTTGCTGCCGGTTGATTCCTCGATCGCCTTGACCAGGTCGGCTGTCACCACATTCTGGAGGCGGTTGGCTTCGAGATAATGCTTGAGAGCGCGGAAGAATGCGTCGTCTCCAAGCCGCTCGCGGAGCATGTGAAGCACCCAGCCGGCCTTGTCATACACGTTGCCGACATATTCGACCGAATCGTTGATGTCGCGCGTGACGATGGAAATCGGGAACAGCTCCTTCGAAGGCATCCAGTTATTTTGTTCGCGCCAGTAGCGGTAAACGGCGGCATCCGCGCCGTAATAGTGCTCCTCCCACAAGGTGGCGCCGAACGTCGCGAAGCCTTCGTTGAGCCACGTGTTTGTCCAATCCTTGCAGGTGACCAGGTCGCCGAACCATTGATGAGTCATCTCATGCGAGATGAGGTTGTCCGCGGCTTCGGATCTCTCTGCCGCAAGATCGGCGTGAACGATGTCGCGCGCGGAGAGCGTGGTCGCGCTTACATTCTCCATGCCCGCCGCGACGAAGTCGTCCACCGCCGTCTGGGCGTACTGTTCCCAGGGATACGCGACTCCAAATCGTTCCGAGAAAAAATCGAGCATCTGCTTTGTGTGGCTGAACGTGGAATCAATCGTATCTTCCTGTCCGCGAGGGACATAGTATGCGACCGGAATATTGTGCCAGGTGTCCTTCTTCTCCTTGAATTCCCCGGCGACGAAGGAAATCAGGTAGGTCGAAACCGGCAGGGATTGCCGCCACGTCCACATTTTCAAACCGCTCGCGGCATCCTGAATACCCAGGAGCTTTCCATTGGAGACGGTGAGCCAGTCGCCCGGCACGGTCAGAATCATTTCGCTGGTCGTGCGATCGTTCGGATAATCGTAGACGGGGATGTAGTGATGCGTGTCCTCCGCTTCACCCTGCGTCCAGATTTCCTTTGGCCGGCTGGGATCGTCCCTGTCCGGCAGGATGAAATAGAGCCCGGTCGTGGGTTTGCCTTCGTACCGCAGATTCACTTCGAACTTCTCCCCGGCTTTCGCGGGTTGCGCGAGATGCACACGAAGCTTGTCGTCGCGCAGCTCGTACGCGGCGTCTTTGCCGTTGACGCGGGCGCTCGAAATGGTGAGGTCTGCGCAATCAAAATCCAGGTGGGTCAGGCCATCGCGCAGCGAGGAGAGCGTGTGCGTCACCTCGCCGATAACTTTGCGTTGACCGAGATCAAAGCGCAGCGAGACGCGCACGTTCTGCAGATGGTAGTCGCGGCTGGGCGCGTAGGGCCGGTCCGCGCGCGCGGCTGCCGCAAACATCGCCGCGATAGCTAGAACGATTGCCGCCAGAATCGCGGCCCGTATCGGGGCCAATACCGGGGGTTGATGCAGTCTTTTCCAGGATGAATTCATTCGTCCCTCACCGGGTCGCGACAGCCACAACAATAAGCATTTTATACCCTTGGTCATCGCGCCGGATAGGCCTGGTCCGCTCCTGTTTCTATTTAGACGCGCATTCGGCCAGAACGTTTCTGCTTTGTCAGTCGCGGGAGTCTGCGGCCTACCTTCTCAGGTACGCGTCTTCCTTCCGGATCCAATCCTCACGACGCGGGGAGAAAAAATCGACGTCCACGGTGTCTTCCACTGCGATGGCGGAGTGGGGCACGTTCGGCGGAATCAAGAGGAATTCGCCCGCGCCAACCACGATTTCGCGATCGTCGAAGACAAATTTCAGTGCCCCGGACATAATCCACGAGTACTGTTCGTTGACGTGGGAATGGCGTGGAACGACGGCGCCGCGCTTCAGAAAAAGCTGCGAAACTGTCGCATTGTCGCCGGAAATCATCTGGCGGGAGATCGTATCGTTCAGCTTTTCAATTTCTAGCGCTTTCCATGAAGTCTTTTCGAGAGTACTCACGAGTGCCTCCTTCGGGTGCGGGCTCTGCCGGGTGCGGGCTTTACTTGAAGCCCGCCAGAAATTGAGCTCGCCGGAACAGGGGTGTCCGAGCTGCTGCAGCATCGTCCACGGAAACGCAAGCGGCGTCAATACCGTCTTATGCGAACGTCCGGTGCGCAACGAATCTTCTGTTAAGATGCGTAGCGTCGGGAAGCGGCAAGAACATAGAAGGGTCAGGGTATGCCAGCAGAACCGAATGTAGCAGGAATGGCGCGTCTCCTATACGTTGTGGCGGGGGCTGCTGTAGCGAGCTGGGGGCTATGGGGTGCCGATCAGGGTTGGACGCAATGGACTTGGCTCGCGCTCGGCGGTGCATCCCTGGTGCTGGGCCTCATCGGTTACTCTCCGCTGCACGCACTGTTTGGGGCGAAAGGTCAGAAAGTGAGTTGAATGCGTTTCCTGCATGTGATCGCCGGGTTTCTTCTGTTCTTCGAGCTCCCGATTCCAATCTACTGGCTGATTCTCCATCCGCTTAATTCTTTTTGGCGAAATCGCGTTCGCGCTGCGTTCTGGATTGCAGGCCTCACGGCGTGGACTGCGGGCGGGGTGCTGTTGTGGATCTTTCATCCATGGCTGCTGGGTGCCGCTCCGCCCTCACGATTCTCGATCGCGGCAGGATTCGTGCTCATAGCCATCGAAATCTACCTCTTCGTGCGCGTCGAGCGCGAACTGGGCAGCCGGCGACTCGTCGGCCACGCGGAACTTACGGGAACGGGAGAGATGTTCACCGGCGGCCTGTACGCACACGTCCGGCACCCGCGCTACACGGGGATGTTTTGCGCGGTTGTGGGAGCCGCGTTGCTCGGAGGGACGCTGCGTTTGTGGGTTGTGCTGGCTGTGTGGTGGGTGTTGGCCCTCGGCGTCATTCGCCTCGAGGAGCGGGAAATGGCTGCAAGGTTTGGCCCAGCCTACGCTGCGTATCGGAAGCGTGTGCCCGCGTTCTTGCCATTTCGGTTGTGGAATCGCGGCAAGTAGAGTGTACGGCGTTGCCCTGCAGTTGCGCCTCCGTTAGAATGGCTGAACGACAGCGGAGAGGTGTCTGAGCGGTTGAAAGAGCCCGCCTCGAAAGCGGGTAGCCTGGCAAAACCGGGCTCGTGGGTTCAAATCCCACCCTCTCCGCCATACATTAAGCAGTCCCATCCAGTAGTACTATTCACATCCTTGCTACACAATGCTACATTCTTAGCGGCAATTGTAGAGCCTTGCATAGCCTTGCAGCGAGGAAACTAGATGGCAATTCAAACTGTTTATTACCGGCAAAAGATCGAGGGAACAGGGTGGCGTTATCGACCGCTCGCTGTAGGTCGCCGGCCTGAAGCGGCCAAGAATGGCCCCTACTTTATTCGAGTGCGGGACAACTCTGGAAAGTATCAGTGGGTTAAACACGATACGGAGCAGGCCGCGCAGAAGGCTGCAAAGGTCGCTCCGGTTGCCCGACAAGCGCAAGAACTGGGTCTGACTGTTGACGAGGTAACGAACGAAGCGAATATCAATCGTACTTCGATCAAGACCGCCGTCGAAAACTATTTGCAAGACCGCCGTTTCGGACGTCCACGAGCTATCGCTGCTTACGAGAACGCGTTCGATCAATTGCTGGAGAATCTGCCCAGAGGCGTCAGGTTTATCGATCAGTTGGCGACATCGCGGGTCTTGAACTCATACGTCGAGTTGTTACGCGACCAAGACTACAGCAACAAAACCATCACCATTAGAATGGGTTTTGTTTTCTCTCTCCTGAAGGCGAACGGTGTTGAAAAGTCTTCGAAGATAATCAAGCTCCCGAAGGTTCAGCGGACCCGGACGAAGGCGTACAACCCCGACGAACTTTCCAAACTATTCGCGGCGATGACTCCCGAGGAATATCTGCGGTATCTCTTCTTTGTCCGCACGGGATGCCGCGAACAGGAAGTCCAGTACGCAACTTGGAAAGACCTAGACATGAAGGGGCTTCATTTTACGGTGAGCGGCAATGGCAAGTCGGATGTTGCTTTCGTTCCGAAGAACCACGAGGAACGGCAGGTCCCGCTCACCACTGAGCTGGGTTCGCTGTTGGCCGATCACAAGAAGCACGCTGCGTCCGAGCGCTGGGTTTTCACAAACGAAGACGGGAAACCTGAAGGTCACTTCCTTCGCAAGTTCAAAGCAATCGCAAGGCGTGCGGGGCTAAATTGTGGACAGTGCAAGGTTGCGATTCGTGAAGGCCGATACGACAACCGCCATAAAGTCGAGGTAACGTGCGAGACTCGCCCAGTATGTGACGAGCATTACCTTCACAGGCTCCGGAAGACTGCGGCTACCAACTGGCTGCGCTCTGGCTTCGACTTGATGAAGATTAAGAGTTGGCTCGGGCACAAGTCGCTGGAGGTTACGCAGATTTACCTAGACTCAGAAATGCATGACCCAGAAGAGCAAAAGAAGCTCGACCGCGCCGGCAAGTTCTAACCGGAGGATGACTTATCCCGACGCGGAATTTCCTGCCAGATACCAGCTAAGCCATGGATAGATGTGAAGGCAGCGAACCGTGGGTTCGATCCCCGCCGCCCCTACCAACCATGTTCCTGTTTGGTAGGGACTAAGCAAAAACGCGAGAAGCCAAAAGGGGGAAAATAATCTCGATGATCCGGTTCGTACGTGAATTTCCAGCGGCACGAGTGACAACCGGTTCAAGGAGGCGATACCCTAGGAGAACGAGGAGAATTCACGTGCGCGTACCAGATGCTTTCTTGAAGTGTGTGGGGTTTATTTCGCATGAAAATCCCACACCCGAATACATCGGTACTTTTTTTGTGGTTGGAGTTGCTGGAAAGCACGGCAATACATTTCCACACGTCGTCACCGCCAAGCATGTGGCCGAGAATGTTGAAGGAGGCCCATTTTTCTTTGGCGTCAATTTCAAGGATGACAAGGCGGGATGGCTCAATAGCGATCTCAAATGGTGGTATCACCCAACAGAACCGAACACGGATGTAGCCGTTACTATTATGGTCCCATCTGAACGAACCGACATGGAGTACATCCCCGAAGCTGTTTTTGCGACAGACCAAACCATCCAGCGATATAACATTGGTCTGGGCGATGAGATTAGCGTCATTGGACTATTCACAAATTTTGTTGGCACCAGCAAACACTTCCCGGTTGTCCGAACCGGAAACATTGCAATGATGCCCTCGGACAAGATTCCGATGCAGGATGGCCCGATGGAGGTCTACCTTGTGGAAGGGCGTTCAATAGGAGGATTGAGTGGATCGCCCGTGTTCGTCCGGCCCACAACTCGCATTGTAGGTTTGGGGAATGAACAGGGGCCTCAAGCGGTGTTCGGCATGGGCGGGTTTCACTTTCTAGGGTTGATGCGTGGCCACTGGGATTTGCCGCTTGGTGTTCAGGTCGGGCAAGCGGAAGCGGTGAACATGGGGATTTCGATTGTAGTTCCCGCTAAGAAGATTCTGGAAACACTCTACCATCCAGAGCTGGTTGCGTTGCGTGATAAGCAAGACGAACTACGCAAAGCGATGGGTGGAGAGTCCAGTCCCTAGACCTACGGAATTTGCGAGGACCCTTTTCATCCATCAGCCCGGTATCGTGGACATCTCCACGGTAGCGGGAGCAAAGAATTTGTTAAAAAATGTGCTGATGCGGAACACCCAAGTCGGAAGGTCGTAAATCACATCCTCGATGGGCGTGGTTTGCGGCGGGCCATACTCAGGCTCATCGAACGCCACTTTTACAACATATTCGTCCTTTGCTTCGATAGCGTCCTTGTCCACCTCAACGAAATGTGTAGGTTCGTAGAGTTCGGCTCCATCCTTGAGCATGGGGACAATGACGGTACTGACCAATCCGTTCTTACCGTGAATCGTGTGCCGCCTGTCGATCCACGTGACAGTTGTGCTCAGATGCCGGTGCTTGTCTATGTTAGAAAACGTTCGGAGCATATCGAGAAGGTCATGCTGAGCTGCTTCGCGCAGCTTCCAGTACAGCCGCACCGCCAACTTTCGTGCGATGGCCACCTTCGCCACCCCACTATTGCCACGGCGGAATTTCAATCGCTGATAGTCCCGCCGCAATTCCGGATCAAATTTCGAGGCTGTCTGAGCCGCCTCGACTAGCAGGTGACGCATCATCGAGTTACCCTGCTTGCTGATCGAACCCAACCGTTGTCGGCCCCCGCTACTGTCTTCACTGGGATTCAGACCCAGGTAACTCACCACTTGCTTGCTTCTCTGGAAACGGCCAACTGGTCCGATCGTCAGCACAAACGCCAGTGCCGTCAACGGCCCCACTCCTGGCTCTTTCATTAACTGGACTGCTTCCGGACGGCTTTGGGCTTCCTGCATCACGGCCCGGTCCAGATCCGCGATCCAAGGGTGTAGCTGGTCGAGCAGTTGGAGCAGTTCTTGCCGGCGGCGGTTGGCCCATGGATCCAGCGCCAAGGCTTCCAGTTCTCTGCGCCCCGCCCTGCTCCACAGTTTCGTTTTCCGGCAAAGGCCCTGACTGATCGCCAGGCCGTGTAGCTGGTTCATCACCGAGGTCCAGAAGCGAACCAGCTTGTGTCGATGTCGCAACATCTGCCTGACATCTCGTCCCACTTGGGACGGAATCCAGATCCGCGGAAAGCGATTCGTGAGGAGCAAATCCAGTATATGCAGGGCATCGCGCGAGTCTGTCTTCTGCTTCCGCACCCTCGCCGCTCGGATCTCAGCCGCATCTCCGATCCAAAGTTCGTGGTGATATCGACTGAGTGTTCTCTCGAACCACTATGCGTTGATCGTTGCTTCTACACCCACACGAGCTGGACCTGGAAGTGTTTCGTAAAACTTCTCCGCTTCACCGTTCTCATGTTCTAACCGGCGTCCCATGACCTCGCCCGTTGTGGGATCCAGCATTGCAATTTGCTGGAAGCGGGTATGAAAATCACAGCCTATAATAATCATCGCTCGGCTCCTTTCCTCCGAGCCTTGGTCGAACAACCGCAACCAAGTCTACTCGGCTGAGGGGAGCCGACGACGTTATCTAATCAACTTGCAGGGAGTAATCTCACCGAATGCCGTATCTTGGGAGTTTCCGAGGCTAGACAGTTCTGCGAGTCGGCGATTAGGTTTGCAGGTGGGTCATTTCCGCGCGGCCAATGCTCCGGCCAGCGCAGCCAATCCCTTGAAAACGTCGCGTCGTGTCATCGATCCATTTGTGAATCGAAACGAGCCGTCTTGACATGGCGTTATGCCTCGCTAGTTGTTAGGCTGTGGTTATGGGGAAGCGGACTCAGAAGTTGCTGGTCTACCTCGACCAGAACTTCCTCAGCGAGATGTCGAAAGCGGACGTCAACGAGAAGGTGCGCCCAGAGTTCAAGGAAATCTATGAACTCCTTCACCAGGGATTCGTGGATGAAAAGCTCGTGGTGCCCGGTTCATTGCTGCACGACATTGAATCTAGCCTCGCAACGCACCTGAAGGACCGGATCGTCACTTATCAGCACTATTTGGGGCAGGTGCGTCTCTATCGTCCGGACGAAATCAGGAACACTCAAACCTCTGCAGCGCTCGACCGCTTCATGGGCCGTACTCCTGAAGACCCCCTCCAACCCGAAGTCGCGTTTCTGGACCACCCGGATCAGCGTGTTGAGCGTTTCGGCATTAGCGTTGATTCGCATCTGGAAAGGCGCAACTTCAGGCAGAGCCGGCACAGGACGGCCAAAAAACTTGAGAAATTGCGTCAGCGACTCTTACAAGGCAAGGTCACATATGGCCAGCAGCTAAAGGTCGAGCAAGACACGCAGCGAGACCAATTCGTTCAAACCTATTGCAGTTTTTGCGGACCGGTTTCTGAGGAGAAGCGAAAAGAGCTAACGGCTTTCACGGAAAGCACCGATTTTACAAGTATTCCGCTTCTCAGGATCGAGGCTCACCTCTTTGCCTCCATCCTGACCCGAAAACCGGACAGGCAGATCAAACCCAGCGACGGGACCGACATCGATGCGCTCAGCGCCTATGCGCCTTACATGGATGTGGTCTGCACGGACGCATTCATGGCGGGTCAGTTGCGGGGCATCGCCAAGGAATATGGCATCACGCTGTTCCGCGCGAAAACTAGTAGCCTGCGCGAGCTGAAGGCATTTCTGGAAAGCCATCTGAGCGGCGCTCCGCCCATCCGGTGTCCCTCGATGACGGCATTCGTCTTGCCGCCAAAGGAGCGGCGGGATGAGTCCTTTCAATTCTTCTATCGACTCGGCTCCGCGCTGCGGGCAATGGGCATGAACGAATACGGGGAACTCTACGCCTTCGACGACGGAGCCATGCCGAAATATGAATTGCCGCAGCTACCGGCAGCACCAGTTCCTTTTTACGGGCTGCAGGATGTCACGAGAATCGAGCTTCCCCACGGAGCGACCGAAGAGGAAATCCTGAAAATCTGCCGCGAACGCTGCCGTTCTGATCATTTCATCCTCATTGACGAGTACAAAGAAATCCCGGACACGTTCATGTTGGGCGCGGCGATGTGCGCGGAGGGCAATATGGATTCCACGCATGGCTACCGCATTTTCAAGAAGCACCCCTGAGTGGCCCGCTTAAGAACCCCTTGCCGCTTGGCCGGATTACTCCCGACAAACGCTTTTGTATTGACTGATCAGGCCAACTTCCGGGTGGTCGGCAACCCGGAAACAACGGGGGAGCTGCCGGAACCTAATCCACGCGAGAACGCATCCATAGTCTTGATGAAACCGCCATGCGACGAAGCCGTGGTCCGGTCGGTGAATGCTGACGTTCCGTGCGCGGGGACAGCCGGACGGTGGGTCCTCGCAGCGACAATTCTCGGTTCCAGCATGGCCTTTATCGACAGCACTGTCGTCAATGTAGCCCTGCCGGCGGTCCAAGCAAGCCTCCACGCAACCCTCGTTGGTGTGCAATGGGTAGTCGAGTCTTATGGGTTGTTTTTGGGAGCTTTGATTCTCGTCGGCGGCTCCCTCGGCGACTTGTTTGGCCGCCGGTCGATGTTCCTGGTTGGCCTAGGGATTTTCGCGGCGGCTTCTATCGGTTGTGGTTTTGCCTCAAACATTCAGCAGTTAGTGCTCACACGGAGTATCCAGGATGTGGGAGCTGCCTTCCTCGTGCCTGGCAGCCTATCGATCATCAGCGCATGTTTCGACGAGAAAACTCGCGGTCAAGCGATCGGTACATGGTCCGGCTTCACTGCGATCACAACTGCATTGGGGCCGGTTCTCGGTGGCTGGCTGATTGACCATGCTTCTTGGCGGTGGGTATTCTTTATTAATGTTCCGCTTGCGGCCACAGTGATCGCAATCTCGCTACGGCGTATTCCCGAAAGCCGTAACGCTACTGCTAGGCATGTGGATTGGCTGGGAGCCCTGGTCGCGAGTGTCGGATTAGGTGGCGTGGTCTATGGCCTGATCGAGTCTATAAGTCTCGGTTGGGGCCATCCTTTGGTTTTCGGAAGCCTGATTGCCGGGTTCGTCTGTCTGATTGGTTTCGTGTTCGTCGAGGCCAGGGTAAGTTCACCCATGGTTCCGCTAACGCTGTTTGTGCCACGCAGTTTTAGCGGCGCGAACCTGCTCACTCTGTTTCTCTATGCTGCTCTTGGAATCTTCTTTTTCTTGTTCCCGATGAACCTAATCCAGGTGCAGGGATACTCGACAACTGCGACCGGTGCTGCCGCACTGTCGCTAATTCTGCTGATGTTCTTTCTTTCGCGCTGGTCTGGCGGACTGATCACGCGTTACGGGCCGAGGGCCCCGCTGGTCACCGGGCCGCTGATTGCGGCAACGGGCTTCTTTCTCTTCGCCGTGCCTGGTGTGGGAGCTAGTTATTGGAAAGCATTCTTCCCTGCGTTCGTTGTTCTCGGTTTTGGAATGGCGGTTAGCGTGGCTCCTCTCACCACGGTAGTTATGAGTTCAGTAGACCAGGACCGTGCCGGCACCGCCTCAGGCATCAACAACGCGGTCGCCCGGGTTGCGGGCGTACTTGCCGTTGCACTCCTCGGGATCGTGATGGTGAAATTATTCAGTTCTAGCTTGAATCGTAGTCTCATGGGCGGACTGCTCCCACCCGGCATTCTCCAGTACGTTCAGTCGAACGAGATCAAGCTCGCCGGCCTTAACCCACCCTCCGGCCTAGATGCCGATACGACAGCGCTGATCCGGGGTTCAATTTCCCATGCGTTTCTCTTCGGATTCCGAACCGTAATGTTGATCTGTGCAGGTCTGTCCTTAGCAAGTGCTGCGGTCGCATCGCTAATGATTCCTGTTAAAACCGGGTAGATCGCGCTCAATTTGTGCGCAACTTAGTCATGCAAGGAGTCGAGGAGCCGGACTCACGCCCGAATCCAGCCCTTGCGCTACCAGAGAAGCACTAGAGCGCTGAGGCTAGTTTCCCGCAGCGCCTGCGGCAAGGTAGTCTCTCCATTCCTGAAGAACCTTGTGCACCATCGAAATTGCGATCGATCCTTCTCCAACCGCCGACGCCACACGCTTCACGTTGCCCGATCGCACATCCCCCACCGCGAATACTCCTGGAAGACTGGCTTCAAGCAGATACGGTCTACGCGTCAACGGCCATTGTGCGGTCGTCAGATCTGCGGGAGCCAAGTCTACCCCAGTCTTGACGAATCCTCTTTCATCGAGCGCCAGGCAGCCTGCAAGCCAGGCCGTGTTCGGGTTCGCACCGGTCATCAGGAAAACGTGCCTGATATCGCGGGTGTCCAGAGCTGCAGTCTTATTATTCCGGCATAACACGCGATCCAGCCGGTCATTGCCCTCCAAGCCAACTACTTCGGTATCCGTGTGCAGCGTGATTGCTTTGCTCTCTTCAATCCGGCGAATCAGATAGCGCGACATCGTGTCCGCCAGCCGTCCCGATCGGATCAGCATGTGGACATGTTTCGCTGTTTGCGACAGAAATACGGCTGCTTGTCCAGCGGCATTCCCGCCTCCCACAATAATCACATCTTCGTCCCCGCACAATTGCGCCTCAAGGAATGTTGCCCCGTAGTACACGCCATTCCCCTCGAAGCGTTGCAGGTTTTCGAGTGGGAGCTTGCGGTATTCGGCTCCGGTGGCGATGATCACTGTCCGGGCCGGCACAGTTGCGCCGCCTTCAATTTCGATAATATATGGATTGCGCCCGCAATCTAGGCGCGCTGCGCCGCGAGCGATCACTACCCTCGCGCCGAATTTTTGCGCTTGCGTGTACGCCCGCCCGGCCAATTCCTGCCCCGAAATTCCTGTAGGGAATCCCAAGTAGTTTTCGATTTTCGAACTGGAACCGGCCTGTCCTCCCGGAGCGTAGGTTTCGATGACGAGGACATTGAGCCCCTCCGAAGCGGCGTAAACCGCGGCCGCAAGTCCCGATGGTCCTGCGCCGACTACGACGATGTCGCGGACCTTGGTCAAATCGATTCCTTCGTTCCACCTAAGGCAGTCGGCTACCTGCTGATTTGTCGGATTGCGAAGTACGTTCTTTCCCCGGCAGATGACAATCGGCACATCACTGGCGGTCACTTGAAAGTGTTTGAGCATTTCCCGGACGCCGGAGCCGGATTCATCCTCAAGATCGACGTAAGAATGCGGATACCCATTACGAGTCAGGAATTCCTTGATTCGCAGCGTGCCTGACGAATTATTCGTACCCAGGAGCACAGCGTCTCCCCACCCGTGAGCGATGAATTCCACCCGGCGCAGGATGAATGCGCGCATCAGGATCTCGCTCAGTTCGCTATCGGTTTCGATCAATTCCTGCAAACCCGAGTGATCGACCTCGATGACCTCGCCAGCATCCCGCATCCGTGCGCGCACCAGGCTCCGCCGGCCCGATAAAATGCCCACTTCGCCGGAGAATTGTCCGGCTTGGTGCACGACGACGGCCTCTTCACCGTTGCACGTGGGCCTCATGATTTCCAATGCCCCGGAAATAACCAGGAAGAAAGGAAGATTATTGTCGCCCGGCTCGACTAGCACCTCTCCTGCTTGGGCCTCGCGTTTCTTTCCGCGGGCCGAGATGCGAGCGATGTGAACCGCATTGAGGGTGGGGAAAATGTGCTCAAGTCTCTCGAACTGCGTTAGCCGGGAATTTAAGTTTGTGTCCGACATGGCGGTACTTCCTCTCCAAACCTATTCCTGGGTTCTTGAACTTGCATTTTCGTCATGAATTTCAAAGCAGGTCCGTGAGGTTCCCATCGCGTTTCAACCCAAGAAAGCTGGAGGACCTTGATCCCGCTCAGGAGCCACTCGCAGCGCGAGCTGCCTGTTGGCTGGCCATTTGTTCCTTCATCTTCTGTTGCATTTCCTTAGGTGTGGGTTGTGCAATGTGGGTAGCGACCATCCAAGTGTAACCCTCGGGATCGACAACGGTTCCACAGCGGTCGCCCCAAAACATATCCATCACCTGTCCCTTGGGCGTGGCGCCGAGCTTTACGGCCTTGGCAACCGTCTTGTCTGCGTTCTCCGTCAGCAGATACAAACTCGCCGGCGAAGCGCCGATTGTCTTCGCGCCGCGAGAACCCATCTGCGGCATTTCCGGCCCCAACATTAATGTCGTGCCGCGGAGCGTCAGCTCGGCATGGATCGCCTTGCCGTCTGGGCCATTCATGATCCCCCGTTTGGCAAAGCCGAATGCCTTTTGATAAAAGGCGGCTGCTGCTTTCACGTCAGTCACCGTTAGCATTGCCGTTACCGAACCGTAGAGCTTCTTATTGAGCGGATCGATTTTTCTAGGCATAACACTCCTTTCGTGAGGCGAGTATTCGAGCTGAATTTCGGCGGAAGTTGTTCATGATGCACCGCTCGAAGAAACTTCTGGGGAGCGGAGATCAAGAATACTTCAATGAGAAACGTCCGGTCAACTTGCGAGTCGATCGCACAGCACACCTCGCCGAGCTCTTCCCGCGCCCCGGGGGATGCTGACGAATACCGGCCATCACCGTGGTTCTGTCCGAGTTGTCGGCCAACCGGAAGTAATCCGTTTCATCCGTCACGCGGCCCGTTGGCGGCGATTCTTCCGCTGTTCCTTCGCCGCCTCCAATGTCCGATCCCGGTCGGCCTGAATCTCCTGCTGATGCCCCCCGGCGAGCATGTCCTTCGGCGTGATGTAACCGATAGCGCTGTTAAACCGATGTGGTTGTAATGCTCTGCCTAACCCTTCCCACACTGGGGCTGCAAGAAAAGTCGAACACCGCCGAACCGGCCGCACCCAGAAGTGTGGCCACTTGAGC
>JBGPPL010000036.1:0-25983 GCA_041488495.1 Terriglobia bacterium
CGCCCAAGGTATGGCCCATGATTGGGGTGAAGTCGTAACAAGGTAGCCGTAGGAGAACCTGCGGCTGGATCACCTCCTTTCTAAACATAGCGGCAAACGATCCTGTGCAGGTGTGCAGGTGAAGTTGCCCAAGCTTCGGAAGCTCTCACGGGCGTCCGAGGTAATCGCTCGAACGATTCAACTTCGGGCGGGTTCTGACAGATCTCATCACTCAGATTGTCAAAGGGCTATAACCAACAAAGAGCCCGTCCCGCTTGCGGGACGGGCTCTTTGTTTTCCCCTCTCTAGTTTACGGGCTTAGAACAGCGCCAGCATGCAGTAATCGCATCAATCCCACGGCGGCGTGGGAAAGGCGCGCGCCGCGGCGCGACACCAGATACAGAGAGCGCGGCATCTTCAACTGGCGGATGCGCACTTCGGCCAGCAGTTTGCGCTCGACTTCCCAGCGCACGCACATGCGCGGCACGATGGCTACGCCCATGCCCATTTGCACGAAGCGCTTGATGCTTTCGATCGTGGGCATCTCGACGTCGCGCCGCAGCGTCGTGCGGTGTTTCTCGAAAAGTTGAATGACGCGCGTCCGGTACGGCGACTCCACGTTGTGCGCGATGAAGGTCTCTTCGCCCAATTCCTTGATGTCCACAGACCGGCGGCGCGCGAGGCGATGTTTGGGCGGCACCACGAACGTCAGCTCATCGCGGAGAATTTCGACCGCGGTGAGCTTCGGTTCCTGCGGAACGTAGGACACCGTGCCCAGGTCCAGGCGGTAATTGAGAACCTCCTGCGGGATGTCGCGCGAAAGCGTGCGATGCATGACGAGCTTCACGCCGGGATACAGCTTCCTGTAGCGCGCCAATGCGGGGAGTAGCGCGTGGATCGAGCTTTCGTTCACCCCTAGCGTGAGTTCGCCGCGGCCCAGGCTTTTCAAGTCTTCCATGCCCTTCTGAATTTCGTCGCGCAGATTCAGCAGCCGCTCCGCATAGTCGCGGAGCAGTTCGCCGGCGTCGGTCAGCTTCACCTGGCGCGCGCCGCGCACCAGGAGGGGCTGCCCGACCGATTCCTCGAGTTTCCGGATGACGATGCTTACCGCCGGCTGCGTGCGATACAGCTTCCCGGCGGCGCGGGAAAAGCTTTGCTCTTTCGCGACGGTCAGAAATACGTGCAACTGAGACAGGTCCATTTATGATCCTCCGGCGAGGCAGGAAAGCGGCTTCAGGGGCTAAAGCCCGATTTTTTGGCCCATCCAATGTCGCGGCTAAAGCCGCGACCCACAAAGCCAAGAAGCGTAGAACTGGCTCGATCCCATATAATAGAACTTTATGGCACTTACAAGTATTATAAATTTGACGCGGCTGCCCATCTGGGATGAAATGGACAGTGCAGGGGAGTGCTGCAGACCATGGACATCGTACGCATTTTCGATACCACGCTGAGGGACGGGGAGCAGTCCCCCGGATTTTCCATGAGCGTGACGGAAAAAATCCGCCTCGCCCGGCAACTGGAATTGCTTGGTGTGGACATCATCGAGAGCGGCTTCCCCATCTCTTCCCACGGGGATCTCGAGGGCGTGCGCGCGGTGGCACGCGAAATTCGCAGCTGCCATGTGGCGGCGCTGGCACGCGCGCGGCGCGAAGACATCGACGTAGCGCTCGATGGGCTTTCGGAAGCGGCGCATCCCCGGCTGCATACCTTCCTTGCGACCTCGGACCTGCACCTGCACCACAAGCTGCGCATGACGCGCGAACAGGCGCTCGAAGCCATCTCGACGAATGTGCGCTACGCGCGCGAGCGCTGCGCGGAAGTCGAATTTTCCGCCGAGGACGCCAGTCGCAGCGATATTGATTTTCTATGCGAGGTGGTTGGCAGGGCCGTCCGCGCGGGCGCGACCATCATCAATCTGCCCGACACGGTTGGCTATGCCGTACCCGAGGAATACGCGGCCATGTTCCGCCGCGTGATCGAGTATCTGGACGGAGCCGAAGGCATCACTCTGAGCGCGCACTGCCACAACGATCTGGGCATGGGTGTGGCAAATTCCCTGGCCGCAGTCCGCGCAGGCGCGCGCCAGCTCGAATTGACGATGAACGGCATCGGCGAACGCGCCGGCAATGCCGCGCTCGAGGAAGTGGTCGTCGCGCTGCGTGTGCGGCAGGCCAGCTTCGGCGTGACCACGAACATCCATCTCGAGCAAATTTACGCCACCAGCCGTCTGCTGTCGGAACTTACCGGTGTCGCCGTATCGCCCAACAAGGCGGTAGTAGGCGCGAATGCGTTTGCGCACGAGGCAGGCATTCACCAGGACGGCATCCTCAAGAACCCCCTCACTTACGAAATCATCTCCCCGGAAGCGGTCGGCGTCCCCAAGCGGCAATTAGTGCTCGGAAAGCATTCGGGCCGCAACGCGCTCCGCGTGGCGTTGGTTGAAATCGGATACGATCCCAGCACCGAGGAGCTCGACGAATGCTACCGGCGCGTGGTGGCGCTTGCCGACGAGTCCAAGCGGGTTCAGAATCGCGACCTGCTCACCATCGCACACCAGGTCATGCGCAAGCGCGGCACGCAGACCGCCGTTGCGGTAGAGTGAAGCTGCCGGACATTTGCCGGCAGCGACCCCCCATAGGTCCCCATTGCAAAATCCTGAATGGAGATTCCCATGCGTAAGACGTTGCCTTTCCTCGCAGGACTGTCGCTTCTTGCGCCGGTCTCGATCGTCCACGCGCAACAGCCGCGGCAGCAAAAACTTCTGGACATCTATTTCATCGACACCGAAGGCGGGCAGGCCACGCTCTTTGTGTCGCCCTCCGGACAATCGATGCTGGTGGACACTGGCTTCCCGGGCAATCAGGGTGCAGCAACTACGTCCGCCGAGGCGGGTGCTCCGCCGGTCACGCGTGACGCTGACCGGATCACGGCAGTTTTGAAGCAGGCGAATATCGCGGTTCTCGACTACGTGGTCATCACGCACTACCACGGCGATCATGTGGGTAACGCGGCCGAGCTTGCCAATCGGATTCCCATCAGACACTTCGTCGATCACGGTCCCTATATGGTGGAGCTGCAGCCAAACCGAGTTGCGCCCTATTTGTCCTATCAACCAGTGCGCGAAAGGGCTCACACCATCGTGCCGAAACCCGGCGACAGGATTCCGATCGCGGGTCTCGACGTGCAAGTCGTGTCCTCAGCAGGAGAGCTGATTACCAATCCGATGCCGGGGGCGCCGGCAGCGGGAACACCCAACCCGCTCTGCCGCGGCGCCAAACTAAAAGACCAGGATGCCACGCCGGAAAACTTTGAATCGATTGGGATCGTCGTCCGATATGGCAGCTTCAGAATCCTGGACCTTGGTGACTTGACCTGGAACCAGGAACACGCCCTGGCCTGTCCTAACAATCTGATCGGCGCCTTCGACGTATTTCACACAACGCGCCATGGCGATCCTCATTCGGGGGCGCCGCAACTCGTGCACGCTCTCCGCGCAAGGGTCGCCCTGATGAACAACGGCGAGAGAAAGGGTGGTTCGCCCGAGTACTGGCAAATCGTCCATGAGGCGCCCGGGCTCGAGGACTTCTGGCAGCTGCATCGCTCGGTGGCAGGCGGCGCGGATCACAACTCCCCGGAGCAGTTCCTGGCGAACCTGAACGAGACCGACCACGGCCATAACATCAAGATGTCCGTCCGGCCAGACGGCAGCTTCACGATGACGAACGAGCGCAACGGGTTCACGAAAGAATATCCGGCGCACGGCGTCGCTCGCCGATGAGTCCAAGTAGATTCAGAACCGCGATCTGCTCACCATTACACACCTAGCCCCGCGCGAGTGCGGCACGCTATTTCTCCAGTTCCGAATCGGGAATCGTAAAAGCTTCTTCGAATATGAATGTTTTGTCGCCAGATTTATTACCCTATGATAAATACTGGATGGTAACAAAAAGTGACATTTTCTTACTCGCTTGTAATCACATTTTGTCACTTTTTGTACCGAGGGCCAACCGAATCGTTGACCGGACCTGAAGGGACTCCCAGGTCATTCCATCCGTAATATGCTGGATATATTGGGGCTTATGAAATAATAGCCGGATTTGGCGAACCCCGTGCGCTCTCTTCCTGTGGATATTGCACCGAATGCTAGACGTTTAGTTTCCGCAGGAAATGGAGCCGCAAGAATATGGGAAAACCAAAGCCACTGTTCAGAATATGCGCTGTTGTGTTTCTCACGATTTTGGCGGGAGCGTGGAACAACCTGCAAGCACAGGGCGCCGAATTGAAGGTAACGTCTTATCCTTCCGGCGCACATGTGTCCGTGGACGGGGTGGAAATACGGAAAGTCACGCCCTTGCACATTGAACTACGCGTGGGAACGCATGAGGTGACTGTCTCCATGCCGAACTCCGGATGGAACCCGGACAGGCGGACGGTAGACATTGTGCCGGGCAACAACGATCTTAGCGTGACGCTTCTTCCCATGCTTACCGTAGGCCCTCCTGGCCTACAAGGGCCCGCAGGACCTCCAGGACCCGTTGGACCACAAGGGCCGGCAGGGGCTACTGGCGCGACAGGTGCGCAGGGGCTTCCAGGACCTGTAGGGCCCATAGGACCACAAGGGCCGGCAGGGGCTACTGGCGCGGCGGGTGCGCAAGGGCCTCCAGGACCCGCCGGAGCGACAGGGGCGGCAGGCCCACAAGGACCTCAGGGGCCCAAGGGCGATATCGGCCCACAAGGGCCCGCAGGCCCAGTGGGTGCAACAGGCCCAGCAGGTGCCATCGGTCCCGCTGGACCAGCAGGTTCCGCCGGGCCCCAAGGTCCTTCGGGACCTTCCGGTTCGCAGGGCGTTCCAGGCCCTCCAGGATCGCCGGGACCTAATCGGTCACAGATCGCCACTTTGCATTGGTATCAGGCGAATCAAGCTGGCATAGCACTCCCAGTCGGATCATCTCCACTTGGAGTGGCTTTCGATGGCTCCAGCATCTGGGTGACAAACAATGGCAGCAGCAATGTCACGAAGCTGCGAGCCAGCGACGGCGCTGTCCTAGGTACATTCAGTGTTGGAAATAGTCCTTTTGGCGTCGCCTCTGACGGTGCCAACATCTGGGTGGCCAACTTTGGCAGCAACAATGTCACCAAACTGCGAGCCAGCGATGGGAGCGTTCTTGGCACTTTTGATGTCGGAAATGGTCCCACTGGCGTGGCCTTCGACGGCGCCAATATCTGGGTGGCCAACAAAGGCAGCAACACCGTCACCAAGCTGCGAGCCAGCAACGGCACTGTTCTCGGCACTTTTAATGTCGGGATTGGTCCCATTGGCGTGGCCTTTGACGGCGCCAACATCTGGGTGGCAAACTTCAGCAGTAGCAATGTCACCGAGCTATGGGCCAGCGATGGCAGCGTGCTCGGGACCTTCAATGCTGGCTCGGCTCCCACTGGCCTGGCCTTCGATGGTGCCAACATGTGGGTGACGAACCTGCTTGGTAACAACGTCACCGAGCTTCAGGCCAGCACCGGGAGTGTTCTGGGCACCTTCACTGTCGGTCTTGGTCCAATGGGCGTAGTCTTTGACGGGACCAACATCTGGGTGGCCAATCAGTCGAGCGGCACTGTCACTGAACTTCGTGCCAGTGACGGTTCGCTCTTGGGCACCTTCAGGGTCGGCTCAGTCCCTCAAGGAGTTGCCTTTGATGGGGTGAACATTTGGGTTGCCAACCTCGTCAGCAACACTGTATCGAAACTTTAACCCTCAACGATGCTTTGATTGTTGGAGGAGGCCCCGGCGCACCACGCCAGGGCCTCCTCTCTACTCTTTGCGGCCATTTTCTGCAAACAATAATGGGCTGAATTCCTCCATTCATTAATTTTGCGCGAATACCGTTCTAGAAGGCTAGTGACTTACTGCAAGTCACCCTCTGCGACTGACAGGATCAAGATTCCGGACTATACTGTTTCGCCGCGACACGCAGAAATTTTCTCTTTTGGAATTTGCTGTGCGCGGAGAAGCCTGCAGGCTCGGCCTGAGACGCAACCATGACCACCCAGAACAGGAAGATCGTCCTGCTGCCGGGCGACGGCATTGGCCCTGAAATCGTGCGGGTCGCCGTGCGTGTCCTTAAGGACTGCGCCTCCGAGTTTGGCCACCATTTTGACATTGCTGAATTCCCTTTCGGCGGCTGCGCCATTGATTCGACCGGAATGCCTCTACCTGTGGAAACGCTCGCGGCGTGCCGCACCGCCGACGCTATCCTGCTGGGAGCGGTTGGAGGCCCCAAGTGGGATGCGCTGCCGGTCGGCAAGCGCCCGGAAAGCGGTCTGCTCGCGCTGCGCAAGGAACTCGGCCTGTACATCAACCTCCGGCCGATTGACCTCCACCCGTCACTCCGCAGCTTGTCGCCGTTGGGCGCGGATCGCGCGCGCGATGTCCACATCGATATCATCCGCGAGCTTGCCGGGGATATTTATTTCGGCGAGCACCGCGTGGAGGCCGATGCGAGCGGAGAACGCGCTACCGATGAGGCCGTGTACACGACTGGAGAGGTGGAGCGCGTCGCCAAGTACGCATTCGCACGCGCGGAAGCGCGCACGGGGCGGCTGGCCTCGATCGACAAGGCCAACGTGCTGTCCACGTCCCAGCTCTGGCGCCGGACGGTGACGCGCCTCGCGGCAGATCATCCCGGCGTGAAAGTCGAGCATCTCTACGTGGACAACGCTGCGATGCAACTGGTGCTCGCGCCCGCGCAATTTGACGTGATCCTGACGTCGAACATGTTCGGCGATATTTTGAGCGACCTCGGCGCGGCTCTGGTCGGCTCGATTGGCCTGATCCCTTCAATGAGTTGCGGGCCGGGGCCGTCGCTGTACGAACCGATTCACGGTTCGGCGCCGTCCCTCGCCGGGAAAGACGTCGCCAGTCCGGTTGGGACGATTCTTTCAGCATCGATGATGCTCCGAGAAAGTTTCGGCCTCAAGCGCGAAGCAGAATGGATCGAATCATCGGTGGATCGCCTGTTCTCACAGGGGATTCGCACGGCGGACATTGCCGGACCCGCAACCACCACCGTGGGCTGCAAGGAGTTTGGCGAGCGGCTGCACGCGGAAATGCTCGGCGCGGCCGAACGCCAGCAACGCTCCGGCCAGGGCGTCTAGCGGGAGCTTCCTGTCCTCAGCAGTTTCTTGATCAATTGAATCTGCCCCGCGTGATAGACGTCGTGGAACGCAATCCCGGCAATCAGCTGTCGCGCCGAGGTCTTGCTTCCCTGCGCAGGGCGATCCAGATATTGCGGTTGAAATGCCGAGACGGCTGCCTTCAGCCGTTGATGTTCTCTATCAAGCAGCGCTACATCAGCCCGCCATGCCTTTTCGCTGCGATCGATGGGGCGGACGAACCAGTTGTTTCCTTGCAGAGAAAACAAGCCGCGCTTTTCTCCAAGCAGCCGCCGCCTCACGGTGTATTTCCAATAGGCAGCGTGAATGACAATTTCCCAAATATTGTGCCGTCCGGCCCTGGGAGACAGCGCCGCTTCGCGTGCCGTGAGGCCGCGGATCGACCCACGCAGGTTGGGCCCGTGCCACGCGGCTCGGTTGTAAGCTTCCTCCAGCAGTCCCAACAGATGCTTGATTTCCGGGTGCGGCATTCTTCCTCCGAAGCCTGCGGGGGCAATCCTCGCGGCCGATTCTAAGCACTATAGCAGAGGCCTGCATGACACATGCGTGTGCTGCTTATCGTTCGGTCCCGCGTAAAGACCGGACACTGATGACAGCAAGAGTGCGTAGGTCAGAACGCCTGCTTTCCACTTACTTGTCATTCCATTCCTCGTTATGTGTGTTTGGACCCACTTCCCTACAGAAGGGCGTACTCTACCGGTTGGTCGTTGAGAAACACTTGAACCCGATGTGAATCCTGCGTAAAATCCAGTCGAAGGGAACTAGCTTCCGCTTTACACGCAAACAACCGCAAGCCATTGCGAATCAGGGCTCAAGAATGTTAGCTTCGTTTTGGCCAAACCTGCGTATCTCTCTCTGATCCTTGTCGACTGGAACTCAGCCTTGAGTGACTTGACTTCCCAATACGGTTCCAACAACGGTCACCCCGCTCCCGAGAACAATCGAGCAGCGCAGCGCGTACCGGAACTCCGCGCACTGACTTTTTGGCGGGTGGAGGGGAGCCTGGCAGACCTCGGCGCGATCCGGCCGGTGGCTTATTTCACCTGGAACTCCCACACCTTCATCGGGCGATGGGCGCGCCGGGGAGGGATGCTGCTGCTGGCGCTGGCGCGGCCGGCTTTGTATGCCAGCCACCGTGTTTTCGCCACCCGCTTGCTGCATACCCTTCTAGCCGGGGTCACGCGCGACCGCTTGGATCTGCTGGGCGAGGAGTACTTCGAATACGTTCTAAAAAAGCAGCTCAAGCCGGAGGGGGTAACGCGCCTGAGCGAATGCATCACGGCCAAGGGCGCGGGTAACGTCGTGCTCGTAAGCCAGGGCCTTGAGCATGTGATGCGCCCTCTAGCAAAGCATCTCGGCGTCGCACACCTGGTTTCCAACCGGCTCGAATTTCGCGATGGGATCGCCACAGGCCGTCTGCTCGACCCTGTGATTCGCCCCCGGAGCCCCCTGGCATGGGCTTCTGAGCGCGGCGCCGACGGCAGCGTGCCTGCCAAACGCCTGCTGCGCCACTTGGGACTCACTGGGCATCCGGAACAACTTGAGAAGGCCATCCTGCCCGCCGAGCGCCCCGAGACTGCGAATCACCGCGCCCTGGTTGTATTCGACCGGAAGGCACAAACCGGACCGCTTTCTGTTCGCCGCACTCTCACAGGCAAGAACATTCTGCTGGTCGGAGTGACCGGTTTTATCGGCAAAGTCTGGCTGACGCAACTTTTGAGCGAGGTCCCTCAGATCGGCAAGATCTATCTCCTGGTCCGCCGGCAGCGCACAACGACTGCTCGGCAACGCTTCGAAAAAATCATCGAGGAGTCGCCGGTTTTCGACCGTCTGCAGGAGCAGCTAGGTGATCGGTTTGCAGACTTCGTCGCCGAGCGCGTCGAAGTGGTCGAGGGCGACGTGAGCCAGCCGGGGCTGGGCATGGCCCCTGACATAGGCGCGCATCTGGCCCGCACGCTGGACCTGATCGTCAACAGCTCCGGGCTGACGGATTTCAATCCTGACCTTCGCGACGCCCTCGTGAGCAATGTCGCCCCGGTGATTCATGTGATGGACTTCCTGCGGGCCTCCGATCACGCCGGTCTGTTGCATCTCTCCACTTGCTACGTTGTGGGCGCGAAGGATGGCCGGGTTTCCGAGGAAGTCCATCCGAATTACACGCCGCTTGCAATGCCCGGATTTGACGCCGAGCACGAGTGGCGATCCCTGCTCGAAGTGGTGGCGCATGCGGAAGCCCGCGCCGAAAGCGCGGAGATCACGGCGGCGCTGCGCCGGCAGGCGCTCGGGAAACATCGGGGGGGCGAAAAGCCCTCCGGTCCAGAGCTCGAAAATCTCATCCGAAAGAATCGCTTGCGCTGGCTGCGCAATCGCCTGACGCGCGCCGGGACGCGCCGCGCCCGGCATCTCGGCTGGCCCAATACCTACACACTGACAAAGTCCCTTGCCGAATCGCTGATCGGCCGCTACGGCGCGGGGCTGCCGATTGCCATCGTGCGGCCTTCGATCGTCGAGACCTCGACGGACCAGCCCTTCCCCGGATGGAATGAAGGCATCAACACGTCGGCCCCACTTTCCTATCTGCTTGGCACCTATTTCCGCCAGTTGCCGACCAACGAGCGCAAGTGCCTCGACGTGATTCCGGTCGACATGGTTTGCCGCGGGATGACTTTGATCGCCGCAGCGGTCATCGCGCGGCGCCACGAGCCGATCTACCAGCTCGCTACGTCCGCAAGCAATCCCTGCGACATGGGCCGCTCGATCGAACTGACCGGC
This sequence comes from Terriglobia bacterium, assembly GCA_041488495.1. Taxonomy (GTDB): domain Bacteria; phylum Acidobacteriota; class Terriglobia; order Acidiferrales; family UBA7541; genus Palsa-360. Next base: position 9,922 of record JBGPPL010000036.1, read on the forward strand.
CTCGCGCACCGCAAGCACTATCGCGCGCAACAGGGATTGGAGCACTGGATCCGTATGCAGTTCGACACCATTCCCGTCTCCAAATCGCGCTACGAGATATTTTCCGTTCCCGCGCAGAAAGCCGTGGTCCGGGGCATCAACCGCGCCGCCTCGGCCCTCCAGATGAGGCGTCCCCCGCTGGCCCGCCAGGAGCGCGACCTCGCCCGAGTCGAGAAGCTCATCGAACTTTACGAACCGTTCATTCTGTACAACGAGCAGGTGTTCGAAGCGGACAACGTCCTGTTGCTTTCCGCTTCCCTTCCGGAGGACGAACGCACAGCCTTCCGTTATGATCCTTCCACGATTGACTGGTGGGAATATTGGATTAACATCCACATTCCGGCTCTGCGGCGATGGGTTTATCCGCTCATCGAAGGGCGTGCGCCGGAATCGCGTCCCCGCCGCGTCTTTTCTCCGCAGCCCGTTTGGAATGGGACGGAGCGCCGAAAAGGCTCGCGGCAAGCGGGGGCGGCGCCGGGCGCAGGGACCCAAGCCTGATCCATGGCCATCTTTCTGACCGGTTCGACCGGCTACATCGGCGCGCACATCGCCGCGATTCTCCTCGATCGTCATGCGGACCGCCTGAATCTGCTGGTGCGCGCGAAGACGGAACGCGAGGCGAACGAGCGCCTCTGGCACGCCCTGCAATTGCATTTGGATTCCCCTCAATTCCAGGGCGCTCTCGAAACGCGAATCTCCGTATTTCGAGGCGATCTCACCGATTCGCGTTTCGGCCTGGACGCCGCCCAGTACTCTCGTTTGGCCGGGACAACCGACTCGGTGATTCACTGCGCCGCATCACTCAACCGTAAATCCGAAAAGAGTTGCCTCAATGTAAACCTTCGCGGAACGCTCGAAGTCGCGCAACTGGCTCGCCGCGCGCAAGACGCGCACGGTCTGAGGCGCTTCAGCCAGGTCTCGACCGTCGCCGTGGCGGGAGTTCGCAGCCACGAAGTCGTCACCGAGGACGCCTCGATTGACTGGAATCGCTCCGACTACGATCCGTATGCGCGCACAAAAAAATTCTGCGAGCACATGGTTCGGGAGTTGCTTCCCGAAGTGCCGCGCACGGTTTTCCGCCCGAGCATCGTGCTGGGCGATAGCCGCCGCGCCGAAACAACACAATTCGATATGGTCCGCGCGTTCGTTTTTCTCGCCGGCCTGCCTGTCCTGCCGTTCCGCCCGGCCGACCGGATCGACATCGTCCCTGTAGATTACGTCGCGGAATCGGTCGTCACGCTTCACCAGAAGCAGAATCCGCTGCACGAGATCTACCACCTCTCCTCGGGCGCCGGTTCCGAAACTTTCGGCCAGCTTACGCGCGCGATTGCGCAAGCAGCCGGAAAAATGGAGCCGCTGTATTGGCCCGGGCTCGAGCGTCCGTTCTCTTCCACTGTGAATTGGCTCTCCAGTTATCGCGGAGAATTCGGCCGCAGCGCGTCGTTGCTGAAAGTCTTCATGCCGTATCTGGTGTGGGACACCGTGTTCGACAACTCGCGTGTCGTGGCGGAGATGGGCCGCGCCCCGGAACCGTTTTCGAAATATTGTTATCCGCTGCTGCGATTCAGCCGTGATTGCCATTTCTCGTATCCGTACCGGGAATGGCCTGCTGATGCCGCCTCCGTCCGGGAGGATGCCGCAGCGGCCGGCGTGGGCTATTCTGGAGGGTTCCAACCATGATGGATTTTGTCCTCCAAGCCTGGACCAGCTCGCTGATCGAGCTGTCCGGCGTGCTCTGGAAGCTCGGCGCGGGGCGTTCGTGGCAACCGGGAGAAAAACTGAAGCTGCTCTTTGCGGGTTATAACGGCACGCGCAACACAGGTTCCGACGTGCGGGTCGAGGAGATGCTGCGGCAGGTGCGGCGGGTGCTGGGCGAAGAAAATCTCGCGCTTAGTGTGATGTCCCAGAATTTGGATTGGAGCCGCGGCTATTTCGGCGACGCCCGCCAGGTGTTCCTGCCGGACATTTATCCACCGTTCCTGTACCGCGAAGTGCGGCGGCAGCACGGCGTGATCGCGTGTGAAGGATCGATGTTCAAAAGCAAATTCGCGAACGCGCTCACCACTATGTTCATCGGGGCGCTCGGAATCGCGTCTGCCGAAAACAAGCTCTCGGTCGGCTACGGCGCCGAAGCGGGCTACATGGACCCGCTGCTCGAAAAGATGTGCGCGCGCTTTTGCCGCCGTTCCCTCGTCATCACTCGCAATGAGGAGTCGCAGACCGTCCTGAGCAAACTGGGCGTGCCGACCGAACTCGGCACCGATACGGCATGGACCTTTGAGCCGCATCCGCCCGAATACGGCCGCAAGGCGCTCTCCGATGCAGGATGGGACGGCCGCACGCCGGTGCTTGCGCTGTGCCCGATCAACCCATTCTGGTGGCCGGTGAAACCATCAACGCCCAAGTTCGTTGCGCATGCCTGCTTCGGCGCATACAACGAAAGCCACTACCGCACAATTTACTTTCATAAGTCCGGTCACGCGGTTGACGCTGCGTATAAAAAATATCTTGGTGCGCTGGCACGCGGGATAGAGGCTTTCCGCAGCAAGCACCGCGTCTTTCTGATCCTGGTTGCCATGGAGCGGCTGGATACGCGGGCTTGCGAGGCATTGGCCCCGGAGGTTGGTGGCGCGCCGGTGTTCAGCTCTGAGGTGTACAACATGTACCAGCTTGTGAGCATTCTGCGCTGCTGCAGCCTGATGGTTTCGTCACGCTATCATGCCATCGCCACTTCCATGCCAGCTCTGGTGCCTTCGGCGGGAGTGACAATGGACGAGCGCATCCGCAACCTGCTCCGGGAACGCGGCCACGAACACCTGCTGCTCACTGTAGATGATCCGGACCTGGAAACAAAACTCATCACCGTCATGGAGCGTCTCGCATCGGATGCGGACGCGATACGCGACGGCATGGCGCGCTCGGTGGTGCGTAATCTGAAAACCATGGCCCGCATGGGAGTGTTCCTCGAGCGCGCCGTGAACCAGCGCTATCCGGAATTCCCGGTGCGCTCGGGCGTGCACAGTTGGGAAGAATACCTTCCGCCGCTCAGTGGAAACCTCGAGCGATTGGTCGAAACCTACGAGGGTGCAGCGGCCGCGGCGGCAGGCGACTAGGCTAACCAATCCGCAATGAACTTCCTTGAGAAAATCTTCTCGCGATTGAATCACGCCCCGGGCCGCGTGCTTCTGGCTGAAGCGCACGAGGGCGGTTCACCGCGAGCGCTCCCCGCGAGCGGCGATCGGACGGCGACAGGGGCGGAATTGCTCGCGCAGATCGCGGCTGCGCGCGCGTTTCTGCGCGCCTCGGGCCTGGCGAAAGGCGACCGCTGCGCCCTGGTCGCTCCGAACAGCATCCGGTGGGCCGCACTCGATCTCGCGATTCTCGCCGAGGGGATCATCGCCGTCCCGCTGTACGCCCGCCAGGCCCCTGCCGAACTTGTCGCGATGATGCGCGACGCCGGACCGGGTCTGACCTGCTGCGGCGACGCAGCTCTTCGTGATTCCATCGCCGCTGCGTGGCCGGATGCCCCACGCCTCGTGTTGTTTGACGAGATTTTCGCGACGCCTGCTCCCGCTTCGCTGCCCCCACCCATCCCCCTCGCGCCACAGGACGCCGTCGCCATTCATTACACATCGGGGACTTCGGGCGAAGCCAAAGGCGTCATACTCACCGTGGGCAACCTCAGCCACATGCTTTCGTGCACCACGGCTCGTCTCGATCAAGTGATGGGGCCGCGCGATGTGCCGGACCGCGTCTTCCACTACCTGCCGTTCTGTTTCGCCGGGTCGTGGATTTTGCTGCTGTCCTGCCTGTCTCGCGAGAGCGTCCTCACGCTTTCCACGGACCTCACAAAACTTGCCGACGAAATTCGCGGCGCCGGGCCCAACTATTTTCTCAATGTTCCCACGTTGCTGGAGCGCATCCGCACTGGCGTCGAGGACAACCTCCGCACACGTGGGGGCACAATTGCGAAGATTTTCAATCGTGCGTGGGCCGCGTGGCTCCGGCTCGACGCGAAGACGCCACGGCCGGGGGATTTTCTTTGGCTTGGCCTGGCGGGGATGTTTATTTTTCCTTCCATCCGTAAACGTCTCGGCCCGAATCTTCGCGCGCTCATTTGCGGCTCGGCGCCGCTCGCGCGGGAAACGCAGCTGTTTTTCATGATGCTCGGAATTCCCGTGCTTCAGGTATACGGACTCACGGAGACCACGGGCATCTGCACGATGGACGACCCGCGCCACATCGATCCAGGGCGGGTCGGGCCCGCCATTCCCGGCATCGAGATGAAACTCGGTGAAAACAGCGAAATCCTCGTCCGCGGGCCGAATATTTTTTCGGGCTACTGGAACCGGCCGGAGCAAACCGCGCAGGTGCTCCACGACGGCTGGTTCCACACCGGTGATCAGGGCGACGTGGACGCGAATGGAAACTGGCGCATCACCGGGAGACTGAAAAATCTTATCATTCTAAATTCCGGTCATAATATTGCTCCTGAGCCGATTGAGGAAGAGCTTTTCCGTGTCCTTCGCGGCGCGCGGCAAGTCATGCTGATCGGCAACGGCCGCAGCTTCCTCGCGGCGATCATCACGGGAGAGGTCGCGCGCGCGGAAATCGAGTCGCAAATGGCACGGTTGAACGCTAAACTCCCTCATTACCGGAAGATTTGGATGTTTCATACTGTGCAGGAGCTTTTTACGATCGAAAATGGATTGCTCACGGCCAACGGCAAGCTGAAGCGCGACGCTATCGCTGCGCGCTTCGCTGTGGAGATCGAACGTATGTACGCGAGGACCGGGCAATAGAGTTGTTGAACGGCAGATGAGTAATTTCCGGCGTACGCAAGGGTAGAAAGAATGAACGATTACAAGGGAAAGTCGCTTTCTTGGAACGCCGCCGACGGCGTGATCGAGCTGGCGCTCGACCACGCGCCCGCCAACGAAATCGGCCTGGCCATGCTGGACGACCTTGAGCGTTTCGCCGCCGCGCTTCCCGAACTCGAATCGAAGGCGAGCGCACTCATTCTTTACAGCAAGCAGAGCGCGGGATTCTCAGCCGGCGCCGACCTGCGGGAACTGTACACGCTCGTTCAGCAAACTGACGCGGCCTCCGCAGCGAAAAGCGTCCGCGAGTTCCTGGAACGCATTCACGCCGTGCTCAACCGGCTCGATACCTCGCCGCTGACCACGATTGCAGCAGTTCATGGGGTATGTTTCGGCGGCGGCTTCGAGCTGGCGCTGACGTGCGACCTCATTATCGCCGACAAGATGGCGCGCTTCTGTTTTCCCGAGCTGCGCCTGGGGCTGATCCCCGGCTTCGGCGGCATCCCGCGGCTAAAGCGCGACATCGGCAACGCCGTAGTCCGCGATCTGCTTCTTACCGGACGCAGCATCAATGCCACAAAGGCGCTCGCCGCGGGTCTCGCCAGCCAAGTCGCCGCCGAGGGCGAAGCACTGCGTCTAGCCCGCGCCACGGCCGCGCAGATAACAAAATTCGATCGCGGGACATCCGCCGCCGCAAAGCGTTTCATCAAGCCGGTTCCCATTGAAGAGCTGCGCCGCGAGATCGACATTTTCTGCCAACTCTTCACGCAGCCCGCCGTCATGCACGGGCTGCGTAAGTTCGTTGAAGATACGGGAGCGCATCCGTACCTGCCGTAGCCCGGCGCCGGCGCTGTTTTCCTGTAAAATGGACGAGGGGTATTTGGTACGGCACTCATGAAAACCGTGGAACAAACAACCGACGAAGTCCTGAATCTAGCAGCAGCGCACTTCAAAGTCCCGCGCGCCGAACTCCAGCCCGGCGATGATTTTTACAAGAAGCTCGGGATTGACAGCTTGCAGGCCCTAGAACTGCTTACGCGCCTCGAAAACCACTTCGGGGTCGAGCTCCCTGATTACGAAGTCCAGGGCGTCAGCGACTTTCGCACCCTCGCCACCCGCATCCAGGCAAGACTTTGAATAGCCACAGAGGCGCAGCGCGGCGGAGCCGCGACCAAAGTTAGCTTCAGCGCCTAAAGCCGGCTTGAAACAGCCTCCCTTCGACTGGGCTGAAGCCCAGCCCTCCTGGGGCAACCAAAATTCGTCGCGCGAAGCAAAGACTTTAGGGATTAGTAGTACGGAGGGAAAGCAGCGGCTGCTCCAGGGCGGAATAAAGCGATTCACCCGCTAAATTCCTCATATAATCTTGTTTTTCTTTGTGTCTCAGTGACTCTGTGGCTTCCTTGATGCTCGACTTGAAACAATACGACTCGCTCGGAGCGGCCTTGCGCGATGCGCTCGACAGCTGGCCGGACGAAGTTTGCCTGATCGAAGCCGACCGCGAGCGCGAACGTTCGCGCCTGACCTACCGGCAATTTCGCGAAGCCGCCGAGCCGCTGGCCGCGGCGCTCGAAGATTCGGGCTTTGCACCTGGGGGCCGGGCCGCGATCATCATGACCAATCAGCCGAAGTGGCTGGTTTCCGCCTACGCGACATTTTTCGCTGGCGGCGTGGTCGTCCCGCTTGATTACAAACTCTCCGCCGCCGAGCATCTTCAATTGCTTGCGCACTCGAAAGCGCGGGTGCTGTTCGTGGAATACCCCCTTTGGCGCGCCATCACGCAGGCCGCCGCATTCCACGAACACAAGCTGCACACGATTCTGGTTACCGAGGCGCCATCGAATGCCGATCTGGCGGGCGGGATTCGGTGGGAAGAGTTTCGCGGCACGCACGCACCCGAATTCCGTCCGCGCTCGCGAAAAGACACAGCGTGCATCGTCTATTCCTCGGGCACGGGAGGCCGCCCGAAGGGCTGCGTCCTGACCCATGAGAATTATCTCGAACAGTGCAGTGCTGTGACGTCTATTTTCCCTTTCTGGCCCGGGGCCCGATATTTGAGCATTATTCCGACGAATCATGCGATTGATTTCATGGGCGGGTTCATCATGCCGTTCACCGGTGGTGGCACTGTCATTCATTTGCGCACTTTGCGGCCTGAATACATTCGCGAGGCCTTTACGCGATACAAGATCACCTACATGGCCGTAGTGCCGCTGATCTTGAAGAATTTGCAACGTGGTCTGAGAGAAAGATTTGCGGCCTTGCCGCCCGCCAAACGGCAAGTGCTGAATGCCCTTATCCATGTGAATCGTGCATTTACTTACCGGAAGCCTCGCCTAGCTCTAAGTCGGGTACTCCTGAATGACATCCACCAGGCTTTCGGCGGCGGGTTGCGGGCGCTGCTTGTCGGGGGCGCATTTACAGAGTCCGCTACGATTGAGTTTTTCCACGACCTCGGCATCCCCATTTACAACGGTTATGGATCTACGGAGGCGTGCACCGCTATCACGGTGAACGATCTCAAGCCATTTCGGCCCGACACTATAGGCAAACCCGTTCGCGGGATGGAGATCCGCATCGAGAATCCCGACGCTGATGGAATTGGCGAAATTTGTGTGCGCAGCAAGACAGTTATGTCGCATTATCTCGATGATCCGGAGATGACGGCGGAAACGATCGTGGACGGCTGGCTGATGACGGGCGACCTCGGCCGCATCGACGCGACAGGCCACTTGCAACTCTTCGGCCGCAAAAAAAACATGATCGTCACCGCCGAAGGAAAAAATATTTATCCGGAGGACATCGAGAACGCGTTCGAAGGGCTCCTCGTGAAGGAGTTCTGCGTATTCGCGGCCAACTACGTCTGGCCGCAGCGGACGATGGTGGGCGAACAGCTCATCCTTGTGCTTCATCCCGAACCGGGTCAGTCTATGAACGACGCCCTGCGCACAGAAATCTCCCGGCGCAACGCACAGCTTCTGAATTACAAACGCATCAGCGGCTACGTTGTGTGGGAGCAGGATTTTCCGCGCACCGCCTCGATGAAAATCAAACGCGCCGTCCTTGCCGAACAGATTGGCAAACAGCTCGACCGCAGCGCGATGGTTGCCTTGTGAACGAGCGCTACTTCACGATCGTGAATCCAGCGGCTGGCGGCGGGCGCTGCGGACGGCTGGCGCCTGCGGCACTCGACAAGCTGCGTTCCGCAGGCCTTGCCATCGAAGTGCGTGAAACGCGCGCTCCCGGCGAAGCGGCTTTGCTTGCGAATGGCGCCTATGCCGCCGGTTTCCGTAATTTCATCGCTGTCGGAGGAGACGGCACGGGCTTCGAAATCGTCAACGGACTTTTTCCCGCTGCTGCCTCGGAAGGACGCGCCGCCCTGGGTTTCCTGCCTCTCGGGACCGGCAACTCGTTCCTCCGCGACTTCACCAAACGCGGGGCGGACTATGCCGTCGAGGCGATTCTTACCCGCCGGCGGCGCCCCTGCGACGTCATTCGTCTGAACCATGCAGGTGGCTCGCTCTTCTACATCAATACGCTGAATATAGGTTTTGCCGCGGACGTCGCCACGCTGACCAATCGCCGCCTGAAGCGTCTGGGTGAGCTCGGCTATCTGGTTGGTGTGCTGGTATCCCTCGCGCGGCTTCGCCGCCGACCATTTCCCTTGCGTATCGACGGTGAGCGCGACGACCGCCGCTGTTTGTTTATAGCGTTCAGCAACAGCAAGTATACCGGCGGTAAGATGATGATTGCGCCGCAGGCGTCGATCGACAGCGGCACGATTGAATATGTCCACTGGGGGCCGATCGGGCGCTTCGACTTGGTGCGAAATTTGCGGACCCTGTTTGACGGCTCGCATATCCGGCATCCTCTGGCTTCGCGGCGTACTGCAATGCGGATCGAATTCGATGTCGAAGAACCCGTGGACATTGTCGTCGATGGCGAAGTGCTCACACTCGAAGTCAAATCGCTCGAAGTGCTTCCCAGCGCGCTGGATGTGATGGTATGAACGGCGAAAGCGAACAGCAAATTTCAGCAGCCTCGGCGAGCAACGTGCCGTCCGACCGCGGCCTGCGCCGCGCGTGGGCGCTTGCGCGAAGCACCTTTCACTGGCTGCTCTGCGCGGCGTATTTCTTTCCTGTGTGCGCCTTTCTCGTACTGCTCGGCATATTCATTGATCCCCGCAAGAACGATGGCGCGCAGCGCATGCTCTGCCGCGTCACAATGAAGCTTGCGGGCGCAAAGCTCGTCGTGCGGCGCGCACCCGGCTTTGATCCGAAGCGCACCTGTTTTCTCCTGATCAATCACGTCAATCTGTTCGATCCGTTCGTGCTCTACGCCACGGTTCCGCAGTTCTTCCGGGGCCTGGAGCTTGAATCGCACTTCCGCATCCCGGTGTACGGCTGGATGATGAAACGCTTCGGCAACGTTCCCGTGCCGGACAACAACCGCCCGTCCGATCTGAAACGAATGTGGCGGCTGACGCGCGCCGCGCTCGACTCGGGTGTCAGCCTCGCCGTTTTTCCCGAAGGGCAGCGCACCCGGGATGGCCGCCTCGGATCGTTCAAGGACGGCGTCTTCCGCATGGCGCTGCAATTTGGCACGCCCATCGTCCCGGTCAGCGTGGTCGGCGCGTTCGAATTCAACAAGAAGACAAACTGGTTGCTCCGGCCTGGCACGATCACCGTCTATCTCCACGACGTCATCGAAACGCAAGAACTCCGCAAAGAAGACTTCCCCGCACTTCGCGATCGCGTGCAAGCCATCATTTCGCGTCCGATTGACGAGGCTTTCGACACCTCACGAAAAAACTGATTCTAGGTTTGCAGCGGAAGAACTAGAGGGAGAGGCGAATCCCCGGAAGCGTCCGGCCGGCCTTGGTTTCCTGCCACGTGTGAACGATGCGGTGAATGACGGTGATCGTCGAAACCACGGAGATGACCCAAAGAGCCGGCGCCATGCGATTGAAGATGCCGCCGAGGATCAGCAGGACCATGCGCTCGGGGCGCTCCATGAACCCGACCTTGCACAGTGGAATCAGCGACTCGGCGCGCGCTCGCGAGTAGCTGACCATTACCGAACCCGCCGTCGCGACCGCCGCGAGAATGACGTAGGACGACCGCCCGGCCTCCGCGTAATACACGAGCAATCCCATGTAGAGGGCCATGTCCGAGTAGCGGTCGAGCGTCGAATCAAAAAACGCGCCGAACGCTGTCACGCGTTTTTCCCGCCGCGCCACCTGTCCATCCAGCATATCGAGGAACGCCGCGAAGAAAATGACCATGGCGCCGGAGCGGAATTTCCCCATCGCAAACAGCACAGCCGCCCAGCCGTTCACCAATAGCCCGAAAAATGTCAGAAGGTTTGGATTGATTCCCGTGGAGGCGACCACGTCGACGATTTTTTCGAGCAGCCACCGGCCACCTTCGCCAATTTTGCGTGTGAGCATGTCTGTGTACGTCGTTAGGCGCTGTTCTCTGCCGATGAATCATACGCCACCCGGCAACTGGCCCTCAAGAGCAGGTAACCAGTCGCCAGGGTTGGGAACTACCGGTGGACGCCAGATTGTGCAGCAAATTTACGGCTTAGCGCGTTCATCCATCCATTCGTACATCCGTCGCACGCCTCTTATCTCGGCGCCCGGACCTTGGATTTGTGGAAAGTCCGCCTTGTGGGATGTCAGGTCCACTTTTTGGGCCGTTTGCTCTGCCGATAGCCCCTGTTTGCGAAGTTCGGCGACCTTGGCCATGAGATCCTTCAGGTAGCTTTGATACGCCGTAATCAGGGACTTTTCATGGAACGGCACGCCATGCCCCGGCAGCACCGTATCGAAATCAAGTTTCTTGAGCGCTTCGAGCGTAGTGACCCATTCATCAAACATCGCGTCGCCCATGTAAGCAAGCCGGGATTCCATCAGGTCCCCGGTGCACACGATTCTTTCTTTCGGCAGAAACACGACCGTGTCGCCCTGCGTGTGGCCCCGCCCAAGGAAGAGAATCTGGATTTCCCGCTGGCCCCGATACAATGTCATTTTCGATGAATAGGTCATGGTGGGTGGAGTTGGCTTGAGCATCTTGAGCTCTTCCAAATCCGCTTGTGTCGCCGCGAGTTGCTTCTCGAGCGTGGCCCGCTGTCCAGGATCCTTTGCGTCGCCAATTTGTTTCTTGAGTGATTCGATTTGATTCGGCATGTTCGACAGGGCCGTCTTCAAAGGCTCCCGATGGAGCACATCGAGATCCGCGATGACATGCCGGACATAATCGTGGCCGATGATTTCGACATCGGGCCCGAAGACGGAGTTACCGTCGGTGTGATCATAATGAAAGTGCGTGTTGACCACCCACCGGACGGGCTTGTCCGTGATCAGTTTCATGTCCTCCAACAGCGCCCTCGCGGCAGCGGGTGTTGTCCCATCATCAACCAGCATCACGTCGTGATCGTTGATGAGAATGGGGTGGTTTCCGCCGGCAGCCATCGGACCACTGGAAGTGGCGTAGTACACCCCGTCCGCGATCTTCTCGAACTCATAAACCTTGCCCGAGATGGTTGGCGCGGCTGATTGCGTACCGCCTCCGCCCTGCCTACCGGCGTGCGCTTCGAACGAAAACCACGCGGACATCGCGATGGCCAGAATTGCCGTAATTGCGTACATTCTTACTCTCATAAGTTGCCTCCCGGCGATACGACCTGCGCCCGTGACTACCCGGATTTCCCATATTGATTTTCGGCCTGACCGGGAATATACACCTTGCGGCCTCTGCATAGAAGGCTTCAGCCCTACCCGCTCTTTACTTGACCCCTTCCTCGGTAGCCCGCTATGATGTTTGACAAAGTTAAGGTGTACTTGTTTGTGTTGGGCCTGTAGCTTAGGTGGCTAGAGCGCACCCCTGATAAAGCCGTCAGAAGGTTCTCCGTATCTCTCGAATTTAGAAGCCAATAGCTTACAGTGGCATTCAGTTACAGTGGTTGCCGCTGTTCGCGGGTGACCTGCCGCTTTCGTTCCTTTTGGATCGCGGCCGGACTCTAATCGGACCCCGAAGTTTTGGCTTAGTGGCCGGTCTGATCGGGCGGCAAATAAGGCCTTCACCCTGGGGTGCAACAAAGGACGCACAGCGGCCATTGCTTACCCCTGAGCGGAACGCCCTCGTCTAAACTAGTGTGCAGTGGTTCAACGGTCCGGATAGCAAGCCGGTGGAAAAAGGAACATGAGAATCCTTCCTTGCCTGGAGAAGTCGCTGCTTCCTATTTGCGCGCTGGCAGGGTCTCTTTGCCTGGGAGTGCAGAGCCTCTCGGGTCAACCAGACGCCCCTCAGCAGCCCAGCACGTCAGCAGACGGCCGAGTCGAAGACGCCGAGCAGCGCACTGGACCATTTGCTATCGCCGGACAGAATTATACCGTCGTACTGCACGAGAAGCGCCTTGCGAATGTGAGCGACCCAACATTCGCGCAGACCTTGGCGGGCGTGCAGATTAGTGACGCAGCTGGAAACGCGTCCTACCAGAAAGCTTTTTCGTACGCGATCGAACGAGGTCGCTTCCAGCGGAGCCTCTCTGCCTCCGCGCAGCTTGTCTCCGGAAAAACCGGCGCGGGCCTCGTGATCCACTACCGCGAGCAGACGGCAGTGTCCCAGACGAGCGCGCTCCAAACCAGAGAGTCTTGGCAACTGTTTGGTTTGGTGAGCGGCAAGCTCGCGCCTCTTGGCAAGCCCGTGCCCATTGGCGAGGGCGTGGCGGGCGGCCCGTTCATGGGCGTCATGATGAGAGCGGGAAATGGCACGGTGTCCGTGATCAGTCAGCCCGACAACATCGAAGTGCACGTCTGGACGGGATACTTCTACGTCATTGTTCCGCTGCGCGTGGACTGGAACCACGGCGGATTAACCCAGGGGCAACGCTGCATGGAAATGCTCGGCGGCGGCTTGCAGGAGGTAGGCTGCGACATGCGCGGGGAGGGCGCCCGGAAACCGCCCGCCGATGAATTCACCTTCGTGCGCCTCTTTGTCGAAGCCAACGAAAACATGGGCAGCGCAGAACATGTGGTGGTGCAAAAGGGTTCGAAGGTCGAAATCCTCGGATCCAGCGCCATCACCACCTGGAATGAAAACGGCGAGCTGATTCAGCCGGTCTTTTCTGACCTCTGGTTGCATGTGCGCATCGATGATCACGCCGGGTGGATCCACGGCGAGGAAGATTTCGCCGCAGTCGGTTTACCCGCGGGGAGTCCCGCGCCATGAAAACTCTTCGTTTTGCGGCCATCGGCCTGTTGGCCGTAGTGGCGAGCGTGTTCGGATGGCACGCGATTCACACTAGCCTGCACCCGCAAATGACGTCGCCCTACGTGCAGCCATCTGCCGCGCAGTCGGTGAGCCCGCAGCCCCAAAGCCCAAGCTCGCAAGCTCCCTCCAAAACCGCGTCGGCGGGCGAATCTGCCAACCATCTCGGCCCGTTTTCCATCGCGGGTCGGGATTACACTGTTGAGCTACAAACCAAGAAAGTTCGGCCTGGTTCCACCAACGAACAGGGTGACACCGTCGTGGCCATGGAAATTCGGGACGCGGCCGGGGCGGTCCAATATCGAAAAACGTTCCCCTACCAGGAAGCAAACGAGGCGTTTTCCGATTCCTGGTCGGTTTCCGCAAAACTCCTCACCGGGACAAATGGAACGGGACTCTTGGTCAGGTACGACGCCTATTCGGAACCCTCGGCACCGGAGGAGGAGCCCACCGCGTGGTTTCAGGTCTTTGGAGTGCTGAACGGAAAATTCGCGCCCTTTGGCGCGCCGCTTGAAGTTCAGGGTGGCCTGTTGGACGAATATGCCGACGGCCACACCTACAAGACCGCACGGTCCCTGGGCACGCAGGCGGACGCCGTGGACTTCAAGGCCTGGACCGGCCACTGCCGTTTGATCTATCCGGTTCGCGTGGACTGGACCCAGGGCAAGCTGTCGCCGGCACAGGAATGCACCAAGTCTGCTGGTGATCTCACTACCGGCTGCCAATACAAAGTCATGCCCGAAAACAATCTCTACAACGAGGGCATCACCTTCGTGCGCCTCTGGCCTAGTTCTGACGAAAAATCAGGCCAGCCGGTGAAGACCGTTGTGAAAAAGGATTCCAAGGTTGATCTGCTTACAGCTCTGGTCGCCACTCAGTGGGCTGAGAGCAGCACCGCGGCCCCCTCGTCCAATTCCAAGGGCCCTCTGGCAGATGCCGGAGGCTTCGGCGTTGCTGCCGGCAGCGATTTGTGGTTGAAAGTGCGCATCGACGGCAAAGAAGGCTGGATGCACTCCGAAGAGGACTTCCGTGCCCTCGGCTTGCCCGAGGACGAGTAGAGCAAAGCAAGGCGGGTGGGCCACACTTTGAATGGTTTTGAAGTTGGGGTGACAGGCCCTCGGGCCGAGGTCGAATTTCGGGGTGCCGCATCCTTGCGGTCTTTGCAAGGGTGCGATGTCTGCAACTCGTCCCTTTGACTTGACCCTTTCCTCAATAGCCCGCTATGATGTTTGACAAAGTTAAGGTGTACTTGTTTGTGTTGGGCCTGTAGCTCAGGTGGCTAGAGCGCACCCCTGATAAGGGTGAGGTCGGTGGTTCAAGTCCACCCAGGCCCACCAATTTCCTAGGGATTTTGATAGTTTCATCGTCAGCCCTCAGAAATTGTCATCAAATTGTCATCGACTTCTAAAAGCATTCCTAGAGATGGGATTTCATCGAATGCCTAACGCCACTGAACGATGACAACCCAAGCCAAAAGAAAATAGGCGCAACAGGGCAAAAAGAAAGGGCCACCGAATTTCTCCGATGGCCCGGTGAAGAGAAGCTGCTGCCCCGATACTATCCGTTCGATGCTTTGGCCTGCCTTGAATTGTACTGCCCGACGCGAATCAGCGCGTCTTTCCGATCCGTGGCATCGGTAATGTTGTACCTCTCGAAAACGCTTTCGGTTTTGTGCCCCGTGATGCTCATTGCGGTGCCACGATCCACCCCGGCCCGAATGAGGTTGCGAGCCGCACTGCGCCGAAAGTCGTGGAGTTTCAAACCGCGAAACACCCGAGTCTTGGAGTCGTAAACGCCGAAGCCGGACGCAGCGCACGCCTTGTACCAAGAATAGCGAAGGTCTCGAACGTCTAAGACAGGCTTCGATTCGTCTCGAAACATTCGCTTCAATGTAGTCGCGACTTCCGCCAAGGGACCGACCAACGGCAGGGTGAGCGGTTCCCCGGTTTTCGTGATTTCCCCCGGCAACTCAATTTCCGAAGCAAAGTTGATTTAGTGTGCCTGGACATTCTCCAGGGCTTCCGAAACCATCACGCTCTGGAGAACCTGCGCCGATGGAAAGTAAAACATGCGACATTTCTGGCATGGAGTAGAAAAGCCGCGTTGCGTTATGGGAGAGAGTATTTTCAAGAACCTGGCTTGACGCTGGCCGATGTAGCTCTAGTGCCAAGGCATTGCCAAAGTAGTGCCAAGGCATCGGACGGATTGATGTGAGTTAGCCAACTTCGCACGCTACACGTGGGACGAAATCGACGGGAATTTTTCTCCGGTGGCATGATTTCTTGTTTTAGGAATTGCTAGCTGGAATGGGCGTAAGTTCACGGAGGTGACACCCAAGAAACCGATTCCGATATCCCCCAGGAATGGAGAGGTGTCTGAAAAAGCTGGATCTGGAAGCCGAGGCAACAGGCTTTCAGGACCCGGAAAGGGCGGCTGGCAGCCGGTGGGACCGTCCGGGAGAAAGTATTGTGCTCGGAGGGCCAGATTGGAGAAAGACGGGTGTATACTCGCAACCGCCGGAGGCCCAAAAAATTAATTCCGGTTCAATGGGGGGCACATGGAGGCAAAGGAGAAAGCAACGAAATTAAAGCCATCAAGCCGCAGACGCTTTCTGAAGCAGGGCGCCGTCCTGGCCGGATTGGCAACCGTGGGAGAGATACGCTCCGCGCGTGGCCAGAAGTTGGAGTCCCGAGTGCCCGACGAAAGGAGCTTTTCGAGTTTCTACGGTGTGCCCTCGCATTTCGAGAGTACCGTGCGCGAGATGGCTCCCAATCAGTGGCCCCACATGTTAGCGGCATTGACTCCCCATCAGGATTCGGTAGGGATCATTACGCCGTCGGGGCTCCATTTCTTAAATCTCCGCAACCATGACGCCCCTCCGAGCATTGACCCCCAGCAGCATCGTCTGCTCATCCATGGCTTGGTGGATCGTC
>JBGPPL010000037.1:0-24485 GCA_041488495.1 Terriglobia bacterium
TCCAGACTCCGTTGAAACACGCGTTCGGTTGCCCGGTACAGCTTTCCGTGTTTTTTGTCCTTCTCCGATTTCAGGAATCTGGCGCACATCATTGGCGTAGTCGTGAGGGAAACGCAGAGAGAAACCGCAATGGCCACGCTCAGCGTGACTGCGAACTCCCTGAACAGCCTGCCGACGATGCCTCCCATGAGAAGGATAGGAATAAACACGGCCATCAGTGAAACGCTCATGGACAGAACGGTGAAACCAATTTCGCGAGAACCTTTCAGGGCCGCCTCCATCGGAGAATCCCCGGATTCGAGATACCGGGTGATGTTTTCGATGACGACAATGGCGTCGTCCACGACGAAACCCGTGCAGATGGCCAGCGCCATCAGAGAAAGATTGTCGATGCTGTAATGCAGCAGGTACATCACACCGAACGTGCCGACCAGGGACAACGGTACCGAAATGCTTGGGATCATCGTCGCCCAGCCATTGCGCAGGAAGAAAAAGATGACCATCACCACCAGCGCGACGGTTATCATCAAGGTGAGCTCAATATCATGGACCGAAGCGCGAATCGTGATCGTGCGGTCCGAAATAATTTCCAGGGAAGCGGCGGGCGGGATGGAAGCTCTCAATTCGGGCAAGATTGCCTTGATGAGGTCCACAGTTTTGATGATGTTGGCGCCGGGCTGCCGGCTAATCGATATGTTGACGGAGGGCTTGCCATTGGCGTAGCCCGAATTGCGGAGATCCTCGATTCCTTCCGTCACTTTCGCGATGTCACTTAGTCGTACGGGCGCACCGTTCCGGTAGGCGACGATCAGGGGCACGTACTGCTCGGGATGGAGCAATTGGTCGGTCGCGTATAGAACCCACCGGTTCCCTTGGTCTTCCAAATTTCCCTTGGGAGTGTTCGCGTTTGCCGCCCGAAGCATGGCTCGGACTTCCTCCAAACCGATCCCGTAGTGCGCGAGCGCATTGGGATTCACATCCACGCGAACTGCCGGCTTTGCGCCTCCGCTGATGCCGACCTGGCCTACGCCGTCCACTTGGGATATTTTCTGACCGAGTATGGAATCGCACAAATCGTAGAGATGACTTCTCGGAATCGTGTCCGAGAAAACAGCCAAGTCCATGATGTCAGAATCGGAGGGATTAACCCTGCGGTAATTCGGTAAGCTCGGCATGCCAGCCGGCAACTGCCCCGCCGCCGCATTGATCGCCGCCTGGACGTCCCGCGAAGCCGCGTTGATGTCTCGATCCAGGTCAAACTGAAGGGTGATGCCTGTTGAACCAAGCTGGCTGCTGGAAGTCATTTCCGTGATGCCCGCGATCCGCCCGAATTGGCGCTCGAGCGGCGTTGCAACGGACGACGCCATGGTTTCCGGACTTGCCCCCGGCAAGCCTCCACGTACAAAGATCGTGGGGAAATCCACCTTTGGAAGAGCCGCCACCGGAAGGAAGTAAAACGCAACCGCGCCTGCCAGCAGGATGGCCAGACTCAACAGCGATGTGGCCACAGGTCGTCGAATAAAAGGCGCTGAAATATGCATCGTCGTTTACCCAGCTCCCACCTAAGCCTACAACCTACATTCTCTTAGAGGGGTACGAGCTACGTCTTGGTTTCAACAAATCAAGAACCGCTCATTCTTAGAGCGCAAACCACGAAGTCTATTTTCACTGTCCGCCACCGATCCGCCATCAGTTCGTAGGAGGCTGTCCCGGCGGTAGCGAATTGCTTCCGGAACCTGGAGCGGCGGGTGGCGGCATGTCCATTCCAGAGTGCGGATTTTGCCCACCCGATGGCTGGCTGCCCACAATGTCCCACTCTCCGCCTTGCCGTTCGAGGGCGTACTCCACGTTCATGCTGGCGCCACCCTGTTTGAGGCGGAACTCCACTTGCGCGCTTGCATGGTCTCCGTTGACGGATATTTGCTTCACCTCGCGGTCCATCGCCGATAGATTCAGGCCGGCGAGTCCGCTCAGGCGCTTGTCGATGCTCGCGCGTATCGCGTCTTGATCATTCACCTGTTTCTTGCATCCAGCGGCAAAGGCAACCAGAAGAATCATGGTGCACGTCCAAATCTGTCGGTTCATGCGAATATCCTCTCTTGTTCCATCGCCAGGCATTCTCCCACGATTTCGGCGCGGATATGTTTCAAAAACTGATTTGTAAGCCTAATCTGCATTTCTCACGACAATACAAGAGAGTGGAACGGAAGCTACGAATTCTATCGCAGAATATGGGCCCTTCGAAGCGCGTCGGGGCGGTTTCTTGGGCAGCCGACACAGTGCAAGAACGCGGGCGAGACGCCAGCGCCGCAAAACAGCGTGGGACGTCTCACGTAAATTTTAGGAGGCGAATGTCCACAGCGCGAGAAATGCCGTGTTTGACGGGCGGGTTCACGCCCTGATAGCTTGTGAGCCTATGTGCCGAATGACGTCTGCAAATGAGAATGTTCTTGGACGATCCAGATGACGGATCGCCTTCCATCTCCGAGAATCGCGTTCCAGGGCGAGCGTGGAGCTTTCAGCGAGGAAGCTGCCGTCAAGCTATTGGGAGAGGACATCCAACTCGTCCCGCGTCCGACCTTCGAGGCTCTCTACGCGAGCATCCGGGACGGTCTTGCAGACTATATTCTCGCGCCGATTGAAAACAGCCTGGCTGGGTCCGTTCACCGCTCCTACGACCTGCTGATTGCCAGCGGCCTGCACATCCAGGCCGAGGTCGTGATTCCGATTGTCCACAATCTCATCTCTCTTCCAGGCGCGACGTTCGAACGCATCGCTCAAGTTTCGTCGCATCCGGTCGCACTCGCCCAGTGCGAGCGGTTTTTCGCAAGTCACCCCTCGATAAAACGCGTGGCGGCGGACGATACGGCGGGAAGTGTGCGGGACGTAATACAGGCAGGTGATCCTACGAAGGCGGCGATTGCCAGCCGGCGCGCGGCGGCGGTTTATGGCGGCGCGATTCTGCAAGAACACCTTGAAGATCATCCCGAAAATTACACCCGATTTCTTCTGCTCGCCCCGTCAGCCGAAGTGCCGGAAAACGCCGACAAACTCTCGCTCGTCCTGCACCTCGCACACAAGCCGGGCTCGCTGTGCCTGGCACTGAATGCCTTTGGACGCCGCAATCTGAACTTGCTCAAAATCGAGAGCCGCCCCATCCCAGGCACGCCGTGGAGTTATTGCTTTTATCTTGACCTGCAAGCGTCTCTCAAAGATCCGAACACGCTCGCGGCGATTGAAGAACTCCAGCAATTCACGGACTCGGTGAAAATCCTCGGTTGCTATCCGCAAGCAAAGGTTTAGGATTATCATTTCGCGAGCGGTGAAACTCATCTCGAAATTGATTTCGAGGACTGGAAGCAAAGGGCGTAACCGGGCATAATGTGTCGGGTTGTTTGCGATGCGAACATCCGGCAGGAATGACCGAGGATGCGTCTTGATTGAAGTCTACAAATACTGGAAAGACTGAACAGTCTCAGGAGGAAACGTGCAGGTCTATTACGACAAAGATGCGGACTTGAAATACATCCAGAATAAGAAGATTGCAGTGATCGGCTTCGGGTCGCAGGGCCACGCCCACGCCATGAATCTGGCGGATTCCGGCTGCGACGTCGTTGTCGGTCTAAAGAGCTCCAGCGCTTCCGTCGCGAAGGCGCAAAAAGCCGGGCTCCGAGTGCTGCCGGTACGGCAAGCCGCGGAAGAAGCCAACCTGATCATGATTCTTACCCCCGATGAGTTGACGCCTGGCATCTACGGTAGCGAAATCGCTCCCGCCATGCGCGCCGGGAAGTATCTTGCGCTCGCGCACGGCTTTTCGATTCACTTTGGATTCATCAAGCCGCCGAAAGACGTGAACGTATTTATGGTCGCGCCAAAGGGGCCCGGACATCTCGTGCGTCATCAGTTTCTCCAGGGCGCGGGCGTTCCGTGCCTGCTCGCGATCCATCAAGACCCGAGCGGCGACACGAAGAAAGTTGGCCTTGCCTACGCCAGCGCGATTGGCGGCGCCCGCGCCGGAGTCATCGAAACGAACTTCCGCGAGGAGACCGAGACCGATCTGTTCGGCGAGCAGTCGGTTCTCTGCGGCGGACTGACGGCATTGATCCAGGCGGGATACGAAACCCTGGTCGAAGCCGGGTATGCGCCGGAGATGGCCTATTTCGAATGCTGCCACGAAATGAAACTGATTGTGGATCTGGTTTATGAAGGCGGAATTTCGGAGATGCGATACTCGATTTCGAATACCGCCGAATACGGCGACTTGACGCGCGGCCCTATCATCATCGACGCGGCCACGAAGGAACGCATGAAGGGCATTTTGAAGGATATACAGTCCGGTGCATTCGCCAGGGAATGGATGAAGGAAGCCGCGAGCGGCCTGCCTCGATTCAAGCAGCTCAGGGAAGCGGGCAAGAAGCATCCCATCGAAGTCGTCGGGGCTCAGTTGCGTGCAATGATGCCCTGGATGAAGAAAAATCGCGTGATTGCTGAAGGGGCATAGGCAAGCGCGAATCTGCAACAGGCTGGGAAAAAGCCCCTGGCTCCGTCATTCCGAGCCCCGGGAGGGGCCGGGATAAACTCCGCGAAGAATCTCTCTTCGAACAAGGCCAGCAACAAGAGGGATTCCTCGTCGCTTCGCTCCTCGGAATGACACGCAAAGTGAGTTCTTCCCTGCTGACGTCCGCGTTGATTCATAATTTTTGGAGGAATCATGGATTCGCGTCTCAGAGAACATAGCCATATCATCGTCGACGGCCCCTCCAGGGCCCCCGCGCGTTCTTACTTCCGGGCTGTCGGCTTGTCAGACGACGACCTGGCCAAGCCCATGGTCGGCATTGCGAACACATGGATCGAAGCGATGCCGTGCAATTCACACCTGCGCCACCTTGCGGAAAAAGTGAAGGACGGAGTTCGGGCTGCCGGCGGCACGCCGTTGGAATTCAACACCATCGCCATCAGCGATGGCGAAACCATGGGCACCGAAGGAATGAAAGCGTCGCTGGTGAGCCGCGAGGTGATCGCGGATTCGATCGAGTTGGTCGGGCGTGGCTATATGTTTGATGCCGTCGTCGCCCTGGCCGGGTGCGACAAGACCATTCCCGGCACAGCGATGGGGCTGATCCGATTGAATGTGCCGAGCCTGGTGCTGTATGGCGGATCGATTCAGCCGGGCCGGTTCCGGGGACGGGATGTAACGATTCAGGACGTGTTCGAAGCGGTGGGCGCTCACTCTGCCGGAAAAATCACGGACGCGGACTTGAAGGAAATCGAGAGTGTTGCGTGTCCCGGAGCGGGCGCATGCGGAGGGCAGTTCACGGCGAATACCATGGCGATGGCTCTTGAATTTATCGGCCTGACGCCGATGGGATTGGGCAACGTGCCGGCCACGGACCCGCGCAAGGATGAGGCGGCCTACCGTTCGGGCACGCTGGTTATGGACTTGCTCCGCAAGGGCGTGACCCCGCGCCAAATCCTGACGCGCAAGGCGTTCGAAAATGCGATTGCCGCCGTGGCCGCAACAGGCGGCTCGACCAATGCCGTTCTGCATCTACTCGCCATGGCTAAGGAAGCGGAGATCGAACTGCATCTCGAGGAATTCGATGCCATCAGCCAAAGGACGCCGCTACTGGCCGATATGAAGCCCTGGGGCAGATTCACCGCCGTGGACCTGTACAATGCGGGCGGGACGGCGTTGCTTGCGAAGCGGCTTCTCGACGCTGGACTGCTTCATCTGAACCAAACCACCACTGGATTGAAGACCTTGGAGGAAGAGGCGTCCCTCGCGAAGGAGCGGCAAGGACAGGAGGTCGTTCGGCCGCTTGCGGACCCGATCAAGAAAACGGGCGGGCTCATCATCCTCAAGGGGAATCTTGCCCCCGAAGGATGCGTGCTCAAAGCATCCGGCCACGAGAAGCCCTATCACCGCGGGCCGGCGCGCGTGTTTGACCGCGAAGAAGACGCGATGGAAGCTGCAGTAAAGGGAGCAATTAAGAAGGGCGACGTTGTCGTCGTGCGCTACGAAGGTCCGCGCGGAGGCCCGGGCATGCGCGAAATGTTGGGGCTCACAGCCGCGCTCGTGGGACAGGGCCTCGGAGAAGACGTCGCCCTGCTGACCGACGGGCGCTTCAGCGGCGCAACGCGCGGGCTGATGGCAGGGCACGTGGCGCCCGAAGCCGCGCGCGGCGGACCTATCGCCATCATCGCCGAAGGAGACGCTATCGTTTTCGATCTCGACGCGAGGAAGCTGCAGATCGAGCTGAGCGACGCGGAAATCAAGACGCGCCTTGCAAAATGGAAGGCCCCGGCGCCACGTTACAAGACCGGCGTCTTCGCCAAGTACGCAGCTCTGGTAAGTTCAGCTTCTCTGGGTGCGATTACGCGCGCAGATATCTAGCAGGCTGCGGGAAAACTTAATTGTGAGTAATTCCGAGGAGCGCAGCGACGAGGAATCTCTCTTCTTACTGTCCTTTTTTAAAGAGAGATTCGTCGCGGAGTTTATCCCGGCCCCTGCCGGAGTTCGGAATGGCAGAGCCGAGGGCCTTTTTCCGCAGCCCGCTAAACCTTAACTTTCAATTTGGCCATCACACCCAACCGGCGAGAAACAGCCAACAGGAGGGTCTCGTGAAGAGCACTCGTTCATTTACCAAAGTCATGCGGCAATATGTTTTGCCCGGGGCGATTGTTGCCGTGATTCTTGCCGCCGCAAGCGTGACAATGGCCGATCCGCTCGTCCTTAAGGCCCAAGGCAGTTTCTTTGTCGGTGGCCGCACCATTTTCACCGACGCGCTCACCGGGACTTCCACTGGATTTCTTGGCTTTGGAATTAACACGGGCAGCATCACGGTCGACCAGATGTATGTTCAGTATCAAATACCGGAGGGCCGCGATACGCATGTGCCGGTTGTCATGCTGCACGGTTGTTGTCTCAGCGTGAAGAGCTATGAGACCACGCCGGATGGACGGATGGGCTGGAACGAGTATTTCCTGCGCAAGGGCCGCGCTGTCTACCTTCCCGACCAGGTTTCACGCGCGCGTTCCGGGTTCGACGCGACGATCTACAACGAGATCCGGTTAGGAACGCGGCCCGCCGCGGACATGCCGTCTGTCCGTACCGCAAGCCACGAACTCGCCTGGCCGTTCTTTCGCTTCGGGCCGACGATGGGTACACCGTTTCCAAACGAGCAGTTTCCCGTAGAAGCGTTCGATGAGTTTGGCAAGCAAGTGATTCCGGACCTCAACGCGGAACTTCCTGCGGTCAATCCTACGTGGACGAATCTCTCGAGCCTTGCGATCAAATTGAAGGGCGCCATCCTGATGGGCCACTCCGAATCAGGCTTCTTCCCTGAGCAGGCGGCACTCATCAACCCGGCTGACATTCAGGGTATGATCACCATCGAAACGGCTTGTCCTGCCACGCTCACAGCTCAACAGATTTCGTCCCTGGCTCGTATCCCGATTCTCGTCGTCTTTGGCGATCACCTCGCGGATGTTCCCGCCTACGCCGCGCGATGGACAACGACCTTCAGTTCCTGCGAGCAATTCATCCAGCAGGTGAACGCTGCAGGAGGCGACGCGACGATGATGCATCTGCCCAAGTTTGGGCAATTGGGCAACAGCCACATGCTCATGCAGGATAAAAACAATCTGCAGGTCGCGGACCTCATTTTGAAGTGGATCGATGGCCACGTAGAAGGCAAAAAGAAGCCTCGCAACGGGCATCGTTAGGAAAGAATTAGATTCGAACTGCGACCGTCTACTTTGCGGCAGCCGTCTGTTTCGCCAATTCCGTTCGGAACGCCTGGTCGCGTTCGGCCACATAACTCTTGTAGCCGTCGGGATCGATAAACGGGTTCGGGCCGCCCTCTTTCATGCGGGCGAACTTCGCTTCCATCCCGTAGTAATTCCCGTGGGCGCCCAGGAACACATCGCAGGGCAATGACTTCAAGATGCGAAACATGCGCTCGTAGTCGGCCGCAATCTGCGGATAGAGCGCGTTGTTCACGAGTTTGTACCCGGCATTCACATTGGGACTGCCCACGATGACCACGTTGTACGTCTTGTCCCCTTCCCTCGCTTTCATGGTCCAGGTGGTCGTGCCTTTCGTATGTCCCGGGGTGAGATGCGCGGTCAGGACAGTGTCCCCGAGCCGCACCTCATCGCCGTCATGCAGCACGCGATCCACTTTCGTAGGCTGGTAGCGGGAAGTCTGGGAATCACCGTATTGGAAATTGCCCTTGCCGCCGGCCTCGATCTCCGGCACGTCGGCATCCATCACCATGTACTTGGCTCCGGTCAGTTCCTTAATAGAAGCGCTGCCCGCGCAGTGGTCCCAATGCGCATGGCTGATGAGCAGGATCTTGACGTCGCTGAAGTGAAAACCTAATTTTTCGATGCTCTCCCGAATCAGCGGGACGGAACTTTCGAGACTACTGTTGATGAGGATGTGCCCCTGCGACGTCGTGATCAGGTAGGAGGCGAGGCCCTGGCTCCCGACATAGTAGACATTGCCTATGACGCGGTGCGGCGGAAACGGCTGTGTCCAGTCAGGGGTTCCTTGCGCGAACAAGCCGCCGGCGAATACGAGCGTGAGGATTAAGGAGCGAAAAAGGTTCGTCATGATGGATTCACCCACATGTTTCGTTTTAGGCTTTTCGATTCGGGCTAGTCTACTCCAGAATCGCTTCCCCGCGTCAACTCCTCAAACGGCTGACTCTTGTGTCACGGTGCTTCGCGACACCGATAGCATCCTCCGGCCCGGTCCAGTAGCATGAAAACATGGGGCTGCGGGCGAGACTTCAGGCCAAGACATCACGCGAAAGTGAGCGCGAAACTGTTACGTTCCTCGTGCTTTCGCTTCTCGCATTCTTGCCTTACGCGAATACGCTGCTCGGCAGTTTTGTGTATGACGATTATTTCCAGGTCGTCGAAAATCCCTATGTTCATTCGTTCCGATATCTCCGCGAAATATTCGGGTCAACTGTCTGGTCCTTCCAGGGCGCGCAAGGCGTCACAAATTATTACCGGCCTCTTATGACGTTTGGGTATCTGCTGTTCTATCAGATCGCGGGCGCGGTGCCATTCAGTTTTCACCTCGCGAACATTGTCCTGAATGTTGTGGTCGTGCTGTTGGTCTTCTGCCTCCTGCGCCGGCTGAGCGGGGAGCGGGTCGCCCTCATCGCCGCGGGCCTGTTCGCGCTCCATCCGATTCACACGGAATCCGTCGCATGGATCGCCGCCGTCACCGACCTTGAGCTCGCTGTGTTTTATCTGCTGACATTTCTTCTCTATCTGCGGCTTTCCGATCCGGCCAAAGGTTTCGGCTTGCGCGCCGCGATGTGCGGAAGCTTTGCACTCGCGTTGCTTTCGAAAGAGCAGGCCATGACACTGCCTGTCCTTGTGACGCTGTTCGAACACTTCTATCGAGAAGACCGGGCAACCTCATCCGTTCGTCAAAAGGTGTCGCGCTATGCGCCGCTCTGGGCCATGGCGGCCCTGTATCTAGTCGTGCGAGGCATTTTGCTCGGTGGGGTTGCCAGTGTTGTATCGCGCCCGGCCCTCTCCTGGTATGAAGTCGGGCTTTCCGCCATTTCGCTTACGGGGAAATATCTCTGGAAACTTCTCTGGCCCGCACACCTCTCCGCATTTTACGTTTTCCATAAGAGCAGCCATCTCATGGACCGGAATGTTCTTCTCGGACTCGCGGGACTCGCCCTGTGCGGAGTCATGTTCGCCGTATTGTGGCGGCGCGCGCATATTCTTTCTTTCGCCTTCCTCTTGATGTTCTTGACTCTCGGGCCGGTGCTGAATCCGCGATGGATGCCGGCAAGCGTCTTTGCCGAGCGATACCTGTATTTACCCTCGATTGGTTTTTGCTGGCTCGCCGGATGGGCCGCCGTCAAGCTTTGGAGCGCGAACGTGCCTGCGTTCGCCCGTCCGTTGTCTCGAGCGGTGCCGCTGCTGCTGATCGCCGTAGCCCTCCCGTATGCCGTGAAAACCGTGGCGCGCAATCGGGATTGGCGGGCAGGAGAAGGCCTATTCCTCCGGACCCTCGAGCAAGGCGAGTCAAGCTTGATCCGGTCGAATCTCGGGGCGCTCTATTTCAACAATGGCGACCTAGTAAGTGCAGAACATGAGTGGCTCGAAGCTCTTGCGGCCGGCCCCACCAACGCGTTCGCACTCGATAATCTCGCTCTCTTGCGCCAGCGCCAGCATCGGTATGTCGAATCTGTTGACTATTCCAGGCGCGCGCTACGAGCCCGCCCATCCTACACGATGGCCCATCTGAATCTGGCGGAAACACTGGTGCAGACGGACCGCACAGCCGAAGCGGAGTGGCAATACCGTATTGCGACAGCTATTTCCCCGCTGTCTACACGTGCTCACAACAGTTACGGAGCGTTTCTGTTTGACTCGGAAAGATTGGAAGATGCTCGAATCGAGTATGAACGCTCCGTCAGCGTAGACTCGACTACAGACGCTTACGATCGGCTCGGCGATATCTATCAGATATTGCAGGATCGCGCGAGGGCCGAGGAAGCTTTTCGCCGCGCACTCGGCCTGAACATTTATGACAGCCATGCTCACTTTGGCCTCGGCCAGGTTCTGATGGAGGCAGGCAAGCCGGGCGATGCACTCCACGAATTCGAGACTGGGCTCGAGACCGATCCGGCCGATCCTGACGCCAAGGCAGCCGCCATTCGCTTGCGGGGCAATGCGCCTCCACGGGCCATTCCTCGCTGAAGAATCTCCAGACGCGCCACTCCAAGTGGAATAAGATAGCTGTGCGCACACAGCAGAATTTGAAGCACCTGATTCGCACAGAGGAGAAGTTCCCCTGCACGGTGAACCACCCACGGACCACGCGGCGCAATTGCTGGCCGAAGTCAGACTCCTCGGCACGCTATGCAATCGGGAAGGCACGAGCGAACAGCGCACCGAACTCGTGCATACTCTTGGCCACTATGTTTTCCTTGAGCCGGAACATCAAGTGGTCTTCGAATCGATCCGTTCCCTGCTTCCACACGACCGGATCTCCGCCACTCGCTTGGCTGTCCACCTGAATAATCGCGGCTTCCCGGACGTAGACCTGGAGAAATATTGTGCGGCTGCGCTTGCGGAAATTGAGGATGCGTTGAGGCTAGCTCGCCAAGTGTGCTCTTTGGAGCATGAATCTGGCATAGATGTACACCACGATAATCGGAGAAAAGTGGAACGTGATGCCTGAGGCTCCATCGGAACGTGGATTCAGCAAGGTGGGCGCGGCACTGGCACTAACCTGCGTCGCCCTCGTGGCGATTGTTTTCTTTTTCGCGGGGCCGTTGCGACGCACCATCCGGGAATCGCTCATGCAGAGCGTGACATCCGCGCACTACCAAATCCTATGCCCGCCGGGCGCGATGTCCACGGAGACAATGACGCAATTTATGGCGCAACGGGAATCTCTGTTCGCGAAACTCGGTCGGAAGCTCAACGAGGCCGCGTCCAATGCAGAGATCAGGGTGATCTTCGACCCTGAGTTTAGAACAACAGATGCGGCGACAGGCGTGGGACAACTCTATGCGGTAACAGGTACAACGATCCGAACGAAGTTGGTTGGAGCTGTTCCACAACTCTCTCCGGCGGCTGACGCGGAGGCACTGCTTCACGCCGCGTGGGGCAAACCCGGCAGCCCCCTCATCGCTCATTGGATGGCACTCTGGTTAGTGGGCGAATGGCAGGGAGAAGAATTGGGGATGGCTGCGGCTGAAGCGGAAAAAAGACTCGGCCACAAGAACCTTGCGAAGTTATTGGACCAGGCGCCCGACCCAGCTATTTCACACCATGACCGTGCTCTGCTCGGGGCGGCGTGGGTAAGCGCCATCGCGGAACTCGGTGGACCCGCTGAAGTGCAGAAACTCTATACTGCACAGATGACGAAGCTCGACGTGCCCGACGTGGCGAAAGCACTTGGATCAACATCGACGGAACTCGAACGTAAATGGCAGATGTGGATTTACGCATATATTGCTGGCATGCCTCCCACCCCTCACGCCATGACGATGCCGATGGACATGCCGATGCCCAAATAACCGGGAGTGCCATTGCGCAGGCCTGCCGCATGTCCAGCAGTCAATATCGATTACAAATTGAGTACGTCGTACTTGCCGCCAAGCCTGTCGCCAGCTTGGGAGAATACCGAGGAAGGACTTTGGGAGGTTTTCCAGCGGCCGGGGATCGCAAGATGGCAGGAGGGGCATGCCCCGTCGCGTAGCGAATTTTGCAGCACGTCGTGCCAGGAGCGGCGAATTAGAATTTGGCCGCAGCCGGGACAATACGTGTGAGCCGCCTCGCTGTGAATGTTGCCCTCATAGACGTAATGAAGCCCCGCATCCAGAGCAATCCGCCTCGCGGCGTGTAACGTCTCGGGCGGCGTTTTGGGTATATCGAGCAGCTTGAAATCGGGATGAAACGCCGTGAAGTGCAGTGGAACATCGGGGCCGAGGTGCTCCAAAATCCAGCCGGCGAGCAGACGGATTTCGTGCGCGTCATCGTTGAGCGTAGGGATGATGAGATTGGTGATCTCGAACCAGACTTTCGTCTCCTGCTTGAGCCACGTAAGCGTATCGAGGACCGGCTGCAGATGCGTGAGGGTAAAGCGGCCGTAGAATCCCTCCGTGAAAGCTTTGAGATCCACATTGGCGGCGTCCACATGGTCGTAAATATCGTGGAACGCCTCGCGCGTCACGTAGCCGTTGGTGACCATCACCGTGTTGATCCCGGCTTCCCGGGCAGCGTGGCAGATGTCTATGACGTATTCCCCCCAGATTGTCGGCTCGTTATACGTGAATGCGATCGACGGGCAGCCGTAGCGGATCGCCAGCGCGACGATATCTTCCGGCGGGATGTGCGTCGAATGGACCTGGTCGGATTTCGATTTCGAGATGTCCCAATTCTGGCAAAAAAAGCAGCCCATGTTGCAGCCCGCTGTCCCGAGTGAAAACACTCGCGTGCCGGGAAGGAAATGGTTGAGCGGCTTTTTCTCGATGGGATCGATTTGCAGCGCCGCAGGCGAGGCGTAGCCTAAACTGTAGAGCTTGCCGCCCTGATTGACACGAATGAAACAGAAGCCGGATTGGCCTTCACCAATGTGGCAGTGCCGGGGGCAGAGATAGCAGTGCACGCGGCCTTCGGACATGGGCTCCCACCAGCGGCCTTCGTGGAGAGCTTCCGTCTTCTGGAATATTTTCAATTCCTGCATGGCGATTCGAGGGAGGGAACGTTCTCTCGAACTTCACTTTCTCCCCGTAATTATACACCCATCCGTCATTCACCCCTCAAACGCCGTGTTCGCTTTGGGCACGACGCCGTTCCGCCGCCCATGCAAGGAAACGCTCAAATCGCGCCCGCTCGCGCCACAGGAGGCGGAAGAATTCAGCGGGGCCGAGTGCGTGCATGTCTCCGCCAAAAAATGTTTCGAGGCGCCAGCGAATGTAGGGGCTGGCCCACGGGCGCAGCCGGTAGCCCTTGGCCGTAATCCAGTAATAGCGGAAAGCAGTGAACATCAATGGGGCTACTTCCAGCCCTCGCGGTCGCGAAGTGAGGCGATGTGCGCGACGTGGTGGCGACCATGCCAGGCGTACAAGCCAACCATGTCGTCGAGTGTCATCGTGCCGCGTTCTGGATGCCGCAAGCGGCGGCCAAAATCCTCGGGCCGCATCGAGCGCAGCAATATGTCCCAGCGCTGGTGAAGGGCCTCGAGCAGAGCGAGAGAAACCTCGACGGGCGTTTCACGCGAGTCCGCGAGCTCCGCCCAAAGAGCCTCCTCGTACGGCTTGATCGTCGGCTCATTCTCGGTCAGCGCAAGCTTGAACCGGACGTAGGCGTTCAGATGGCTGTCCGGAACGTGGTGCACGACTTGCCGGACCGTCCAGCCGCCGGGGCGATACGGAGTGTCGAATTGCTCCCGCGAAAGGCCGGCGACGACATCGCGCAAGCACTTGGGCACAGCCGCAATTCGGGCAATGGCGCTCTCGCGCTCAGCGGGAGTGAGCGCCGCCTTCGGCTCGTATTCCCCAATTGGGTAACGCAAATCCATTGCGGTCAACCTCAGGCTAGATCATTTAAAAAAAGTCAAACAACATCCATGCAGGACAGATCCCCGCGCGGGTCCCGTCATTCCTTTTTCAATTCCTCAGCGACGGCTGCGAAAAACTGATCCACAATTTTCTTCGCGGCGCCTTCGATCATGCGCTGTCCTACTGCCGCGATCATCCCGCCGATTTGCGCTTCGCCAGTGTAGCGCAATTCGGTCTGACCGCCTTTTTCGGCTAGCTCGACGTGCCCTACTCCGTCGACGAAGCCGGGGAGTCCCTTTCCGGAAAGCTTCATGCGCATGGATTTCGGCGGCTTCTTCTCGGCGAACTCGAGGGTGCCGGCGTATTTTCCGGAAATGGCGGCGATGCCGAACTTTACCGCGGCCTTAAAGCGGTCCGGGCCATCCGGATCCAGCCGTTCGCAACCGGGGAGCAACTTGGCCAGGCGATTCGGGTCCGTCAACAGGGCCCAGACCTGCGCAGGCGGGGCCGGAAGAATATATTGTCCCGCAAGTTTCATGTCTTGCCTTGCGCTCCTGCAAACGCCCGCTCGAGGGCCCGGCGCGTATACACAGCCGCCATCTCCCGGCGATAGTCAGCCGACGCATGAAGATCCGAGAGCGGGTCGACACCTTCCGCGGCGTAGCGAGACGCCTCGGCAAAGAGCTTGTCCGACGCCTTCTTGCCGCGCAGCTCTTTTTCAACGCTTGCGGCACGAAACGCCTTCGGGCCCAGTCCCGTTACACCGATGCCGATCTCCTCGATCCTTCCGCCCTTTCCGAGCTTAAGGCGTGCAGCAACACCCACAATGGCGAACCCCGAAGCGGGCTGGTGCAGCTTTTCGTATGCCGTGCCAGTATGAGGAGCGAGTGGCGCCACGCGCACCTGACTGAGGATTTCGCCGGGGCGCAGCGCCGTGGTGAGCATATCCAGAAAAAATTCGCTGACCGGGACCGTGCGTGTCCCAGCGGTGGACGCGGCAATGATTTCCACGTCCAGCGCCAGGACCGCAGCGGCGTAATCCGCGGCGGGATCTGCGTGGGCGAGGCTCCCGCCGAGCGTGCCGCGGTTGCGAACCTGAACGTCGCCGATGGCAGCGGCCGTTTCGGCGAGCAGCGGGCATTTGGCGCGGATGAGAGTGGAACTCTCGATCTCCGCATGCGTGGTCAACGCACCGATCGCGATGCGGCCGTTTTCCTCGCGAATGTAGTTCATGCCGCGAAGCCGGCCGATATCGATCACGTAACGCGGCTGCGCCAGACGCAGCTTCATCAAGGGGAGGAGACTATGCCCGCCAGCAAGGATTTTTGCCTCGTCGCCGTGGCGTTCCACCAGGCGTAATGCGTCTTCCAAAGTCTTCGGCGCGACGTATTCGAACTTTGCGGGAATCATTTACCCCTCCTGCTGCCCTTTTGCATGAGCTTCCAGATTCGTTCGCGCTTGAACGGCATGTCCACGTGGCGGACGCCGAACACAGAGAGCGCATCGGCAACGGCGTTGGCGAGCGCAGGTGTGGCGCCGATCGTGCCCGCTTCGCCGACTCCCTTCACGCCCATGGGATTTACCGGTGAGGGCGTGACAGTGCGGTCGGTTTCCATCCACGGCATGTCGGCGGCGCGCGGAATCGCGTAATCCATCAATTCACCCGTAATGAGCTGCCCCTGCTCGTCGTAAGCGGCTTCCTCGAGCATCGCCTGCCCGAACGCCTGCACGATCCCTCCGTGCACTTGGCCTTCCACCAGCAATGGGTTCAAGACATTGCCGCAGTCGTCTACGGCGACATATTTCAGGAGCTTGACGTCGCCGGTTTCCGTGTCGATTTCAACGACGCAGACGTGGGCGCCGAACGGAAAAGTGAAATTTGTCGGCTCGAAGAACGTCGTCGCATCGAGCCCCGGTTCCATGTTCGGAGGCAACGTCTTGGCGGTATAGGCAGCGGCGACCACCTCACCGAATGCAATCGATTTTTTAGGCTTCGCCTTCGAGAAGATCTTCATGTCCGCGAAGACAAGTTTTCCTGGGTCCTCACCCATCAAAAACCCGGCCAACACGGCAAGCTTTTCCCGCAGTTTCATCAGCGACTTGTAGACGGCGGTGCCACCGACGGCTGTGGCCCGGCTGCCGAACGTGCCGATCCCGTACGGCACGATAGAAGTGTCGCCATGAATCACATTGACGTCGCCAGGCTCAAGGCCGAGGATTTCCGCGCCCAACTGAGCGAAGCTGGTTTCCTGCCCTTGTCCGTGCGGCGACGCCCCCGTCATGATGTTGACCATGCCGCTCGGCTCGATGCGAACCGTAGCCGATTCCCAGCCTCCGGCCGGCATGGCGCTCGATGGACCCATCGCGCAAATCTCCACATACGTGGACAGGCCGATTCCCACGCAGCGGCCCTGCTTGCGGGCTTTCGCTTGCTCCTGGCGCAGTTTCTTGTAGCCGGAAAGCTTCAGCGCCAGATCGAGGCTTCGCGGATAGTTCGCGCTGTCGTAGATAACTCCCGTCGGAGTGGCGTACGGAAAGTCTTCGAGCTTCGGGAAATTCTTCCGGCGCACCTCGGCAGGATCCTTCTTGAGTTCCGCCGCGACCAGATCGATCGCCCGCTCAACAAGATACGTGGCTTCCGGACGTCCCGCGCCCCGGTAAGCATCCGTGGCCATCTTATTCGTGAGAACTCCGGTGATCTCCGTCCGGATCGCGGGGATTTTGTAGCAGCCGGAGGCCATTAATCCGGTCAGAGTTGGGATCAGCGGCGTCAGCAACTGATAGTAAGCGCCCAGATCGGCGATGACGTGAATGCGCAAACCGAGAATCGTGCCGTCGCGCTTGAAAGCCACTTCGACGTCGTCGATTTGGTCGCGGCCATGAATCGTGGTCTGGAAATTCTCGCGCCGCGTTTCAATCCACTTCACCGGCTTGCACAGGCGCATCGCCAAATAGCCGACTAAAGCCTCTTCAGCATAGACGTTGAGCTTGCTTCCAAACCCTCCGCCGACTTCCGGCGTGATCACCCGCACGGAATGCTCGGGCACATCGAGCATCGCCGCAATTTGCGTGCGAAGTAAATGCGGGATCTGCGTCGACGACCACACGGTGAGCTGCCGTTCGCCAGGCTTGTACTCCGCGACGACGCCGCGGGTCTCCATCGCGGTAGGAATCAGACGCTGGTTCACCATACGCTGCTTGATGACCTTGTCGGCCTTCCTGAACGCAGCTTTCAGGTCACCGCCCTCCAGTTCCCAGCGATAGGCGATGTTGTCTTTGTGGCCTTCGAAAAGAACCGTCGAGCCTTTTTCGATCGCCTTTTCGGGGTCGACGACCGGGGTCAGCGGCTCGTAATCCACCTCGATCAGGTCGATCGCATCGCGCGCGGCGTACCGGCCCGTCGCAACCACGACGGCGACACCTTCTCCGACAAACCGCACGCGATCGTACGCGAGCACGGGACGCGGCGCGGCCTTCATATCCGGAATCTGCGCAGCGCAGGGTACGGCCCCGATGGAGCCACGAATATCGGCGCCCGTCAGCACCAGTACCACTCCCGGCGCGGCCTGGGCCTTTGACACGTCCACGGAACGGATCTGGGCATGCGCGTACGGGCTGCGGAGAATCGCAACATGGTGCAACCCGGGCAACACGATGTCGTCCACGTAGTGGGCCAGACCCTGGATGAGCCGCGGGTCTTCCTTCCGCTTTAATGGTTTTCCGAGATATCGAGTGGCTGCCGGCATGGTTCCTCCAAGACGCTTCAGCGCTTGCGCGACTTCATTTTCTTGGCTGCGTATTCGACGGCCTGCACGATGTGCTGGTATCCCGTGCACCGGCACAGGTTGCCGGACAGTGCATGGCGAATTTCCGTTTGCGATGGGCTGGGGTTTGTGCGCAGCAGCTCAACCGACGCGAGGATCATTCCTGGCGTGCAAAAGCCGCATTGCAGACCGTGCTTCTCCCAGAATCCTTCCTGTACCGGGTGCAGCCCGCCGCCATTAGTGGGCGCCTGGCCGGAAAGGCCTTCGATCGTCGTGACTTCCGAGCCGGATGCTTGCACGGCCAGCACGGTGCATGACTTCACGGCCTTCCCATCGAGCAGCACCGTACACGCGCCGCAAATTGACGTCTCGCATCCGACATGCGTGCCCGTGAGGCCGAGGACGTCACGGAGATAATCGACCAGCAGCAGCCGAGGCTCTACCGTGGTCTCGTACGACTTTCCGTTCACTCGAACTTGGATTTCGGCGGACATGATGCCTCCAGGATCTGCAGCGTGTTCCAATTGCGCAAGGCTAAGTGAGGATGAGAACTTACTCCCGCCACGAGAAAATTTCAAGGCAGGGGCACGGGCCGCGAGAGCTGGAACCGCTCAGTTGGAAAAACCTACTGTGGCAAGGCTCGGACCCAGATGCGGCTCGTCGCGGGCTTGCCGAGGTGGACGGTGCGGTTGCCGACGCTGAGCGTCATCGTCTCGTCGTATTCGCGGCGACGGATGCGAGCGCGTGCTCCGGGGTGAAGCGCAAGTCCTGAGAGGAACTTCAGGAATTCCGGGTCCTTCTCATAAACGCAGAGGACTTCCACGATCTGGCCCGCGAGCGAGTCGGAAAGCGCTGTGGCGCCTTGTTTGCGTCGAAGTTTGGCCAAGCCGCCTCGCAAGGGTACGCCGTGCGGGCAGCACCCATCGGCGCCAAATCGAGCGAGAAGCAGCTTTTCAACTTCCGGTGAAATTCCGTGCTCGAGCCGCTCGGCTTCATCATGGGCGCGCGTCCAGTCGAGGCCAATGACTTCGGTGAGAAGCTTTTCGGCAAGCTGGTGGCGCATGGCGAGGCGGTCCGCCATGCCGCTGCCCTTTCGCGTGAGCGCGATGCGGCCGCTACGCCCGACGCGAAGCAGGCCGTCGCGTGTCATGCGCTTGAGAGCTGCGGTTACCGCCGGCGGGGTGACGCCCAGCTCTTCGGCCAGGCGCGCGCTGATGGGCTCCTGCTCTTCCTGGACCATCTCCCAGATGGCCTTCAGGTAGTCTTCGCGCGAGACGCTGGTCTTTTCGCGCGGCATGAGTCTCCTTGTCCGGGCCCGTTACACGGTTTGGTGAACGTCCACTCTATCACGCAGACGCCGCGCCAGGTCTTCGACCCGCGCTTCGATCTGGTCGCGGATCGCGCGGTAAACGGCCAGGTTGAATCCGTACGGGTCGCCAACATCCCAATCCTCGAGCGGAGGCGTTGGTTCACTGAAGACCGCCGCACCGGACCGGCCTGTCATGTTGATCACGAGATCTGCCGCGGACATATCCTGTGGGCGCAGGGACTTGGAAACTTGCCCGTCGGCGGAAATCCCGTGTTCGGCAAGTACGCGGAGAGTTAATGGCGGAATCTCACCAAACGCCACCAGGCCCGCACTGGATGCCTCGATTACATCCGCCGCCATGTGTCTCGCAACTGCTTCGGCCATCTGACTCCGGCAGGCATTTCCGATGCACAGGAACAGAACTCTTGTACGAGTCGCCATACTGCCCTTTTCGGCCTGGTCTCCGAGGGAAACAGAATGACACGAATTTCAGCGGCGCTCAACCGGAACGGCAGAGGAAATGGCGGGAGATTTTGAGGGCTTAACTTCTATCTCACTGGTTCGGCGCGCCATGCGCAGAAAATACTCGTGTACCGTCGCGTCGGTGGTGAGTTCAGGATGGAAGGTCGCTATCAAGATGTGGCTTTGGCGCAGCAGCACGGGTTTGTCTTCGGACGTGGCGAGGACTTCCACGCCTGGCCCTGTGCGCTCGATGATCGGAGCGCGAATGAAAACCATCTCGACGGGCGCCGGCGAGAGGCTCGTCATCTCGTGACGCACTTCACTCGCGAGCTGGCGGCCATAGGCGTTGCGGATGATGGTGATGTCGGCCAGTCCCAGTGACGGCTGCGCGGGATTCCGAACCTCCCGCGCCAGCAAGAGAGCGCCGGCGCACGTGCCGAAGATCGCGCCACCTCGGGCGGCATGCTCGAGCAAGCTCTTGTCGAGGCCTTCCTCGACGAGAAACTTCCACTGCGTGGTGCTTTCGCCGCCGGGCAGGATCACGGCGTCTACACCACCCATATCACACGGCGTGCGCACGAACACATGCTCGACGCCGATTCGCGCGAGCGTCGCGCCATGCGCTTCAAAGTCTCCTTGAACGGCGAGTATGCCGACTTTCATGCGTTCTTTCCCCGCGCCCCGAGCTTATCGTTACCATCCGCGCGTCTGGAGCAGGTCCTTCTCCTCGATTTGGCGGATGTCGAGGCCCTTCATCGCTTCGCCGAGTTCCTCGGAGGCTTCGAGAACGGCCTTCGCGTCCTGGTAATGCGTCGTGGCCTTTACGATGGCCTTCGCCCGCTTTTCTGGATCGCTCGACTTGAAGATCCCCGACCCGACGAAAACCGATTCGGCGCCCAGATGACGCACGAGCGCGGCGTCGGCAGGCGTCGCGATTCCGCCGGCGGAGAAATTCGGAACGGGGAGCTTTCCCGTTCGAGCAATCTCACGGACCAGGTCCAGGGGAGCGCCCCACTCTTTTGCTACATGCATCAATTCATCACCGCGGAGCGTTGTGAGGCGGCGCATCTCGCCGGTGATAGTTCGCATGTGGCGCACGGCTTCGACAACATTGCCCGATCCCGCTTCACCCTTGGTGCGGATCATCGCGGCGCCTTCAGCAATACGCCGCAGCGCCTCACCCAGGTTGCGCGCACCGCAGACGAAAGGCACCTTGAAATCGTGCTTCCAGACGTGGTTTTCCTCGTCGGCAGGCGTAAGCACTTCGCTCTCGTCGATGAAATCCACCTCGAGCGCCTCGAGCACGGCGGCTTCCGCGAAATGGCCGATGCGCACCTTGGCCATCACCGGAATGCTCACGGTATTCATAATTTCGCGGATGATTTTCGGCGAAGCCATGCGCGCCACTCCGCCTTCCTTACGGATGTCCGACGGCACTCGCTCGAGGGCCATGACGGCGCACGCTCCCGCCTGTTCGGCAATGCCCGCTTGCTCCGCATTGGTGACGTCCATGATAACGCCGCCCTTGAGCATCTCGGCCAGGCCTACTTTCACGCGCCACTGATCGTTCGAATACTCTCCATTGCTTCCCTGCGTTGCTGTCATACGTCTCTCCTCGCTTCCATTTCCGTTTCGCCGACGGGCAACGGAGCCTCCCGTACGTCGCTACCGCGTCCGGTATTTGTCCGGGTCAATTATGACGAAGCGCCCCTGCCCACGCGCCAGAACATTCCCCGCCCCGTTACGAATCTCGCCTTCATGATACAACTGACGGCCATCACGGCGCGCGACAAATCCCTCGACGACGATCTCCTGGTTCACGCGGATCGGCCGGAGATACTCTACGCGCAGGTCGGCTGTAACGGCATGTTCCCCGTGAAACCGGCACGCCTTGCTCATGACCTCATCCAGCAGCACAGCGATGATCCCGCCATGAAGAAACCCCCCGCCGCCCTGGTATTCATCGCCAAGCTGAAAGCGTCCCACAATGCGCTGGCGCGCGTCATCCTGTTCGAACGCAAGCTTCATGCCCCGCGCGTTTGCCCCGCCACAACCGAAGCATGGATTCTCGGGCTTGGGATTCAGCCTCATCTGGCTCCTGGCAATTTTTCGTAATGCTGCCCATCAGGACGGCACTTTGGCATCGAGCACATGCCCGCCTGAAGGCGGGCGCTACACAAGCGCCACGCGCGGCATTTCCGCGCGCCGCGCCCCCCGCTGCCGCTTCCGCATTTCGATGCGCAGCACGTCGGCCAGCGTGGCGATCCCGCGGGCGATTTCGCGCTCATTGAGGCCGGCAAATCCGAGCCGCAGTGTGTTGGGCATATGGTTCTGCAAGTAGAAATAACGGCCGGGCGAGAACACAACGCCGCGTTCGCGCACATGAATGAGGAGCTCGCTCGCATCGAACCCTGCAGGAAGCTCGACCCATACACACATCCCGCCTTCCGGGCGCACCCATTTCGTGCCCTGCGGCATGTGCCGCTCGAGCGCCTGCTCAAGCGCGGCCAGCCGGGCGCTGTACACCTTCCGAGTACGTTCCAAATGGCGGCTCAGAAGTCCCCGGCGCATGTATTCCGCCAGAATGGCCTGGCCGAGGTGCCCCGTGTGCAGGTTCGTGGCTTGTTTTACCAGGCGCAGACGGTCGATGACGCTGGCCGGGGCGACAATCCAACCAACACGCAGACCCGGAAACGCAATTTTCGAAAAGCTGTCGATCTGGATCACCAGATTCGAACGGTCGAGCTGCTTTAGAGAAGGAACACGCTCCCCGCGGGCACGCAGGCGCGCATAAATGTGATCTTCAATGATCGGCACCTGAAATCGCGCCGCGAGTTCGAGCAACCGTCGGCGTTCGGCAACCGGGAGCGTCGTTCCGGTCGGATTTTGAAAATCAGGCGTAAGCGCGATCAGCTTCACGCGGTTCTGCATCAGAATGGCTTCAATCGCCGACACATCCACGCCGGGTGTCGTGCCTGGACCGGAATCGGTTCTCACCGGAGCGCCTAAAATTCGCACGCGGGCTCCGGAAAGAATGGCCAGCGTGCCCGAGTAGGTTGGGTTTTCGATAAGAACGGTGTCGCCGGGCCGCAGGAAAGCCTTGCAGAGCAGATCCATCGCCTGCTGGCAGCCGTCCGTGATGAGCAGATTTTCATCGGCGGCTTCGTAGCCTTCCCCACGCAGCATGGAGACCAGTACTTCCTTGAGTCCGGGATAGCCATCGGGAGAGCCATATTGCAGGACTTCAGGACCCTCGCTCCGCCAGACGGCATTCGAACAGTTTCTCAAGTCCTCGATAGAAAATAATTCCGTCGCGGGCCTCGCTAATGCGAAGGAGATTGAGCCCCGCGGCGCTGCCTGCGTCAAACGGCTTAGTGCTTCTTCACCTCGATCATTCGCGAACAGAGACTCCCAGCGGAGTTCCCCGTTCAAAGCAGACCGAGGCGGCACCGGATGGATTTCCCGCCCGCCGGTGTCGCCGCAAATGAATGTTCCGCGACCCACATGGCCGCTGATCAAACCTTCGGATTCGAGTTCCGCATACGCATTGGCGACCGTGGTACGGTGGACGCCGAGCTGCACCGCGAGTTCGCGGCTCGCCGGGATGCGGTCTCCGGGACGCAGGTCCCCTGTGTTTACCAGCGCGCGAACCTGGTCGCGCAACTGGATGTAGAGAGGAACATGGCTTTCGGGTTGCAGGTGCACAGGAATCATTGGCACTCCAAACCAGACCAATATAAAAGAATATTATGCCAGATAAAGAGCCAATTTGTCTCTTGGCAGGCCGACGCCAGCATGACGAACGGCTTGCCGCATTTATGATTTAGACTGCGAGTTCCCGATCCGTCAGGCAATTGGGGAGAAATCCCGGCAAGAACAGAGGAGGCAGTACAAATGACGAATGGCCAGCGGGAGGAATCTTTGCGCGTTCGATCCAGCGGACCACTCGCGAATAAGGTCATCATCGTCACCGGCGCCAGTCGCGGGATCGGCCGGGCCATCGCGCTTCGGCTGGCACGCGACGGCGGAAGACTTGTCCTCGCCGCCCGAGACAGGGCCACGCTGGCCATGGTCATCGCCGAAATCGAGGCTGGCGGCGGGACGGCAACCTCGTTTGCCACGGATCTCCGCGCCGCCGAATCCCCGGCTGCCCTTGTGGACGTCACACTCAACGCGTATAGC
The DNA here is from genome assembly GCA_041488495.1 of Terriglobia bacterium. Classification (GTDB taxonomy): domain Bacteria; phylum Acidobacteriota; class Terriglobia; order Acidiferrales; family UBA7541; genus Palsa-360. Next base: position 23,772 of record JBGPPL010000037.1, read on the forward strand.
GCAATCGATATCATCGTCAACAATGCCGGTGCGACGCGGCGAGGCGACTTCCTAGAACTGACGGAGACCGACTGGATGGACGGCTTCGCGCTGAAGTTCTTCGGTGCCGTGCGGCTGACGCGCGCGGCATGGCCTCACCTCAAAAGGCGTCACGGCTCTGTCCTCAATATTATCGGCATCGGCGGGCGCACTCCCGGCGCGGAATTTACGATCGGAGGATCTGTCAACGGCGCGTGCCTCTCATTTACCAAGGCGCTGGCGGATATCGGCATCCGTGACGGCGTTCAAGTGAATGCCATCAATCCCGGATTGGTTCGCACAGACAGGCTTCGAAGTCTACTGGAGTCCCAAGCGGCGCAGCACGGCGGTGATATCGATGCCGCCATCGAACAACTCGTCCGAAAATCGAATGTCGTCCGGCTGGGTGAACCTGAGGATGTTGCGAACCTGGCCGCGTTTATCCTCTCGCCCCAATCTCGGCTGCTGCAAGGCGCTCTGATCGACCTCGACGGCGGGCAGACAAAAACTGTTTGAACTCCGAATTCGCTGGCGGGCCAGTTTCCGATGACCACATTTCTCGGGCACGATCACACAGTGACCTCCTCGTCTCCCGAATTGCCAAAATGGATTCGCAGCTTTGAAGATTGCGAGGAGCTACGCCTCTATCTTGGCATCGCTTGAAGGTCGGTGGTTACTCGTGCAGGACAACACTCA
>JBGPPL010000038.1:0-24144 GCA_041488495.1 Terriglobia bacterium
ACCCATCCCTGCTCTACCTTCACTTTAATGTTGTCCTGAGGTACCCAGACGTGCCATTTCAGCGCATTCAGCACTGCCTGAGCGATGTCCGCGTCGTCACGCTGATGCATGGAAGGCAGTTCCACCTTACTCTCGTTGGCAACCGCCTTGACCCCGGCGACCCGTTCAGCAGCGTGGGTCGCCCCGTACTGTTCGGCGTAGCTTGCCACGGTACCGGAAAGGCTAACGATCCCGTTGTGAGCGATAACCCCGATTTTTGAGGCATCGACACTGGGCTCGTATTGCAGTTCGTCTAATACATCGCGCTGAAGCTGTTTATCGGTTTTCACAAATCCTCCATTTTTGTTCTTTCTGTTAGCTCAAAAGGGGTTGCCCTCAGCAATTCTCAATTGATGATGAGCATAAACACCTGCCGTTAGAGCAAAAGCCCTCAGCGGTTACTTCACGGATGTTCGGACTCACTCATGACCTACCTTCAGAATGGTTTCGCGTGACTCAACCGGGTGCGTGCGCCTGAATAGCAAGTCAAGTATTCCGTCGCTCGCTCTGCCGCTTCGCTTCCGGTGGAACCGTACACCGTGGTTGCTTTCCTTTCGGCTGATGCCGGTATCTGCGCGCGAAATCTCTCAGGCCACGGCTCCGAGCCCCAAAGTAACTCTTGCACACCCAGCACGTATTCTTCGGTGCCGATGTAGAGGATGTACTTCTCCTCTTTGATCATCGTAGCTACAGTGCCTCCACCACCTTCCAAGCGTTTATTAGCCTCTCATGAAAGGTGAGCCATAGTGCCGTAGGAGGCTGTGTTTTTTGTCACCCAGGGATGTGCGCGCCGTTATTCGCTTCGAACTCCGCAAGCGGCACCATGTCGATCGCATCCCACGGGCAGCCTTCGAGGAACGCGCCATCCGGCCCTTTGCTCGTGCAGAGTTTGCACCCGATGCAGAGCAGGGGATCGACGATAATGCGTCCAAACGGGGCATGGTCCGGGTCCGGGGCCCAATACATGCAGTCCGCAACAGGGCAGTACTCGACGCAGGCCGGCGACCCGGAGCACCCGGTACAGCACTCATTGATCACGGCAAGAATGTGCGGCTTGCGCTTGCGCTGGGTTGTTGTTCCTGTTGACTTCGGCTCGTACTTGACGACATTCCCTGCCTTAAATTCTTCAATGCTCGGAGCGGCATACGACACGAAAATCCTCCACCAATGGGTCGCTACTTTACATTCTTGCCAACACCATACCAGTTGTCAATCCGGCAGCACCGATAGTTCACACGCCCTGAGGTTCAGGATCATCCTCACGCCGGATCGAGGGCGGCGATGACTGCCTTTGTAAATTCCTGCGTGGTGGCTGTTCCCCCGACGTCGCGCGTCACGTGTTTGCCCTCACGATAAACCTTCTCGAGCGCCTGTAGTATCCGGCGAGATGCGTTCGTCTCCTCCAAGTAATCAAGCATCATGGCCCCAGACATCAAGATCGCGGTGGGATTTGCGATCCCCTTGCCGGCAATATCCGGCGCAGTCCCATGAACCGCTTCAAACAGCGCGCATTCATCGCCAATATTGCCGCTGGGGACCACGCCCAGTCCTCCCACGAGGCCAGCCGCAAGGTCGCTGACTACGTCCCCGTATAAATTCGGCAAGAGCAGCACATCAAACTGCGTTGGATTCATAACCAGTTGCATGCAAGTGTTGTCGACAATCATTTCCCGGTATTCAATCTCTGGGTATTCCGCGGCCACAGTCCGAATGGAGCTCAGGAACAGCCCATCGGAAAGCTTCATGATGTTGGCCTTGTGGATGGCGTGGATCTTCTTCCGCCCATTGCGCCTCGCGTACGCAAATGCAAACCGGGCGATGCGCGTGGACGCATGTTCGGTAATGATCTTCAGGCTCTCGACGACTCCCGGCACCACCGTATGCTCCAGGCCCGCGTATAGGTCCTCCGTGTTTTCTCGCACGATAACCAGATCCACCCCGGTCCAGCGGGAGGCAACTCCAATCAAGTTGCGCACCGGCCGGAGATTGGCGTATAGGTCCAGCTCCTTGCGAAGTGCGACGTTGATGCTCGGAGGCCCTTGAGCCACCGCCGTCGCCATGGGCCCCTTCAAGGCCACGTGGTTGCGCCGCACGGATTCGACTGCCTGCGTTCGAGGAAACTCCCCGACGCGTTTGCCGTCTTCGAGCACCGCCGAAATAACGTCCCACGTCACCGAGACCCCGGTAGCTTCGATAACCTGCCTCGCCGCGTCTGCTACTTCCGGACCGATCCCATCGCCTGGCAGTAGAGTGATCGTATGAGTCATGGACCGAAATATTCTAAGTGAAAGACAATGGTTTGTCGAAAGCGGTCTCCATATCTATTTGCGCCAGCCACAACCGCGCCTGGGTGTTGGGTCCCGCAAATACCTTGGATTGTTCTGGGCCCGTTCTTCGCTCCCTGTAGCCTCTGTGCTCTTAGTGAACTCTGTACTACTGTTGTTGAGATTCGGCGCACTGCGCAAAGAACTCGGGCTCATTTTGGAGGGCCGGGCTTCAGCCCGGCCGAAGCGAAGCTCTTTTGAAGTCGGCTTTAGGCGCGGAAGCTGATTTGGCTGCGGCTCTGCCGCGCTACGTTTAATGCTTTTCTGCACCCAGCTGATACGAGGGCAGATAAACCGCCGCCTGTGAAGCTTTTCGTCAGACCAGCGCATCCAATGTGTGCAAGTTGGAAAGAGTCCCCGAAACTACGATGTGCGGTACTTGCAGAGTATGATAGAATGTTTTTGCAGCATAGATCGCCGTACAAACGGCAGGGAGTGAAGACACTCAAATGATTACAGTTACCCCGGTAGCCACGACAAAGGTTAAGGAAATCATGAGCCAGCAGAATCCGGCGCCTGTGGCGTTGCGCGTCGCTGTTGTCGGCGGCGGTTGCTCGGGCTTCAGTTATCATATGGCTTTTGAGAACCAGGAAAATCCCACGGACAACGTCTACGAGTTCGACGGTCTCAAGGTACTGGTCGATCAGATGAGCGAAATGTACCTCGAAGGTGTCTCCGTCGACTACGTTGAGACGCTCGAGGGCGCGGGTTTCAAGTTCAATAATCCGAACGTCAAGAGCACTTGCGGTTGCGGCAGCTCGTTCAGCGTGTAAGAGCAGGCCGCTGTTCGCTCCATTTGAGAATTTAGTCCGGAAAGGGCCTTCGCGAATAGCGCGGAGGCCCTTTTTTGATGTTTGAAAGCGCTCGGGCCCGCCGTCCGCTCATTGCAAAGCATGGCCTTGCCCCGTATCCTATAGGGCGCCCATGAAGATTGCTCTCGCACAATTCAATCCCACGGTCGGCGACTTCGCCGGAAATTCCGCCAGGATTCTGGAATTGGCCCAACTCGCCCAGCGGCGCGGGGCCGATTTGGCTGTCTTTTCCGAGCTGTGCTTGTGCGGCTACCTTCCACTCGATTTAATCGAGCGTCCTCAATTCATAGCGAGAAATGAGAAGGAGCTGAGTTGCCTGGCCAGGAAGCTGCCGATCCCGGCCATTGTCGGATACGCGGGACGCGCAAACGAGTCGACAGGAAAAGCAGCCGCAAACGCAGCCGCGCTTCTCGAGAACGGGCGCGTCGCGTTCCTCCAGCACAAAATGTTGCTCCCGACCTACGATGTTTTTGATGAGTCCCGCTATTTTCAGCCTGCGCGCGCGCAAGATACATTTTCATTTCACGGTCAGCAACTCGGAATCACCATCTGCGAAGATATGTGGAACGATAAGAATTTCTGGTCCAAACAACTCTACGAACGCAACCCGGTTGCCGAGCTGGTCGGGAAGGGAGCTGCGCTCCTCATCAATATTTCTGCCTCTCCCTACACCATCGACAAGCGCGGCTTGCGAGTTGATATGCTGCGGTCTCTGGCAAAGACGCATGGCCGCCCCGTGATCTACGTCAATCAAGTCGGTGGGAATGACAGTCTGGTGTTTGACGGCGGCAGCCTGGCCATATTGGCTGATGGTCGCATTGCCGCGCAGGCGCGCTCCTTCGATGAAGACCTCGTCCTTTTCGACACCGAGACAGGAGCCGGCGAAGTGCACCCGCAACCGGCGAGCGAGCTCGATGTCGCGCTCCAGGCCCTTATCTGCGGCACTCGTGACTACGTATGTAAATCCGGCTTTCGGAAGGTCGTCGTAGGGCTGAGCGGCGGCATCGATTCATCCGTCGTGGCAGCCATAGCAGTCGCCGCCCTCGGTCGCGAGAACGTCCTCGGCGTTTCCATGCCGGGACCGTATTCCTCCGAAGGCAGCCGTACCGATGCCACACGGCTCGCTGAAAATTTGGGGATCGAGTTCTTTACCTTGCCGATCTCGGAAGTCTTTAACTCCTATCGAGCGGCACTCTCGAAGATGTTCCAGGGCCGCCCGGAAGATGTGACCGAAGAGAATCTGCAGGCAAGAATCCGCGGAAATTTCCTGATGGCCCTGTCGAATAAATTCGGCTCGATGGTCCTCAGCACGGGCAACAAATCCGAAATGGCGGTGGGGTATTGCACTCTCTATGGCGATATGGCCGGGGGGCTTGCACTTCTTTCAGACGTTCCCAAGACGATGGTCTATGCTTTAGCTGAATCGATCAATCGCGAAAGGGAATTGATTCCCCTAGCCTCGATCGAGAAACCGCCTTCCGCGGAGCTTCGTCCTAACCAGAAAGACCAGGACTCCCTTCCTCCCTATGATGTCCTGGACCGGATTCTGAAGGCTTACATCGAAGACGTGAACAGCCCGGACGAAATTGCAGCCCGCTATGGATACGACCCGGAACTAGTGCGTGCCATCGCCATCCGAGTGGACCGCAACGAATACAAACGCAGGCAGGCGCCTCCCGGCCTGAAAATCACTTCACGCGCCTTCGGCCTGGGCCGGCCGTTCCCAATCGTTCAGAAATTTGTACCCTAAGAGGAGACTTCCTTGTGGACCGAAAACTGCAATTCTTAATTTTGGCATTGTTCTGCTTCGCCCTTCGCCTGGGTGCACAAACGAATGCACAAACACCCGCCACGGGCCGTCCCGCAAGTCCCTCCGCGCAATCTCCAACCGCGCCAGCGACCAAGCCAGGTTCGATCGAAGACAAAGTCCAGCGATATCTGAGGAACATGTACGCCTGGGGTCCGTCATTTGAAATCAAAGTAGGGCCCATGAAACCTTCACCAATTCCTGACCTAATGGAAGTTCCCGTGACTGTTGGCACGCGGGGACAATCGGATACGGCCATCGTTTACGTGAGTAAGGACGGCAAATTTATCTTCCGAGGTGAGCTTGCGGACATGGCCATGGATCCATTAGCGGACATCCGTTCCAAGCTCCATCCGGGCAGCGCGCCATCAATGGGCCCGTCAAACGCGAAGATCACATTAATCGAATATGCTGACTTCGAGTGCCCGTCCTGCCGCCAGCTAGACCGCGTCCTGCGCGAACTGCTCCCACGACACCCCGAGGTTCGGCTCGTCTACAAGGACTTTCCCTTAACCACAATCCACCCCTGGGCGATGACTGCATCCATCGCGGGGCAGTGCGCAAATCAGCAGAATCCCCCGTTATTCTGGAAGATTCACGACGTCATCTTCGATGCCCAAGACGTGATCACACCCTCTAATGTTTGGGACAAGATGTCAGATTTCGCTAGTCAACTAGGCCTTAACCTCGAGACGTTCCGAGCCTGCATGGCAAACCCTGACACCACACATGAGATCGAGAAAACCATGGCCGAAGGCCGGGAATTGAACATCAATGGCACACCTACAGTCTTCGTGAACGGTCGAAGAATTGTGGGGCCCGATGAAGCACTCGTAGAACAATACGTTGAGTTCAAATCAACACAACTACTGTAAACATAATATACCTTATAAGTCTTCCTCTGTCAATTGGGATGCTGTGAAAGAATTTTGGCGGGCAAAAGACACGGGTAGGCGCTCATGTTGGTCTTGGTGGTGGCTCATTATTCTTTTGCCTCTCAGTGGTGTCGCAATGCTGGGCGCGCTCAGGATGACTTTACGTTTTTGACCAATTCACCTGGCCTTCCTTGATTCCCGAGCGACCTTGTGGTTTGCAAGAACCCCTGCTGTGACTTAGTGAAGAGATTCCAGTCATCTGCATCGACGCGGGGATTCCGGTAAACATTGCCTACTTTGTTGATTGTTTTCACGAAATAGGGACTATGGGGCAGTAAGTAGCCGGAATGCGGCGTTTCGACATGATACTCGATGGCATCCGGCGGCTCGTCGGTCGCTCAAGAACTGGAAGTGGAGCTCATGCAGGATACGACCGGGGCGACAAAAAATACTTGATTAGATGATGAATCAATTGAGTTCGAGAAACCACTGAAACGGTCTCCATCTATAAGGTTTCGCGTTCTCGCGCACTCAAAACGATCGAATATCTGCCCATTTCAAAGATGGCCGCTCAGCGGCGAGCTGCTGCGGTAGCCGCTGCTCCGGCAGCAACACCAATCACGAACCACTTCGTGGCATGCTTCAGCCGCGACCAAAATGTCCCTCCGTGCGCCGCGGCGACGGCCGCGTCGCGTTCGCGTGTGAGAGCGGCAAGCCGTGCCTGCTCGTCGACAAGGTCTCTTTTGGCAGCATCACGTTCGAGCGTGCAGGCGCGGCACTCCTGAAGACTGTCATAGAGCGGCTTGAGGTCAGGTTGCGGGATAGAAATGGAGGCAGGAGCTGTGTCGGCTTGTTTCGGAGATTCGTCGAGTTCAGGAAGCTGAATCTTTACTGGCAGGGGAAGAGGCGGCAGCACGGAGGGGATTGCCTCTGCAGCTTGTCGTGGTGTCTGTACACGTCGTTTCTCCGTGGTGATCGCTGCGAGCGCCGCGGCGAGCTGCGTATTGCGCTGCTGCTCGCGCGCGGCAGCCTGCTCGATCAACGCGTTTTGCGCGGCCACGCTTGCTGCGAGCTGTGTCGAGCTCCTGCGCGCCGTAAGCCAGGCATCAGCGATGAACGCAACAGCCAGCAGCGTTGCGGTGATCGCAATGATGTGAAGTGTGCGAGACATAGTGAAAGGAGCGAAGCAAAACCAAACTTGCTGTCAGTGAATAATGGTCCCCCTGAGTTGATCGTTACAATATTCTGGCGGGCTCCAAGTAGAGCCCGCACCCGCATTCTTGCGGGCTCCAAGCGGAGCCCGTACCCGCATTCTCGCAGGCTCCAAGTGGAGCCCGTACCCGCGCTACTCAGATTTCGAGGAGTAGTTTCGAGTGCGGGCAAGAACCTCACTGGGGTAGTTGGGATTGGCGCCGCCGTTCCATGCGAGGAGCGCCGCTGGGACGTCTCCACGAGCCCGCGCCATTCGTTTCGCGAGGATGCAGCAACCGAGTTCGACGCCCGTCGCGGGATCGCACAGCTCGGGGAGCGAATCGGCCGCGAAGCCAAACTCGCGCGCGACCTGGCCCATCACCTGCATCAGACCCCACGACATCGAGCGCGTGTAAGCTTCCGTGGCGCTCAGCTTCCCTGCCGTATAGAGCGGCGCCACATAACGCGAGAGAAATCCGGGTTCATACCGCACGGCCCACGGATTCCAGGCCGATTCCTGCTCGATGACGGCGCAGACGAGTGCGGGCTCGAGCCCGTGTGCGGCGGCGATGCGGCGCGCGAGTTCGATGATCTCGGGATGGACGGTATCGGGCATGTAGGGACGTGATTCGTAGTTTGTGACTCGTGATTCGTGATTTGAGAATCGGGAGGAGCGATCGTTGAAAGGCACAACTCGAGTGCTCGGAACACCCGTTGCGAATCACGGCTCACGGATCATCGCTTGCGTTCTTGACCGTTGAATTCCAGGAACTGCACGGGAGGTGGTTCCTTAAGTTGTATGCCCAGGTGGCCCGCGATCTCGCGCAGCGCGTGGTAGAGATGCGGAAGGTGGTTGACGGCCATGTCGCGCACAAATGCGCGGCGAATTTCGTCGTCTCGCGTGCGGCGATGCAGCCACCGGAGAAAGAAGAAAAATTGGACGAGCGAGGAGAGGCCAACAACGATCCAGTAGGGATTCATGGGAGTGTAGTCCGAAGGATTTTCGACTCGAATGCTAACCGTTAAAGCCGAACGACAGGCCGGTGGGGCCGAAACCAAGTCGGAAGCCACTGCCCTGCGACGCGCGAGCGCGAGCGTCGAGGAGAGAAGCAGGGATGCCGAGCGCGCGTCCGAGCAGCGACGTGTCGGTGCCGTAGAGGCCGGAAAGTCCGGCCAGCCCCGAGAGTGTATCCGAGCGCGCCGCATTGCCGAATGCGAACTGATTCTGCTGCGCGAGGTTCGCCTGCTGCTGGCCCTGCGTGCGCGCGAGCGAGTCGATGAGTTCGCCGTAGCCGGCGGAGTTGCGCGTGCGCGCGGCGCGATTGGAGGCGTTCTGCGCCAGCGCATTGAACGCGGAAGAGAGCGCCGACTGCGACAGGTTGGTGATCGCCGACTTTTGAGCGTCCGTGTACCCGGGATTCACGAGCAAGTTTTGGTAGCCCGAGGCGGCCGCCGAGCCGAGCGACTCGCTGGCGGAATACATCTGCTGGTTGAACGCGTTTTGCTGTGCGAGTTGCTGGTCGATCATCTCTCTTGTTTGTGCTTGTGCACCGCGTCCCATGGGGACACCTCCGAGATTTCGTGAGTCGTAATTCGTGATTTGTGAAACGGGTGCGGGATGCGCTTGCAGCCCGCCAAAAAAAGCTCGTCAGCCGTGTCAATATTCACGTGGGCTCCAAGTGGAGCCCGCGCCCGCGACAGGGCTATTGAGGCGGCGTTATGGGATTCGCCGCGAAAAGCATGGCCAGGGGTCGCGCGTCCAACCCAGCCGGGCCAGGCGCCGCCCGAAGGCGCGAGCGATTCGCGGCGGGAGAAACGCCTGGACATCGTCCAGACCGCGCGCGGCGGCGCTGTGCCGTGCGGCGTCGTGAAGCGTCAGGAAGCATTGCCAGCGGCGTCGCGGCGTGCCGGCGCCGGGATCGTGCAATAAATATGTTTCAGCAGTGAGCCGCTGAAGAATTGCCATCGTTACGCGGGAAGAGCCCGCGCGCAGGGTGCGGGTTCCACTTGGAGCCCGCGGGAATGTGGAATTTCGATCCGCCTCTTCCCTTCCCGAGTCGATGTCTTCGCCGTCCTCTTCGAGCACGAGCTTCGACAGAAACAGCGGGCTTTCGAGATCAGGCAAGGGATAGCCGAAGCCCTGCGCGGCGTGCATTCGGCGCAGCGCATCGAGATCGGACGGCGTGTATTCGCGTATGCGCACAGGAACGGAATTCACCACTGAGGACACAGAGAACACGGAGAAAAAAAGAAACCGCAAGCGCTTAGAAAAAGTCGAAGGAGTGTCTTCTCTGTGGTTCTCTCCGCCCTCTGTGTTGAAACTCTTTCTCTTCTACCGCAAGATGACAGGGCCGGAGGCGCTCTCGGTTAATTCACCGAACCCCGAGCCGCCGGCGGTGCCAGGAGCTGTGCCGCTTCCTGTCGAAGGCTGCAACTGCGGCCCAGTCGCCGTGCCGCCACCGGTGACTGCCGTTGCCGGCGTGCCAAACGTGACCGGCTCTGACGGATCCGAACCGAGATACTGCGAATACGCGCGCCAGTAGAGCGTCCGATTGCCGAGCGCGAGGCGCAGGTTGCGCGAGCTGCCCAGGAAATGCACGCGGGGCTGGCTGAACGCGGGAGTCGTGTCAGACTCGACGAAATAAAAAATGCCGCGATGCACGGACGAGTTGTCCGTGATGGCGAGGTCGAAGATGCCGTCGGCGGCGGTGACACTCAAACTGCCGATTGGCGCAGGCGGATCGATCGTACCTGAGGGATCGACGCCGGTCGCGCGGCCAACGGAGTTCACCGCGTTCACGATTTGCGTCAGCGCCTCGTACACGTAAGGCGACTCGCCCTTGATCTGCGCGAGTTGGCCGATTTTCAGCATAGAAGGAAAGGTCTGGTAAAGAGTTCTGCTTACTTCTTCGATGGAAATTGGGTTGCGGAGTCGCAACTAACTTCAGCACGTTCGCTGCGAGGCTATTGCTTCGGAAGCGAAAGCCAAGACGCCGCGCCGGATTGCGCGTCAACTTCGAGAATCTCATAGGAGATCGCTCCCATATAGCAATGCGCGCCGGCACAAACCAATCCGTCTGTCAGTCTGCGATCCGTGTGAACGATCCATTTCTGCTTCCCTGTGGCGGTTTCAAACGCCTCGACGACGCTGGAATCCCGCGTGTCATCCATGAAAAAAATCGCCGTCCCTTGAGTCAGCGCCACAGGAGTGGGCAGCAGCATGTAGTCGCACATGATGTCCTTGGTCCAGATGGTCTTGCCGGTCGTCGCGGACATCATTTCCAGTCTGGCGCGCCCGGGGTGATCCATATGCTCTTCCTCGTAAGTGGCCACCAGCATTTTGTCGCCCTCGGCGGCGATTCCCGCGACGATCGGTTCTTTCGGGTCGCTTCGGGTCCACAGCATCTTGAAGGCGGGCCCGGAATAAACGGCAAGTTTGCCGTGCTTCAGACCGCCAGACTCGGTTCCGATGATGCGCAAATCGCCCGAGATTGCCGCAGCGGAAACTGTCCAGTCCTTCGGCCAGTGCATCAAGAGCCTGCCCGAGCGCGCATCGACCGCAAAGACGGTCGTCAAGAGCAGCGGATCGGAGGACGCTAGAAAGCCCACGAAGCCGGCGTTACCCATACTGCGGTCCCGGATAATTTTGCCGGTCTGGGCATCGATCGTGATCAGCCCCTCAGACCTGTCTATATCGCCCAAGATATACGGCCCCAAAGCGGTCAGGTCTGTTGTTTTCGATTCGATATTCCAAAGGGGTTTTCCCGTCGAGGCATCATAAGCACGGAGGTGAGCTGGGGCGCCATCAATGATCGCTACGATTCCCGCGGTGGCAACCGGTTTGACATATGCTCCCTCCGGCAAGCTGGTCCGCCACTTGATTCCCCGGCTGGAAACGTGTACGGCCATGAGGGCTGTGTCAGTGACAACGTACATGATGTCCGCATCGGGGCAATATGTGAAATCGCCTCCTTCAAGACACTGCGCCTTCGCTCCGGCAGACAGCAAGATAATGCCAAGAGCTGTAAACAATAATCTCGATATCCTGCGACAGGCCATCTTTTTCGATTTCTCGCCTTCGATTTGACCGACGCTCAGCGTTTTGTCGCAGGCGCCTTCAGTTTGTAAAGATAAACATCGCCCACGCGGCCTGCCGGCACGACGTTACCCAGATTATGCACCTGTTTGTCCGTCGGCGGCGGTGACACTCAAACTGCCGATCGGCTCAGGCGGATCGATCGTACCTGAGGGATCGACGCCAGTCTCGCGGCCAACGGAGTTCACCGCGTTCACGATTTGTGTCAGCGCCTCGTACACATAGGGCGACTCGCACTTGATCTGAGCAAGTTGGCCGATTTTCAGCATCTCGTCATTGCCACAGAGTCACAGAGGCACGGAGAACAGAGCTGTCTTGCTTTTTCTCTTCTCTGTGCCTCCGTGGCTGATTGCTAATTCCCGCCCCGCACCGGTGCCCAGGGATCGGGGAGCAGTGAGGGGATGAATCGCTCGAGGCGGAACCACGCGCCGGGGGCGTTTGTGCCTGCCTGGAAGGCGATTCGCTCACCCAATAAATTGATTGGCAGCTCTAGGTCCTTTGGCACGGGCGAAGAAAGCGGCAAAGGAGCGAGCGCTGTCGGGTAGGCTTCATTGGCGACGAACGAGGACAGATTCAAGTTCCCTGCCCCTTCGGCGTATACCGTGAGATACGCGAATAATTTCCGATGCGAGCGCACCTGGTAGGCCTGCTCGAGGTCGTGGCTCAGGAAAAAGTAGGTCGTGTAGTAAGAATTGATCGCCGCGCCGTCGTCGGAAAACTGCGTGTCGGAGAGCTGATAGATTTTGCCGTTGCCCGCGCCGCCAACGCGTCCATTTCCAAGAAACATTTGTGAGGTGCCGTCGGAGCGCTCGGCGAGCGTGCAGGAGTTTGCCGTGATATTCCACGGGCACCACTTGCGCGAGCGGCCCACGGCGTACAGTTTCCCGGTGAACGTCGAAAAATGCACCGACGCGAGCGACGCGATTTCGCCGGCATCGAGCAGACCGCGATAGTCGAGCATGAGGATGCGGTTGGGCGACGTAGCGGCGCCGATCGGCACGCCGCACAGGATGCGCTTATTTCGCGTGTCCACGCGCACCCAGAGCGTTTGCCCCGCCGCCCAGTTGATCTGGTCCCATAGCGGCTGAATTTCCTGCGAGATTTTCACCGGCTCGCCGCCGTCGAAGACGTACAACCCCGCGCGCCCGGCAATCACGGCCCAGTCTTCGCCCGTATCCACTCCCGCAACCGAGGGCGTGCCGACCGTGCGCGACACTTCGTTGATCGTCCACGATGCCGGTTCGTTCACGCCGTCGTCTTCGGTGACGTAGAACGACCGCTCCTTCACGAAGTAGAGCCGCTCGCGCAGACGGAACGCCGCGCGCACCGCCTGCCCGTCGTTTTCGGAGACGCTCAGGAATCCGCTGACGCCGTCGTAGCTTTCGGGATCCTCGGCGCGGGAAGCGCGCACCAGCGACGCGTTGTACGGCGCGGCCGTGGGAAAAATCTCTATGTTCTCGACCAGGAAGCCCGCACCGTTCGTGGGCGTCCCGTCGGCATAAACGCGGAGCAGCAGGTCCCGCGGAATTGTAACGAAGCCGCCCGCAGGCGTGATTGGCGCGATGAATTCGGTCCACGCCGCAGTCGAGACCTGCGCAGCCGGGACGGCAATGCCTGTGGTCGAAATTCCCTGCTGCACGCTGTACAAATGGAGATGCAGAGTGCCTTGCGTGAGCGCGCCCGTCATGCGCACCCGCGCGCGCGCTGAGTATGTGGTGTTCGATTGCAGCCGCGGCGCTCCGTTGTAATCCGTCACGGCGGACTGCGTGATCAGCCCGCGCGTCGGCGTCGCACCGTTGCCCAGGATCGAGTACGCGCCGCCCCAAATGGCTTTCCCCGTTGAGTCCGGGCCGCCGCCGGCGAAGTAGGTGCCATCGGGGGTCCATCCCAGGGGAACGTTATTTCCGGCTCCGCCGAATCCGCCGTCAAAGGTGAGATTCTCCCAGTTGTTCTGCTTGTTTCGCTCTCCCCACCAGAGCAAACGCTCCGCGTAGCCGATCACGCCTGCGCACTCGCCGAGCTCGACCAGTTGAAACAGCGCGTCAGCGGATATCCCCGCCAGCAGAGCTGTATCGGAAAAGTCCACGACGAACGACGACGCCGAATTGTCGAACACCTGCATCTGCGGCGCGCCGCTGAGTCCCGTGGTGTAGAAGAACGTGTCGCCGCCCGCGCCGGTGAACGCCAGGATGCGCGCCACAATGTTCGGCAAGCCCGCAGGCGACGGGATCCCCGTCACGTTCGCGCGACGCCCGCCGTTCGCGGTCCACGACACCGGCGGTGATGGCCGCGTCAGATAGCCCTGCCGCGTCACAAAAATCACGGCGCACTGGTGCACGCCTGCCGCAATCGAGCCGACCGGCGCTGCCGTGCCGCCGCTCGACGTCGCGTCGGAAAGCGCCTGCGCGTACGTGAAGTGCAGCGAATCGGGCAGCATCGCGACTGGAAATACGCCGTTGAAACTCGTGTCCGTGACGCCCGCGACCGTGACCTGATCGCCGGACACCAGTCCATGCGGCGCCGACGTCGTCACAGTGACCGTGCCGGACGCCCGCGAGATCGCCGAAATATTCGCCACGATGTCGTTGATCGCGGTCACTCCCGCGCCGGGTCCGGCCTGGCTCACGCGGTCGAAGTTCGCGCCGTCGTACTGTCGCGGGACGTCCACCCCAAACTGGCCGTCGTGCAGCGCGATGTATTCGCGGCCAAAAAGCGATGTCGAACTCGCCGCTGAATTCGGTGTCAGCCCCGTGGCGATCTGCGACAAAACGCCGGGTGAATTTTCTCCCCACAGCGTGCCCGCTGAATCAAGCGCCAGCAGCGTCTGAGCAAGATTCGGCTGCGTGTAGGTCTTCAGGTAGTTGACCGTGGGATTCCCGCCGATCGGCGAAAACACTGAAACGAGCCCCGGCCTCGTTTTCACGGCGCCCTGCAGGAACGAAACGTCCTGGCAATCGGGCGAGACGCCTTGCGGCAGGTCCGCCGCGGCCATGTCGGTCACCAGCCCGCCGAACAAATCCAGCGGCGCGTCAATTGTGCCTGCGATGCTCATAGAGTGAGTTGAAAGTGGATAGTTGAAAGTTGGAAGTTCAGAGCGTGACCGGGTTACTTTTGACTATTGACTGCTTCAAATCAGCTTGCTGAAGACGGCCTCGAACTGGACGCTCGTGTCGCCGGTGATGCGTGCGGGGTACGCGCCGGAGGCAAGTTCCGTGCCCGAGGCGGTTGAGACCTTCACCTTCTGGTTGTTGAGCGCCGTCCCCTTGATCCAAGCGTAGCTGTCGCCGGTAGATCCGCCGACCCAGGTTTGTACGGGCGCCTTGCTGGCGGGAATCTGCGCGCCCACGGTCGTGAAGTCGAGCGTATCGCCGCCGGTTGTGTAACTCCCCGACACGGTGAGCGTGCCGAAAACATAAATGTTGTCGGCGCCTGCGTCGACACTGGTGACTGTAATGGCTAGTGGCATGATGTCCTCCGTTGAGAAAATCGTAATTGGTGACTGGTGACTCGTGTTTCGTGAGGGTGGTGAACAGTCGCAGCGGGACCACGGCTTCGGGGCCGCGCTGAGCGTGCAAGATCGCTGGCGAAACACCATCGCCGCAGGATTCCACGAATCACAGCAGTCAAATCAGCGGCGAAAACCCACCGCGGGAAGAAAACGGCCTTCGGCGCCGGCCGGTCTGCTGTTCGCGTTGCGTGGCGCGCGAAACTAAATCTTCAATTGCGTCGGCCCCGGCGGCGTCCCAGCGTTCGGCCTGAGGCGCGCCGCGGGCAGCCCCGGCCATCGCGGCGCCACAATAAGCAATGGCTTCCTGCGCCTGGCGAATGAGGACAGGACTTGTCGCGTCGGTCAAATCGGGATACGACTTCTGATAGCGCAATCGGATCTGCGTGTCCTGCGTCGCGCCCAGGAAATACAAGCCGTCGGCGCGCCACTCCCAGAAGCGCAGCATCTGGCCCTGCGGCTCCGACGGCAATCCGCCGTGGCCGGTCAGGTCGGTCATCTCCAGGAAGTCGTCAGAACTGCCGTTCGCGCGCTCCCACAATTTTGCGGGTACGAGCAAGTCAGGCGGCAACTGGTTGGGCGGCGCGGTGGCGTCGGTTATCGAGACTTGCGCCGAAGCATCCACCTGCGTGACCGCGGAGACGACGAGCAATACGTTGTCCGTGAGGAATGTTCCCGACTGGACGTTCGCCAGCGCGCGCTGCACCTTGCGATATCCCGAGTTGACGTATGGCAGCAGCACCGCGTCGGTGAAGAGATTTCCTGCAGCGTCGTTGAGCAGCGAGCGCACCAGCGCAGTGATCTGGCCCGCGGTGTTGTATGCAGTGGATCCGACGACAGGCATGGCAACTCCTCATAGGTGGTGACGAGTGATTGGTGACTGGTGAAAGACTAGATTTGAGTACATACCGAAAGGCGGCGCCGGTGTTCGCACAGTCACTCGTCACCGGTCACCAGTCACGAATTACGATTCACGAATCACGGTTCTTTCGGCAGCGGTGACTGCTTCAAGTACGCGGCAATGCCGATGATGCCGGACATGAGTGCGCTCACCCCCGCAATCGCGAGCGTCGAGTGCAGTCCGGCTTGTAGATTGAAATGCGCCGGGTCGATGCCTACCGCCGCGAAGCCGGTGATGACGCCATTGGCTCCGCCGGCAATTCCGGCGGCGGCAATTCCCTTCAGCCACATTTCCAAATTAGACATGGCGGCTCTGTAAGACGTGAATTTCAGCGGATCTTGCGGCAGAGGATCTGGTACTGCGTGCCGAAGGGCAGGCGATAGACGATATCTTCTATTTTCCGAAGCGCTCGAAGTGCTCGCGGAAAGATAAAGCGGAAATCGGTGCGCACAATCTCAAAGCCACCGGTGCGCAGAAGCCGGCGCGCCTCAGGCGGCGAGAGCATGATAGCATCGCGATCGAACGCGCACCGCGACATCACGTAGTGCGTCGCGGGACTCCACGGACTGTTCTCCCAGAAGGAAAAAAGGCCGCCAGTGCGAAGAGCTCCGTTTACGATGGCGAGAGCTTGCGTGCGCTGCGCCGGCGGGATGTGGTGAAAAACTCCGTTGCAGTAGGCCAGGTCCATTCGCCCGGACGGCTGAAATTCTCCGATGGACTCATATTGAATCTGCCGGGTCGCATAGTTCTTTCGAGCGACATCGATGGATTTGCGGGAGACATCAACGCCCGTCGCCGAATCCGCCTGTAGAGCTCCGAGCAGCAGAGGCGTGGTTGCGCCGTCACCGCAGCCGAAATCCAGCACCGTGCGCGGCTTTTCGTCCGCCTCGTTCAGGCAGCGCTTGAGCCACGCCACGCGGCCCTCAGCGAAAAATTCTCGGTTCTCGCCCGACGCCCCGATCGCCTTCGATAAAGCTTCCTCATAAGCTTCCGCATAGCCGTCGAACAGGTCGCCGGCATCATTCATCGACGGGTCATCCTCGGAGGGCCCAATACTCGGATTAGGGCTCATGGGGCTGCTCATAGTCGCCAATGTAGGTGTCGCGGCTGATGCCTAGCATGCTCAGGAAAAAGGAAGAGAATATCGCCTGAACGCCCAGGAACAACCACATCGACCAGAACAGGACTTCCCGCAATCCTTGATCGAGCGGCCCGAAGCCGCTTGCCGCCCAGTGCCACGCAACCCGCGCGCTCCCCGCAAAACCTGCGACAAACATGATGGCTCCGGCCAGTAAGCCGTGTTCAAGTTTCACGCGCCGCAACATGCGCTTCAGCGAGACCGGATTGCGATCGAAGCGCGCGGCATAGCTGAACACTTTCGCGAAGAACCCAATATTGATCACCTGAGCGCCCATCAGCGTGAAAATCACGCCAAAGACCATGGTGTGAATATCCACCACGATGCGAGAGGTCAGATGGCGCGGGCCGGGCAACAGCCAGAAGACCAGCCCCAGTCCAAGAAACAACATCGAAAAACCCGGTAACAGAAAAAGCCAATTGGGGGCATAGAGCAGCAGAAATCGCAGGGTGCGCCAGCCGTCCCGAAGGCTGCGGAGATGCGGTGGACGGCCGCGCTTGTCAGGCCATAGGACAATGGGAATCTCCGTGATATTGGCGCCGATCTGTGCGGCCTTGATGATGAGTTCGGGGGCGAATTCCATTCCGGTACTGCGGACGTCCAGCCGATCGTACATGGCGCGAGAAAAACCGCGCATGCCGCAATAGCTGTCGCCGATTCCTGTCCGAAACAGCAGGTTGAGCAAGGCGGTGAGGCCGGGATTCCCAACATACTTGTGGTGCCACGGCATGGCGCCGGCTCGAATGCCGCCGCGGAAGCGATTGCCCATGACCAGGTCGTAGCCTTCGCGCCACTTCAGAACGAACTGAGGCACCACGGAGAAATCGTAACTATCGTCGGCGTCGCCCATAATGACGAACCGCCCACGCGACGCCGCAATGCCCGCTTGTAGGGCGGCACCATACCCGCGCTGCGCGACTCGCACCACGCGCGCGCCATGCGCCTCGCCGATTTCGATGGACCCGTCGGTAGAGCCATTGTCGGCTACAACCACTTCCCCAGAAAGACCGGCGGTCTTGAACGCGCCGAACGCCTTGTCGATGCAGATGGCCAGGGAGTTCGCCTCATTCAAGCAAGGAATGACAACTGAAACTTCCACTTCCTCGGCTGGCGTAGCCGGCACGACATTAGGCAGGGTTTGTGTTTCCACGCCGCGCGCACCTCGCGCAAAATCCTCAAAACCTCATCGGTCGCTAAGATACCAGAAAATGCGTTCCCTCACGAGATTAGGATGATGGCCCATGCTTGTCGGTGTGTTCAACAGTCACGTGGCCCGATTGGCGAGGGCACTCTGCTGCATCCACTCCCAGGCGGAGCCGATGATGGTTTCAAGCTCCTGTTTTTTCGGGACCCAGCCAAGCTCTCTCTTGATTTTTTCGGAACTGGCCACAAGCACCGCCGGATCGCCGGATCTCCTCGGGCCGATGCGCACGGGAATCTCTCGCTCGGTGACTCTGCGGGCCGTTCCGACAACTTCCATGACCGAGTGGCCGCCGCCGCACCCGAGATTAAAAATGCCGCTCGACCGTTTCAGAAAATCCAACGCCAGCACATGGGCATGCGCGAGGTCGCTCACGTGGATGTAATCGCGGACGCACGTGCCGTCAGGGGTTGGATAGTCATCGCCGAAAATCTCCACATGAGATCGCTGCTTGGCCGCAGCCTGGAGAATAATTGGAATCAAATGCGTTTCCGGATCATGCCGTTCGCCGCAGCATTTCGTCGCGCCTGCAGCGTTGAAATAGCGGAGACTCACGTATCGCAGGCCGTAGGCCTGCCCGTACCAATGGCAGGCTCGCTCAAAAGCGAGCTTCGTCTCTCCGTACGGGTTTGTGGGACGCATAGGGTCCAATTCATCGATAAGGGGCTTCTCGGATTCGCCGTATACGGCTGCTGTCGAGGAAAGCACCAGCCGGGAAACGCCTGTGGCGCGCATAGCTTCGAGCAGCGACAGGCTGGTGACAAGATTATTGGCATAGTACTTCGCGGGATTCCGGTACGACTCTCCTACAAGAGCATTCGCCGCCATGTGAATGACGGCGTCGATTTTGTGTTTCGCGAGCGCGCTCTCCAGCGCCTGCCTATCCAGAATTTCACCTTGAATGAATTCGGCGCCGGGAAGCACGGCCTCGCGATGGCCCAGGCTGAGATTGTCGTAAACGACGGTATTCTGCCCGGCCGCTAATAACTCCTCTACGACCACGCTGCCGATATAACCCGCCCCGCCCGTAACCAGTATCCGCATCGTGGAAGTTACTCCAAATTCTCCATTTTCGTCGTTCGTTCGGCGGGTACTATACACCAAACGACCTCCGTGCAAAATGTTCCGGCAAGGGTCGCAAACGTAACAATAACCCCCTTCCATTTCTCCCGGCATCTTAATCCCAATTGCAACACTCACCCCATCCTGTTTCGGCCATCAGGACGCTTGACCCACTCGGTGCCTGTTTCTAACTTGCCGGGCGGAGCATATGCCCGATCGGACGTCGCGACGATTTCACAGAATCGTGTCCTTGCCCGATATCAGCCAGTATTTACCCCGAGCCGCGCCGAGGGGCTGCTTGCCCTGCTACTGCATGCGGTACTGCGCTGTGACGTTGGCATTTTGCGGAGCCGTGGTACAGCCGCTTGCTGCCGTCGCAATCTTGATGTCGAGATTGGCTGCGGCAGCGAAGTTCTGCGAAACCGCGCCCGAATCGTAGATGGCTGTGCCATTCGCGGTGGTCAGTGTGACGGAGTTGGTGCCGTCGGTGACGCTCACCGTGGATTGCGTCGTACATCCCGCGCCGGCGGTGCCGAGCACGACCTGGAAGCGCGTAACGGTGATCGCCTTGTCCAATGTCATGCGCTGGTACGTCGCCGCAGCCGATGTCAGGTTCGGCAGAAATGCATTGTAGGCGCCGCGCGGCGACGCGTTGAACGCGGTGTCCGTTCCCGCTTGCACGCCGCCCTGCCCGCGGAGGGTCCCGCCCTTCACATCGAGCTTCACGCCAGCCGCCGGATTCGGTTCGCCGACTCCGAGCGCCCAGCTCGTGGATCCTCCCGAACTCGTGCAATAGATGCAGCCGTGCTTATTGTGCTGCCAATACATCCATGAGAGATAGGCTGTGGAAACTGATTGCGGTGTTCCACCAACAGCCCCGGCAGTTGACGTAAAGTTGTAGACATAAGGGCTTGTACCCGCTGCCACATCAATGTAATTGTTCTCGCCGCCCGGGGTTGTTCCGTAAAGGATTCGGAAGCCGCTGTACGCCAAGTCGAGCGCATTACCCGCCTGCTGCCACTGGAGCGTAACCGCACTCGACGCCCCGAGATTCACACACACTTCATTTGAGGGCAGCGTGAGGCCCGGAACCGTTTGTGCATCTTTACCCTCGACGACGATGCAATAGTTTGCGGCGCTCAAGCTGCCTGCGCCGGTAGAGTTTATCTGGAGTCCATAAAGTTGCGGCAACGGCGCGGCCCAGATGGGGGAGAGTGGGGTAAGCCCTGGACCGTATGGTGTAGTTCCGGTCAGTAAAGGCTCTGTCAAATAAAATGCCCCATTTGCACCTATCGCATTGCCAGACCCAAAGCCCACCCCCCAAAACTTATCCATCTGTTCGTTTGGTGCCGAAATACCACCGACAAAAGGGCTGGCCGGATAGCCGCAGGCGGTTGAATGCGAGGAGCAGGAAAGCAGTCCGCTAAAGTCATTTACATAGTTGGTCGAGACGTTAGCGACGTTCCCTTGAGACAGGCCTGTGTACTGAAACATTGTAACTACACCCAACGGGTCGGAGTTATCCAAGTTTGTTATGGTGAGGCCGTTCAGAGGGATGATTGAGTTAAGTGTTCCGGGGGCACTGGCACTGCCGTCGTACTCGATAAACCCGCCATAGCCAGCCTGTTGGCTTTCGTGAATCCAGTTGCGCATATTGATATTGGTGTCTCCACCGCCCGTACCGTTCCCTCCAGGGGCTTGAAACCTTATTCCACGAAACACTGACTGAATGTTACTGAAGTTGAAGCAGCAATCAGGAGCGCCATTGTAGCCATCCCCTGAGAACATGACGCTTGGCAAGCCACCCGTCTGCCGGGGGCTCATCTCCACGCTATCTACCCAGGTGGTGATGATGTTGTTTCCGAAGTAGAGCGGTGCACCACCCCCGTTGGAGTTCTCTGTAATCATCAGGTTGGAAATGTCGAAGCCATTAGGCCCGCCTGAGTTCTGACCCGCACCCAGCCAGATGCCGTGTCCTGGCAGTTGAAAAAGATCGAAGCCGGAGAACCTTGTATTATTAGCCTGATAACGAAACACGACAGCCGCGGGCACGTTCGAGCCGACCCGGAAAGTTGTCACAGGCTTGTGCGAGAAGACTGATCTAGTCCCTGAGAATCCCTCTCCTTGCACGTTCCACGGGCCACTGCTAAATATCCAGGGAAGTGTGTTGAAGAAGATTGACCCGGCGATCCTGATATTGCCCGCAACAGTCCCCGGCGTTCCAATGTCCGTGAGAAGCCGACCGTTGAAGAAGTACATCCCGGTTGGCGGCAGATAGCAACCGTAACTGCTGCCTTCGATTGCGGCACCGTATCGGTCGGTCGAAATATCCGCGAGGCAAGCGTTCATAAAGCTGGACTCGTCGTGATAGACGTTCACGGCAGACACGGTGGTGGAAGCATTCGCAGCTAAGGTAACTGTCGTAGTCCCGCCGCCAGCGGAGATCGTGGTATTGAGCATCTGAGCAGTCGCAGCGCCGGGAGGCGTCGCGGGAGCAAACGCTGGACATGGCATCGGCAGTCCAAAGTCGGAGTATCCCTCGGTGAATGCGGTGCCCACGCAGCTATAAGCCCCGCCAAGCCCTTTGTCACCCCAAATGACGTACATCCGTGCCGACGTAGAAAGTCCAAGCGCAGACTGCGACCAAGTGAGCCAGTTGTAATTGTCGTTAGTCAGTGTGGCGAGGGATTTGGAGATTGTGATTGTCGGTGAGGCCGCTGAACACCCTCCATAGGAGTCACACGCTGAGACCTTGTAGTTAAAGGTAGTGCCGCCTTCCAAGGCCACAATAGCACCGCTCGACGATCCATCCGAACCAGTGTTCGCGTAGGTAAATCTTGTATTGTCGAGCACAGTGATCGCAACCGACGCGACGTTGAAGGTGCCATCAACTGTTCCGGTAATGGTCGCATTCGTGTACTGACTGAGTTGTTGTAGACTTGTTTGAAGAATGACAGTCGTAACGTTCGACGCACGAACAATCGAGGTTGCACCCAAGCCCGAAGGGTAACCGTGTGTGTAACCCCACTGAGTAGTAGCTGACCCACCGGATGAGGACGTGTTCGCCAAGGTCAGGGCATAAGTGAAATGGGTGGTATCCGCAACGCTCGTCACCGGAAACGTGCCATTGAAAGCGGGGTTGGTTACTCCAGAGATAACTACGCCAGTCTGGTAGAGCGTACCGACTGGGATGTTATGCGCCGCCGAGCAAGTCACTGTGACGACGTTCGCAGCTACGGCAATCGAACTGATCGTGCAACCCCCGTTCGTCGGTGGCTGAGTCGAAGAAGGCCCGGCCCCCAGCACGGCTATCCCACAACCATTCTTGAAGTCCCGCGCATTGGCAAGGGTCAGGGTTGGCGAGCCGGTAGAGATGCTGCCAGTTGTCGGCGGATCAACCTGAGCGATGGTGCTGCTGCACCCGCCTGCGGGCATGTAGGCAGTCACATCGCGGTATGGGATCGGCCCCTTAAACCGCTGCCCTGCCGTCCACTGATTGTCCGCGTTTGTCGTTGGGACCGGCGCGCCCCCGACCGTGAGCGACCCGGCCACCGCCGTCGAGCCATTGACGGTCAGGTTCCCCGTAAGTGATAGAGAGAAGGCAGAGATCCCGCTGGTGGTCGTGACGCTGGTAAATGTGGGGGAACTCGGATCGCTCGGCAGGATCACGTTGGGGATCTGCTTCGTGGTGATTCCCGGCCCGCTGATCTCAATCATGTATCGCCCCGGGGAGGCGTAGAAGCTGTAATTCCCCAATCCGTCCGCGGAGAGCGGATTCGTGAGCGCCTGCGTCAGCGCCGCATCGGAGTAGATCTGCGCCAGCGGCGCGCAGGGCTGTCCCGTGGCCGCGGATGTGCAGATGCGTACGGCCGCTCCTGCCATCGGGCGCCCCTGCGCATTAAACACGATGTCGTCCCTGCGCGAGCCCTGCGCGTGCGCGATCACCGCGCATGCGGCAATCCCCACAATCATGAACAAGGCAAAAACGAGCGGGTGCGGGCTGTACTTGCAGCCCGCCAGGTAAAAGTTCTTCGTCATTCTGATCATTTCGATGCATCCCTTGGCGGAAGTCTTTTCAGTTGTCTTTTCGCTGCGTCGAGTGCTTGGACCGGGCTGGTTTGGAAAAGGTCTTATCACTTCTGTTCACACTCGGCCATTGTAGGCGAGTCATGACATCCAGTGCTATTGCCTGCGCGCCGCGTGCCTGCCTTGTGCGGAGTCGAAAGGCTTCTCGGCGCTCGGCTCCGTTGGCGGCTGAATCAAGCCGAGCGCCAGCGCCTTCTCGCGATCCAGGATGGCCCCGCACGATTTGCACACCGCAACGCCGGGTTTGACGCGTTCGCCGCAACCCGGGCATTCCGCCGTTTCGCGCGCCTGGTAATACCATTCCTTGTCCAGGCCCAGATGCCCTGCGGCACGCCGCTGCAGGTCGTGGATGAACAGAAACGAGTGCGAGCGCTCCCACTCGCGGTCCGCTGCGGCGACCATCGCGCGGTAGAACTCCTCGAGTCGTGACCGGGCGTTGCGCAGTTCGTCTTCCGTGGGCGTGTTCCCCGCGCACACGAACACGCCGAGAAAACTGCGCTCTCCTGCGTCGGAATTGACTTCGCGACAAAGATCTTCGGCGATTTCGCGCGCCGTGATCGCCAGCGGCAAAATGCGCTTGTCGCCGTAGTCCATCACGGCCGTGCGTGGCGTCACGCGTGTCAGTGAGTACTCCTCGCCGGCGCCGCGGCCGGCGATCTGGAACGTGCCGTACGTTCGGTGCGCCGTGTAACTCTGCTCGGTGATATTTGCGATCACTGCTTGCAGTGAACGGTCTGTGTGAACTGCGGTTTCGCTGCTCATCTCGAGTTTCTCCTGATCTGAATGTGACTGGTGACTAGTGATTGGTGACTGGTGAAAAACGAAAGCTGCAGGATGGCGATGAACACTGATAGTGATAAAAGACGGGAATTGGATCTTTTGTCTCTTTCTCTCATCCGTGTTTATCAGTGTTCATCCGTGGTTCCCTTGGTTTTCTCCGCTCACTAGTCACCAATCACAAGTCACTAGAAGTTATCTCATAAACACATTTAAGCCATTGCTCGATTGCAAGTTATGCAAAACAGAGTAAATCAGATGAATGGACCTCACCGACGCCCAGTGGGCGTTTCTGGAACCGCAGTTTCGTCCCAAGCGGCGGAAAGATGG
>JBGPPL010000039.1:0-23311 GCA_041488495.1 Terriglobia bacterium
GACGCAACCATGCCGAGGGATAGCCTGGTGGGCTCATCGAAACGATGAATGGCAGCGCCGGGACCTGTTCCTTGCGCTGCTTCCAAATCCTCATCGGATCGGTAGACCCCAATGCCTTGAAAATCCCCGCCCGAAGGGCGATGTGGTCATTTGATATTGTGCGGCGATGATGACTCAAACGCGTCCAGCTTGCCCGGCGGCCTTGCCGTCATCTCGGCCATAGGCTTTGAAGGTCAGAAAGACCCCGACCGCGAGAAGAACGATTAGCAATCCGTACATGGCGGTATTGTTTTCAACCTCCTGTTGGGCATACACAGGGGCGAACATCCGGATCAGACCAGCGAGCATGACAAACCACCCGGTGAGGGTCACCAGCACGGGCCAGCCACCGGTCCACCGATTGTGCGCACGGACGATCGCAAGGCCAGCAACAAAGAGCAAGCTGCCATTGAGGTAGATGACAGACGGAGAAGTGTTCGCCCAGAGAACACGGAGATTGATCCATTCGGACAGAGCAAATGCGACAGCAGTGGGACCGATCAGTCCCGCGATACTTTTTGAATTCGTCATTCTAACCTCCATTTTCCAGCATGTGCTCGCGCTCCTATTCGTTGAGCTGACCTAGCCCTCAAGTCCCCGGAGGAACGAATACCACTTGATCCTCCCCGCCATTTGGGCATTCCCCATTCCCACAAGCTGCGGCGACGGGTCGCCGTACACCGTCACCTCATGAGCGTCAGCGAATTCATTGAAGAGTTTGTCCAGAGCTCCGCCGATATGCATCCGATGCTCAATCAAACCCTCCGAACTGGCATAGGCCTCACGGATCTCGCAGTTGGTCTCATTACTGCTGAGAAACCAGTCATAGCGGAGCGTCTTCGTGTCCTTCTCTTTCGTCTGCCTGATGCATTCGGCTGCTTGTTGCTTAAACCCCTCCAGCTTTCCCTTGCGAATTGTCATCCGGGCACTGACTTCTAGTTTGCTCATCGAGATTCTCCTGATGTGACTTACCGCTCCCATTTAGTGTTGGCTGTACTTACCCTTTCTGATAGGTTTTTCGTCAGCGCTCGCAAATTGGTCTATTTTTAGCTTCGCCTGGGCCGCCCGCATTCGCGGGCCATGACAATAGATGAAATCGAATTGCACGTATCGCTAACTCTGTCTTAGGCCGAATGTGCGTTATGTTGAACGTTAGAATCGAGCCTCAATCGGCCCCTCAGCGCTGCTCGCGGGGGGCAGGTCAGCGCTCGTCGGGCTCTACGGTTTGAAAAACTTCGCTATGGTTTGCAGGCTCCACTCCGGATTAAGGGTCAGCACGTTGTGCCCCGTGTTCGCTGCTTTTACATGAACGGTCTGCGGAGGGAGTCTTGGCAAAGTATATTTTTCCTGAAACTCATGGCCAAGAATGCTGCATTCACTGCTAATCAGCATCAGGTCCCCATGGAAATTAGAAATTCCATTTGTAAGATCATAAGTAAACGAGTCAGGATTATCTATTATCGGCTGGAAAATACTGTTGTATGTCTCATACCCTAACCGTTGAAACGTATCAGGAGGTATGCCCTGACCTTTACAATTGTAAGGAGGACCTGGTCTATCCTGATTGGCGAGCTTGGTCGCAACATAATCGTAGCCTTCCTGGCCATCCTCTTTGACGACAAAGGGATAGGCAATCGCGTATTGAGCGATATCCCAAGACGACAACACCCCCTTCTTGAATTTTTCAGTCCACTCCTTTACGGGAGCGCCAGGATAGAGAAATGAGGGCTCGACAACCACGGCCTGAGACACCTTCTCAGGGTGTTTTGACAAATAGCCGATGACCAGCATCGCACCCCAGGAATGACCGATGAGTTTGACTTTTCCGCCATCGGAAAAATGGTCGACGATGGAATGGAGATCGTCCAGGCTTTGTTCCAGCGTTAGATATTTCTTGTCCACTCGCGGAGACAAGCCGGCTCCTTTCTGATCATAAAAAATGACGCGGTAATCTTTCGATAAGTCCCTTAAGGATTTCATGTATTCGTAACCTTGGCCCGGCCCGCCATGCACCACAATGACGGGTGTAGACTCCGGCTTACCAAAGATTTCCGTGTGGAACTTGTAACCCTTAATTTCCGTATGAGGGAGGGTGGCGTCAAACTGAATTGTCCTGGGTACGTGAATCCACGGAACCAACGTCAGCAGTAGAGGAAACGCCAGCAGAAGAAGCAAACCATACATCCATGGTTTCATCTTTTTCATCTACGTCCCCCTATCGCTTCATTTTGATCGACACTTACCGGCCTATCATGAACTGAATACACATGGATTTAGGCAATAAGAGTAGGACCGATCAGTCCTGCGATACTCCTTGAATTCGTCATGTGAATCTCCGTTTTCCAGCATATGCTCGTGCTATAGATGAATCCGAATTGCACTCAACGTACCGTGACTGGCCGCACCAATTCCGCCATCGCTGCATTGAACTTGGCCGGTTCATCGACGAAAGGCTCGTGTCCGGATTCCTCGAACCAGACGAGTCTCTTCGAGGGCGCGGTCAACACGTCGAAATAGGCGACGCTGGTTTCTGCGGGGACCCAATGATCGTGGCGCCCGAGAAAGAAGAACACGGGCATCTGCAGCGCGGGCACGGCCTTCATGAGATTCAACGCCGACACTTCAGCCCACATAGCGTCGAGAGAAAAGAACCAGCCACGCAGGATGTTGGGCAGATCGAAGATCGACGATTCCGGCCCGCCGAGAACAATTCGGCCGAGCTTCCACAAGGACATTACGCCTGCATGGCCCTCGACGCGCGCCAGCCATGCGCGCTGCACCCACAATCTCCTGGCGGTGTGGGGCGGCACGCCGATGGCGCGAAGCTCCTTCAGGGCCTTGCGGTTGTTGCGGCGCTCCACTTCGGCAAGCACGAAAGCATACGATGACAACTCGCTCGCCGGCCAATCGCCAATCTGTCCGCTGCCGACATAGGCCGCAACCTTTTCCGGGAAGCGTGCGGCATAGAGCACACCGAGTGCAGAGCCCCAGGAGTGCCCGTAGATAGCGACCTTGTCCTTGCCGAGGCGCTTGCGCACCGCATCAACCAGCTCGTCGAGATCGGCGATGAACCGCTCGACCGTCATGGAGGATTTGGGGATCCTTCGGTCGAACGATTTGCCGGTGCCGCGCTGGTCCCAGTAGACGACAGTGAAGCTCTTCTCGAGCGGTGCGTTGAAGTGACGGAAAAGACGCGTCTCTGTAAACCCCGGCCCGCCATGCAGAAGGATCAAGGGCGGATTGGCGAGACTCTCGCCACGGATCATCACCCACTGATCGAGCCCGCCCAGATGGAGATAGCCGATCTCCGCGATGCTGCCCGGAAGGGTCTCGCCCTTGGGCCCGCGAAACGGGGGCGTCTTTCCCCGATGTTTCATGGCGCTCCCTGAAGTTTGCCAAGAAATGCACACATATTCGTCAGAATCAATCCGGTATTTCCTTTTTGGCTTCGAAAACAGCGCCATAGTACACGCGTCTCGCTTGTTCGACGATACTGTAAAGCGATTTTCATCGGGAGCACTCCCGACGGTCTGCCACCCACACCACCTCAGCCCAAAATTGCCCCATTTGTGGCCTACTTTTGCAACACCTCTCCTTACCCCAACCCGCTGTAGACAGATTCCGCTGCTGACTGGACCACCATCCACCTATCCCGTCGGTATCCGGGAGCGGCAACTGAATGTTCTTGCCGCGCCGGTCGTCCATGATGTTTTCGATGATGAGCGCACTCAATCCCAAACGTTCATCCAATTCGCGCACCAGCAACAGACCACCGTCGGAAGTGACCCGCGATCCTTGAGAATCGACCCTCATAGAAGTGTTGAAGGAGAGCTGAAAGGGCTGATTTTGCTTCTCACCCATTGCGTCGAGGTCTCCGCGGAGTTCGTTTTGCTCTCAAAACGGCATGAATACTGGCGTTGACCCGATCGTACGACCACTTACACGGACTTCAAAAAGGAAATGTGGGTCAAAATAGGGCGGTAGGATTGATGGGTGACCCGGTGCCGTGCGGAAGCGCAATCGGCGCCATAGTCACCAGGAAAGACCAGCGCTTGCGTGCGGCGGCCGCTTCACTTACCGCATCGAGATCGAGATTGTCGAGAACGGTCACGCCCAACGCAGCGATCACAAAATTATGCACCGGCAGATAATCGTCCTTATCTGTGACCTGCGTTGTGGGAGGGAACGGAAGCACGCTCAACGCCATCTCACTGGCGAGTACAGCGACGTCCCGCCGTCTAAGCCACGGAATCACGGACGCGTCGAGTCCTGCTCTGACACTCGTATCCGACGGCCCCAATTTGGCACGTCGCGCCCATCGCCCGGTGCGAATAAACAGGGCGTCTCCGGCGGAGACCTTCACGCCGGCCTTTTTTTCCCACGCCTCCAGGTCCTCTACATAGATCGGCGTTCCGGGCTCCAAGTACTCGACCCCCTTGAGCCTCGGAATATCCATCAGAATTCCGCGGGTAAAGACACCTTCCTTGACATTGTTGATTGAGCCTTTGAGGGCGCCCTTCTCCATGGTTACGTACTCGCTCTGGGGAAACCCGTTGTACATCTTGCCGTGAAAATAATGATGTGCGAGGGCGTCCATATGTGAGACCGACAGCCCGTGAAACGCGACGGCGATTTTGTCCAGCGCCCGGATTTGATCTACATCCACCATCGTGTTTTCGAACGGCTGCGGGTTGTCGAGCGCCTTTTCGGTCATCACGTCATGGGCCAGGGACACGGCGAAGCCCTCTTTTACCAAAGCTGCTGCCTCCTTGCGCTTTGCGGGGGTGATTAGATTTAACGTCCCTTTCTGGTCGTCTTTGCCCCATCGTCCCGAATTCGACAGCTCCACCTTCCATCGATCCATGTCCGCCTGAGTCACTGTGTGGTTGGGAGGGGCTTGAGGCGCGCAAGCCGGTTCGGTGACCCCTCTCAAAAGAGAGCCGCTGCCGGCCACCCAACCTGCCAGCGCGAGAACCATCAAAACACTCATGGCGCACGCTTTCAGAAAGGATTTCATCATTCCTCCCGATTCACTTGTAAATCGTTCGCCACAGCCTTTGCCCCCCCGGGACACATTCGCCGGATTCCGGCGCCGTACCGACAGGGGCTCAATTATTCTTCAGATCGCGTTTATGAACACTTGACCGCGCCGCACAACAGTTTTATTGACCAACATCTGGCGGCCCGTGCGTTTTCCGCCATCGCTGTCCTCGAATTCAAATTTTCCGTCGCGCAGGTCGAAAATGCCGATGTCGGCTTCGCTTCCCGGGCGCAGTGTGCCGAGCTGTGCGCCGTAATCAAACATTCGAGCGGCGTCGCTCGTGACCATGCCGATCGCTTTGTCGATATCAACTCCGAGGGCCATGAACTTGGACACCATGGTGGGCAGATCGTAAATGCGCCTCTCCACAGCGACGCTAGTGAGGTCTGTGCTGATCGTGTCCGGCGGGAAGTTTTGTTGCAGGCATTTTTCCACTATGTCGAAGTTGAGATGAGTTTGTCCTTGCGCGGGGTCGAATAACACGCCGCGGACCCGGGCTTCGAGCGCTTCCGGTATTATTTTCCCGTTCGCATCCAGGATATTGTGCGGACGGCTGTTGAAGCAGTGCGTGTAGATGTCGCCTTTGCGCAGCATCTTCAGGATGTCGGGTAGAGGAGAGTAAGAGTCCTCTATGTGAGCCATCAAGGGAACGCGAGCAATTTCCGCCGCCGCCAACGCTCTCTTGAGACATTCCATGTCCCCCGCGCCCGTGATTGCCTTGCCCAAGTGGACCTTGATTCCCACGACAACGGGTTTGTTATCCGTCGCGGCTTTGGCGGTCAACTGAGGATTCACCCAGTCCAGATTCATCAGGGAGCCTGGGAGCATCGCTGTTCCCACCACTCCGATGTTGATCAAAGCATGGATTCGCGTAGTCGACGTATTGACAATAAATTTGTGAAGATTGTTAATCGTTGAATAGCCGGCTGAGCCGGCGTCCACAACCGTGGTGACCCCGCGGGAGAGGCAATAACGATCCGCGTTTATGCCAAAGCTCACACCTTCAAAGCAGTGAGCGTGGACATCGATGAAACCAGGGGTGACGATTCGGTCTTTGGCGGAAACAACCTTGAGGGCCCGCTCTTTGGGAATATTCTTGGAGACCTCGAGGATCTTGCCGTCCTTGACCGCTACATCGAGCGGCGCATGCAAGTTTTGCCCCGGATCAATGACGGTGCCTCCCTCGATGAGCAGATCAATAGTCTGGCTCGAATTTTGTTGCGGGGGAGCGGCTGAGCTGGCGGCGGGCCAGACGGCACCCGGCGCCAGCATGGCGGCTCCTCCAGCAAGGAAATATCTGGAAAACTCTCGACGATTCAACATGATTGGCTGCCTCCGGCGATTCACTCCAAGGGCTGGATACGCACGACGTATCCGCCGCTGCTATCGATATACCACACGGCGACGGGATTCGTGGAATTATCAACCCAGGTCCTGCGATCGTGGGCAAATGGTTCCGGCATTTGGTATACGCGCCATCGCTCCGTTCGCGGATCAAACCTGACAAAGTCGCGTCCATGCATTTCTCCGGCTCACACTTCTCCATGCTTGTACGGCATCGCATCATAGAAATCTGTATAGGGATTACAAGGCGCGTGATGCCCACGCCGGAGGCGGGCGGACTCTGTTGGGTGTTAGCCGGCCCGGCCAGAACCAGTGTCAGTCCAACAGCGAAAAGAAGGATTGTCTTTTTCATTTTTGTCCCCCGGCAACAACTCTCTGCGGACTTCACTTGTACTCCAGTGGCGTCGCCGGATAACACTTCCCCTCCGCTCGCACCGCGAGGAAATTCGAGCATCGCTGTTTCTGCTCGGACTATCTGTCCTGATCAATTTTTTGGGTGGTCTTGAGGTAGGCCACTCCGTGTCTGTATGATCCGGCGGATAATACCTGGCTGTAGGCAATCAGAGCGGGCGTAAATATATTAACGCTTGATTGCGCGTACGGAACGGCTGCTTCTATCCGAGTTCCTTCCGGATATTGCTTCCGGCTCTTAAAACGGAAGCCGCCGCGCGACATGTCTTCGCATACGACCACCTCTTCCTGAGCTGAGTGCCGGATGCACGCAGTCAGCTTCACAGCTGTCCGCTTGTCTCTGCGTTTCTCCTGCGGAAGAGGTGCGACCGGTTCCGGCCCCAGATTTTTTCCGGGTGAGATCTTTGGTGGCTCCTCCGACACGCCTCGCGCCGTCTGCTTCCAGATGGTGGAAGAACTGCTGCACTCGCAGCGACGCGTCAATGCTCGTTTGGATTCGAAGATCTCCATTTCGATTTCCGTAAGGGAAACGGCACGTACGGCATGACAATGGCTGCACTCCAGGACGATTCGCTCATCAGATTCAGTTTGGCCGAGTTGGACCCGCCATAGATTCACCGAGGGGTCCACGAGGGCTATGCCGTAGACGTGACCGGAGGCGTCCTCTTTGATGTGTCCTACAACGCGGGCGAGCGTCTCATCATTGGTTAGCAGGTTACGGACCATCAACTCGCATTCAGGGGCCAGCTTGTTTGTCAGGAGGATCGTCGCCCCGTCTCGAGTGACCGTGAGAGTTTGCGTGCGTTCGATGAATTGCCGCCCGCCGAGGTCCGAGCCGACCACTTCAATCTGTAACGCAACTGCGGCAGAGCTTGCTAGAGGATGATTGGCCATAAACATTTCCCCGTTCCTGGACCCAAACTTGGGGCTGGATATGCCAGGTAGCCTGGCTTCCAGGGGATGTCGCGGGCCTCGTTTACAAATTTTACTTATTGTACTTACTGGCCTCGGATTGCGGCTGAATTAGCGATCATTGGATGTCGTATGAATCATCCTTGGAATGGCGCGATGTCTTGGTTTTCGCGCTGCTTGAGCGGTCCCAGTTCCAACTGGAATGAAAGAGGATGGTGCCCCCGGCCACGGCATGCCGGGCTATCGACGTGGAATTCCGTTCTTCGCTAGAGACACTTACTGGGCTTCTTCAATGTTCCCGTAAATCCCTGTCTTGATATTTTCGGTGCATCGGACGTCTTCCCGGATGTCCCAATCCCGCCGCAATTTGCGAAATATGTGCTGGGTCCAGGGTTTTTCCAGCGGCTTCGGATCGTCCAGCGTCATGTTGGTCTGCAAAGTGTTATGGTCAACGCCCCGGATGCGCTCCACCATGTGCAGCTTGTCGCTATGCACATGGCCATCATCGTCGATCCCGGTTCCCTCGCGCAACCGGCGTCACGGGCTGGAGTCTACAAACACACTTTGGCCTCCGCCACGGTCAAAATCACCAAACGAATATTGTTTCGAGGCTGCGCCGTCTTATTAGGGCTGGTTGATCATCGACGCCAGGTATCCTGCCCCGAATCCATTATCGATGTTCACCACCGCCGTATTGGGCGCGCAGGAATTGAGCATCCCAAGCAGGGCGGCCAAGCCGCCGAAAGACGCTCCGTAGCCCACGCTGGTGGGCACCGAAATGACTGGAGCCGCTACCAGTCCGGCTACCACGCTGGGCAGCGCCCCTTCCATTCCCGCGCAGACAATCAGCACACGCGCTCGTGTGAGCAGTTCCCGGTGCGCCAGCAAGCGGTGCAACCCGGCAACGCCGACGTCGTGCACGCATTCGACTTCGTTTCCCATGACATCGGCCGTAACCGCCGCTTCTTCCGCTACGGGAAGGTCGCTGGTGCCGGCGGAGAGGACCGCGATCACCCCCCGTCCCTGCTTCACAGAATCCCTGCGGAGGGCGATACATCCGGAAAGAGGATGGAACTCGGCACCCGGTACCAGGGAGCGCACCCTCTCGTACATTTCCAGATTTGCGCGGGTGGCGAGCACCACGTTACCTTGCGCTGCCATGCGTGCAAAGATCTCAGCCACCTGCGCGGGAGTCTTGCCTACAGAATAGATCACCTCCGGCAGGCCCACGCGCAGGCTACGATGATGATCGATTTTCGCGAAGCCAAGGTCTTCGAAGGGGAGATCGCGCAGTCGAGTCGCCCCCTCACGGGGGGAAAGCTTGCCGTCGCGCACCGCCTCGAGCAGCTCGCGCAGCGCATCTTGATGCATGTCAGGCGACCTGGGACTTCACTGCAGTCTGGCGCTGCTCGAGGTACGCATTTACCGCTGCCTGCTGAGCCTGTTTCAGGGGAATGGAGTGCGCGTCCGCGATGCGACGGCAATCCTCGTATTCAGCCGCGAAGCTCATCACGGTACCGCCCAAACGGGCCTCTTTGACCCGGACTTCGCCCCATGGCGTCGCGACGGGGACGATCTCACGAACGAGGCATTCGCGGCGCTCCTCGCGCATGCGGATCCCAATGGTGCTGGTCTCGCGAAAGATCATTTCGCGCAGGCGCGCCGCATCGAGCCGATCACACAGTACGGTCAGCAAGGACCCCGGGCGATTTTTCTTCATTTGCGCCGGCAGAACGAAAACATCCAGGGCCCCTTCGGCGAGCAAACGCTCCGAGACGTAACCTAGAATTTGCGGATTGAGGTCATCTATCGTAGTTTCCAGAACGGTGACCGTCTGGAAAGAATCCTCAGCCGTGGTCGCAGCCGACTCCCCGACGGAAATGCGCAAAACGTTGGGCACACCCTGGAGGTTCCTCGTGCCGGCGCCATAGCCGACGCACTCGACCTGCATCGCGGGAAAAGCCGAGAAGCGGCAATGGAGTGCGCGCAAAAGAGCTGCGCCCGTGGGAGTGACGAGTTCGGCGTCGATTCCCGAGGAATAGACCGGCGCTTGCTTCAGCAACTCCAGTGTTGCCGGAGCGGGAACGGGAAAGGTCCCGTGTGCGCATTGGACGGTCCCGGCACCCACATTCAAGGGAGAGCAAATCCAGGCATCGACCTGGAGAGCATGGCAACCCACCGCGGCACAGACGATGTCCACGATGGAATCCACTGCCCCGACTTCGTGGAAGCGAATCGATTCAATCGGAGCATTGTGAATGCGTGCTTCCGCTTCGCCGAGTAACTCGAAAGCGCGGATCGACGTCTCGCGGGCGAGCTCCGGAATGTCAGCGTGTTGCAGGAGGTCTCGGATGACCGGCAACGATCGGCCATGAGAATGCTCTCCGGGATCGTGCGGATGTACCTCGTCATGGCCTGCCTGTGCAGAATGGCGCTTCGAACCGGCTTCGTGATCGGTATGGAAATGAGGTTTTTC
Source organism: Terriglobia bacterium (assembly GCA_041488495.1). Taxonomy (GTDB): domain Bacteria; phylum Acidobacteriota; class Terriglobia; order Acidiferrales; family UBA7541; genus Palsa-360. The sequence goes on from JBGPPL010000039.1 coordinate 10,224, forward strand.
GCGGTCGTCCTCGTGAGTGTGAGGGTGCGCGCCGCCGTGACCATGCGAGCGCTCGCGAGGAGCGTCTTGAGCGAGATGCTCGCCACCCTCCACCACAACATCCACTTTGGTCGCGCAGATGCCGCTGCGATCGGTGCGGGTGATGCGCAACTCCGCGCCGAGATGGAGCGAACCCACGGTCCTCCGCAGCAATTCGGCGCTCACACCAGCATCCAGCAAAGCGCCCAGCATCATGTCGCCGCTGATGCCGGAGAAACATTCAAGGTAAGCGACCCGCACGAAACCTCCTTCCTGGCCTCAAAAGCTAAATGGAGCGCTCGATCGCATCGATCCGCAGCACGGCATTCATGGAGCCGGAACGATATCCTTCGCAGTCGAGCGTCACGTACTCGAATCCCAGCTTCTTGAAAATCGGAACGAGCCGGCGAGCCATCTCAGGCGTGAACGCAAGGTTCGTTTCTTCGCTCGCGATTTCGATGCGCACAAGGTCTCCATGATGGCGCACTCGGAACTGCCGGAATCCAAGCTCGCGCAGCGCCATCTCGCCGGCTTCGACCGCACTCAGCGCTTCGCGCGTGACGGGGCGCCCGTACTCGATGCGCGACGACAAGCACGCCGAAGCGGGCTTGTCCCACAGGTGCAACCCGGCGCGGCGCGCCAGCTCACGAATTTCATTCTTCGTCAGTCCCGCTTCGGCCAACGGAGCGACGACACCATGCAACTGCGCGGCCCGTTGTCCGGGGCGGAAGTCGCCGCGATCGTCCACGTTCATCCCGTACGCGATGTTCTGGAAACCCAACGCGGAACGTTCCCTTTCCATGACGCTGAAAAGTTCATCTTTGCAATGAAAACAGCGCGCTGCATCGTTGCGCACGTACTCAGGCCGCGTCAGCTCCTCCGTCGCAACAACTTTGAGTGGAATCTGCATCTGCTGCACGAAACTGACGGCATGTCTCAATTCGTGACGCGGCAGGCTTGGAGAATCGGCGAGCACAGCCAACATCCGCGGTCCAAGAGCTTGGTGCGCAGCCCATGCGAGGAAGGCTGAGTCTGTTCCGCCCGAATAGGCAACCAGCACGGTACCGAAAGCGCCCAGGCGCGCACGGAGAGCCTGGTCTTTCTGATCGAGACTTATCGTCATTGCCGGAGTGCCCTGCCCGTCTATCATCTTCCTCCCTCAAGAACGGAATGAGGGGACGATGCCCCCAAAACGAACACAACGCCGGTCACCGCACTGCAGGCTATGGCCGAAAGCGTAATGGAGTCCCAATCCGATTGCGCGCGAAGTTGTGTCTGCACACAAGTGATATCGGAGATGGCCGGTATGTGGTCGCAATCGAAACCGAACCGGCATTCCGGCACGCCAGCAGGAAGCGGTGCAAAATTCAGCGAAAGTGACATTTGAACGGGTTCCCTGCTTCCCGAGTCCTTCCTTCATCCAACCCGGATGAAAGCGAGAGCATGGTTGAATTTCGGCAGGATTTTCTTTTTTGATTTCGCATTCGGCCGCAAGTATACACCTCACCGCTTCGGCTTGGAATGCTCCAGCCCCGTTTTCGGTGCGGGATCCTTCCAGCAGAAGCGGAAGGGGGTTGTTCTGCGCTTCCCTTGGGCTCGCTTTTTTCCCTCACCTCTCGCCCCATTCGAGTTTCATGCCGCTCCCCGAGATGGTGACCGAGCACCGGACGTACTTGGCGATGGCTGGCATTTTCCTGGTCGCAGCGCTGGCTGTGTTTTTACTCGTCCGGCAGCTCTCTAGAAAGCCTTGTGCATTCGCAATCGGGGTGCTGGCGTTTATCGTCCCGCTGGCGGGACTGACTCACGCGCGCAACCTCGTGTGGGTGGATGAGTTGACCTTGTGGGCTGAGGCCGTGGCCAAGAACCCCGAGTCGGCACGCGGCCAGATAAAATATGGGCAGGAGCTGATGGCGCGCGGCCAGCTTGAGCCAGCCGACGCAGCGCTGCGCTGCACCCGGAAGGGTTCAAACCGCTCCGGCAGCGCCTGACGGCCGCGCAAAAGTAATTTTTGTCGATTAACTGTGCGCTGCGGCTGCAGCTGGTGCTTCTATCGACTTGGGATTTCGAGGTCTGGGCACGAATTGGCTGGGGACCCGGTCGAGGTTCTCCCGGAGGATCATCAGGGTGAGAAAGGTAGTGAGGACACGCTTTTTCATCTCGTCGGATAAGCGCTGGCTTCCGGTGGAGACGCAAGCCAGCTTCATCGCGGACGTGGCGACGTATTTCTCAATCTCGGCTCGTCGGTCTGGACAAAGGCCGCCCTTGGCCGTCTCATGTCGCATCTCGGCACAGACTTTTTCCGCACCCAAGAGGAAATGCAGAACGCAGAGGCTTTCTGCAACAAGTTCTGCTGGTACGGGAGCCCTGCAACCGATGATGCAAAGTTGATCTTGGAGGGAGTCGTTCATTACATCCTCAGGCGTGGGCTCAGGCAAGGCGAGTGCCAAAAGGTGGGCATCTATTAAGAGGCTTGCAATCTTCAAATTACGCAAGGGATCGGCACTTTGAATCGAAACCGCTTCGGGAGTTTACTGCATCAGGGTGCCACCTGTGTACCACAAATGGGAAAGAGATTTCTCAACTTGGCGAAATTTCTTCCCTGAAGAGCCCTGACTTTCGCTTCCAGGCAGTAGGACTTTTCACAGCATACGTCAGCACCTACATTCAATCTATTCGCCGAATCAATCTCGGCAGGCGCAGACCCGCGATGCCTGGCATCGGTTATGACGGTTCCACGGACTCCTCTACCGAGGTTGCCTTGGGAGCCCCACAACGCGGACACTGCGCTTCGTCGCTGTAGGAGGAGCACCCGCAATTCGCGCATGGCAAACCCCTGAGCCGACTCGCACGATTGTCCGCAGCCTTTTTCGCCGCGCCTGTGCTTGTCCCCGTTCCTGACTTTGCGGCCGCCCCACCTGCGGGCTTTCCCAGCTTGCAGCCGTCGGAGAAGCCTTCCTGGTAACCTCGCCGATACCCCGCTTCCCTGCCGCTGGATAGACCCGCCTCGTAGGCTGACTGGTAAGAGTCCTTGCGCTGCTTCCGCGTGTGGCTGTGCCTATTGCCGTTGCTCGGGTGCTGGTCGAGCGTTTCGGAAACGCTTACGGCTTCGTACATATCCATAGGGGTCTTCCTCAGTTGACCCTTACTCTGGGCGGGAGCCAGTGGTTCCCGCAATGTGTTTACCCTATCGGACTCGCGGGGAGGAGTCGATGGCTCTGCCGCTCTATCCCGCATAGTCCGCTGGTTTTAGTACGCCGCCATGCGCCATCGCGTAACAGGAGGGAAGGAGAAAGTGGTGCGCCCGGAGAGATTCGAACTCCCGGCCTTCTGGTTCGTAGGGTTTGGATTAAAAATCTAAGTGCCTTATCGTCCGTTGTCTGGGGGCAAATTATTCTGAAACCTATCCTTGATTGGGCCATGAATGGACTACAGCCTGTGGGGTGAACCCCTAAGCTGGCACCATAGTCGAATGGAAATCGTTTCGGAATGAAGATCGGCCCCAGGCACGAGACCGAACTGACGATCAAGAATCCGGATTACAACCAGTTTGAAGGGCGCGACGAGCTTTTTGAATCGTCTTGGGAGAGAGCTGGAGGGGTACAATCTGCTAACGCGAATGATTGAAATGCTGACATAGTGGCTGTGCGGGCGGCGACCGTCATATTCCCAACGCCGAGCAGCCGCACGGCGATACCGTACTCGCCATTTGGCAACTGTTCGACTCGTACAACTTCACCTGCGTATTCCAGGTTGAAACAGCCGAATGCGGGTATGACGTACAACTGCTTTCCCGGGTGGTAGGACTCTCTCTCGGTCGTGAAGTAAAATCCCCCTCGGCTGAAATCTTTCATAGTCCGCACTTCCTCGAACCTCTCGCCGCGCGGGTCGGCTGGCTGCACGTAGACGGGGCGGGCGGCTCGAGTACGAGGGTCTCGACGCCGGTCCGTGTCGTCTGTAGGCACAGCTTCTACATTCAGTGAAAACATTCTTTGCTCTAGCTCATTCATCAATGAACTCACCGGATGTCTGTCGCTCAGTGATCCTCGGTCTTAATGACCGTCGATTTCGCCGTCACCTGGCGGGCCCTCTCAGGACATTCCAACAGTCCGTTGGCCCGTGAACCAACGTACCGTTAACCAAAGACCACGTCCATAGAACGCCCGTACTAAGCGGAATGCCCCATAGTTTTGTGAGTAATGCGTTTCATTCTGGGAAAAGGCTGGCTGGTCATCCCTGGAAACTCACCCATAGGGCCCCGCTTCGGTAGTTGGTCAGTTTGCTCGCCGCCAGGGTTTTTGTGGGACAGTCACTCCTGCCTGTCCACGTGTGTTGTGGCGGAATCGTACTGGACAGACAAGAGTGTCTGTCCCACCTTGCAAACTAAACCACTACCGAATCTGTCTGACCTTGACACAAATAGTTGCGTGGCCTATCGTCCTGCGCGAAGACAGACTCGAAACCGGAGCCACGCAGATCCTTGAGTTCTTGGTTTCCAAGGAGCGAACCCATCGATGCAGATACGAAAGCGCAAGTTATTGCTGGCTGCGCTCTTCGCGGCGTTCATTTTCAGCGGGCCTCCCGAGACAGCGCCGCGCCTGCATGCCGCACCCTCAAGCGCGGCGCCGGCTGATAAGCGAAAACCCGGCCTGTACTGGACGCTTGAAACGGATAAGGGCAGAATTGCGTGCAAGCTGTACGAGACGGAGGCGCCGGTCACCGTACACACCATGGTGGGCCTGGCCATAGGGAAACTCTCCTATGTGCACCCGGAAACAAAACAGGTCATGCGCAAGAAGTTTTTTGACGGCCTCACGTTTCACCGTGTAATTCCGAACGTCATGATTCAGGGCGGCGATCTTCTGGGTACCGGCGTGGGACAACCGGAAGGCCCCGGCTTCCCGTACAAGAGCGAAATCGTGCCGTCGCTCAAGTTCGATACGCCAGGACGCCTGGCAATGGCCAATAGCGGGCCGGACACGAACGACACCCATTTTTTCGTTACGGAGGCAGCTTATCCCGCGTTCGACGGACATTATACGATTTGCGGACAATGTGAGAATGTGGACGTCGTAAAGACCATTGCGCGAGTCCCGCACGACCCCGGCGATATGCCCCTTACGCCCGTTCATATCCAGCGCGTGATCGTGGAGCGAGTCGGCCCCGCGCCGGCCGATGCACCGGAAGCCATGCCGCCTGACACACCTTCAAACTAGCGCTGTTTTCTGCAAATACCTTGAAACACTTTGGGCCGTTTCTTCGCGCTCTGTGTCCTTTGCGCTCTCCGTGAACTCTGTGTTTAACGCTCTTCTGCTAGAATGAATGGTTGGGCGCGCAGACCCGCCATACACTATGTTTTCGATATTCAAGAAGGGTGAAGAATCGCTGATTGACCGGCTGAAACAGTCGGTCTCGAAGACGCGATCGCAGATCGTTGCCAGGGTAGAAGATCTTGTCTCGGGCGAAAAGAAGATCGATCCCGAGCTGCTCACAAAACTCGAGAACGTGTTGCTCGCCGCCGACATCGGCCCGAGGACCACGCATCAAATTCTGGAAGCGGTGCGGCAAAAGCTCGAGCGGCACGCCCTCAACAGTGCGGCGGATCTAAAAGCGGAGTTGAGAAGCCAGCTGCTTCATGTTCTGCGCACTTTGCCGTCCCCGAACGGGTCTTCCTCGTCCGTGCAGGAGACGCGCCCCCACGTTATTTTCGTCGTCGGTGTGAACGGCACAGGCAAAACAACCACCATCGGCAAGCTGGCGCACCGCCTGCGCCAGGACGGCCGAAGCGTCGTCCTCGCCGCGGGTGACACCTTTCGCGCGGCTGCCATCGAGCAGCTCGCCATATGGGCTTCGCGAACGGGCGCTGAAATCGTCAAGACAAAATCAGGCGGCGACCCAGCAGCAGTCGTATATGACGCCCTGTCTTCTGCGCGCGCGCGGAATGTCGACGTCGTCATCGTGGACACGGCGGGACGCCTGCACACAAAGTCGAACCTGATGGCCGAGCTCGATAAGATGAAACGCACGGCCGCAAAAATCGTGCCGGGCGCCCCGCACGATGTCCTTCTCGTCATGGACGCGACGACGGGCCAGAATGGACTCTCGCAGGCGCGTGAATTTACCGCCACCGCCGGCGTCACCGGCATTGTTTTGACGAAACTGGACGGAACCGCCAAGGGCGGCATTGTCGTGGCCATCACGCGCGAGCTGGGTTTGCCCGTGCGCTACGTCGGCACCGGCGAAACCGTGGAAGATCTCGTTCCGTTTGACGCTGAGACATTCGTATCTTCCCTGTTCGATTGAGCACTCTCATGAATGCGCCCGCATACTCGGGTACAGCTCCCACGGTTGCCGCTGACGCCGTCTTCATGGACCTCGCGCTGGAGCTCGCGGCACGCGGCGTCGCGCTGACAAGTCCCAACCCGATGGTCGGCGCGGTTTTGGTGCGCGAAGGGAAAATTGTCGGCGAGGGGTTCCACACCTACGAGGGCGTGCGTCATGCAGAGATTGTCGCGCTTGAAGCAGCAGGTAAACATTCTGCAGAAAAATCCGAAGGTTTTGTGGGTCGTGCCTTTAGGCACGACATGAAGGCTGCGATTCCCTCGGGGGTTTTAACCCCTGAAGGTCTGAATGCGCATTCTTCCGCGGCGGGGGAAGCCGCGCGAGGCGCGACGTTGTACATCAACCTCGAACCATGCTGCCACACCGGACGCACGGGGCCATGCACGAAAGCAGTGATCGCCGCAGGCGTCGCGCGCGTTGTGGCGGCAATGGCGGACCCGAATCCCGTTGTGGCAGGGCGCGGTTTCAAGGAATTGCGCGCGGCGGGCATCGAAGTCACCGTCGGTTTGCGCGAGGCCGAGGCGCGCCGCCTCAATGAAGCCTTCGCGAGATGGGTCGTCACGCAGCGCCCTTTGGTGACGCTCAAATCCGCGCTCACGCTCGACGGCCAGCTTGTGCTGCCTCATTTGCGCTTGCCCCAATCACATCGGGGCAGGCGCGCGCGGCCTCACTTGCGGGTGCGGGCTGCACTTGCAGCCCGCCAGATAGAGGACCGCTGGATTTCGTCGCCCGAATCACGCGCCGAAGTGCAACGCATGCGCCACGCCTCAGACGCGTTGCTGACCGGCATCGGCACCGTGCTCGTTGATGATCCGCTGCTCAACGACCGCACGGGTTTGCCGCGGCGGCGCAAACTGCTGCGCGTGGTGATGGACTCGCGCTTGCGCCTGTCGATTCGGTCGAAGATCGTGCGCTCGGCGGATGGCGACGTGCTCGTGTTCACTCGCGCACGCGAAGATTCGCCGAAAGCGCGTGCGCTACGCCGCGCGGGAGTAGAAGTCGTTCGCGTCGAGGGACGCGGCGCAAAGCCTGACCTGTATGCGGTCATCGCGGAACTTGGCCGCCGTGAAATGTTGACCGTGCTGCTCGAAGCGGGCGCAACTTTGAATTCCTCCGCTCTTTCGGCCGGGATTGTGGATAAGATGCGTGTGTTCTTCGCGCCCAAGATCGCCGGATTCGCAGGCGTGACGTCCGCATCGAACGGCTTCCAAGCCGCGCAGGAGCTTCACAACATTACGATGGCGCAGTTTGGCGCTGATTTTGCAGTCGAGGGGTACCTGCACGATGTTTACCGGACTCGTTGAGCACGTTGGCAAGATCGAATCGTTGGATCGCAGCGAGCCAGGGGCGCGCATCCATGTGAATGCCGGGCCGCTTGCCGCCGGGCTTGTGAAATCGGGCAGCATCGCCGTAAACGGCTGCTGTTTGACCGCGGTCGAAATCTCAGGTGAGAGTTTCGCCGCCGATCTCTCCAGTGAAACTCTCCGGCGGACGAGTTTCGGCGAAATGAAATCCGGCACGCGCGTCAATCTCGAGCGCCCGTTGACGGCAATGAAGGAACTCGGCGGTCATTTCATGCAAGGACACGTGGACGGAGTCGGCCGCGTCGCGCGCCTCGAATCCGAAGGCGCAAACTGGTGGTTCGGCGTCCGCGTGCCCGATGAACTCGCCCGTTACGTCGCGATGAAAGGCTCGATCGCTCTCGACGGCATCAGCCTCACCGTGGCGGGCTGGCACGACGGCGTCGTCGAAACAGCGATCATTCCGTTCACTTACGAGCACACGAATCTGTCTTCACTCAAGGCCGGAGACGCGGTGAATATCGAGTGTGATGTGCTCGCGAAATACGTCGAACGGCTGATGGAAGCGCGCCAGGAGCCTGCTGTGTCTCGCTTCAGCGTCGCTCGTCTGGTTGAAGAAGGTTTTTAGGCCAAATCCGGAATGTCGTCATTCCGAGCGAAGCGAGGAATCTCTCTTTCCGCCTGACGTGAAAAACAACCATGGCCACCCCGCGCATTAACGGCGTCGTTGAAACCTGCCTTTACTCGGACGATCTTCCCCGCGCGGTTCGCTTCTACAAGGATCAACTCGGCTTGCGCCTGCTCGAATCCGGCGAGCGGCTCTGCGTGTTCAGTGTGGCGGACAAGCAAGTGCTTCTCGTGTTCCGCAGCGGGGGAACTTTGAAACCGATCCCCACGCCCGGCGGCATGATTCCGCCACACGACGCCGCAGGCCAGCTGCACCTCGCATTCGCCGTGTCGAAGGAGGATTTCGCTGCTTGGGAAAAACATCTGCTCGACCGCGGCATCCCGATCGAAAGCAAAGTGAGCTGGCCGACAGGCGGCCAGAGCATTTATTTCCGCGATCCCGACAATCATTTGGTGGAACTGGCGACCCCAGGGATTTGGGAAGTGTACTGACGCCGGTTAGCTGGGTCGATAGGCGCTCTTCTCCCGCGCTCCGCGGTAATACAATACCAAGCCCAATAGAACAGACAGCACCGTGCCGGCCACCAGCTTGGCTTCGAACAGAAACTTGCTGGAACTATCGCCCGGCGGAATAAACGACAGGACGATCCCTACCCCGACAACCAATAGTCCCAGCCCCCCCGCGACACAGACTCCTAGCCTTCCGCCCGGGATGACGACGGCCGACCGGTTTTCGCGCCGGTCAGGGCGTGCGTACAGCTTGATTACAGCAGCGTACATGTAAAGGAATGGGATGAAGTAGAGGATTATCGCGGCGTCCACGAGAATCTGATAGGCGCTCCGGGTATTCTCATTGATCTGCGCGACCAACAAGATGATGCCCGAGATGACGGCCTGGACGAGAATCGAGATGTACGGCGTTTTCCACTGTGGATGGATCTTCCCGAATGCCGCGGGCAGATAGCGGTCAATCCCCACGATGAATGGGATGCGCGAGACTCCCGCAACCGTCGATCCCACTCCTCCTGCGTTCCCCACCGAAACCAGCAGCGCGGCGATGACACCGACCGCCGTCATCCGCAATGCCGTCGAGCCCTGCGTGATGGCCTGGAACACGCCGCTTTTTGGATCCACTGTCTCGCTGGGAAGCATCATCAGCACCGCCACCGTTCCCGCGATGTACATGAGGGCAATCAGCGCTCCCGAGGCAAAAATCGCGCGTGGAAACGTACGTTGCGGGTTCCGCACTTCCTCACTCATCGCGGAAACCAGTTCGAGCCCCGCGAAGGCAAACGCGAGCTGCGGCCAGAAATTCACGGTGTCCCAATTCCAGTGTGGAAGCATCGAGGCCCAGGTGAAGTGCGTCACCGAGCCCTGCCGCGACCACAACAGCAACGCCACGCCGACGATCATCATCAGCGGAACGTACGTGGCGACCCCACCGGCATTCTGCAACCACTTGCCGATGTGTGATCCGATGATGTTCAGAAACACGGCAACGAACAGCAGTACGAATGCAACCACAAGCAGAAATGTCCGGTTCTCCGCGAGCCATACCGTTCCCGCTCCACCGATATAAGCGGCCATGGCCGCGCTGGCGAGCAACAACCCGGGAAAATAGAAAACGGTGTAGATCCAGTACGTCCATCCAGCGACAAAACCGTGGAAATCACCGAACGCCTCTTTGGTCCAAACGTACAGGCCACCCTCTTCAGGGAAGCGCGTCGAGAGCTCGACGACGACAAACGCTGTCGGCACGAAAAACAAGACCGCCGCAAGAATCCACAGGCTGATCGAAGATTGGCCATTGCGCGCCGCGGCAGCAATCCAGCGCGGCCCCAGCACCGTGGCGAGGCAGAACAGCAGCACATCCCAGAAACCCATCACGCGGCGAAGCTGCTGCTTTGGGTTGGGGGGCCCCTGCGCCGGTTGGCTCACGTGGTTACATCCAGCGCGGGAATCAGCTCATCCTGCCGTTGGAAGTTGCGAAGGAACGGCTCAGGCGCGGCCTCGAACCCCGCCCACGGGCCGAAGTAGGCGACGCGGCCCTCGTGTAGAAATACGACGCGGTCGGCCAGCTTTTTCGCCAGGTGCGTGTCGTGTGTGACGACGATCGACGTCTTGTGAAACTTCTCCTTAAGCCGCAGGATCAAGTTGCCGGTGTGAGAGGCCATGAGAGGGTCGACCATGGTGGTGGGCTCGTCATACAGAATCGCTTCGGGGTCCTGCGCCAGCGCTCGCGCAATCGCAACGGCACGCTTCATCCCAGTGCTGAGTTCGGAGGGGAGTTTATCGGCGACGTCGGCGACCTCAAGCATCTCGGCCAGCTCCGCGACGCGTGCGTCTTTCTGCTCCTCCGTCAGATCCGCGCGATTTTCAAGCGGAAAGGCGATGTTTTCAGCGACTGTGAGTGAATCGAACAGCGCACCCGCCTGGAAAACCATCGTTACGCGGCGGCGAATCTCCGTCAGTTGCTCTTCGGTCCAATCGGTGATGTCCTCGCCGCCGACCAGCACATGGCCGGAGTCAGGGCGCAGAAATCCCAGGATGTGCTTCAGCGCAACCGATTTCCCCACGCCGCTGCGGCCCAGGATAACGCACGTCTCCCCGCGATCCACGAAGAAACTTACGTCGTCGAGGACGACATGGTCATCGAAAGCCTTGCTGACGTTACGGAACTCGACGTAGTGGTCGCTCACGATTCGCCCTGGCCGGCCTCGCGGTCTTCCCCTTACCTTACGTCTCGCGCGCCCGTTTTCTGGCGGGCTCCAAGTAGAGCCCGCACCCGTTTTCTGGCGGGCTTCTCGCTTCACTTGAAGCGTTCAGCGTAAAAGTAGAGCCCGCACCCGTATTGTTGATGAGGCTGGCCTCAGAATCAAACCAATTCAGCGGCGGCTGCGTTTCATAGTTTGCATGGTGTCCCAGAACTCGGTAGTGGGTCCGTTTGCTAGGTAGGACAGACATTCTTGTCTGTCTAGTACGATTTCGGCGCAACACACGCGGACGGGGAGGAGTGCCTGTCCTACAGGAAACCCATGCAGCGAACAAACTGAGCCACTCTCTAGAAGCCCCAGCCGTACCAACGTACCAAAAAACAGAGGAAATCTCATAAGTCATTGATACATAAGCATATTAGTAGTTCGCGCGGGAACATTCAGGTCTGCGTTCAGCTCCATAACTTCGCTTGACATGGACTGCCTATCTGCTATATTAGCACTCGACCGAGAGGAGTGCTAATGCACTGCCAGGCACTCCATCGTCAAGAATTCCGATTCCATGAACGGAGGCAAGAAACGATGTCAGTTCACGTGACTCCGCTGCATGATCGCGTTTTGATCAAGCGGATTGAGGAAAAAGAAACAGTCAAGGGCGGAATCATCATCCCCGACACGGCTAAAGAGAAGCCGCAAGAGGGCGAAGTGATTGCCGCTGGCGCGGGCAAGATCGAGAAGGGCGAGCGTATTCCCCTCGACGTAAAAGCCGGCGACCGCGTGCTGTTCGGCAAGTACAGCGGCACCGAGATCAAAGTGGAAGACGAGGATTACCTGATTCTTCGCGAAGACGAAATCCTTGCCAAGCTTTCCGGCGCCGCGAAGGCGGCATCCGGCAAAAAGTAACTTTTCCCCCTGCCCGCAGAGGCGGGCGCGGGGCCGCAATCTTTGAAAATTCTTTTGAAAATTCCGAGGAGGAAAAAGACTCATGGCAAAGCAAATCGTGACTGGTGAGAATTCCCGCCAGTCGATTCTCCGCGGCGTCAACGCTCTAGCCGACGCCGTGAAGATCACGCTCGGCCCCAAAGGCCGGAACGCGGTGATCGAAAAGAAGTTCGGCGCGCCGATCATCACCAAGGACGGCGTGACCGTTGCAAAGGAAATCGAGCTGCAGGACCCGCTCGAAAACATGGGCGCACAGATGGTGCGCGAGGTCGCGTCGAAGACCTCCGACGTCGCAGGTGACGGCACCACGACGGCGACCGTGCTGGCCCAGGCCATCTTCCGCGAAGGCGTGAAGACGGTGGCGGCCGGCGCGAGCCCGACCTCGCTCAAGCGCGGCATCGAGCGCGCCGTGGAAGTCGCGGTCGAGGAGATCAAGAAGCTCCACCGGGACGTCAAGGGCGACATGATCGCGCAAGTCGGCACGATCAGCGCCAACAACGACAAACAGATCGGCAGCATCATCGCTGAAGCCATGAAGAAGGTAGGCAAGGACGGCGTCATCACCGTCGAGGAATCGCGGACCATGGAGACCACGCTCGAAGTGGTCGAAGGGATGCAGTTCGACCGCGGCTACCTCTCCCCTTACTTCGTCACCGATCCCGAGCGGATGGAATGCGTGATTGAAGACGCGCGCATCCTGATCCACGAGAAAAAGATCAGCTCGATGAAGGACCTGCTTCCCCTTCTCGAACAGATTGCCAAGCTGGGCAAGCCGCTGCTGATCATCGCTGAGGACGTCGAGGGCGAAGCCTTGGCGACCCTGGTGGTGAACAAGCTGCGGGGCACGCTGCAGTGCGCCGCGGTGAAGGCGCCCGGCTTCGGCGACCGCCGCAAGGCTATGCTCGAAGACATCGCGACACTCACCGGCGGCAAGGCCGTCACCGAGGATCTCGGCATTAAGCTCGAGAACGTGAAGATGGAAGACCTCGGCAAGGCCAAGAAGGTCACAATCGACAAGGACAACACCACGATCGTCGAAGGGGCAGGCAAATCCAGCGAAATCGAAGCCCGGATCAAGCAGCTTCGCGCGCAGGTCGAGGAAACCACCTCGGACTACGACAAGGAAAAGCTGCAGGAGCGTCTCGCC
>JBGPPL010000040.1:0-19079 GCA_041488495.1 Terriglobia bacterium
TCCATCACCGCAATCGAGATCGTTTCCTTGTGGACATCCATGCCGATGTACTTAGCGTCATTCATGAGGGTGTTCCTTTCTGTAGGTGTTGCTTCGAACGATCAAACCTACTCGAAAGGGGCGCCCTTTTATAATGCGTCGTCTTCTCGGAATGTGGCCTACCACCTCGAAATCATGCGCTTCCTTCGATCCTCAGCCGTCTGCGCTATAATGTCTGGTTCTGCGCGTTCCGGTGGACGCGCTGTTTTGTCCTATGGCGATGAACTTCAAACTCATGAGCGATTACGAGCCTCGCGGCGATCAGCCGGAGGCCATCGAACAGCTCTCTCGCGGCATCGAGGCGGGGGAGAAGCATCAGGTCCTGCTCGGAGTTACCGGCTCCGGCAAGACGTTCACCATGGCCAAGCTCATCGAGCGAGCGAACCGTCCCGCTTTGGTGCTCGCGCACAATAAGACGCTTGCGGCGCAGCTCTACAGTGAATTCAAGAGTTATTTTCCCTCGAACGCGGCCGAATACTTCGTCAGCTACTACGATTTCTACCAGCCGGAAGCGTATCTCCCTGCTTCTGACACCTACATCGAGAAAGAATCCACGATCAACGACGAACTCGACAAGCTGCGCATGAGCGCCACGCGGTCGCTGTTCGAACGCCGGGACGTTGTGATCGTCGCGTCGGTTTCGTGTATTTATGGCCTGGGCTCCCCGGAGGCCTACTACGGCATGCTCCTGATGATCGAGAAAGGGCAGAGCACGGCGCGGGAGGCCTTGCTGCGCAAGCTCGTAGACATCCAGTACGAACGCACCGAGGAGCTGCGCCGGGGCACGTTCCGCGTGCGCGGCGATCGCCTGGAAATCTATCCGCCGTATGAGGACCACGCCTACGCCGTCGAACTCTGGGGCGATCAGGTGGACGCCATCCGCCAGATGGACCCGCTGACCGGCGAAGTGCGTTCCGGCCAGAGCGATCTGCAGCGATTGACGATCTATCCGAAGTCGCACTACGTCATGCCCGCTGCGCAGAAGGAGCGCGCGATCGGCACGATTCTGGAAGAGCTCGACTGGTGGAAGCCGGAGCTTGAAAAACAGGGAAAGTACGCGGAGGCGCAGCGCGTGTGGCAGCGCACGATGTTTGACATCGAGATGATCCGCACGATCGGATATTGCCACGGCATCGAGAATTATTCGCGCCACCTCTCCGGCCGCCTGCCCGGCGAAGCCCCGCCCACGTTGCTCGACTATTTTCCGCAGGATTACCTGCTCTTTATCGACGAATCACACCAGACCGTCCCGCAACTCCACGGGATGTATCACGGCGACCGTTCGCGCAAGCAGACGCTGGTGAACTACGGGTTTCGAATGCCCTCGGCGCTCGATAACCGTCCGCTGAATTTCGAGGAATTCGAACATCGCACGGGGCAAGTGATCTACGTCTCCGCGACGCCGGGGCCTTACGAACTGACGTGCTCGGCGGGAGTCGTGGTCGAACAGGTGATCCGCCCGACCGGCCTGGTGGACCCGGAAATCGAAGTGCGCCCGGTGAAAGGGCAGGTGGACGATCTGCTCGAGGAAATCCGCGTGCGCGCCGAGCGCAACGAACGCGTGCTCGTCACCACGCTAACCAAGCGCATGGCCGAGGATCTTGCTGAATACTTCACCGAAACGGGCGTTCGCTGCCGTTACTTGCACTCGGAGGTGGATACGCTCGAGCGCGTCCGCATCCTGCGCGACCTGCGCCGCGGAGAATTCGATGCCCTAATTGGCATCAACCTGTTGCGCGAAGGCCTCGATCTGCCCGAAGTCTCGCTGGTCGCGATCCTCGATGCCGACAAAGAGGGCTACCTGCGCAGCGCCACGGCGCTCATCCAGACGATTGGCCGCTGCGCCCGGCACATCGAAGGGCGCGCGATTCTGTATGCGGATCGGATGACCGGCTCGATGGCCCAGGCCATTGAGGAAACGAACCGCCGCCGCGCCAAGCAGGTCGCCTACAACGAAGCGAACCACATCACTCCGCAATCCATCATCAAGTCCGTGGACATGAAACTGGCGGCGATTGTGGAAGCCGATTACGTAACGGTTCCCATCGAGGACTTCGCCGATGCGGACATCACGAGCGAGCAGAAGCTGGGCGAAGTTCTCACGCAGCTCGAAATCCAGATGCGCGAAGCGGCCAAGAAATTCGAATTCGAACGCGCCGCCGCGCTCCGCGACCGTATCCGGGCGCTAAAGCAGCGCGACCTCGCCGGTTTCTTTTCCGCCGCGACCGAGCCGGCCCCAGTGGAACCGATGGTCGTGCCTGAGCCAGCGACCCCTCCCGCGCCCGTGAAATCGAGAAAGCGCTGATCTCGACTCTTCGGACCGTGCAACGAGTAGCGCCGGCATCTTGCCGGCGCTGCGAAAACCATTCCCCGATTCAGGTGTTAAACGAGCCCTTTGCGCAATTCTTCGATGGGATAAAACGTATCGCGCCAGACGACGCCACCACGCCAGAGCGTCGCGGCGGCAGAGCGCGCCAGCATCCAGCAGAACAGCAGGGCGCCCAGTGGATGCGTGAGACCGTAGAGCGGCGAAGCGTCGGTCGACCAGATCATCGCAGCGTGAATCAGGACCGCGGCTCCTGCTGCGATTCCTGCGAACACACGCGCCCAGCCCGTTGCGAAAGCGAGGCCGAAGAACGGCAGGACGCTCATGATCAGAGGCAGCACCATCGCGGCGAGGGCAAAGAGGGCGTTGTAGTGACACGCGGCGAACATATTTTTCGTGACACCGCGTATCACGTTCTGCAGGCCGCTATGCCATCGCACGCGCACCATGTCCTGCGCCACGGCGACACCTGACCGGAAGCCCGCCAGCTTCATCAGCTTGCCGAGTTTCATGTCTTCGATGACGTCCATGCGCAGGCGGCGGTGCCCGCCGCACGCTTCGTACGCGGTCCGGCGCACAAGCTGGAAGGCTCCGACTCCGACGTAGCGTCCGGAGCGTGGATTCGAAGCCTGCCATGGCTCGTTGCCGAAAACGAACCCGAGCCCGAAATAGGAAATCGCCGTAATCTCCCAGAATCCTCGCATCTCGACCGAGGCGAGAAGGCTCAGATGGTCCCACTGCCGCTCTTTGGCGAGCGCGACGGCGCGGCGCAGCACATCGGGCGCAAAATGGACGTCTGCATCGGTGAAAACAAGCCATTCGCCTTGCGATTGTTCGAACCCCGCGACCAACGCGTGCGGTTTTCCGAGCCATCCAGGCGGCAAATTGGCGATATCGATGACTTTCAGGTTCCGATTCACGCGTTCGAATTCGTGAAGGATAGCCGAGGTCTGGTCCTGCGACCGATCATCGACCGCCACGATCTCAAACCGGGGATAATCCTGGGCAAGGAGCGTCTCGATGGCTCCGGGGAGCTTCTCCGCTTCATCCCGTGCGGCAAAAATCACCGAAAGCAGTGGCGCGCCATCGGAAGATAGTAAGGGAGCATCGGAAAGCCACGGCAGGCGGGCCATGCCAATGCCGGCCCGGATTCCCTGAACTATCCACAGGAGAGCAATCAAGCCGAAAAGTACGATCCAGGAAATATGCAAAGTTGAAATTTCCACGAGGCGAATACGTCCAAACACTATATGCTAACACAGCGAATGGCGGAGACATTATCGATCGTGGGCGCGGGACGCGTGGGGAGAGCGCTGGGACGCCGTTTACACGAACTTGGGTGGCGTGTGGGTGTCGTCGCAACGCGGTCAATCCCAACAGCCCGGACGGCCGTGCGCGCTATCGGCGCCGGACATCCTTCGGACCGGCTGACGCGCCAGGTGCTCGCTTCCGAAGTGGTGCTGATTGCCACGCCAGATAGCGTCATAGAGGAAGTGGCAGCCGATCTGGCGGACCTTGGCGGAAACGAGTGGCATGGTAAGGCTGTGCTGCACACGAGCGGAGCGCTGGACTCCTCGGTGCTCCGGGCGCTGGCCGACGCAGGCGCAGCGACTGGATCGATCCACCCGATGCAAACCTTCAGCGGCCAGAGTGTGCCGGATCTTGCGGGCCGCGTCTTCGGGATTGATGGCTGTCCTGGCGCTTTGAAGGTTGCGCGAAAAATGATTCGACAGATGGGAGGTGTGGCGGTGCGCTTGTCCGGAACAAACAAGGCGGCGTATCATGCGGCTGGATCGTTTGTGTGCGCACATGTTCTGGCCCTCATGGAGGCTGCAACCCGCCTTCTGATGGCACAGGGTTTCACCCGCCGGCAAGCGACTCGCGCCCTGCTGCCGCTGACGCGCCAGACGCTGGATAATTTGGAGCGGATGGGACCGCATGCGGCGTGGACGGGGCCAGTGACCCGAGGCGATTTTTCGACGGTGCAACGCCATGCAGATAGCCTCTCGGGTTTTCCCCGTGAGTATCTGGACGCGTACAAAGCGCTGACGCGTCTGACTGCTGCTGTCCTCTCGGACGATTCGAGCGCCCTGCTCCAGAAACTGAACAGCATCTTCAGCCCACACCAAAAAGGTGCGGAGGAGAAAAAGGCCCGGAAGAAATCTGCTGCTGGATGAATTTTTGTGCAATGTCATATCCAATTGAGAGGGAATTCTTGACACAACTGAACATTCCGATCGAGAGCATGACACTCCCCAACGGCTTGCGCGCCGTCGTTTCGCCGGACCGCGCTGCGCCGGTGGCCACAGTAGGGGTCTATTACAACATCGGTTTTCGAATCGAGCCGCGCGGCCGGAGCGGTTTTGCGCACTTATTCGAGCACATGATGTTTCAGGGCTCGGCCAATGCCGGAAAAATGGTGCATATCAAGCTGATCAATTCTTCCGGCGGCGTGCTGAACGGCTCGACGCACTACGACGTGACGAACTACTACGAATCGGTGCCGTCGAACGCTCTGGAGCGCGTGCTCTGGCTTGAAGCCGACCGCATGCGGGCCCTCAAGGTCGACGATGAAAATCTGCGCAACCAGCGCGACGTCGTCAAAGAAGAAGTGCGCGTCAACGTGCTCAATCAGCCCTACGGTGGATTTCCCTGGCTGGATCTTCCTCCCATCGCCTATCGCAACTGGTCCAATGCGCACAATTTTTACGGAGATTTCGACGATCTCGATGCCGCAACGCTCGATGACGTCCAGAATTTTTTCAAGACGTACTATGCTCCGTCGAATGCCGTCCTGCTGATCCTTGGAGATGTGGACGTGGATGAGGGATTCAAACTGGCGGACAGATATTTCGCCGGCATCCCCTCTGGGCCGCAGCCTGCGCCCGCCGGCATTGACGAGCCGCCGCAAATCGACGAGCGTCGAGGCGTCGTGGAGGAAAAATTCGGCACGCTGCCCGGCATCGCCATCGGGTACCAGGCGCCGCGCCGCCTCACGCCCGAGTGGTACGCCGCGGCGATGCTGGACCAAGCTCTGCACGGCGGACGCGCCGGCCGGGTGTATCGCCGCCTGGTGCTCGAACAGCAAATCGCGGTGGACGCCGAAGGCGGCATCCATTATCCGGTCGGCGATCTGTTTGATTACAACGGGCCGACGCTCATGGTGACGCGCCTTCTGCACAAGTCCGAGTATTCCGCAGATCATACGATCGCCGCCTATGACCAGATTCTCGATGAAATGAAAGAGAAGGGAATCACTGCCGAAGAGTTGGAGCCCGTCAAAGTGAAATTCCAGTCGAATTACTTTTCCATGCTCGAGGGCGGCCACGGAGCTTATATTCCGCGCTACGGATTGATGCACCTGCTCGCGTGTTTCACGCTGTTTGATAACGATCCGCATCTGGTGAACACGATCCTCGGTGGCTTCATGGAAGTTACTCCTGACGCGGTGCAGTCCGTGGCGCACAAGATTTTGACGCGCACCAATCGTTCCATCGTGATTCGCCAGCCGGCGAAGAAAGGGGCGGCATGATGGCTTCCGCACCGCGGTCGGAAACACAAACGGCTGTCCCCGCGCTTTCCCCCGAGCGGCCTGTGATCTGGCCGCCACGAGCGCGCACGACGCTTTCGAACGGTCTCGAAGTCGTGCTGGTGGAATCGCACACGATTCCTAAATTCAATGGACAGCTCTTTTTCCGGAGCGGAAACGCTGTTGCGGCCGCGGACACGCCTGGTCTTGCGGATATCACCGCCACGGTGGTGCGCACCGGCACCACAGCGCGCACGAGCCGCCAGATCGAAGAAGACCTGCGCCGCATGGGCGCGGATCTTTCTTCCGGGGCCGGCGCCGACACCAGTGTGGTTTCCTTCGCCGGGTTAGTGGACTTTTCGAACGATCTTCTGCACCTCGTCGCTGAACTGACGCAGCAGGCTTCGTTTCCCGCCGACGAATTCGAACGCGAGCGGCGCCAGTTGGTCGAAGGTTTGCGAATCGAGCGCACGACGCCGGGATTTCTGGCCAGCGAAAGATTGCGCAAGGTCCTGTTTGGTGCGCATCCGTACGGCACGGTTTCACCCACCGAGGCGCAAGTCGAAAGCTACCGCCTCGAACAGCTCAAGGATTTCTACCGGCAGCACTACCGCCCCGGAAACGCATTGTTGGTGATGGTCGGCGACTTTTCGCCTCCTGCCATGCTCGCGCAGATCGAGAAGGTATTCGCCTCCTGGGGCGCGGGCAAAGTGGAGGAGGCTCCGAATCCAGCGCTGCCGGAATTGCACGGCCGGCGTGTGTATCTAGTGCATCTGCCCGGAGCCGTGCAGGCGCAGATCGTCGTCGGCAATCGGGCCATCACGCGAAAGCATCCGGACTGGCTGCGCTTGACGCTGGCGAACTCGATTTACGGCGGCGCGTTCAATTCGCGGCTGGTGATGAATATCCGCGAACAGAAGGGCTACACCTACAGCCCGCGCAGCGGGGCGTACCCTTTGCGGCAGCACGGCTATTTCAGCATCCAGGCGGCTGTCCGGAACGACGTGGCGGCTGCGACGCTGACGGAGATGTTTTACGAGGCCGACCGGATGCGCTCGACCGTCGTCGGTGAAGACGAACTGGCCGACGCGCGCAATTACTTGAGCGGGATTTTCTCCCTGGGCCTCGCGACTCAGGATGGTCTGGCGGGGCAACTCGCCACGTCCACGCTCGAACGGCTGCCGGAGGATTACCTCGAGACCTATCGCGAACGCATCCTGGCGCTCACGGCCGCTGACGTCCTCGAAGCCGCGCAGAAATATTTCGACTCTGCCAACGCGCAGATTGTAATCGTTGGCGACCGAGCGCAGCTTGAGGCGCAAGCTACTTTGTTCGGTAAGATCGAAGTCTACGATGCGCAAGGGAATCGCATTTAATGCCTCCATGCGGTCCAAGTACTCTGGGAACTTGTGCTTGGTCTTTTTCGTTGGTGGCTCGGTTGATTGGCTCTCACTTCGGTGAGGGGGCCGCCGTTGTTTCTTTTCTTGTCGGCGCATTGCTGTACACTTTGAGGCTGACCATTCTTTTACGCCCTCGAAAGTCATGATGACTCGAACGCGATATCTCGTGGTTGAAATCCTCTCGGTGGCGCTGGTGTTAATTCTGCTTTGCGGGATCTTGGAAGCGCAGAAGCAGCCACCTGCAAAGCCGATTGACCTCAATGTCGCAACCTCGAAGGAGCTTCAACAATTGCCCGGCGTGGGGCCGGTCACGGCGCAGAGGATCATCGAGGCGCGCCAGAAGAGTGGCCGATTCCGCCGCGTCGAGGACTTGCTCGCAATTCGCGGGATCAGCACGAAGCGTCTCGAAGCGCTGCGGCCCTACGTCACCGTCTCTCTGCCTCCACCCTCTCCACCAAAGAAACCGTAAACGTTTTGCGAGCCATCGAGCCAAACCTTGCCTCTAAAGAATCTGTGTAGCAACGCAGATTTGGGAGGGTTTTGTAGCGCCGCCCTTCAGGGCGGCATCTTAGGAATTAGGCACATGCCCGCCTGAAGGCGGGCGCTACAGAGAGCAAAACAGGGTTGCCACACAGACTCTTCGGACCCGGAGATTTTTGTAGACCTGCGGAAAATACGGAAAGCATATTTTCAAGAAGCAGGCGAAGTCAAAATGTCTGGTGGGAGCGCTTCTTCGTGCCGGCGAGGACAGGCACTTGATCGGTGATGGTCAGGCCGTAGCCTTCGAGCGCGACGACTTTCCGCGGATGATTGGTGAGCACGCGCAGTTTCTTGAGGCCGAGGTCGATCAGTATTTGCGCGCCAATGCCGCTTTCGTGCTGCAGCAGACGCTGCCGCGCGATGTCCCGGTCAAGCTGGCCGCGCGAGTGATACAGGATAGGCGGCAGCGCACCCGGAGCGGGCGCGGCGGAGTCAATCCCGAAGCCTCGTCCCGTGTGGTGCAGGTAGACGAACACGCCGCGATCTTCGGCGACGATAGCTTCGAGCGAGTGCTCGATGATTTCGTGGCAGTCGCAATCGGTGGAGGCGAAGACATCGCCGGTGAGGCAGTGCGAATGCACGCGCACAAGCGGTGGCGTGCCAGCGAGGTCTCCTCGAACCAGCGCGATGTGCTGCTCGCGGTCCACGTCGGAAGCGTACGCGATCATGCGGAACTCGCCGTAGCGCGTGGGCAAAGCGGCCTCGGCGACGCGCCGCACGTACCGCTCATTCCGCATCCGGTAACGAATCACTTCTGCAACGGTCAGCAGCTTCAGGCCGTGCGTGCGGCAAAACTCGGCCAGTTGCGGCACGCGCGCCATCGTGCCGTCGTCGTTCATGATTTCACAGATCACGCCCGCGGGCGTGAGTCCGGCCATGCGCGCCAGGTCAACCGACGCTTCGGTCTGACCGGCGCGCACGAGCACGCCACCGTGCCGCGCGCGCAGCGGGAAAACGTGGCCGGGACGCGCCAGGTCGCTCGGACGCGTCGCGGAATCGATGGCCGTGAGGATTGTCGTTGCGCGGTCGGCGGTGCTGATCCCAGTGGTCGTGCCGCGACGCCCGTCAATCGATTCGCAGAAGGCCGTGCCATAGTTCGAAGTGTTGACCGGAGTCATCAGCGGCAGGGCAAGCTCGTCGCAGCGCTCCTCGGTCAGCGCCAGGCAGACCAGTCCCCGGCCGTGCTTGGCCATGAAGTTGATGGCTTCGGGCGTGATCTTCTCCGCCGCCATCGTGAGGTCGCCCTCGTTCTCGCGGTCTTCGTCGTCGACCAGAACAATTTGCCGGCCCTGGCGGATCTCCTCGAGGGCTTCCTCGACGGTCACGAAAGAAACGGGTTCAAGAGACATTTGTTTGAGAATCCTCTGTGGTGACCTCTAATTTATGGACAGCTCGACTATACCGAAACCGTCATCCCGTCGCAAGCGAGGCGGTTCAAGGAACTGGAATACCGCTCAGTCCGACTCTAACAGAATGAAACAAAAGGGCATCCCGGCGCTACCGGGATGCCCTTGCTATGCCGACCGAATTGTAAGGCAGCGAACCGGCTGAAATTACGCCGTCGCGGTTCGGCCACTGGTTGGCGCGCGATATCCGGACGTGGCCGCCTTCCGAAGGGCTTCGAGGCCTTCGGAAGCTTCCATGAGCGGAGTGGTCTTGACGGATTTGCAGGCGCCGCCGGCAGAGGCCGCGATCGCGAGCGCCGCGGCGCTGACGTTGTCGGGCAACTCCGCGATCAACACGAAGTCGTAGTCACCGAACGCGAAATACGCGTTGAGGACCCGCCCACCGAGTTTTTCAATCACCGGCCGGATTGCATCCAGGCGGTTCTGTGGATTCGATACAAGCGTTTGCCAGGCCTGTTCGTTATAGGAAACTTGGGTCAGAAAATTCGGCATGGGACCTCCTCAGATGGTCAGATTTTCGAAGGGAAATGGAACAGCAGAAATCCTTCTGGATTTCGCCGTCGCGGGAGCCGGGAATCTCCGGTTGGGAGATTCACCCAAACGACGTATACACCCCTGCCTCTCGGCCCGCAAGAGCTTTTTGAATCGGCTATCACCCCAACCTGATAATCCCCGGCCGCGTAATTAGGCGCTCTGCGCTTGCCAGTGCTTCATCTCGTCCGCCGACGGTCCGTACATCCCGGGAATCTCGACGTTGTTCAGTCTCAAATAGACGCCGAGCTGAGCGCGGTGATGAATGAGGTGGTTCAGAACCATGCTGCGAAGTACGGCCACGCGGGGCATGGAGAAAACCTCCTTGCCGGCGTACCGAAAGCTCCAGATCTTGCCGAGGTCTTCGTCGCTGACGGTGGAAATCGCTTCGCGCGCTTCTGCCGCAAACTTGTCGAAGGATTCCAGAAGCTCCTTCTTGGATGTCGCAGTGAACGGCTTCTCGCTGCCCGTCATTTCGAGCTTGTCCAGACGAATCGTCGCGGTCGCGTAGGACGGAACTTCCGCCACGTGCCCGGCGAGGCGCCCCAGCGTCATCGATTTTTCGTGAGGTTTGTAATCAAACTTGCCGTCGGGTACGCGCTCCAGCATTTTGCGTGTGTTCGCCATCTCATGGTCAAATTCCGGTAGAAGCATCTGGCTGATTGGCATAAATCCTCCTTTAGTGAAGTACAGCGCGGCAGATCATAGCAGATTTCTGTAGGCGAATACAAGGCGAATAGAATCTCAGCGGTGGGGGCAGGTCACTACATCGGCAAACACCCCAAGTTTCGGCCCCTTTGGCAGACTCCCCAGTCTGAATCCCAGAATTATCCGCAATGCTTGCAAATTGTGTCGATCCTCATCCTCCTGCAAGACCTTCTTGGACGACAACGCTAGCAGACTCCCCCAAAGCGGGCCTCGTTTCCAGGTTCCGGAAATGTTCCCATATGCGCAGGATAGCCATAAGGCCGGGGTGTCCTCATTCGTCGTTGGGAGAAACGGCGCAGGCGGCGAGGTCTACTTCCGCGCTTTCCTTTCCCCTCGGCTGTCTTGGCGATGCCTTCCCCTTTCAGTTCATTGTAGGAGAACATTTCCACGTCGCGTCAGCTTCAGCTTCTAGACATCGTTTCCAGCTCGGCCATCAAGCCCTCCACTTCGCGCTCAACAACCTTCATCTGCATCTGGGCATTGTCCATGTCGTCGATGCGAGCCAGCTTTTCAAGCCCTTCGGCCGCTTGGGAAAGCGCGCTGGCGCCTAGACTGGCTGACGATCCTTTCAATGTGCGGGCGCCGCTTTGCACTTTTCTACTGTCGTGTTCCGTGAAGGCACACCGTATCGCGGCGATGAGTGTGAGACACTCGCTCCTGAATAGCACCGCGACTTGGTCAAATAGGCCTCGATCTCCATCAAGCCGATCGAGAGCGGACGCCAAATCAATGTGACGCGCAGCTTGATGCATGGACGTGTTTGCTTTGGCGCCCGGTGTAACTTTAAGGCTTTCGACTTGATCTAGGGCCGCTAACAGGTCGGAGGTCCGAATTGGTTTGGTCAGGTAGAGATCCATGCCAGCCGCTAGACAGCGCTCTTCGTCTCCCTTCATGGCGTGAGCGGTTAGGGCAATAATGGGTATGTGTCCGCCGGTTGATCTTTCCTCCTCACGGATGGCTCGCGTTGCCTCCCATCCGTTCATCTCCGGCATTTGAACGTCCATCAACACGAGGTCGAACGGCTCCTTGCGCCATGCCTCCAAGGCCTCTTTGCCGTTTGCAGCCACTATTACGGTATGCCCCACCTTTTCCAACAATCGGACTGCGACCAGTTGGTTGACGGCATTGTCCTCGGCGAGAAGAGCACGGAAGTGAGACTTGCTCGCGCGCAACGAGTGGACCGTCACCAGGGAGGAAGGGGTGTCACCCTTTGCACGTGTACCGAGCGCGGCCAAGATTGCCTCCAACAGCTCGCTCTGCCGGACCGGCTTGGTTAGATAGGCTGCGACGCCCAGTTCGCGACAACGCACCGCGTCTCCCCGCTGTCCCGCAGAACTCAACATCATCACGGTGGCCGTCCTCCAGTCGGGGTTTCGCTTGATAGCCTCCGCCAATGCGAAGCCGTCCATTTCAGGCATTTGGGCGTCGAGAAGTATGAGGGGAAACATTCGTCCTAGCCCTTTGGCCTCTCTCAGGGTGATGATCGCCTTGGCCCCACCATCAACCGTGGTAGGGTTCATATGCCAATTGATGAGCATCTTTTCCAAAATCTGCCGGTTCGTGGCGTTATCGTCTACGATGAGTACTCGCATGTCGCGCAACGTTTGCGGGTCCCGGGGCACAACGGTTCTTGCCGGCGCCTTCTGCAAACCAAAGTGAGCGGTGAAATGAAAACGGCTCCCCTTGCCGACTTCGCTTTCTACCCAAATCTTTCCACCCATGAGTCCCACCAGGCGGGACGAAATTGTCAGGCCGAGCCCGGTGCCGCCGTACTTGCGGGTCATCGAACCATCAGCTTGTTTGAACGCTTCAAAAACTGTAGCTTGCTTCTCCGCGGGAATACCAATGCCGGTATCGGCGACTGTGAAGTGGATTTGGATCCCCTCTCCTTCGTTGCGCGCCTCGGTCTGGACAAACAGGACGACCTCGCCGTGCTCGGTAAATTTGATCGCATTGCCCACCAGATTGACGATGATCTGTCTCAGCCGCCCGGGGTCTCCCACGAGGGCGTCGGGAACATCGGGCTCGATCTCAAAAGCCAGCTCGAGCCCCTTCTGGTGCGCCCGGAGGCTCAACGTCTTCATCGTGTCGCCGAGACTATCTCCGAGATTGAAATCGATGACATCGATTTCGAGCCTTCCCGCTTCGATCTTGGAATAATCCAGGATGTCGTTGATGAGCGAGAGCAACGCATCAGCGGACACCTTGGCCACATGCAGATATTCGCGCTGTTCGGCATCCAACTCGGCGTCCAATACCAGTTCGATCATTCCCATGATTCCGTTCATGGGCGTTCGAATTTCGTGGCTCATGTTGGCGAGGAATTCGCTCTTGGCCCGACTGGCTTCTTCGGCAGACTCCTTAGCCCGCTGCGTTTCTTCTTCCGCGCGTTTTCGGGTGGAAATGTCCTGATAGAGACCCAAGGAACTGAGTAGCTCGCCATTTACTATCAAACCCACTATATGAAGTTCAACATCAAGAAAACTCTGATCCTTCCGTTGAAGGCGAGCCACTAGATTGATGGGTGTTTCATCCACGGCCAAGCGGTGAGCTTCTAACAAGGGCTCCACATCGCCAAACAGACTGGCGATCGATTTCCCGATAACCTCCTCCCGCGTATACTCAAACAATTTCTCAAATGCGGAATTGCACAACTGGATCTCCTGTTCGGAGTCCAAAACCATAATGCCTAGTGGACTGTTCTGAATTAGAGCGTTGAGATACGAGGTTCTC
The DNA here is from genome assembly GCA_041488495.1 of Terriglobia bacterium. Taxonomy (GTDB): domain Bacteria; phylum Acidobacteriota; class Terriglobia; order Acidiferrales; family UBA7541; genus Palsa-360. Next base: position 13,213 of record JBGPPL010000040.1, read on the forward strand.
TCTGCGACCTTCTTCTCAAGATTGTCGTGGGCTCGCTGCAAAGCGACATCCCGCTGTTGGAGTCGGTCGAGCATGCTGTTGAATTGGTCGAAGAGGAGCCCTATCTCGTCATTGCCTTTCTTCGTTGCACGGATGGAATAGTTTTCTTGGGTGGAGACCGACGATGCCGTATCTGCCAGTTCCCGGATTGGGCCTGAAATTACGCGCTGAAGCCGAGTCGACAACAAGAAAGCAGCTGCCAGGGAAACCAGGAATACAAGGAGATCAATCTCCAGGAACCGCGTCAACCGCGCACTGAGGTCTGTTAGATCTGCCTCGATGAAAATGGTCCCAATGGATTTGCCATTCAGGGTGATGGGTTGAAATAAGACCATATTATGCTTGACGATCGCGGTTGCCTGGGTTTGCGCCGGAGGAGGAGAGAAATCACTGTGCGCCGCGTCGCGGCTATAGCTGGCGAAAACTTGGCCATCCTTGTTGTAAATGCAGGCGTTGATCACATTCTGTTTGGCCTGCAGGGCGGATAGAACCTCCCTCGCCGATTTCGCATCACCAAAACTCAATGCCGCGGTGCTGTTCGATCCAACCATTTTCGCCGAAGCGCTGAGGTCCTGCGTTTTCGCGCGCAGGAATGTAGACCGGTCGTATAACGTGAATACGACAGACGCTACGAGCAGGGCCACAGCGCAAGTGACCATGACAATGCTCTGAAGCTTCTGCCGGATTGATAAATCCAGGTACGAGCGCATCTCACCCACCCTTCGAATGCCCTTCGTTAGGCACGATCTTGGCCAGCGCGAGCAATTGCGAACTGAACTTCAGGCCAGAGCGATCCGCAGCATCGGTATTAATCGTAAATCGCACATGGTTGTCCTCGAGAGTGAACCCAATAGTTCCGCCCGACGCTGCAAAGCCATCTGTCTCACCTACGAGCAATACGTTTGCTCCACGTAGGCTTGCAATGATTTCGGCCAGGTGCGCACGTTCTGAAGAACTAACGAAAACCATCTGGCAGCGCCGAGCCTCTGCTTTGTCTCTGGCTTCATAATGATCAACTCCAAGGTAATCGTTTCGCGATAGCTTCTGGCCGCATAGGGATTAAGGACGGGTGGACCGATCCCAGGCCCACAGGCAATACAGAAAGCAATCGGCGAAAAAGCGCCAGTTTAAGGAAGGGGTAGCCTCAGTTTAGCTAAAAGCACAGCGAACGCAAGGCAATCCCCCTGTTGAAGTTCACAATTCGCCACCGATGCTTTCTGACGCGATGATGTGGAGCGAGCATAATCCATAATCCGAGGCGTTTCGCAGGATCGGTCTCCTTCTCTTGCGGCCCTTTCGTTTCGAGACTGAGCTAGAAGTGTCCGTGCCGGCTCGTATCTTACTTGTGGACGACCACAGCCAGACCCGAACGAATCTCCGCTCCCTTCTTAGTGGCCACGCTATTGAGATTTACGGCGAGGCTGAAAACGGTCTGGAAGCATTAGCCAGGGTTCGCGAGCGTCAGCACGATCCTGTCGTCCTGGACCAAGATGAGCGGGATTGCAGCCCCTTACGAGATCCGGCGCATCGCGCCGAAGACGAAAATAAATCTCTTTAGTATTCATGAGGGCCCAAAGTCATCGGCTACAACGCGGATACTGGCGGCCGATGACTTCGTCCCGAAGACCGATGCGGCTCGATTGCTTGCAGGAGATAAAACGTCTCCTGCAGCTGGGCATCGGAACTGTGGATTAGCTTCTTTGCTGGGTGTGATCAAGGCGGCCAAAACCATCCGGCATGAAATTAGTGCCCCGCATCCTGGACTGAGAAAATAGTTAATTCACACAGGAAGGGTTGGACGCCGGGGTGTCCTCATCGGTCGGTGGAAAACAGCACAGCCCAAACGAGGCTGCCGGTTGCCGAGAATCGGACTTCTCAGAAGCTATGCGAGTAGGCCAAATCCGGCGGGAGTCCTCTAAGATTTCGTTTTGTTCTTTGCGGCGGCTTATCCTGCACATCTGCAAGGTTTGTCTTACCTCACCACATTTCTTCAATTTCAGCCCAGGCTTTCTTTGATTTGGGGCCATACCATTGAACAAACACAGCCGCATCGAAAGATCGGTCAGACACGATGGTCTGGATGTCTTCTACGAAAGCGATGGTGGCGGCAGTTCGGGCCTCTTCATCGTCTTCGACGAGAAGCTCTTCGATTGCCCCGAACGGGTGACAATCGGTTCGGTTTCTTGGCGCGCATAGGCATCTACAATGAGGGTGGCGAACTCACCAAGATCGTTATAGATTCCAGCACGTTCGCGTCGCCAATACTGCTGATGTTTCTCCCCCGTTGGCGCATCGTCAATCGGTCTTTAATTTTGTCGAGCAGTCCTGTCGCACGACCTGAGCATGGGCGCGGCGCGTTCGGTTTCAGGAACACACGAACCGATTCGGAACAGTCATGAAAGGGTAACTTGGTCATCGCAACGCAAACCCAGTTAAATTCTTGATTCTATAGCTCAAATTGGCCGTTCCAGAACGCACTTTGGGCATTTGCATGCACAGACGTGAGGACGGGGCAATCGTCATGGTGTGTGTCAAGAACCAAAGAACTAGCAGGCGGATGGTGAACCTCGTTCGAATATCTGATTCAACGGGCCAGGGCCACATCGTCGTGGGTGCTCCCCATCGCTCCGGAAGCCGGCTTTGGCGAAGAAATCGCGCGGTGCACTGGCTTTTGTTGTTCGTGATGCTCTGCGCTGGCTCCGTCGCCGCGCAGGAGTCGCGCCAAACCGAGTTGGGCGGGCGGAGCATGGAAGATCTTGCGAAAATGAAAGTGGAGTCGGTTTACGGTGCCTCCAAGTTTCTGCAGAAGGCTGCGGATACACCAGCCTCGGTAACCGTGGTCACGGCTGAGGAGATCCAGAAACACGGGTATCGGACCCTGGCGGACGTACTGCGGAGCGTCCGCGGCTTCTACGTGATCAACGACCGCAATTACAGCTATGTAGGGGTACGCGGATTTTCAAGACCAGGGGATTACAACGCGCGCATTCTCTTCCTGCTGGATGGCCATCGAGTAAACGACAACATTTTCGACGGAGCTTATGTAGGTACGGAATTCCCGGTCGATGTCGATCTGATTGAGCGCATCGAGATCATTCGGGGACCTAATTCCTCGATCTATGGCACGGGAGCATTTGTCGCGGTCATCAACGTAATCACAAAACGGGGCCGCGATTTGAACGCCATCGAACTTTCCACCGCAGCCGGAAGCTGGAATACCTATAAAGGCCGGGTTAGCTACGGCGGCCGTTTTGACAACGGCCTTGAAACACTCCTCTCCGGCTCTTTTTCCAACAGCCAAGGACACACACGACTCTTCTTTCCTGAATTTGACAGCCCTGCCACCAACAACGGGATTGCTGAGAACGCTGACGCCGACCAGTCCTACAACATATTTGCTGACATCATCTACCGGGATTTCAACATCCATGTCGTCGACGCCTCTCGCACCAAGCACATTCCGACCGCTTCATTCGGGACTGTTTTCAACGATTCACGGACCCGAACCACAGATGCTCGCAGTTACATCGATGTCCAGTACCACCACACGTTTGGATCATGGGAGACGCTTGGACGGATCTCCTACGATTGGTACGACTATCACGGAATCTACATTTTCGACTATGCAGGCACAGGTATCCCGCCATACACCGAAAACTACGACGCAGCCAATGGTGCCTGGTGGGACTTCCAAGGCGATGCTTCCAGAGTCTTTTTCAAACGACATCAGGTCACGCTCGGCACCGAATTCCGTCAGGATGTTCGGCAACAGCAGACGAACTACGATATCCAGCCTTATCACCTCTACTTTGACGATCACCGTTCCTCAATGGTCTGGGCATTGTATGTTCAGGACGAGTACTCCATTCGCAAGAACCTGGCCGTCGTGGCGGGCCTTCGCGGCGACTGGTATAAACAATTTGGAAACACACTGAGCCCACGGGTCGGCTTGCGCTTTACCCCATTGTCGAACACGGACGTCAAGGTGACCTACAGCTGGGCGTTCCGCGCACCCAACAGCTTTGAAAGCTTCTATACCGGCAACCTGAGCAATACTGCAAACCCTTCCTTGAAGCCAGAGAAAATTCGCAGCTGGGAGCTGGACCTCGAGCATCATTTTGGTAAGACGTATTCCGTGTCCGCGGCGGGTTTTTTGAATCGGATTGACGATCTGATCGAGCAGAGCATTGATCCCCTCACGGGCCGTCCGTCTTATACGAATTCCGACCCAGTGCAAACGAAGGGGATTGAATGCGAGCTGGGAGCAAAATGGGGGGGCGGCCTGGAAGGTGCGCTGTCGTATTCCCTACAAGACTCCCGGAACGTAGTGACCGGAGACGTCTTGACCAATTCCCCGAAACATTTGCCCAAGGTGAATCTCAGTGTTCCTCTGGTGCAGAACAAGCTCTTTGCCAGCGTCGACGCCCAATACGTGAGCGAGAGAAGAGCAATCGCGCAAACAGAATTGGGCCGTTTCCTCGTCATGAACCTGACCTTTTCCACCCGCAAAATAACGGACAAGTTCGATTTGTCCGGCGGTTTCTACAATCTTTTCGATAAGCGGTACGCCGACTCGGGTGGCCTCGAACATGTGCAAACCTCGATTCCCCAAGACGGGCGAAGCTTTCAGATAAAACTGACCTATCGGCCTCATGTGGGTTCGAAATAGGACCGGGAACAGTATCAGTCTCATGGTTAACATGTACTTGCAAAGCCGCTCAGTAAAGAAGCCGCGCGCCCGGCCAGGAGGCAACTTTCATGCCCGGTCGATATCTGGAAGGCTCCGCTTGGTCCTGGTTTTCTGCCTTTTGGTGATCTCCATGATTCCCAGGACTGCCGCCGGGCAAGGGGGCTCCGCGGAGGAGTACGAATTGAAAGCAGCTATGCTCCATAACCTAACGCAGTTCGTCGAATGGCCGGCCTCGGCTTACCCCAATCCGCAAGCTCCGATCCTTTTGTGCATCCTTGGGAGAGATCCATTCGGGAGCTTGTTGACATCCACAGTCCTCAAACAACCCGTTAACGGCAGGCCTGTGTTCGTTCTCCACCCTCACGACCAAGAAGTTCGGAGTTGCCACATCCTCTACATTAGCTCTTCTGAGAGAAAAACAAGCGCCCAAATCTTCTCAATTCTGAACGGGACCTGCGTCCTCACGGTCGGAGAGATGACACAGTTCGCTGCGCATGGCGGCATGATTCAATTCTCGCTGCAAGATAGACAGGTATGCTTCGACATCAACCTCGATGCGGCGTCCCAGGCAGGGCTTAAGATCAGCTCAAAACTGCTGGTGCTAGCGCAAATCGTGAAGAACTAATGCAGCGAATCGGGCATAGAAGGATCGTCTTTGGGGTCGGGAGATATCTCGGCCAGACTTCGAATTCAAGAGTCGTCTTTCGCCCACAACTCGCGCGCACGAGAAGAGGCCCACAATCATATGCGATTTATGATTAATACCGACGCTGCGGATCGCTCCCGACTGAAGTTCAGTTCGCAATCGCTCGCGCTGGCCAAGATCGTGCCTGACGAAGGGCATTCGAAGGGTGGGTGAGATGCGCTCGTACCTGGATTTATCAATCCGGCAGAAGCTTCAAAGCATTGTCATGGTCACTTGCGCTGTGGCCCTGCTAGTAGCGTCTGTCGTATTCACGTTATACGACCGGTCTACATTCCTGCGCGCGAAAATGCAGGACCTTAGCGCTTCGGCAAAGATGGTTGGATCGAACAGCACCGCGGCATTGAGTTTTGGTGATGCGAAATCGGCGAGGGAGGTTCTATCCGCCCTGCAGGCCAAACAGAATGTGATCAACGCCTGCATTTACAACAAGGA
>JBGPPL010000041.1:0-18534 GCA_041488495.1 Terriglobia bacterium
ATGCGCCTGGGCAACCGCGACGTGCTGGTGCCGGTCAGCGTGATCCCTACGGGGGCGCTTTCGATCGACGCAGCGCTGGGTGTAGGCGGCGTGCCGCGCGGCCGCGTGATTGAAATCTACGGCCCGGAATCGGGCGGCAAGACGACGCTGACGCTGCACATCATCGCCGAGGCGCAGAAGATGGGCGGGCAGGCGGCGTTTATCGACGCCGAGCACGCGCTCGATCCGATTTACGCGCGAAAGCTCGGCGTGGACGTGGATAACCTGCTGGTGTCGCAGCCGGACAACGGCGAGCAGGCGCTCGAAATTGCCGAGACGCTGATCCGCTCAAACAGTGTGGATATCATTGTGGTGGATTCCGTGGCTGCGCTGGTGCCGCGCGCGGAGCTCGAAGGCGACATGGGCGATCCACAGATGGGCTTGCAGGCGCGCCTGATGTCGCAAGCGTTGCGGAAGCTCACGGCCATCGTGTCGAAGTCGCACACGTGTCTGATCTTTATCAATCAGATCCGTGAAAAGATCGGCGTGATGTTCGGCAATCCTGAAACCACCACGGGCGGGCGCGCGCTCAAATTTTATTCTTCGATCCGGTTGGACATTCGCCGCATTCAGTCCATCAAGGAAGGAGACCGCGTCATCGGCTCGCGCACACGCGCAAAAGTCGTGAAGAACAAGGTTGCCTCGCCGTTCCGCGAAGCCGAATTTGACATCCTCTACGGGGAAGGCGTTTCGCGCGAAGGCGACTTGATCGATCTCGGCGTGGACCAGGGCGTCCTCGAAAAGTCCGGCACGTGGATTTCTTTCGGCGGCGAGCGGTTGGGACAGGGGCGTGACAACGCCCGCCTGTTCTTGAAGGAGCACACCGACGTCCGTGACAAGATCGAGAGCGCGCTGCGCAAGAAAATGGGCATTCCTTCGCCCGGCGCTGCCAATGGCACGCAGGCTCCCGCGGCACAAGCGGAGAAGCCTGCCATCCAAGCCGCTGCCGCAGCAGCCTCCGCGGGGAAAGCTCGCCCCACAAGATAGTTCTGCGCTCAAGGATTGGGATATCGTTCCACGGCCCGGCAGGCTGCTAGGCCGTGGAACATCTTAATACTGCGCGCAATGGGTGTTTCTCCTTGAACCACTGGCTCCCCTGCGGTACAGTCCCTCACTCGGTCGTTTCGCGCCTACATGGTGTGTTTTCAAGCCAGTACGAAAGTACTGGAGAATGGCCCATTGCGTGGTACGAATTATGGGTCGGATTTGCTATTGCGCTGAGAGGCTTAAGTTTCCTACAATTAATACCCTAGCTCGGAGCGCGCAAAGGGAGCGCGAAAGCGGTCCAGAACGGGAAACTTGATGACACACCGTCCCAGCTATTATCGAATTCTTGCAATCATTCTCTGTGCTTTGTTTGCGGGAAACTTCCCCGGGCTAGCAGCGCCGAAACCTCGGGCTGCACGTGCGGCCATAAGGCACAGCGCCGTGGCACGCTACGGCGTCCCCACATTTGCTGATTCATCAAAGGATGATGTGGCGGAGTACGACGACCCGGTTGTTCGCAAAGCGGCGCTCGAGGCGCTGGGCCGCTACAATGGTTCTGTCGTCGCCATCGATCCCACCAGCGGCCGCGTTCTTTCCGTCGTCAATCAGAAGCTCGCGTTTTCGGCAGGCTTCATTCCGTGCTCGACCATCAAGCCGGTGATTGCCATCGCGGCATTGCAGGAAGGCGTGGTCACACGCGACACGATGATTCGGGTCGCGCCGCGCAAGTATTTGAACCTTACCGAATCGTTGGCGCACTCCAATAACGCTTTTTTCGAGGAACTTGGGCGGCGCATGGGATTTGACACGGTGTCACACTACGGCCGGCTGCTGGGCTTGGGCGAACTTGCCGGTTACCAGATTCCAGAGGAGCATCCGGGCGGGTTTCCCTCCGAGCCGCCGAAAAACGGCGGAGTGGCGCGGATGTCGAGCTTTGGCGAAGGAATTCAGATGACGCCGCTGCAACTGGGCGCGCTGGTTTCGAGCTTCGCCAACGGCGGCACGCTCTTCTATTTGCAATATCCGCGGACCGCCGAGGAACAGCAGAATTTTGCGCCGCGCGTCAAGCGATCGCTCAACATCGAATCCTTGTTGCCAGAAGTGCGCGACGGCATGCTGGCAGCCGTGCTCTACGGGACAGGGCGGCTCAGCTACATCTCCGATGACGAGCAGGCGCTCGGCAAGACCGGAACATGCTCGGATTCCGCATCGCGTCTCGGCTGGTTTGTTTCCTACGCGAATCAGGCGCATCCCAAGATTGTCCTCGTCGTACTGATGCGCGGCCACAGCAGGCTTATAAAGGGCCCCATGGCTGCGGGGGTTGCCGGACGGATTTATCGCAAGCTGAATGATGTGAACTATTTTGCCGAGGGGAGAGCCGAGGCCGGCACGTCAGCAATGGTTTCCGGTTCGCGACAGTAGCTCACCGGATGCGAACTCCCACGCTTTAGGTCCCCAGTGTTTTTCTGAATTGTCCTGCGTAGTTACACGATTGTATTTCCTCTTCCACACGAGGGCAACGGATGCCGTGGCCTGAGGCGACGCACTGCACCCGCGTGCCGCATAGATGCAGCCTGCTCCTCTACCTTCAATGTTTTCACCTTTGCCCAACCGCTAAGCGATTCAGATCATACCGTCCGCGGATCTCAAGAGTCTGTGTGGCAACTCTTGCGTGGAGCGCTTTTGTAGCGTCGGCCTTCAGGCCGACACAGTAGATTCAAGCACATGTCCGCCTGAGGCGGGCGCTACAGAGGGCAAAACCGGGCTGCCACACAGGCTCTCCAAAGGCGGAGTCTTTTTCAGACCAGTACAATAAAGAAAAGCGGCCAGCACTTCTGGCCGCTTTCAATACACGAGTGAAAAGATTCTGCTTCGAGCTATCGAACTTCCCAGGTGTCGCCGGAGCGAAGCAGCTTCGCGAGATCGCCCGCGCCGCGCTTGGCAATGACGTCTTGAATCTGCTTGGACATGACGTCTTCATAGCGGTCGCGGTTCCAGGAGCGGAGGACTCCGATGGGAGTGGGGAATCCAGGCTTCTCCTCCATCTGAGCGAGGAGGAACGCGTACGCCGGATTCGGATTGGTTTCATCGTGCACCAGTACATCTTTTTCGGTGAGTCCGTTCCCGTTGCCGAGATGGACGACCTCGAGTTCCATGCCATTGAGACGGATGCCCTTGTCGCGGTTCTTGCCGTAGATCAGCGCCTTGCCGTGCTCCAGTTGAACGACATGCTCGCTGCGGTTTTCTTTTTCCGTGAGGTTGAACCACGCGCCGTCGTTGAAGATGTTGCAGTTCTGCAGGATTTCGATGTACGCGGAACCGCTGTGCGCTGCGGCTTTCTTCAGCGTATCCTTCAGGTGCTGCTGGAAGACGTCCACCGAGCGGGCCACGAACGACGTATCGGCGCCGATCACGAGGGCCAGCGGATTGAACGGGCGATCCGCCGTGCCGTATGGCGTGGACTTCGTTTTCTTGCCGAATTCCGAAGTCGGCGAATACTGGCCCTTGGTCAAGCCGTAAATCTTGTTGTTGAACATCAGCACTTTGATGCCGACGTTGCGGCGCAGCATGTGGATCGTGTGGTTTCCGCCGATGGCCAGTGAATCGCCGTCGCCTGTCGCCAGCCAGACTTCGAGCTCAGGATGCGTGATCTTGACACCGGTGGCCACGGCTGGCCCGCGGCCATGGATCGTATGAAAGCCGAACGTATTCATGTAATACGGGAAACGGCTCGAACAGCCGATACCGGAAATAACGACGAACTTTTCGCGGGGTATCCCCAGCTCCGGAAAAACGGTTTGCACGGCGGAGAGGATGGCGTAATCTCCGCAGCCGGGGCACCAGCGGACCTCTTGGTCCGTCTGAAAATCTTTTTTGGTAAGAACTGGCATTGACGTCGTGGTCATTGGTCTTGGCTCCAGAGTATTTTTTCGGGCCTCAGCCCAGAATTTCTTCGATCTTTGCTTCGATTTCCGATTGCTTGAAGGGCTGCCCTTGAATCTTGTTGTAGCCTTGCGCGTCCACCAGGAACTTCGCGCGCAGCAACATCAGCAACTGGCCCATGTTCATCTCCGGGACCAGAACTTGCTTGTAGCGTCCGAGCACCTCTCCCAGATTACGCGGGAAAGGATTGAGGTGGCGCAGGTGTACGTGGCCGATGCGATATCCCTTGGCGCGTGCGGTTTTCAGCCCTGCCGTAACCGCGCCATAGGTTGAGCCCCAGGCGACGATCAGCAGATCGCCATCAGGATCGCCGGCCGGAACCACGTCCGGAATATCCAGAGCTATGCCTTCGACCTTGGCTGCTCGGATCCGAACCATCTTTTCGTGGTTCAAGGGCTCGTAGTTTACGTCTCCGGTGACGTCCTGCTTCTCAATCCCGCCGACGCGGTGTTCGAGCCCCGGTGTGCCTGGGATCGCCCACGGGCGGGCCAAAGTTTGCGGGTCGCGTTTATAGGGAAGGAATCCTACCGGATCGGTTACGAACTTCACCTGGATTCCGGGGATCTCGTCCACGTTTGGAATGCGCCAGGGCTCCGCGCCGTTGGCCAGGTAGCCGTCGGATAGAACGATGACGGGCACCATGTATTTCAAGGCGATGCGGCAGGCTTCGACAGCCACCCAGAAGCAATCGCCAGGCGTCGACGCAGCCAATACCGGAATCGGCGCTTCCGAATTGCGGCCGAACATGGCTTGGAGCAGATCCGCTTGCTCGGTCTTGGTCGGGAGTCCGGTCGAGGGGCCGCCGCGCTGGATATCGCAGATAACGATAGGCAACTCCACCATGGTGGCCAGCCCCATCGCTTCGGTTTTGAGAGCCATGCCGGGTCCAGAGGTCGTCGTCATGGCCAGTGCGCCGGCATACGCTGCGCCAATCGCCGAGGTGATGGCGGCGATTTCGTCTTCGGCCTGGAAAGTCATCACGCCGAAGTCCTTGTACATGGAAAGCTCGTGAAGGATATCGGAAGCGGGCGTGATCGGATAGGAGCCGAGGAACAGCGGAAGGCCTGCCTTTTGCGACGCGGCTACAAAGCCCATTGCCAGGGCCTGATTTCCGCTGAGGTTGCGATATACGCCTGGGGTGAGCTTGGCGGGCGGGATTTCGTAGCTGACCTGAAAAGCTTCGGTCGCTTCGCAAAAGTTATAGCCCGCGCGCATCGCCATTTTGTTTGCTTCGACCAGCAGCGGCTTCGTCTTGAACTTGTCCTCGATCCACTTGTAGGTCAGATCCATGGTGCGGTTGTAGAGCCAATAGCACATGCCCAGGGCAAAGAAGTTCTTGCAGCGGTCCATGGTCTTGGCGTCGAGGCCCAATTCCAGCAGCGCGGCGCGCGTCAGGTGCTCGAGGCCCACCGGGAAGAGCCGGTAGCCGTCGAGAGAATGGTCTTCGAGTGGATTCGAAGTCACATGCGCTTTGCGCAGATCGTTGTCCGTGAAGGCGTCGCTATTCACGATGAGAATGCCGTTCATTTTTAGATCGCGGATGTTCGTCTTGAGAGCGGCGGGGTTCATCGCCACCAGCACGTCCACGGAGTCGCCCGGCGTGAATACATCGCTGGAGGAAAACTGGATCTGGAAGCCGCTGACGCCAGGCAGCGTCCCCGCAGGGGCGCGAATTTCGGCGGGATAGTCGGGGAACGTGGCTAGGTCATTGCCGTATAGCGCTACGGTGTTGGTGAACTGGCTCCCCGTGATCTGCATGCCGTCGCCAGAATCTCCGCAAAAGCGGAGAACGGCCTTCTCGATGACTTCGCGCTTATGCGTTCGGACGACTGGGTCCGTAAGGGTAGCCATGGCTTGGTGAGACTCCAATCCTCAGTATGAATTTTTATCGTGCGGTATGCCCCGAGTAGGACCATCAGTTGTGGGAGCCGAAGTTCCCCAGAGGGCTTCCAAAACCTAAGGATAGCACAACCGCTGCCTTGGCGTAAGGCGTTGGCGCGAGGCCCGTGTTCACTATGCGGCATGGGCGAACAGACTTGCCTGGTGTCCATCTTCACTGAGGCATACAATGGGACCTTAACCTTCCTGCGGTCCTGCCGAGTTTCGATGGATCGAGAGAACGACCCAATATTAAGTTCAGGGGTGCAATGGCGTGGTCTAAACAGGTACTCGTCCGATTTCTTCTTCTCACCGTTTGCTCTTATCCCGTAGCCAATCTCCGCGGGGCCAGTCCGCATCCAGATGCTGCGTGGAAGGACAAGTCGCCGCACAAGTCCTCCTTCGTCCAGGAAAACGGGATTCGCCTTCACTATTTGGACTGGGGAGGAAAGGGCGAGACGATACTTCTGCTGGCCGGCATGGGCGTCACGCCTCATATCTACGACGATCTGGCGCCGCAATTCACGATGAACTTCCGCGTGCTCGGGCTTACGCGGCGCGGGCTTCGCCCGTCAGACGTTCCTGCGACTGGCTATGACAATGCAACTCTGGTTCGTGACATTGCGGGTTTCCTCGATGCATTGAGCATCCGTCGCGTCATCCTGATCGGGCATTCGATGGCGGGAGATGAAATGACCGCGTTCGCCAGTCGCTACCCGGATCGCGTGCGCTCGCTTGTTTATCTGGATGCGGCGTACGATCATTCTGTGTTCAACGAGTTGATGGGCAAAGACCCTCTCCGCAATTCACCGTCAAAGGAAAACCTCGCTTCCTTCGAGGATTCGAAAGAGTGGTATGTTCGAAACGTCGGCGTCTGGTCTGACGCGGTCGAGGCGCATGCTCGAACGGCAAATCTTCAAACAGACGGCACGATGAGGATTGACAGCATGCCGCCGAATGTTTCGAAGGCCCTATTACAGGAAATGGCGGGCTTTCATCCCGACTACCGTGCGATTCGAAGATCGATCCTCGCCTTTTATGCCGTGATGCCCACACATCCCGGAATTCGGCCCGACACGCCGCCGGAACTGCGCAAGAAAGCCCAGGCATTTTGGGACCAGTCCTGGAAGCCGTATCAGAGGCACGAGATCGAGAAGTTGAAGAGCAGCGGGGCTACTGTGCGGGTCGTCGAGATGCAAGGCGTCCAGCACCTCTGCTTCATCCGTCCTCAGGACCAGGCAGTTGTGGTCGCCACCATCAAGGGATTCCTCTCGGGAAGGTAGCGTCTCCGTTTTCCGAAGCATCTTCTGGTGAATCGTACTGACGCTATTGATGGTGGCCAGAACGCCCGCCGATCAGATCTCTGCAGGAAACGGTTATGTTAGGGTCGTGGCGCGAAAGGGCTTGACTATTCGCTTTTACTTCGCCTACTATGCTCCTGTATTCCAGGAGCGCGCGATGACACTCACCAAACGGCAAAAAGAAGTCCTCGATTTTCTGGTCACCTTCCTGAACAAACACGGCTACTCGCCGAGCTTCGAAGAGATTGCGCGCTCGATGAAGCTGACTTCACTGGCCACGGTGCACAAGCACATCACGACGCTCGAGCGCAAAGGATTCGTCCGGCGCGGCTACAACCAGAGCCGGTCGATCGAGGTGACGCAGCTTCCGAAGCCGGTGCGCGAGCAGGTGCTCGACCGGCACACGGTCGAGCTGCCGCTGATGGGGCGCATTGCCGCGGGCCGGCCGCTCGAAGCGGTCGAAGACCGCGAGACGCTTTCGCTTGGCGAATTCGCGCGTTCGGATAAGACATTCGTGTTGCAAGTGAAAGGCAGCTCGATGATCGAAGACCATATTCTCAACGGCGATTACGTGGTGATCGAGCCAACGCAGGTTGCCAATCCCGGTGAGATCGTTGTGGCTCTGGTAGGCGGCGACGATGCCACGCTCAAGCGCTTCTATCGTGAGTCAGGCGGGAAGATTCGCTTGCAGCCGGCGAATTCGGATATGGCTCCCATCATTGTGCCTGCCGCCGACGTGAAGATTCAGGGCCGCGTCGTCGGCGTCCTCCGCAAATATTGATTGACTGTCCCAAAATGAACGATCGAAATTCTGTTGCATACAAATCCACATTCCTGTAGTGTTTGGTTCCCCAGCCGGGCTCCCAGCCCGTGTTACTTTCAGGAACACCGCGCCCGTAATTCTCTTGTCACTATTTTAGGCAGAGAGCTACAGTGTTTCACACCCCGGTCCCGCACCAGCTCTATATAAATAGGTGTCTTTGACCGAGGAGGGCCAAAATGTGGGGAGACAAGAAACCAGACACGCCGCAACCGACTACCGCGAAAGCCCCGGAACGACCAGCATCGGTGGCGAAGCCGGCTTCGGCAAAAACGGAGGGAATAGCCATGAGCACTGAAGCCATGCGCCCGCTGAGCACTACGCCGTCCGGTTCAACCGCGCGGCTGGGCGCCAGCTTGCATGTGAAGGGCGAAATTTCCGGTAATGAAGATCTGCACATAGACGGCAGCGTCGAAGGGCTTGTCCAGCTTGACGACCGCAAGCTGACCGTCGGCACCACAGCAAAGGTGACTGCTGACGTCGTGGCGCGCGAAGTCGTCGTCTATGGCAGTGTAAAGGGCAATCTGCGCGCACGCGACCGCATCGAAATCAAGAAGGATGGCTCGGTCGTTGGCGACCTCACCACCGCGCGCATCATGATTGAGGACGGGGCGTATTTCAAAGGCTCGATCGAGATTGATCGCACGGCGTCCAGCAGCGGAACCGACCTCGACAAGCCCGCGTATTCCCGCGCCGCCACGGTTTCGTCCCCGACGATTCCGGCGCACGCGACACCGACGAAGACCTCGCTCTAGACATAGCCTTTCGCGCCCGCCCGCGGTGCCGCGCCTCGGCGTGCCGCACCGCGCGGCGATCGGCGTCTCCCCTGATTCGGGACATGATTCATGCCCGAGTTCTGTGTCGCGGACGCAATTCCCCACGGAAACGGGCGCCCGGCGCGCAAACCCGCGTTGACAAAAACGCTTGTACCCCGTATTGTTTAGGTTTGCCTCTACATGGAAAGGTGTGACTGAGCACATGCGAACGTATGTTCCCCGGGGACGGGAGACCGAACAGATCGAGCAAGGCGGCGGGTGGTTCATTGTCGACGCCGCGGGACAGGTGTTGGGCCGCGTGGCCACACGCATCGCGCGGATTTTGATCGGTAAGGACAAGCCAAACTATACGCCGTATCTGGACTGTGGCGATCACGTCGTCGTTATCAATGCCGATAAGATCCGGCTGACCGGCAATAAGCTGGAGCAGAAGGTGTATCGCCATCACAGCGGCTATCCCGGCGGGTTGAAGGAAGTGCCGGCGACGCGCCTGCGCCCGACGCGAGCAGACTGGATGCTGCGGGAAGCCGTCCTGGGAATGCTGCCGAAAAACAAATTGCGCGCGCTGCGCGCCAAGAAATTGCGAATCTATCTCGATGATAAAGGTCTGCAGCGGCACACGGGACAGAAACCGCAGCTACTCGCTCAATAGTAAGCCACGGCGGCATCGACCGGGTGCGGACTCTACTTTTATGCTGAACGCCCCGACCGGATCGGGGCGTGGAGCTCGCCGGAATCGGGTGCTGGCTCTACTTGGAGCCCGCCGAAACTTTGAAGTGTTTCAGGATTTGATGTGAGGAGGAAAGTTGAATTCGAGCGCACAGCCTGAAGAAGGCGCAAAACAGAAGTTTTACGGCACGGGCCGCCGCAAAGAATCGGTGGCGCGCGTGTTCCTGACATTCGGTTCCGGCAAGATTTCCGTGAATGGCCGCACGGTGGACGAGTATTTCCGCAACGTCAACTGGCGTAATCGCGCCGTGGAACCCATGAAGTTCACGGAGACGACGAATTCGGTGGACGTCATGGCCACCGTGAATGGCGGCGGCGTGGGCGGCCAGTCGGGCGCGCTGCGCATGGGGCTTTCCCGGGCGCTGGCACTTTTCAATCCGGAACTCCGCGCAGGGCTGCGAAAGAACGGTTTTTTGACGCGCGATTCGCGCATGAAGGAACGCAAGAAATACGGGCAGAAGGGCGCCCGCAAGCGCTTCCAGTTCAGCAAGCGCTAGTCAGCGAGTTCTGCCCCGACTCGTCGGGGCAAATTCACGGCCGGCAAGGAGCCGGCATTTAGGATGTTCGGCGCCGGACCGTTTTGTGATACGCGACGACCGGAGCAGGCAAACATCTATCTCCTGAGGAGGAAAGTTGGCAGTTGAAATTACGATGAAAGAGTTGCTGGAGGCCGGCGTCCATTTCGGCCACCAGACCCGCCGATGGAACCCGAAGATGAAGGAATATATCTTCGGCGAGCGCAATGGAATCCACATCATTGATCTCCAAAAGACACTGAAGCTTTTCCGCGAAGCGGCGCGATTCGTCGGCGAGTTGAGCAGCGGCGGCAAGACCTTGCTGTTCATCGGGACGAAACGCCAGGCGCAGGAAGCCGTCGCCGAAGAAGCGAACCGCTGCGGCATGTTCTATGTGAATCACCGCTGGCTGGGCGGCACGCTGACCAACTGGGCCACCTTGCAGAAATCCATCAAGCGCTTGAAGACGCTGCGGGCCATGACCGAAGACGGCCGGATGGCGCAGCTTTCGAAAAAAGAGGCCGCGCGCCTGGATCGCGAGATGAAGCACCTGAAACAAAACCTCGCGGGCGTGGAAAACATGACGGCGCTGCCGGACGCGATGTTTGTCATCGATTCGCACGCCGAAGCGATTGCTGTTCGCGAAGCGCGGCGCATGGGCGTTCCCGTAGTTTCCATCGTGGACACCAACTGCGATCCCGATCAGGTGGACTGGGTCATTCCGGGAAACGATGACGCGCTGCGGGCCATCAAATTGTTCACGTCGAAAATTTCCGACGCCGTGATCGAAGGCCGCCACGCTTATGAACGGTCGCAGATCGCGGACCAAAAAGCCGCCACAGATGCCGCGGAAGGCGCGGAAAAAGTCGACTACGTGGACACCAGCGCCTACGAGTCCTACGAAAAACAGGAAGGCGATTTCATCGAGCCGGCTACCGAACCGGAACCCATCGTCGAACCCATCGCCGAACCTGAGCCCGACAATTCCGTAAAGGGCGCCGCAGAATAGACGGAAGCAGCCGGCCTTGCGATGGCCGGGCTGCGGGCGGACGACTGCGCCCAACTTGCGAAAATCGCCGATGAAGGAATGAATAGAGCCATGACGAATCCAACCGAGCCGGTCAACATTTCAGCACAATTGGTGAAAGAGCTGCGCGAACGCACGGGCGCCGGATTCGCCGATTGCCGTTCGGCGTTGGTGGAGTCGAGCGGCAACATCGAAGCCGCGATCGATATCCTCCGGAAAAAAGGACAAGCCGCGGCTCAGAAGAAGGCAACGCGCCAGGCCACCGAGGGCCTGATCGGCCATTACATTCACGCCGGCGGGAAAATCGGCGTAATCATCGAAGTGAATTGCGAATCAGACTTCGTCGCGCGAACCGAAGATTTCCGGCGCCTGTGCCACGACGTGGCCATGCACATCGCCGCGCTTGACACGCGCTATGTCCGGCGCGAGGAGGTCACGCAGGAAATCCTCGACCGCGAACGCGAAATTTACAAGGCGCAGGCGCGCGCGACGGGAAAGCCCGAGCCGGTCATCGAAAAAATCGTCAACGGCAAGATGGAAAAATTCTACGAGGAGAACTGCCTCTACGAACAACACTTCATTAAGGATGAGTCGGTTACAGTTGGAGAGCTCGTCAGCCAGATGATCCACAAACTGGGGGAGAATATTTCCATCCGCCGCTACGTCCGGTTCAAGGTCGGCGAGAGCGCAGGGTCCTCCGCCGAGTCCGCTTCCGCTGCCGCGCCCGCGAGCTAGCCGGGTGCAGGCGATTTCGCGGGATCCCCCCGGCTTCTGCGCGCGCAAAACCTTTGGGTCCCAGGCAGTGCGCCATCGAGCAATTTTTGTTAGAATGCCCGCCGACAGCATGAGTGACGACAACCGAACGTCCCACCAGCAGAATGACAAGCCGGCGCCTGCTTATAGCCGCATTGTTTTAAAGCTTTCCGGGGAATCTTTTCAGGGTTCGCAAGGTTTTGGGATCGACGCGGAAACCGTTCATGGCATTGCCCGCGAAGTGAAGGAAGTGTACGACTTGGGCGTGCAGATGGCTATCATCGTCGGCGGCGGCAACATTTTTCGCGGGACACGCCAAAAATCGCTTTCGATCGACCGCGCCACCGGCGACTACATGGGCATGCTTTCCACCGTAATCAACGGGCTGGCGCTGCAGGATGCCCTCGAAAAGCAGGGCGTCTGGACGCGCCTGCAAAGCGCCATCGAGATGCACCAGGTGGCCGAGCCGTTCATCCGCCGGCGCGCCATGCGTCACCTCGAAAAAGGCCGCGTCGTCATTTTTGCCGCAGGCACCGGGAATCCATATTTTTCGACCGACACCGCGGCCGCGCTGCGTGCCATGGAGATCAAGGCCCACGTCATCTTGAAGGCGACGCGAGTCGACGGCATCTACGACGCAGACCCGGAGAAAGTGCCTGGCGCGAAGATGTTCGACCGCATTACGTATCTCGATGTGATCCAGAAGGGCCTTGCCGTCATGGACTCCACGGCCATTTCGCTTTGTATGGATAACCGGATGCCGATCATTATTTTCAACATGAACACACCGGGAAACATCAGGCGAGTCGTGATGGGTGAAAAGGTGGGTTCCGCGGTCACGGCAGGGTGAATGTGAAGGGGAGCGCGAAACGATGACTACGATTGCCAGCAGTAAAGACGCGATGGCGCAAGCGCGCGTGCGGATGGAAAAGGCCGTCGAAGATTTTCGCAAGGAGCTTGCGGGGATACGAACGGGCCGCGCCAACGTCACCCTGCTCGATCATATCCGCGTGGACTATCACGGTACGTCAATGCCCGTGAACCAGCTCGGAACCCTGTCTGTGCCTGAACCGACGACGATTGTCATTTCTCCGTGGGATCCGGGCGCAGTGGCGCTGATCGATAAGGCGATCCGCACCTCCGATCTTGGGCTGAATCCCACAAACGACGGAAAAGTCGTCCGTGTGCCGATTACTTCACTGACCGAGGAGCGGCGCAAGGACATCGTCAAGCATCTCCACAAAGTCCTTGAAAATCACCGCACCGCCGTGCGCAACATCCGGCGCGATATCAAGGAAGCGGTCGAGAAACTCGAGAAGGAAAAGAAGATCAGCGAGGACGAGCGCAAGCGGTCGGTGGAAGAGCTCGAAAAACTCACGCATTCGGAAACCAAGAAGATCGAAGATCTCTGCGCTGTGAAGGAAAAAGAAATCCTCGAAGTGAAATAGCGCCGCACCTTAGTCGATCATTTGCATGTAGCTTCGGTTCGGGCGCGCCGCCTGGTGCCGGCGGAGCCAAATCCCGCACGGCACTCTCCGGCGAAAACGTGGAGCTGCCCGCCTTGCGCTCCTCGACAGAAGTGACTTCCAATTTTTGATTGAGTGAATTATAGCCGAACACGAATTGCGCTCGCTTCGCTAGAATCCCTGGAGATTTCTGGGGGATGAGTTTACTAAGAACCGCCAGGGGGCCAAAGGGAACGAAAGCCCCATGTAACCAATTGTAAAATAAGGGCTTCCTGGCTTTTCGAGCTGTGGCTGCGTGTTGCACTGCGGCCCGCTTGAACTTGATGATCGTGGGAACGTGAGACAGCGAAGAAAACCCGAAAAGTTTTCCACTTGCGCGATTTGATTTTCGTTTGACATAGTCTGTCACTTTCCCTATACTTACGGCTTCGTCAGGGAAGTTTTGCCCTGTTGGTGAAAGGGAAGGTCTTCCTCCCCGGAACAGAGAACGACGGAACGGGGTGTGAAGAGCGGCCGGAATGGGGCGCCAGCCCCGCAAAGCCGAGTAACCCTCTCCGCTTCGACCAGATGCTACGTTCTGCTTGCTGGTAGTAGTGCGGGTTTCTTGTCTGGATATCCGGGATCGCTACTGAGCCCTTTCTTTGCGTGAACTCCACGACGCGCCGCGTCGCGGACCGCCGCGATGTGGAAAGTGAAGTGAATTCTAGCTCGATTGAGGGAGAGCCGTGCCGACGTTTGCACAACTGGTTCGTTTCGGGCGTGATCAGATCCGGACTAAAACGAAGTCCCCGGCGCTGCAGGGATGTCCGGAGAAGCGCGGTGTGTGCATTCGCGTCTACACGCAGACGCCGAAAAAGCCCAACTCCGCTTTGCGGAAAGTCGCCCGCGCACGCCTGACCAACAGTATCGAAGTCACAACATACATTCCGGGTATCGGCCACAACCTGCAGGAGCATTCCATCGTGCTCGTGCGTGGCGGCCGTGTGAAGGATCTTCCCGGCGTGCGTTATCACGTCATTCGCGGAACACTGGACGCTGCAGGCGTTGAGAACCGCAAGCAAGGGCGCTCGAAGTACGGCGCCAAGCGGCCCAAAGCCGCACAGAAGTAGGTCGGGTGCGGGCTCTACTTGGAGCCCGTTGGATGGGAGAAAGCGAATGCCCCGTAAAGGATTCGTCGTACGGCGCGAGGTTCCTGCCGACTCGGTTTTTGGCAGCGACTTGGTGCAGAAATTTATCAATTCGATGATGTGGGACGGCAAGCGCTCGAATGCGCAGCGCATTTTCTACGGCGCGATGGACCAGATCGCGCAGAAAACCAACGACGACCCGCTGAAGACGTTTAAGAAGGCCGTCGACAACGTGAAGCCGGTGCTGGAAGTCAAAACTCGCCGCGTGGGTGGCGCGAACTACCAGGTTCCGGTCGAAGTCAATCCATTTCGCCGGCAGTCGCTGGCGATTCGCTGGCTGCTGCTCTACGCACGCACGCGTTCGGGCAAGACGATGACCGACAGGCTGGCCGAAGAATTGCTGGACGCGGCCAATAGCCGCGGCGGCGCGATGAAGAAGAAGGAAGACGTTCATCGCATGGCCGAAGCGAACAAAGCGTTCGCTCACTATCGCTGGTAATCAATCGCTGGCATGCGGGAGCGCCGGAATTTGGGTGCGGGCTTTACCGGGAGCGGGCTTTACTTGAAGCCCGCCATAATTTGGAGCCCGCCGAGACATTGGGTGGTTTCTTTGATTCAGGGGAATTGGTTTCAGGGGAGAAAGCACCGGTAAATCAGGAATGGCACGCAAGGCACAACTCGCAGAAACGCGCAATATCGGCATCATGGCGCATATTGACGCCGGAAAGACGACTTCGACGGAGCGCATCCTGTTTTACACGGGCGTGACGTACAAGATCGGGTCCGTCGACGAAGGCACCGCCACGATGGACTGGATGGAGCAGGAGCGCGAGCGCGGCATCACGATCACGTCGGCCGCGACCACGACCACCTGGAAGCGCGGCGGCAAAGATTACCTGATCAATATTATTGATACGCCCGGCCACGTGGACTTCACCGTGGAGGTCGAGCGTTCTTTGCGCGTGCTGGATGGCGCGGTGGCGATTTTCGACGCGGTCGCCGGCGTGCAGCCCCAATCGGAAACCGTCTGGCGCCAAGCCGACAAATATCGCGTTCCGCGGATCGCATTTGTGAACAAGATGGACCGCACCGGCGCGGACTTCGATCATGCCATCCGCACGATGCGCCAGCGTTTGGGCGCCCACCCGGCGCCGATTCAGTTTCCGATCGGCAAGGAAGACTCCTTTATCGGCTGCATCGATTTCATCGAAGAAAAGGCCATCATCTGGCTCGAGGAAACTCTGGGCGCGAAGTTTGAAATCTTTGAAGTCGAAAACCTCTGGGACGATGCCTTCCTGAAGAGTCGTCCGGACATCGCTGTGGCGCTGAAGGCGTCGGCGATCGACAAAGCATTCTACAAAGAGCATCGCGGCAAAGTGGTTGAGTACATTGCCGAGCACGACGATGTGGTTCTCGACAAATATTTGAATGAACATCTCCTGACGCCGGAAGAGCTTCGGGCTTCGCTTCGCCGCTCGACCATAGCTCTGAAACTGGTGCCCGTGCTGGCGGGCTCGGCCTTCAAGAACAAGGGGATTCAGCCGCTCCTCGATGCGGTGGTGGACTACCTGCCGTCGCCTCTCGATGTGCCGCCCGTTGAAGGTACAACACTCGATGGCTCGGAAATGGAACTTCGCCGCGCGAGTGATGACCAGCCCTTCGCGGCGCTGGCCTTTAAGATCATGTCCGACCCGTTTGTCGGACACGTTACCTACATCCGAGCGTATTCCGGAGTGCTCAAGTCGGGCAGCTACATTTACAACTCGACCAAGCAGACGCGCGAACGCATTGGCCGCCTGTTGCGGATGCATGCGAACAAGCGCGAGGAAATCGACGCCATTCATGCGGGTGATATCGCCGCCTGCGTGGGTCTGAAAAGCGTGACCACCGGCGACACGTTGTGCGATGAAGAAAAGCCCGTCGTCCTGGAAAATATTGATTTTCCGGCGCCTGTAATTTCCGTGGCGATTGAGCCGAAAACCAAGGCGGATCAGGACAAGCTCGGCAACGCCATGCAGAAGATGGCGCAGGAAGACCCGACTTTCCGGGTGCACTCGGACCCGGATACCGGCCAGACGCTGATCTCCGGTATGGGTGAGCTGCATCTTGAAATTATTGTGGACCGCATGATGCGCGAATTCGGCGTGCAGGCCACCGTCGGACGCCCGCAGGTCGCTTACCGCGAAACGATTCGCCGCAGAGCGGGAGCCGAGGGCAAGTACATCCGCCAGACTGGCGGCCGCGGCCAATACGGCCATTGCAAGATCGACGTGCTTCCGCTGCCTTCAGCGGCGCACGAAAATATGCATGAGATGTCGACCGATGAACTCGACGTGCTGGCCAAGCAAGTGGCAGGATCGGGCGGCAAGTGGCGGTTCGACAAAGAACACCGCATGTTGTTCATCGACAAGACGGTCGGCGGCTCGATTCCGAAGGAATACATTGCGCCGATCGATGCGGGCATCCGGGAAGCCATGGAAAACGGCATCCTCGCCGGTTACGAAATGGTGGATATCGCCGTCCTTCTGATCGACGGCAGCTATCACGAAGTGGATAGCTCCGAAATGGCGTTCAAGATTGCGGGCTCCATGGCGTTCAAGGAGGCCTGCGGCAGAGCTCATCCGGTGCTGCTTGAGCCCATCATGAAAGTGGAAGTTGTTACGCCGGAAGAATATATGCAGCAGGTGTTCGGAGACTTGAATTCGCGCCGGTCCCAAATTCAGGGGACCGAGAGCCGTGGCGGCGCCAACGTGATCCGTGTGGAAGTCCCGCTGGCCGAGATGTTCGGTTATGCCACCGACGTCCGCAGCCGCACGCAGGGCCGCGCAAGCTTTACGATGCATTTCTCGCATTATGCCGAGGCCCCCGCTTCGATTGCCGAGGAAGTGATCTCGAAAGCGACCGGCAGGGCGACTCGGTAACAGGGCCAGGGATAAAATTCCATCGGGATTCAAACGAACGTACGAGTTGAGGAGCAGACACAGCGATGGCGAAGGAAAAATTTGAACGAACAAAGCCGCACCTGAATATCGGGACGATCGGGCACATCGATCACGGGAAGACGACGTTGACAGCGGCGATCACGAAGGTGCTGTCGAAGCACAACCCGAAGGTGGCGTTCCGGGCGTTTGATTCGATAGACAACGCGCCGGAAGAGCGGGAACGCGGGATCACGATCGCGGTGTCGCACGTGGAGTACGAGACGGCGAACCGTCACTACGCGCACATCGATTGCCCGGGGCACGCCGACTACATCAAGAACATGATCACCGGGGCGGCGCAGATGGACGGAGCGATCCTGGTGGTGGCGGCGACGGACGGGCCGATGCCGCAGACGCGGGAGCATATCTTGCTGGCGCGGCAAGTGGGCGTGCCGTACATCGTGGTGTTTTTGAACAAGTGCGACGCGGTGGAAGATCCGGAGTTGCTGGAGTTGGTGGAGCTGGAAGTGCGGGAACTGCTGAAGTCGTATCAGTTTCCCGGGGATACGGTGCCGGTGATTCGCGGGTCGGCGCTGGGAGCTTTGAACGGGGAAGCGAAGTGGGAGAAGTCGATCGAGGAGTTGATGGAGGCGGTGGACAAGAGCATTCCGCAGCCGGTGCGGGATGTGGATAAGCCGTTCGCGATGCCGATCGAGGATATTTTTTCGATTTCAGGGCGCGGGACGGTGGTGACGGGACGAATCGAGCGCGGGAAGGTGAAGGTGAGCGAGGAAGTGGAGATCGTAGGATTCCGTCCGACGATGAAGCGGGTGGTGACGGGGATCGAGATGTTCCGGAAGCTGCTGGATGAGGGCCTCGCGGGAGACAACGTAGGGTTGCTGCTGCGCGGGACGGAGAAGGAAGAAGTGGAGCGGGGGCAGGTGTTGTGCAAGCCGGCGTCGATCACGCCGCACACGAAGTTCAAGGCGGAAGCGTACGTGCTGACGAAGGAAGAGGGCGGGCGGCACACGCCGTTTTTCACGGGATACCGGCCGCAGTTTTATTTTCGGACGACGGATGTGACGGGAGATGTGAAGCTGCCGGCGGGAGTGGAAATGGTGATGCCGGGCGATAACGTGTCGGCGGAGATCAGCCTGATCACGCCGGTGGCTTTGGAGAAAGGGCTGCGGTTCGCGATCCGCGAAGGCGGCCACACGGTCGGCGCTGGCGCCGTCACGGAGATCATCGAGTA
>JBGPPL010000042.1:0-18209 GCA_041488495.1 Terriglobia bacterium
GATGTTGCCGGGCTTCAGGTCGCGGTGCGTCACGCCTTTGCGGTGCGCCTTGTCCAGAGCGTCGGCAATCTCGATGGCGTATTGCAACACTTGCTCCAGCGGCAGCGAACCTTTGACCAGCCGCTGCGCGAGCGTCTCGCCCTCGAGATACTCCATCACCAAATAATCGATCCCGTCCTGCCGGCCGGTATCGTAAAGGGTGCAGATGTGGGGATGATTCAGGCTGGCAATGGTGCGGGCTTCGCGCTCGAATCGCTCGCGCAGATCAGGCTTGTCGGCAAGATGCGTCGGCAGCACCTTAATGGCAACGATTCGATCCAGACGGGTATCCCGGGCCTTGTAGACCTCACCCATTCCGCCCGCACCGATGCCGGAGAGGATTTCATAAGGCCCTAGACGTCTGCCGGGGAGGATCAACATGGGTCTCCCGCCAACCAAGATTCGCCGCAGTATAACGCATGAGGTATTTGCAAAAAGTTGTTTTTCCAGCGAGTGCGACCAGCGCTGGCGAAGCAGGGTGAGACGAGGAAGTCTAAGTGAAGGATGCACCCCGAAAGCGATGCTGGTTTTGGAACCCCGATAGTGCGGCTGACCCTCCGACTACGCTCAGAGTCAGAACGGCGTAACGAATTTGTTCTAATCGTGCCGAGCGCCACGCAGGACTTCCAGCGTGTGCGGTAACAATTCCGCTACCGCGTCGAGCGATTCCACTGCGCCTCGCGGGCTTCCCGGCAGATTGACGATCAGCGCGCGCCCCCGGACTCCCGCCACGCCACGCGACAACGCTGCGCGCTGGTTTTTTTTCCGGCCGTACTCGCGCATCACTTCAGGGATTCCGGGCAATAATTTTTGGCAGGCTTCCGTCGTGGCTTCGGGAGTCGAATCCCTCGGACCGATTCCTGTGCCGCCCGTCGTCAGGATCAGCTCCGCCGCGCCGCCATCCGCCAATGAAACGAGCCGTTCCCGGATCGACACAGGCTCGTCCGGCAGGACCGCTTCGGAAATGACGTTCCAGCCGAGCTGGCGGCACCGCTCGCGCAGCGCGGGCCCGGACGCATCCTCGCGAACGCCTCTCGATACTGAATCGCTAATGGTGAGTATGGCAACACGCATTTGCAAGAATCCAGTGTTGTGTCCCACAAATTCCTTGAGGAACTTTGGGACAAGTTCAGGGGCTAAAGCCCCTTCTTTTCCGTCTATTTTGTCAGGGCTGAAGCCCTGACCCACAACCCTGCATACGGGTGCGGGCTCTACTTGGAGCCCGCCAGAAAATTGTTACGTATTTCCTGAAAATAACACTGGCAGCTACCTTACAAATTCTCTTTGTGGGTCGCGGCTTCAGCCGCGACATTCAAATTCCGAAAAATGAGGGCTTTAGCCCCTGAATCCCTATAAAGGTCGGTTCACCGCCCGTTCACTAGCTAATTTCTATCTTCCCACTTTGCTTTGACTGGCTTCGTCCATCAAACGCATCGCTTCCATCAACAGGCCGGTGGTGGAGTGGGTGGTCGTCGCGCGGTCGGAGTTCGCGCCGAAATCAATTTCGAAGTCGCCATCGCTCCAACTCACGACATGGTACACGGAGGCGTCGCCCTCGGTCTCGCCGAGTTGCGCGTGTTTGCACTGTCCGGCAGTGAAATACATCTCGCAGCGTTCCTCGCCGCGGCGCAGCGACAGGCGGCACGATTTTTGCCCCATTTCGAGCGACTGCATCAACTCCGGCACGCTCATTTCCTCGAGGCGCCCTTGAATGACGCCGGGCCGGGACGCATGTTTCTGCAGTTTCTCCAGGTGCAGGCGGTCTATGATCTTCTTGGTCTGGCGCACTAGGTCCACCACAAAAAATGGTTTCGGAACAAAATCCTCGACGCCACCACCCACCGCGGGCCGGAGTTTTTCCTCGATGTCTCCCCGGCTGGCCACAAACACGAAGGGGATATTTCGCGTGGTCTCCCGGCCTTTCAATTTTTCGTAGAGCTGCCGCCCGTCAAGCCCGGGCATCCGGAAATCGGAGATGATCAAATCCGGCGGGTTGTCGATGGCCTTGAGCAGAGCGTCGGCGCCATCGGTCGCGGGAATCACGGTGCAGTGCGGCTCCATCCCATGGCACATCAGGTCGCGCACAAGCGGATTATCGTCCACGATCAGCACCTGAACGTCATGGGAAGGAGTTTTCATCGAGAGCCGCTATTTTTGCGGCGAAGGTAATGGCCGCTCTTGCCGCCGACTTTTTCCACCAAGACGATGCCGGTGATTTCCATACCCTTGTCCACGGCCTTACACATGTCATACACGGTCAGCGCCGCCGCCGACACACCCACCAGCGCTTCCATCTCCACGCCGGTCTTCGCTGTTGCCGTGACGCGCGATGTGATCTCCACGCCATTCTTGCATAGCCGCGCAGTCACATCAATGTGCGTCAGCGGGAGCGGGTGACAAAGAGGTATCCACTCCGCCGTGCGCTTCACGGCCGCAATTCCTGCAATTCGTGCGATTTCGAGGGGATTCCCCTTGGGCAACTTCTGCTGGCGCAGCGCGCGCAATACTGCCGACGACATGCGCACAAACCCGCGCGCAACGGCCGTTCGCTCTGTGACAGCCTTCGCCGTCACATCGACCATCGCCACTTCCCCGCGCTTTCTATAATGCGTCAGCTTCGCCATGCGCTTTTTTCCAGAGCGGCTCAAACTACAACGCTCCGCGTCGCGGCAGCACGTCCACCCACTCTCCCGCGGCAATCTCGGGCCGTTCGGGGCCGACCACCAGGAAGCCGTTGGCCAAGGCCAGCGCGACGATATCGCCGGATCCCTGCCAAGGCAACTGCGTGACTCGCGCTTCCCTGCCCTCCCATTCGATCCGAGCCGGCAGGAAATGGACCATGGGCCCTTTTTCGCGGACCGGCGTTACAACCTTGGCGCGGAACACCGGCAGAGGACGCGGCGCCGTGCCACTGAATAAATCAATGGCGGGCAGCACAAACAGTTCGAACGTCACCATGGTCGACACCGGATTCCCCGGAAGCCCGAAAACAAGCTTTTCCCGGCACGTCGCAAACACTGCAGGCCGTCCGGGACGAATCGCGACGCCGGTAAAATGAAATTCCGCGCCGAGGTCGCTGAGAACTTGCTCCACCAGATCGTACTTCCCCATCGACACGCCGCCGGAGAGAACCAGGATGTCCGCCTGCAGCCCGCGTTCGATGTCTCTTCTGAGCGCGTTTTTCTCGTCGGGGGTGTTTCCAAGTTGGACCGGTTGAGCGCCGGCGGTGCGCGCCAACACTTCGATGGAAATGCCATTGCTGTTTCGGACCTGAAGAGGTCCCGGAGTCGCGCGCGCGTCCACAACTTCATCGCCGGTGGAAAGAATCGCCACGCGCGGGTTTGCGAACACTTCGAGGCGCGCCGCCCCCGCCTGCGCCGCAAGAGCCATTTCCGCGTAGCCAAGGCGCGTGTTCGCCGCCACCAGCAACGCAGCCGCGCGGGCTTCGCTGCCGCGCGGAACAATGTGATCGCCGCTTCGCACCGCGCGATCAAGCGTGATTGTCCGTCCATCGCGCTTCGAGTGTTCGATCATCGCGACGGCGTCCGCTCCGGCAGGAACGCTCGCGCCCGTCATGATCTCGACGCACTGCCCCGGCCCAAGCGCGCCCTCAAAGCTGCCGCCGGCGCGGAGCTCGCCGACACACTCAAGACGGGCGCCCGGCGCACGCGCGTCGGCGGAACGCACCGCAAAACCATCGCGCGTGGAGCGGTTGAAGGGAGGATAATCACGATCCGCGCACACTTCGCGCGCCAGCACGCGGCCAAACGCTTGCTCGATTTCGATGGTTTCTTGCAGCGGCATCCGCCGGAGGACTCCGGCGACCTCGATCACTTTCTGCCGCGCCTCAGCGTAAGGCAGCATGGTGTTCATTGCTCAGATCCAGGCGGCAAGCTTTGTGCCGGAACATACGATGGTGGCGTCGCGTTCGGGGCCCGTCGAAATCATGCCCACCTCGACGCCGAGAAAGTCGGAGATATATTTCAGGTAGTCCACGGCCGCGCGCGGCAGCTTTTTGGCATCCTGCACTCCATAGGTATCCGACTGCCAGCCCGGGAGGGTGCGATATTCGGGCGTGACTTCAGCCAAATCTTCGGCTGCTGCCGGCATCTCTCGCAGCGGCGTGCCCTTGTAACGGTAGCCTATGCAAACCTGAATCTCCTTTTGGGTGTCGAACACGTCGAGCTTCGTAACGACCAATGACGATATCCCGTTGATGCGTACCGCGTATTGCAGCATGACCAGGTCCAGCCAGCCGCACCGCCGGGGCCGGCCCGTCACCGCGCCGTATTCTTTTCCGCGGTCGCGCACTTCGGTGGCCTCCAGATCAGGCATTTCCGTCGGGAAAGGACCGCTGCCCACGCGCGTCGTGTAGGCCTTGGTGACCCCGACGACAGCGTTGATTCGCGTGGGGCCCACGCCGAGGCCCGTGCAGGCGCCGCCGGAAATCGCGTTCGAAGACGTGACGTACGGATACGTCCCGAAGTCGATGTCGAGCATTGTGCCCTGGGCGCCTTCGAACAAGACCGAGCGCCCCGCATCGAGAGCATAGTTGATGAGCACCGACGCGTCGGCCACCAGAGGACAAATGCGCTCGCCCAACGCCAGGTACTGCTCGGCCAAACCCGCTGTATCGAGAGGCACGCCGTACGTCGCGCGGCACACGGCGTCCTTCTCGGCAATCACGCGCTCCAGCTTTTCGCGAAATCGCGCCGGATTCAACAGATCGCCCACGCGGATTCCGTGCCTCGCCATCTTGTCCTCGTACGCCGGGCCGATCCCGCGAGACGTTGTTCCAATTTTCCATGCGCCGCGCGCCGCTTCAGCCGCCTTTTCCATTTGCCGGTGATACGGAAAGATCAGGTGCGCGCGATTTGCAAGGTGCAGCCGGCCGGTGACGTCGATTCCGGACTTCGCGAGAGTGTCCAGCTCTGCCACCAGCGCCACCGGGTCCACCACGACACCCGAGCCGATGACGGCGTGCTTGCCGGGACGCAGAATCCCGCACGGGATGAGTTGCAAGACGAAGCGATTCCCGTTGTAGATGACCGTATGGCCCGCGTTGTGCCCGCCCGCGCATCGCGCGATGTAATCGAACGACGCCGCAAGATAGTCCACCACCTTGCCTTTGCCTTCGTCGCCCCATTGCGCACCTACGACTACGATCGACTTCATCAGCCGGTTACTCCTACTTTGTAGCGCCCGCCTTCAGGCGGGCGCGTACTCAGAGCCGAAGTGCCGCCTTGAAGGGCGGCGCTACAAAAACGTTTCAAAATCTTTGATGTCCGCGGTCCTAATCCCAGGACCGTGCACCTGAGCCCTTCGCCGACCATCGAGTCACACGCCTCCGCGCCGCTCCACAGCCATAGATTCACAAAGAGGGGTTTAACAAACCGCGGAATACTTATGCTACATGCGGCACACAGAGAAGGCAAGCTCAGGTCCCGCTCGCATGAGATCCTTGGTGCGCTCTGCGCCTCCGTGTTGAAGCTTTTCTTTCACGCTCGAGAAAATCTAAACACAGAGATCACGAAGAGCACAGAAAAATGGAGTGCTTACGCGAGATGACGCTGGACAGCCTTCTCGATCTGGTCGCGCGGGACCGCGCCAACCACCTGCTCGGCGACCTGTCCGCCCTTGAAGATGAGCAGTGTCGGGATGCCGCGGATATTGAACTTGCCTGCGGAATTCGTATTTTCGTCGACGTTCAATTTCACGACTTTGAGCTTACCTGCGTAGGCGGTCGCGATCTCGGCGACTGCCGGCGCCAGCATGTGGCAAGGCCTGCACCACTCCGCCCAAAAATCCACCATCACCGGCTGTGTCTTGCTTGCGTCGATGACCTCAGCCTGAAACGTGCTATCCGTCACATTGCTAACATTATCTGCCATGAGAGCCCTTTCGTTTGGAGGCTGCGTGGCCTTACTACCCCACTTTGCCCCGGCTAATTAGATGTAGTTGCGGCCTTCCGGTTTCTGGATTTCCACGCCACCTCGTAAAGCCTTGCATATTCTATCGCAGATGTCTGCCAGGAGAAATCCTTGGCCATACCATTGGTCTGGATTTTGCGCCAGGTCGCCGGTTCGTTTCGGAAGATGGCCAGCGCCTGTCGGATCGCGCCGAGCAGCGCCGCTTCATCATACAACTGGAATTTGAATCCCGTGCCGCGGCCCGTTGCCGGATCGAACGCCTCGATCGTGTCATCGAGACCGCCCGTCGCCCGGACCACGGGCACCGTACCGTACTTTAAGCTGTAGATTTGATTCAAACCGCAAGGTTCGTACCGTGAAGGCATCAAAAACATGTCTGCCCCCGCTTCGATCTTATGTGCGATCGCGTTATCGTAGGCGACCTTTACGCCTAGGTTTCCGGGATACAATTTCGCCAAGTCGTGGAACATCTTTTCGTATTTCGCTTCGCCCGCTCCCAGCGCAACGATCGCCAGGTCTTCGGCGAGCAAGTCCGGCGCCACCTTCGCGATCAGATCGAAGCCCTTCTGGTCGGCAAACCGGGAGACGATCCCGATCAAAGGTTTGTTCACGGCCTCCGGGGGCAAGCCGAACACTTCGAGAAGGTTTTTCTTGCACGCCAGCTTGCCCGACATATCCTTCCGCGAATACTTCGCGGCGATGAGCTTGTCCTTCCCCGGACTCCACGCGGCATAGTCCACGCCGTTCAAAATTCCGGTCAAATGGTCCGCGCGGCTCCGCACCACGCCGTCGAGCCCGTGCCCATATTCGGACGTCTGGATTTCTTCCGCGTATTTACGGCTTACCGTCGTCAGGTGATCGGAGAAGACCAGCGCCCCCTTCAGGCAATTCACGCGCCCGTAGAATTCCATCGCATCAATCTTGAACAGGCTCTCGGGCAATCCGATTTTCTTCATGGTATCGCGGGGAAACGTGCCGTGATAACCCATGTTGTGAATCGTGAAAATTACCGGGAGACCCTGAAACGTCACATCCTTGTCGTACTGTGTTCGCAACAGCACGGGCACCAGAGCGGATTGCCAGTCATGGCAATGGATCACATCGGGCTTCCAGACGTGCTTGGAAAATTCGATAGCGGCGCGGCTGAACTCCGCAAACCGCTCCGCGTTATCCGGATAATCCTTTCCTGACACGCCGTAGAGCTGATCGCGATCGAAGTACTCCGGGTCCTCGACAAAGTAGTAGCGCACCCCGTGCAGAACTCCGCCATCGACAGCCGTAGGGAAACGCAGCGTGTCGCCCATTGGGATGGTCAGGCTCAGCGCTGCTGCTGCCACAGCTTTCGTATTGCGGTACCGCGGAAGCAGCACGGCGACTTCGTGCCCCAGTGAAGCGAGCGACTTGGGCAGCGCTTCCATCACGTCCGCAAGACCTCCCGTTTTCGAAAACGGGAGCCCTTCCGATGCGACAAAGAGTACTTTCATATCCCCTCGTTCAGAGTATCCACCGTACTGAAAGCCTCCGCAGCCGTCAAGGACCATGCGCGATGAACGTCGCGCGCAGGGACACATCTCTTGATACACTTCCCTGCCGTGTCACCCGAAAAGCTGGGACAACATTTCCTCACCGACGCAAGCTGGCAGGAGCGCATCGCGCGCGCGATCCGCATCGGAGAGGGCGTCTGGGTTGAAATTGGCGCGGGCCACGGGGAAATGACTTCGCGCATCGCGCAACGGGCCAGCAGAGTGATCGCCATCGAGTTGGACCGCCGGCTTGCAGCGCGCCTGCGCGAAGTCATCGCGCCGCTGGGGAATGTCGAAGTCATCGAAAGCGATGTCCTTGCAGTCGATTTTGAGGGCCTGGCAAAGGGCGCGAACTTTTCCGTCTACGGAAATCTGCCGTATTACATTACTTCGCCCATTTTGCATCGCCTGTTCGAACACGCGGACCGGATCATCGCAATTCACGTCGTGATTCAGTTCGAAGTGGCGGTGCGGATCGTCGCGCCGCCCGGGCGTCGCGATTACGGGTACCTCTCCGTCGTCTCGCAGTGGTTCAGCCGGCCCGAGCTTGTGCTGCGCATCCCTCCGGGCGCGTTTCGCCCCCGCCCGAAGGTCGCTTCCGCCCTGGTGAGTCTTCGCATGCCGGGCGCCCGCGCAAGCCTTCAGATTAACGATGAAAAAGCCTTCCTCAATTTTGTGAAGGAATGTTTCGCGCAAAAAAGAAAAACTCTGCGGAACAATCTTCGCGTGCGGCTCGGCACGCACGCCGAGTCCACTCTGCGCGAAGCAGGATTGTCCCCGGAAGCTCGCGCCGAGGAACTCTCCGTCTCTCAGTTTGCGGAGTTGTTTCGCTTGACGCGCTGACCGGCAAAATATTCTTCCGTGCGCCGCTGCGCCATTTGTCCGCAAACGGTTCAGATACTCCGCGCACTCTGTGTTGAGATTTTCTCGGCGTGACAGAAATGAGTTAACACGTAAGGCGCTGAGGACACAGAGAGCACAGAGCAATTCGTTAAACGACAGAGGCAGAAACAAATTCCTCGCTACGCTTGCTTCAAAGCGCTGACGAGACGGTCGGGATAATCCGTCATGATGCCGTCTACTCCCGCAGCGATCAGCCGGCGCATTTGCTCAGGCTCGTTGATCGTCCAGGCCACGACCTGGAGGCCTGCTTGATGGGCCTTTTCGACCAGGGCAGGTGTGACCAGATCCCCGCGCGGAACAATCTGCCGGGCGCCAACCCGCACCGCGCTCTCGACGAGATCGATTGAGGGATGCTCGCACAGATAGCCAGTCATTATTGTCTTGTCCAGCCGGTGGACCGAATCGAGCATAGCAGGGTCGAATGAGAGAATGACGACGCGGGCGGCTTCGCCCGTGTCGCGCAACGCAGCAACGACTGCGTGTTCGACTCCCCAGGCCGCGTCGGACTTGATCTCCAGGTAAAAGATGATGTCGCGTTCCTTCGCAAACCGAAGGATTTCGTCCAGTGTGGGGACGCGCTGTCCAGTAAAGGATTCGGCCGAGCGGGAGCCAAACCAAGCGCCGGCGTCGAGCGCACGCACTTCCTCGAGCGACCGCAAATCGACGAGGCCATGGCCGGTCGTGGTACGGTCAAGCGTGGAATCATGAATGGCCACGACGCCCGCCTCACGCGTCAGGTGCAGGTCGGTCTCAATAAAGCGCGCGCCCATTTCGACGGCTCGCCGGAACGCCGCCATCGTATTTTCCGGCGCGTGTCCTGAAGCCCCTCGATGTGCCACAACCCACACAGGATTCGGATCCCTCCGGTACTAGTCCTCTGGACTGCGTGGAAATTGTTCCCGCTTCGCCATCCTAGCAGAATTGGTCCGCACGTCTACCGGCCTTTGAGGGTTCAGGATGCTTTTTGCCAGCATACCGCATCTAACCGGTTGCAAGAGAAGAAATGGACCAGTGTGGTCATAGAAAGGAGACCTCCATGATGACTCGCTTGCATGTTGTGAAAGGGGTATTTGCCATGGCTCTATTGACTATGGCGGGATTTGCGATCGGGGCTCCGAATGCGAGGGCCGGGAGTGTAACGTCTCTCAATGTTCCCCCCCTCAGCAATCAAGTACGCCATGAACTGGTGACGCTGCCCTGGTATGGCGTATTTGACAATCTGGAATACCAGGTCAATGGCAGCGAAGTGATACTGAGCGGGCAGGTTGTCAGCGAGCACGGCCAGACCAAGTACGATGCGGAGAGGGCAGTTAAGAGAATCGAAGGCGTAACAAAGGTCGTAAACCGCATCGAGGTTCTGCCGCCTTTGCCCTTTGATAACCAAATTCGAAGGGCCGAATACCGCGCCATTTTCTCGCAGTCAAACCTGGGCCGGTATTCGATGGGCGCCATACCGCAGATTCACATTATCGTGAGAGGCGGACACGTGACTCTGGAAGGAGTGGTGATGAACCAGATGGATCGCAATATAGCAGGGCTGACCGCGAACTCTGTTCACGGAGTGTTTTCGGTGACGAACAATTTGCGCGTCGGCTAACTTTGACGTTTCCGCTCTGAGGAGTCGTGGGCCCGGCTCTTCCCGGGTCCACGGCTGCTTTTCGCAAACCTGCCCGTTTTCTTGACACGCTTCAAACTCGCATGTTAGTTTCAGTTTCGCGTTGCGATCACTGAGAACTCTGCGTGACTTCCCCAACCACGACACAACTTCGCAAGACCGCATTGAACGCCGCGCATCGGCGCTTGGGCGCCAAGATGGTCAACTTCGGGGGGTGGGACATGCCGGTGGAATATTCCGGTATTCTCGCCGAACACATGGCCACGCGCACGGCCGCGGGCCTATTTGACGTCAGCCACATGGGGGAAATCGAGGTCCGAGGGGAACGCGCGCTCGATCTGGTGCAACACGTCACTTGCAATGATGCGGCCAGGCTCGCCGCCGGGCAGGCGCACTATTCCGGGCTGATGACCGAGCAAGGCACCTTCGTGGACGATTTGCTCGTGCACAAGATTTCCGGCACGCACTATTTTCTCTGTGTAAATGCGGGCAATCAGGATCAGGATTTCGAGCACATTCGCGCGCACAATCGCGCTGGCGCCGAGATCGAAAATGCCGGCGAGCGCTATTCGCAGCTTGCCATCCAGGGCCCGAAGGCGCTGGGAATCCTGCAGCGCTTCACGAGTGTGCCGCTCGACTCCATCCGGTATTATCATTTTACGTTCGGCGCCGTGGACGGTGTGGATTGCCTGATTGCGCGCACCGGATACACGGGAGAGGACGGCTTTGAGATTTACTTTGCTCCCGAACATTCCGAGAAGCTCTGGTTCAATCTCCTGGAGGGAGGTGCGAGCCACGGCTTGCTGCCCTGCGGCCTGGGAGCGCGGAACACACTGCGACTGGAAGCGTCGATGTGCCTGTACGGCCACGAAATCGACCACACCACGACTCCCTGGGAGGCTGGCCTGGCCTGGATCTGCAAGCCGGAAAAGGGAGAATTCCTCGGGCGCGAAGCGCTCATTCGGCGAAAAGAAAAGGGAGTGGACCGCACTCTCGTCGGCTTCGAAATGCAGGATCGGCTGATCGCGCGTGATGGATGCCTAATTTCGATCGGCGGCCAGAAGGCCGGACGCGTAACCAGCGGGTCGCCTGCGCCCTTTCTGAAGAAAAACATCGGTATGGCATACGTGCCGCCGGCATCCAGGACGCCCGGAACCGAAATCACCGTCGAAATTCGCGGGAATCAGGCGCCAGCGCGGATCGTTGCGATGCCGTTTTACAAGCGGGCGAAATAAAATGGGCGAAGTGCGCGGACGCGCCCAGGACACATTTCCAAGGAGCTGTGATGTATCCAAGCGACTATCGCTACACCAAGGAACATGAGTGGATCAAAGTGTCCGGCGGCACGGGCACAATCGGAATTACGGACTACGCGCAACATGAACTGGGCGACGTCGTATATGTCGAATTGCCGGCTGTGGGCACGAAGATCGCAGCCGGGAAATTATTTGGCACGATCGAATCGGTTAAGGCGGTCAGTGAAATTTACGCCCCGGTGTCCGGAGAAGTCATCGAGACGAACCCCGTGCTCTCAAATGCTCCGGAAACCGTCAACTTGGATCCGCACGGCGCCGCGTGGCTCATCAAGATTAAGCTTGCCAATCCCGCCGAGGTCACTGGCCTGATGGACGCTGCCGCGTACCAGGCGTTCGTCTCCGAAAAGGAAGCCTCGGCCTGATGCGCTATCTCCCGAAAAGCCCTGCCGAGCGCCACGAAATGCTCGCGTCTATCGGCGCGCAATCCATCGACGATTTGTTCGCATCCATTCCCGAGCAATTCCGGCTGAAAGCCCCGCTGCATCTTCCTGGGCCGTTCTCCGAGCATGAGATCATTGAGTATTTCCGCGCGCGTGCGGCGGAGAATTCCTGCGGCTATACGAGCTTCCTTGGCGCGGGTGTATACAACCATCTGCGTTCCGTGGTTACGGACTCCCTGATCCAGCGCGGGGAATTCCTGACTTCGTACACGCCTTATCAGCCGGAGATCAGCCAGGGCACGCTGCAAGCTATCTTCGAATTTCAGACTCTTATGTGCGAGTTGACCGGCATGGAGGTCGCCAACGCTTCGATGTGGGACGGCTCGACGGCGACCACCGAAGCCGTGTTGATGGCCGAACGGCTCACCGGGCGGCAGCGCGTGGTCGTGGCCCGGTCGCTGCATCCCGAATATCGCCAGGTTCTGGACACCTACACGCGCAACCTCGGCCTGCACATTCAGGAAGTCGGATTCACCGCCACGGGGCAAGTTGACGCTGCGCGCCTCGAAGCTGCGATCAACAACGAGACCGCTGCCGTCGTCGTGCAGTCGCCAAACTTTTTTGGCGTAGTGGAACAGGTTCCGCATCTCGCCGAGCTTGCGCACGCAAAGGGAGCGTTGCTCGTGGCGGCCGTCACCGAGGGCGTGTCGCTCGGCGCCGTGCGGCCACCCGCCGGAGCAGACATCGTAGCGATGGAAGCGCAGAGTTTCGGCCTGGCGCCGAGTTACGGCGGACCCTATGCCGGCGTGATCGCCACGCGCGACAAATTTGTGCGGCAGATGCCGGGACGCCTCGCCGGCGAGACGGTGGACACGGCTGGGCGGCGCGGCTACGTGCTCACACTGGCCACGCGCGAGCAGCACATCCGCCGGGAGAAGGCGACCTCGAACATCTGCACCAACCAGGCGCTCTGCGCGCTTGCCGTGGCCATCCACCTGTGTCTTCTAGGCAAGGAGGGCTTGAAGGAACTCGCGGCCCAGAATCTTGCCAAGGCGCGTTTTGCGCTTGAAGAACTCGAGAAAATTCGTGGCGTGCGGCTGGCGTTCTCCGGCCCATTTTTCAACGAATTCGTCGTCGAGCTGCCGCGGTCGGTGAAATTGGTGAATGCGGAACTCCTGCGGGAAAAGATCATCGGGCCGCTGCCCCTCGGCAGCTTCTATACGGACCTGACCAAGCGTGCGCTGTTCTGTCTCACCGAGACGACGCCGCGCGCCGAAATCGAACGCATGACCGCCGCGCTTCGAAAGATTCTGTCGAAGCCGGTTTAGAGCCGTAGTACATGAGCGAAGTGAAAAGAGAACACTTTTCGGTTTGTGGGTCGGAGCTTTAGCTCCGACATTTGACTGGCGAGAAGACGGGGCTTCAGCCCCTGGCAGTGGACGCCTTGATGTCGCGGCTAAAGCCGCGACCCACAAAGCGCAGCTGTGAGATGTAGTTTGAGGAGACTCGCTTTGAGCGATCGCATCAAGAAAGCGGGACGGCACGTCAGCCAGAACGAAGGGCTGATCTTCGAACAATCGGCGCCGGGGAAGCGCGGGATCGAGCTTCCTCCTCTCGATGTGCCCGCCGTGGACGCGCGGACGGCATTGGGCGCGGCCTACGTCCGCGAAGGCGTCGGGGGATTTCCGGAAGTCAGCGAGATCGAGGTGATCCGTCATTTCACGCGTCTTTCGACGTGGAACTACGCGATCGACCTGGGCATGTACCCACTCGGGTCGTGCACGATGAAGTATAACCCGCGCGTAAACGAATTCGTCGCGCGACTCGACGGCATCGCCACCGAGCATCCCTACCAGCCGCAGGAGATCTCGCAGGGCTGCCTGAAAATTATGAAAATGCTGCTGGACTGCCTCACCGAAATCACGGGGATGGATACCGGCACGCTCGAGCCCGCGGCGGGCGCTCAGGGCGAGCTGACCGGCCTGCTGCTGATTCGCGCTTATCTCGAGGACACGCAGGGCCGTCCGCGCAAAAAGGTGCTGATTCCGGACTCCGCGCACGGAACCAACCCGGCGACGGCGGTGATCGCGGGATACGAAGTCGAAAACGTGCGCTCGGACGAGCGCGGCCAGATCGACATCGCGCGGTTGAAGGAAATCGTGAATGAAGACGTGGCCGCGATGATGGTCACGAACCCTTCGACGCTTGGCGTGTTCGAGCAAAACATCGCTGAGGCAGCCAAACTGCTGCACACGCACGGCGCTCTGCTGTACATGGACGGTGCGAACATGAACGCGCTGGCTGGTGTGGCGCGCCCGGGCGACTTTGGCGTGGACGTGATGCACCTGAACCTGCACAAGACGTTTTCGACGCCGCACGGCGGTGGCGGTCCCGGCGCCGGACCGGTCATGGTCAAGAAAATCCTGGAACCGTATCTGCCGATTCCGGTGCTGTCCGAAAAGAGCGGGCGGCCCGTGCTGGAAAGCCACAGGCCGAAATCCATTGGCCGGGTGCGTGCGTTCGGCGGAAATTTCGGAGTGCTGGTACGCGCGCTCGCCTACACGCTGGCGTACGGCCCGGGAATTCGCCAGGCCACCGAGGACGCGGTCCTCAACGCAAACTACATCCGAAAGCAACTCGAAGACGTCTACGACCTCCCGTACAAGTCTCCCTCGATGCATGAGGTTGTCTTCAGCGACGCGCGGCAGAAGAAAAACGGCGTGAACACGATGGACATTGCGAAGCGGCTGATCGATTACGGCTTCCATCCGTACACGACCGCGTTTCCGCTGATCGTGTCCGGCGCGCTGATGATCGAGCCAACCGAATCGGAATCGAAGCAGGAATGCGACCTGTTTGTGGACGCGATGCGCGCGATTGCCGAAGAAGCCGCCACGAATCCAGAACTCGTCAAGACTGCGCCGCATTCGACGCGCGTCAGCCGCCTCGACGATGTCACTGCCGCGCGCAAACCCGTGCTGCGGTGGAAGCCAAAACCATCTTCCGGAACATCCGATTAAATTCTAAGCGTCCCCAGTTCACTCGCTATACGCCGGTCCCGCGCGAACGCCAAACTTACTGTCGACAATCGGAAGTCAGTGCTTGTATATTCCAAAACCACGCCTTCGCGAATGTCGTCAAACTTGCTTATGTGGCAAACGTGTCTATGAAGAAAGGTGTTTCAGGAGCGAAACATGAGAGCACAGAGCCGGATTGAGCGCTTGATTCAGCCACAGTGGGGCAAATCTTCATCGAGTTTGGCTGGGCATTGGGCACGCCTTGGCTCCTGTGGCCGGTGCCTCATCTTGCTGGCCGTCGTGGCTTTACTGTCCAGCCAGCCTGGCTTTGCCCAACCGGAGCCCGCCGGACAACATTGGGTAGTCACCTGGGCCGCGGCGCCACAGCCGCTACGCACTCCTCCGCCGCCCGGCTCGCATCCCGATGGCGACCTCAACAATCGGACCTTGCGAATGATCGTTCACACCAGCATAGGAGGCCGCCAAGTCCGCGTGCAGCTATCGAACGCTCTTGGCGCCGCTCCTTTGGTCGTAGGGGCAGCACATATCGCGATCCGCAGTACGGAGTCGGCGGTCCTGCCCAACTCAGATCGAGTGTTATTGTTCAGTGGTACACCCTCGTTCACGATTCCGCCGGGCGCACTGATTGTGAGTGACCCGGTGAATCTCGATGTCTTGCCATTGAGCGATCTCTCCATCAGCGTCTACGTTTCCGGCGGAACGAGCCAGCCGACGATGCACTTCCTTGGTTTGCACACCACCTACATTTCGAAAGAAGGGGATTTCACCAGTCTGCCGGCGATGGCCGACGTGACCACCTCGCAGAGTTGGTATTGGCTTTCGAGTGTCGATGTTCTCGCACCGGCAAGTGCCCAGGCGATCGTGGCCATTGGGGATTCCATCACGGATGGCACGCGTTCCACTCTGGACACGAACCACAGTTGGCCGAGCATTTTGGCGCAGCGGTTATTGTCGGGAGGCGCCGCACCCAGCAGCGCCGTCGCAAATGAAGGAATCGCCGGTAATCGTATCTTGCACGATTCGGTGGGCCCAAGCGCACTTGCGCGATTCGATCGCGACGTGCTGGGTCTTTCCGGTGTCACGACCCTGATCATCCTGGAGGGAATTAACGACATCCAGGTGGCGACTCGGCCTGCCAATCCGGCGGACCCTGTTTCCACTGACGACGTGATCGGAGGCCTCCGCCAGATTGTCGAGAGGTCGCATCTCCATGGAATTAGCGTTATCGGATGCACGTTGACGCCGTACCAGGGGGCTCCCAACTATAGTGAGCGGGGTGATGCCATGCGGGAAACCGTGAATCAGTGGATTCGCACCGGCGGTGCGTTCGATGCCGTGATCGATTTCGAGTCGGCCGTGCGCGACCCGGCCAATCCCAAACGATTCCTGCCGGCCTATGACGGCGGTGACCACCTGCATCCCAACGATGCCGGTTACAAGGCCATGGCGGACTCGATCGATCTCTCCCTTTTCGCTCTGGCTTCTCGCCCGAGAGCAGCAAGGGCTGCAAAAAGGAGCGGCCGAAAGACTCCTTAGAGATTATTCCTGCGCGTGGTGATCGATTCGCAAACGATTATCGGCGGAAACGCACGGAGCTGATGACGGCCTGGAATGCCGCATCATAAGAATCGAAATCGCTTTCCGGCGCAACGCAGATAAAAAAGAGCAATCCTTCCGGACGCTCGATGGTCACGAGCCAGTCTCTTTCGTTTCCGCCCACGGGCGAACCATTCGTGAAGTACATCGAGAGGGCGTTGGCGCCATCGACCTGCATACGTCTTCGATTTCCAATTTCGCGCAGGTTGGGATTGGATTGTCGCAGACTCGCGACCAGCTGGTCGGAAGCCTCCTCGATCGTCGTTCGGTTCCCGTTATCGGCACGCGGTTGCAATGAATTGAACATCACACCATAGGCCAGAGCGGATTGACCCTTGTTGTCCTGCACCACGCCGCCCTGCGGCATGAGGGCAAACGTGCTGCCCGAGGCGTTTGATTTCCAATTGTCCGGGTAGCGCAATTCGAGCACGTCGTTTTGAAATCGATTCAGGTGGGCCGAGGTGGCCTCGGGTTTTCCGGAAGTCGCCGGGCTGGCGTTCGCTTGCGCGGATTTGGGCGGCTGGGGCAGTTTTCGGATGTAGCGCTTCATTTCCTGAAATTCCGGCGAATCCGCCTGGTAATTGGCCGGGGGCCCGCCGAGCTTGTCAATCTCCTCGTCCACGCGTCCGACTCGATTGTCTGGATTTGGATGGTCCGAAAAAAATTGCGCGGGCAGCTTTCCTTTTGTCTCGGCGCCCAACTTTTCGAAGAACTGGGCCATTGCGCGCGGATCGTATCCGGTATCGTACAGGATCTGCGTCCCCATGACGTCGGCCTCGGACTCGTCGGTGCGCGAATACTTGAGCAGAATCGAATTGAGTGAGAAGCTGCCGACAAGTTGCGCCAGCAATCCCCCGACCGAGTTTCCTCCGACCATCGCGCCCAGGATCGCAAACGGGACAGAAGAGAGCTGCGCCTTGGTCGCCTGGTTGGTGCCGTGACG
The DNA here is from genome assembly GCA_041488495.1 of Terriglobia bacterium. Classification (GTDB taxonomy): domain Bacteria; phylum Acidobacteriota; class Terriglobia; order Acidiferrales; family UBA7541; genus Palsa-360. The sequence continues at coordinate 17,284 of JBGPPL010000042.1, forward strand.
CAGCGCGGCATGAGAAGTTTCATGCGCCATCACTCCCGCAAGCTGGGCCTCGGTGTCTGCCGCCTCGATGGCGCCCCGATTGATGTAAATGTACCCTCCCGGCAGCGCGAACGCGTTGATGGCCATGTCGTTCACGCACTTGTACTGATACGGGTACTTGTATCCCGGCGCATGCGCCGCCAGCTTCTTCCCTAGATTGTTCAAGTAATTGTCCACTCGCGGATCGTTCAGTATCCGAAGCTGCTTCTCGGCCTGCGCCGCGTTCTGCTTGCCAAGCTGGACGTCCTGCTCCGGAGTAAACACGTTGATACCGGGCTTGAGGGAAGTCCGGTCGGCCCAGGCCGGCGGAGCCAAGGACGAAAGCACGATCGCGGCCACAGCAAGAATTGCGAGAACGGACTTCGCAGCGGGAAGATAAGCGTGCCGTGCGCGGCGTTGAATACTACCGGTTGGAAATTCGCTGGTGGGACGTCTCATAGAGCTTCCATACCCTACGCGCAGCGCAAATCTGCACTAGCACCAGTATATGGAATTCTGCCGCAAAAAAAAGCGCCCGGGCCTTTTCCCCCGGGCACTCATCGTTTTTTCTCCCAGAAGAAATTTATCGCGTCATGACAGGTTCGAGCTCGCGTAGCGCAACTTTTTCTCTGTCTTCACCTACAGCACTGACTGCGATGCGTGTGGCTGGTACGCGTACGGCCCGCCGGGGTGGCTGCGGGATGATAGCTCCCTGGCCTTCCCGGTGGAACGACAAGCACTGCTCATCACCATCCCAATCGACGACAATCATGTCGCCGAAACGCACCTGCTCGGTCGCCAGCAGGTTCGCCAGCGGATACACCACGTACTTCTCGATCGCTCGCTTCAGGTGCCGCGCACCGTACTTGAAGTCCGTCCCTTCCTGCAACAAAAATCTCCTCGCCGAC
>JBGPPL010000043.1:0-10064 GCA_041488495.1 Terriglobia bacterium
AAGGGAATCATGCCTGCACGCCCTGGGGCATGCCGACGTACAACGTCTTTGGCTGGCAGAAGCCCTGCTACCTGCTGCAGGACGGCTATGCGGACACGTTCCAGGAGATGCTCGACACCACCGAGTGGCAGAACTACGGCACGGAGTCCGGCAATCCCAAGTGCGCCAATTGCATGGTGCACAGCGGCTACGAAGCGTCCGCGGTGGATTACACCTTCAGCAGTTTGCGCGGGCTATGGGCCACCGTTAAGGCAAGCTTGTCCACCCGATACGACGATTCCGATGCGCTGGCGATGTTGAATGAGCCAGCCAAGCCCGTGCATTCCTATAATCCTCTCGTGCAAATCGACTCAAGCAAGAGCCAGCTAGAAGAGACTCGCGCATGACGGGCCCCCGGCACGCGGACCGTCCGAGCCACACCGAGGGATCTCCCCTTGACCCCGATGCACTTGAAGTTGCTCCCGGAACTCTGCACGAGAGCGTACAGGGTTGGGTGCCGGAGCTCGCCACGGAAAAGGAACTGCGCATTGCGCTCGAGAAAGCGTTTGATTATCGCGGCGACGTGACGCTGACTCTCAAAGACAATTCAAAAATCGAGGGTTACATTTTTGACCGGATGAGCGGTGCGACGCTTCTCACAAGTTTTGTGCGCGTTCTGCCCAAAAATTCCAACCAAAGAGTCAAGGTCGCCTACGCTGACATTGCGGCCTTGGCCTTCTCGGGCCGGGATACGGCTGCCGGAAAGAGTTGGGAAGCGTGGGTCCACAAGTATTGGGAAAAGAAGGCCTCGGGAGAGGGCGATTTGAGCCTGGAACCCGAATCCTTGGAATAGCTGCTCCTGGAGTTTCCCGGGGCACACCGCAACCCAAATCTTGAATTAACACTATTATTTACAATGATTTACAGGCACATCCAGGCCAGCATAAGCCGGGGTCGCGGCGTGGACAAAGCGTCCATTTTGTGGTATTATGTTTTTGGCTCTTGCTACTCTTGCGTTACCTTTTGGCTCATTTGTGGAGCTGCAAGGATGAGTTTAGCCGCTCTTTTTGTGCGCGCTGGGGGACGTATCTAGTCTTGGGAGACCGCTTCGCGGTTACCAGGAATCAGACCAAGAGAGGCAAAGCAATTCCAATATCGTCGGCCCCGACCCTGTCGGGGTTGCGCATGTGAGGTTGGGAAGTGAAGGAACAAGGAACAGTCAAGTGGTTCAACGCTTCAAAAGGTTACGGGTTCATCCAGCGCCAGACGGGAGAAGATGTTTTCGTGCACTTCTCCGCGATCCAGATGGACGGTTATAAGTCCCTGAATGAAGGTCAGGCGGTGGAGTTTGAAGTGACGAAAGGCCCCAAAGGCCTTCAGGCAGAGAACGTTACAAGCCTCTAGCCTGTGAACGAGGAGCCCCGGCCGGGTCAGGGCGGTTCCACTGCAAGAGATTCGAATCGTTATTTTCAGCAGAGAGTGGTCAAGGAGGATTTTGTGCAAGTGATGCAAGAAGGTCAGACCATCAAGCACGTAGTGTACGGCTTGGGAATCGTGACTGCTTCCGACCAGGAACGCACCGCGATCGATTTTGACGATCATGGTGCCAAGCTGTTCGTCACGAGCATCATGACGGCCGAACTGATCGGCGAAGCCCCGGCCACGCCTCCGAAGACCAAGCGGCGCCGTAAAGCCTCGACCGCAGCCAAGGCCGCCAAGAAAGTCGCAGCAGCCGCAGCCGCCGCCAGCCGTTCGTAAGATCGAGCAAGCCAATCCACAGATCCCCGCGCCAGACCGGCGCAGGGGTGTGCCCGCTGTCTTTCCTCACCCGGGATTCGGTGATTATGATACGTTGTGCCTGTGAAGCGGCTTGTCATCATCCTCGGCGTCATCCTTCTTGTTCTAGGTGTGATTGGGCTTGTGCACCCGAGCTTCAACTACGACCAGCAGGAAGAGGTCGCGAAAATTGGCCCGATCAAAGCTACCGTGAATGAGGAAAAGACGGCGCAGATCCCTGCCGCCGTCTCGATCGTGTTGCTGGTCGCAGGCATCGGGCTCGTTCTACTCGGGCCGCGCATGAAGCAGTAGCTATTGTCATCCGTTTTTCCGATTGGTCTTCAGAACAGACCTTCCAAAGAAACAAACACGCTCCTTGCACTGGTATCGTGGCACAGACATCGGTCTGCGCTGCTTGCACAACTGCAACTGCGCAGGCTGAAGCCTGTGCTACTTAATGGCGGATTCGGCCTGGTCGAAGGCGTGATAGGAAGAGCGCACGAGGGGGCCGGCTTCGACGTGTTTGAAGCCCATGGCTTCGCCGAGGAGTTTGTATTCGGCGAATTCGTCGGGGTGGACGTAGCGGACGATGGGCAAATGCTCCCGCGTGGGCTGTAGGTATTGCCCGAGCGTTAGGATATTTGTGCCTTGAGAGGCGAGGTCCTGCAGGGTGGCGAGGACTTCGTCCTTTTCTTCGCCGAGGCCGAGCATCAACCCCGTTTTGGTGGGCACTTCGGGACGCGCTTTTTTCGAACGGCGAAGCAGCTCCAGCGACCGTTCGTAAACGGCGCCTTTGCGCACCTGACGATAAAGGCGCGGCACAGTTTCGGTGTTGTGGTTCAGAATATCCGGCCGTACGGCCAGGACGGCGTCCAAGGCGTTCCAATTGCCGCGAAAATCAGGAATCAAGACTTCCACTTTGCAGCCGGGAACGCGGCGGCGAATCTCTTCGATGGTCCGGGCAAAAATGTGTGCGCCGCCGTCGGGCTGATCGTCGCGGTTCACGGAAGTTACGACCGCATAACGCAAGCCCATCTTGGCCACAGCTTCCGCCACGCGAAACGGCTCTTCTTCGTCAGGAGGGCCTACCGGCTTCCCCGAAGGCACAGCGCAGAAGCCGCAAGCGCGCGTGCAGATATCTCCGAGGATCATGAAGGTCGCCGTGCCATGCTCCCAGCACTCCCCCATGTTGGGGCAGCGCGCGCTTTCACAGACGGTGTGCAAATCGAGTGTGCGCATGGTGCGCTTGAGGTCTTGGTAGCGCTCGCCACCGAAAAACTTCACGCGCAGCCAATCCGGCCGCGGGTGCGCACCCGGCGCAAAGACCGGCGGTGCCGGGGAGTTGGAGATGATGTTGAAAGGTGAAGCCATGGAGTCTGCGCGAAACCCTTATTTTACGCGCTTCCTCCATAACTCACAAATGGCCTGACTACGGAGCGGCGGTAACTACTGTCGAATCGCCCGTTTGATGCTCAGCGATCTGGAAGCGCAAGAAAGTGTGCACGGCGTGGAGGGCATCGGCGTCCTTCGTGATAATCCGAATGCGTCCGCCGCGAGCCGTATTTTCCACCTCGTATTGAATCGCGTCGCGGAACCGTTTCATCGTCTCCGTCCCCGGAGGGTTTTCCGCATGAATCAGCATGGGGATGGAAAAATCGCCCGCCGCGAACATTTTCGCAATGTGGGCGAAATGAGAACGAATCGCATCGCGGCTTGCCGCGTCCTGCGTATCCTTCGCTTCCGCTTCGATGGCGCCACCATCGGCGTAAAGCCGGAAATGGTGCGCTGTATTTTCGTCAGAGAAGCCCATCGCTCGATCGCCGCGCTCGACCACACCTTGATGGTGTTTGTCCTGCGCCGCGGCTTGGTGTTGCTCGTGCATGGGACAAGAAGACATGTCATGGGACGATGGTTTTTCCTGGGAGGCAGGCTTCTCTTGCTGAATCCTGCCAAACAAACTGAGGACTAGAATTGCTGCTGCAATTGAAACGTTCATATTCGTGAGAATCCTTTCTTCATCTTGTGCGGTCTTGGTCTATGGGAAGCGGAAATTCCCTTGAGAGAGTCGAGGAGTCCCGCCCTTCGGCCCGCCGGGGTCTTGCCCAGGCGGCGGTCCCAATCGAGGAGCGTGTCGCGCAGTTGCCGGCGCAAAGCCTTCAGTTCCAAAAGGCTTTGTTCGACTTGGCGGAGCTTCTCCTCGGCGAGATTTCGAACCTTATGGCAGGGTGCGCCGCCGCGGTCTTTTATCGCGAAGATGCGAGCCAGCTCCGGCAACGAAAAACCCAGCGAGAGCGATCGCCGCACCGCATGCACACGATCGAGAGCCCTTGCCGGGTATTGCCGGTAACCGTTCGACGCACGTTCCGGACGCGGCACGATCCCAATGCGCTCGTAGTGCCGCAGCAGGTCCGTACTGATACCCGCCAGCCGCGCCAGTTCACCAGACCGAAGCAGTTTCTCTTCCATGTGACTTCTCTCCGGACAGCAACAGTATCAACCCTGGAATCGATTCCAGGGTCAAGCACTTTGTTGGACGGATGAGGTTGGCAAAAAGGGGGGCTGCTTACTTAATCTTGGCGACGCGTCCCTCGGTAGGAAACTTCTGGAACTGCAGCGTGTCGTGCCCGGGCACGACACGGTCGGCCGAGCCAGCAAGCTCGATCATGCGTGATTGGGCAGTAATGTTGGCCGCCTGGTCGGCCTCGCTGAACGTAGCACTCGCCGCGCGTGTGGAGAGGTTACGGTACAGATAGCAGTTGTCCGAAGCCAGCACGAAGGCCGGATTCCCGTCGATCCGCAAATACTGCGACGCATAGGTGTGACGAGCACCGGTGTACACGCGAATCCCGGGCAGAATCTCGACATTGTCCCCGTCCACCAGGCGTAACCGGCCCTCCGTATTCAGCTGCAATAACTGCTTCACATCTTCGGGCTCAATCCCGCCGTGATTCCCTCCCGGCTGCCAGGCTTCTCCGGTGTAATAGCGATATTCGTCCTTCTGAATCCAAACATTGGCTTTCGGAAAAAGATCGATTCCGCCCATGTGATCCCAGTGCGCATGGCTGATGATAATGTCCGTCACCTCCTCGGGTTTCACGCCCGCCAACTTCACGGCTTCATCCGGCCGCACGTAATCCGTCATTGGGAAATACTTGAACCATTTTTCGCGGTGAAACCCACTGTCAAATAAGATCGTCCGGCCCCTGCCGCGAATCAGCCAGATCACCATGGCGATATCGACCTTCTCGTCTTTCGGGGCTCCCACAACCAATCCCGCGACAGGAAAGCCTGGTGAGATTGCATACCGTATGGCCTGGATCGAGTACTCAGAACCGGAATTCCCTGCGAAAAAAACGACGAAGATCGTGGCGAACAGGAATCGTTTCACAGCTGCCTCATGTAAGCCGGTGGGTGGGCGGAGAGCATTCTATTGCTGGCCAGTGTGCGCGGCAAAGACAATCCTTGCGCCCAGAGCGGGGCCTGGGAACCTGGCAAGCGCGGAAACCATGCTTACACTGGCTGGCGGGAGGAGCGGATGAAATCGCGCAGAACGATAACGTTGGGGCCGTAAGCGCCGATGCGGCCGGCATCCACGGGCAAACCCAGGCGCTCGGCAAGATCGAGATCCACGCCCGCGTCGTCCAGTTCGGACAAGCTGAAACCCTGCGCGGGCAACACGCGATTCAAACCCGTCGGATAAACGGGCCGGGGCGGCCGGTGTCGCTGCCAGGGGCGGCGCGCCAGTTCGTAGAACTGCTGCCAATCGCGTTTGTGCCAAGTCGTCATGCTATTCCGTAATACGGTTCACTCAGTTCATTGGATGCACGGCCGGCCCAGAAGGTTCACTTGACTCTTGCCGCACGTCCCAGGTGCGGGGACCAGCGCCAGCATTCCCGCGCTATTCATATACTGCACAATTCAACCGGCAAGACATTTTCCTTGCCTATTGTTTCAAACACGTTACGGGGCGAATTGTTTCGCGAACCAATCCCCGGAGGACAGGGCGGGAGGCGTCCTCACCAGGGCGACCGTTCTGCGGTCTTCTACTCGAGTAACCGCGACACCGGAAACAAGCCGCGGGGATACTACACACATTCACGGGTATTGACTAGTGCGAAGTTCTCTTTGCGACCAGCTTCCAGTCTGCGCTGGTCATTACCCAAGAAGTTTAGGCGGGTCTGGCAACGCAAGGCGAGGGTCGAAAAGAATCAAGCCTGACGCACAGCTACCGCTTAGAACTTCTTGGGAGGAGTGAGGCGCGCCGACCGGATCGGGGCGCTGCGTACTCAGATTCGGAGTGCCTGCTTACCAGCGGTTGCCACGGTCGCCGCGATCACCGCCGCGCCCGCCACCGCCGCCACGTCCACCACCGCCGCCGCGTCCGCCCCCGTATCCGCCGCGTCCACCGCCGCCACCGCCGCCGCGCTCCGCCTGGGGACGCGCTTCATTCACAACGAGGTTTCGCCCGCCAAAATTCTGGCCGTTCAGGGAGTTGACCGCGCGGTCCGCGTCTTCGTCATTGGTCACTTCAACAAAGGCAAAGCCGCGCGACTGTCCCGTGAAGCGATCGCGAATCAGATTGACAGCCGAGGGAGTTACACCGACCTGCGAAAACCACTCGTTGAGCTGCTCTTCCGTCGCGGAAAACGGAAGATTACCGATATAGAGCTTCTTCACCTGCCCACTCCTTCTGCCCGGAACCCACTTGCGAGTCGCGGAGCGCGCTGAAGACACAGCAATCGTTCACGGGCAGCCAGAAAAGCCGAACCACCGCGGGCGCGAGACCGGCACTTCAGCGGTCAGTGGCATGGTCTCGGAAATTAACTTCTTTTGCAACCTGAAATTGTCACCCAGCCGCGGGCGAATCGCAGGGGTCGGGAGACGTTGCCGCTTTCCTGTTTGCTGAGGATTGATGATAGGATGCGCCCAAGTTGGTCCCTACCCGAGAGGTTCTATGCGCGGCACGATGATGGATTTTCCGCTAACGCTGCCCACCATCCTGGAGCGAGCCGGGAAAATCTTTCCGCGCGTCGAAATCGTCTCCCGCAAGCCGGACAAGTCGATTGCTCGCACCTGCTATGGCGAATTTTATCGCCGTACGCGGCGGCTTGCGAGTGCGCTGACGAAACTCGGGATGAAGCGCGGCGACCGCGTCGCCTCGATGATGTGGAATCACTCGGGACACCTGGAAGCATTCTTCGGCGTGCCGTGCGCCGGCGGCATCTTGCATACGCTGAACCTTCGGCTCCATCCGCATGAAATCGCGGGGATCGCCAAGCATGCGGGCGACCGGTTTCTGCTCATCGACGACGTGCTCCTGCCGGTTTACGAAAAATTCCGCGCCGACGCACCTTTCGAAAAAGTAGTTGTCGTGCCGTATGGTTGCGACGCCGTCCCTGGGGAATTCCTGAATTACGAGACGCTGCTGGCCGAAGCCCATGACGATTTTCAGTACCCGCCCCTCGACGAAAACGACGGCGCTGCCATGTGTTTTACTTCCGGGACGACCGGCTTTTCGAAGGGTGTCATCTACTCTCACCGCGCGCTCGTGCTGCATTCCTTCGCCTGCGGGCTCGGAGAAGTTTTTGGCTTGAATCAATTCGACACCGTGCTGCCTGTTGCTCCTATGTTCCATGCCAACGCCTGGGGACTGCCCTTTGCCTGCACCATGCTCGGCTCGCGCCAAGTCCTCCCCGGTCCCCATGTCGATCCCGAAAGCATCCTTGGCTTGATGGTCGGCGAACGGGTGACCGTCGCATGTGGCGTCCCCACCGTCTGGACCGCCGTCCTCGAGGCCCTGGAGAAAAACCCCGGCCGCTGGAAATTCGACAACCCCGTTCGCATCTTGATTGGCGGCACCGCGCCGCCCCTCGAGCTCATGCGCAGGCTTGATCGTTTCGGCTTGCACATTAAGCATCTCTGGGGCATGACTGAAACCACTCCCGTGGGCACCTCGGGGGGTCTCCGGCCGCACATGCGCGATTGGCCCGAAGACATAAAGTATGAAGCTCGCGCCAAGCAAGGCTGGCCGGCGCCTTTTGTGGAAATTCGCTTGATGAATCCGGAGGGGGAAGCCCCTTGGGATGGTGTCACCTCGGGCGAGATCGAAATCCGCGGTCCATGGATCGCCGCTAGTTATTACGAAGCGCCCGATCAAGCCCATCGCTGGACCGCGGACGGCTGGTTCCGCACCGGAGATATCGCCACCATGAACGAAGACGGCTACGTCAAGATTGTGGACCGCGCGAAAGATTTGGTGAAGTCCGGCGGCGAATGGATCAGCTCCGTGGACCTGGAGAACACCCTGATGGGTCACCCCGCGGTGAAAGAAGCATGCGTGGTGGGCATCCCGCACCCGAAATGGCAGGAGCGCCCGCTCGCCGCCGTCGTTCTGAAAGATGGCGCGCAGGCCACGCCGGAGGAGCTGCGCGCCTTCCTCGCGAAATCGTTTGCCAAGTGGCAGCTCCCCGATGCTTTCGTCTTCCTCGACGCGATTCCCCGCACCTCCGTCGGCAAATTCAAAAAACTCGCCCTCCGCGAGCAATTCGCCAACTGGAAGTGGGAGCAATAATCGTCAGCTGTACCCAGCTGTAGCTCAGGCCTTCAGGCCTGAGGCTTTTCCCCGTTCCCCTCTCCCAATCGGACCATACGGTGGTTCGAAGGAAAACGTGCTAAAATGTGTTCATGGCGAACACAAGGAGCGCGACTCTCAGCATACGGCTGAAACCCGAAATCAAACGGCGTCTGGCAAAGTTGTCGGAAGCATCCGGTCGAAGTTCCAATTTCCTTATCTCCGATGCGGTCGAGTCTTACGTTGCAGACCAGGAAAGAATGCTTGCCGAGGTTCGCCAGGCCGATCGTCAGGTAAAGTCCGGGCACTACATCAAGCACGACGCAATGAAGGCTTGGCTCCTTTCCTGGGGTACGGACCGTGAAGTCCCGCCTCCGAAATGCGTTTGCGGCAAAGACCACGCTGCCGAGTCCCAGTGAGGGAAACCTAGTGCTGGTAGAGATCGTTTGGTCCCCCCTGGCATTGGCCCGGCTGCAGGAAATTCGTGCCTTTGTGGCTCTGGATAAGCCGGCGGCAGCGGAACGCTTGGCTACTCGCATCGTCGCCGTCGTCGAAGCTCTCAGGAATCATCCGCATCTGGGGCGCACAGGAGCCGAGCCGGGGATTCGCGAGTTGATCATCGGCGGCACTCCCTATTCGATTCTCTATCGCGTTCGCGGCCAACGCGTCATCATCAGCACCATCTGGCACGCCGCTCAGCTAAAATGACCGCCTCCGTCGGCAAATTCAAAAAACTCGCCCTCCGCGAGCAATTCGCCAATTGGAATTGGGAGTCATAAGGACGCGCTGCGTCGTGCTCTTACCCGACATACGTGCCAATTGCGGCACCTTGCCCGCACCGGTCAGGTGCGGTAGCTGGCGTTGATGCGGACGTATTCCGCCGTGAAGTCGCAGGTCCAGTAGCGGGCCATGGCTTTGCCTGCGTGAAGATCCACGACCAGCGGAACGTGTTCGGCAAGAAGTTTGTTGCTGGCGGCGCGCTCGTTGAAATCGAGCGGCTGGCCGCGCCGCAAGACGGGAATGCCCGCCATCTTGATGTCCACGCGCGACGTGTCGAAGAAAACTCCCGCGCGACCGGCCGCGGCGAAGATGCGGCCCCAGTTGGGGTCGCCGCCCGCGAACGCCGTTTTCACCAGTGGCGAAGTGGCGATCGTTTCGGCGATGCGGCGCGCCGCGGCTTCCGTCTTCGCGTGCCGTACTTCGATTTCAATGACACGCTGCGCGCCTTCGCCATCGGCAACAATCTGAAGCGCCAGCGAACGGCAAACTTCTTCGAGCGCTGCAGTGAACGCGCGATGCGCCGATGTTCCGGCTTTGATCGAAGGCGCGCCGGCTTCACCATTCGCCAGGACGAGCAGCGCGTCGTTCGTCGAAGTGTCACCGTCCACGCTGATCGCATTAAACGTGCGCGCGGTGACGTCGCGCAGCATTTTTTGCAAGCTGGATGGCGCAATCGCCGCATCCGTGGCCACAAATGCCAGCATCGTCGCCATATTCGGATGGATCATCCCCGCGCCTTTGGCGCAGCCGACGAGATGAATTCTTTTCCCGGCCATCTTGAACGAAGCCGCCGCCGTTTTCGGGCGCGTGTCGGTCGTGCAAATCGCGAGCGACAGTTCCGCGAAGGAACGCGCCGAGGAGCGGCGATGCCGGGCGATCACCGGCAATGCGCGAAGAATTTTCTCGAGCGGCAGCGGCACGCCGATGACGCCCGTGGAGCAGACAAACAATTCCTGCG